>DDQW01000068.1 GCA_002342805.1 Clostridiales bacterium UBA2432 | reverse complement strand
CATAAGTTCCTCAATTCTAAGAGCCTCTGCTCAGTCTTTGCTGGATTTATATGCTTTAGATGCCTTGGGAAAAAGCTTATTCATATTATAATATAGAACACATGTTCGGTCAAGTGGTAAAAGAGAACTGTCCGTGGTGATGGACAGTTTTGAGTTGTTAAAATCTCATTATACGCTTTTTCAATATGGCAAGAACCACTTAAACCTTTGTTTTGTAACTGTCTCTTTAATCAATTGGCTACAATATGTAAATATCCGTCAAGGTAAGAATTGGCGATCGCTATTATCTTAAGTTGTATAACTTAATATTGTTTAAAATCAGTTTAATCTTCATTGTTAGTTCCAAATTCAGCTAAATTATAAGATACTTAGAACTAATCGTTTGTTTGAATTTTATATCGTAATATGATAATATATTATTAGATTTATTTTTATAATTATTAGTTATCTTGATGTCACAAGTAGATTTTATTGTCAAAAAAATATACACGTGCTCAAACTTTAAAGGAGGTTGTAACCATGAAAAAATTGATAATTGCTACATTTGAATTAGAAGATGAAGCTATAAACTCACTTAGACAATTACAAAGAGAAAACGTTAATGTAAAAGAAACATCAATCATAAACAAAACCAAGAAAAAAGACGTAATGGGCGCGATTAAAGTAGATGCTGATAAACAAACTGTAGAGTCCACAGATGAAGAACCTGATAAAGTCGATGATTATACAAACGCAACCCCGACAATAGCTGTTGCCGGATATGGATCTTATACCTCTCCAGGGACTTATGGTGTAGGAGCTTTCTCATATTCAAATGCTAGCCAAATTACAATTGCCGGACCACTTTTTCACACTATTTCTGATGATGATGAAAACGATTTAAACAAACATTTAGAAAACAGAGGCGTCCCCTCTTCTGATATTGATAAACTTGAACAAGCTATATCAAAAGACCATACAGTTGTATTTGTAGAAACTAATGAAAATGAGTCTAAATTTATTTACACAAAATTTTTAAATCATGAAGCAATTGACGTAAAAACCTATAATCAATAAAACAAACTTTTTGAGGGCTTTTTTTAATCCAAAGCACAGTTGAAATTTGAACATATACACTTTATAATGATAGAAGCTTTAAAGTTTTAGATGGAAAATTTCAGAAAGTTAACATAACTATCCCGAATTATTTATTCACCAAAATCTATTTAAAAAGAATTATAATACTCTTCCATCCGATAAAAGGCTATTTTCTTGTGGGTTTTATCTGCATTAAGTAGTCCTTTTATATTATATCCATTGTGGTATTTCCCATGTCTTCTAGGACACCGGAAATCAAAAAGGATCCAAGGACTCGTCCCTTTAATATATGGTGTTTTTTTGAACATTTCTATTTGTTTTCTATAAATGTCATCCTGACAAGATTCTGTTCCCAGATCATCCGGCGTTCCGAATTGACCACTTGCACCATCCCCTCCAAATTCACTTATAATAACCGGCTTATTTGGAGACGAATTATCTAATATCTTAATAAATTTATTGAAATCAGGTTCATACCAACCATAATATTCATTTACAGCTATAATATCGAGGACTTCTTGTAATCGATCATTAATCTTGTTCTCTACATGGTCTATTAAACAAGCAGCTGAAACTAATCGGGTCGGATCTAATTCTTTTACTGTTTCTACTAAACCGCGCATAAAAGAAAACCTTTCATCTGTATCTGCATTTTCATTCCCAACAGACCAGATAATTACACTAGCTCTATTTTTATCACGATGTATGAGTTCGGACAGTTGGTTCTTAGCATCTTCAAAAGTCATTGGATTTGTAAAATCCATCCACCAATATACGGGAATTTCTTCCCATAAAAGCATTCCTACTTCATCTGCAATACGTGCAACGATCTCTGAATGTGGATAATGCGCTAAACGTACATAATTACAGCCTAGCTCTTTAGCTAAAGAAAGATTTTCTCGCACTTCCGCTTCTGTAACTGCTTTTCCATTCTTCACACTCTCTTCATGAATACATATGCCCTTTAATAATATTGGAGCTCCATTTAAGAAAATATCTGTACCTTGTGTTTCAATCGTCCTGAATCCAACTTTATCTTCAATTATATCGTCTTTATATCTCAACTCTATACTATATAGTTTAGGATTATTGGGCTCCCATAAGAGAATGTTTTCATTTTCAACCGTAACCGTTCCTTTTCCATCAATCATTTTTATTGCCTCTTTTATTTTTAATTCATCTATTGTTATGTATACTTCACCTTGAGCTTTATCTGAAAGCATTATATCAAAACAAACTCTCTTCGTACTATTTTCATCTAACCTACATGTATAGTCTTTAATAAATGTTAAAGGAGTAGAAATGAGCTCAACACTTCTATAGATGCCACCATAGTTAAACCAGTCCGTATTAACTGAAGGAACACTTGAAAGCTTTCTTGTATTATCCACAACAACAAGCAGACGATTCTCTTTTTTCAGAAAATCCGTTACTTCTATATAAAAGGGTGTCGAACCGCCCTTATGAGTACCGAGAAACGTCTTATTCAAAAAGATTTTTCCTTCTTGAGCAATTGCACCAAATTTTAAAAAAGTTCTTTTTTCTTCTTTTTTAGTAAAATTAAATTTACGGGTGTAAATTGCAGGACCTTCATAATACATATAACGTTCATTTTCAGTGTTCCAACATGAAGGGACATTCATTAATTCCCAATGATCATAATCAAAATCAACAGGTTTTCTAAATCCATCCATTTCTGTCTCTTCAAGATACCATTTCGCACGCAAACAAGTATCATACTGGTCGATTGAAAAGTTCCATTGCCCATTCAAAGAATATATCTCACGTTTATGATCTATAATCATACGATCACTTTCAATTAATGTTTTATAAAACTCAGTATCATATTGACTATTATGTAGGTCTTGAACAAAGTTTTGCACTTTCTCTTTCATTGTTTTCCTCCTAAAATTATATTAATATCATTTATCATCCTTTTAATCCACTTGATGCTACCCCTTCCACAAAAAAGCGTTGTAACATTAAAAACAATGCAACAACCGGAAGTAAAGAAACAACTGCAGCCGCCATAATAAGGTTATAATCTGCTGCGTATTGTGTAATAAACATTCTAAGTCCTAATTGTATTGTTTTAAGTTCTGTTGAATTAAGATAAATCATAGGTCCCATATAATCATTCCATACTCCAACAAAACTAAATATTGTTAATGTTGCTAAAGCAGGTTTTGACAAAGGAAGCATAATTCTATACCAAATGCCATAATGATTTAAGCCATCAATTTTTGCTGCTTCAGACAATTCGCCCGGAACGCTAATATAAAATTGACGGATTAAGAAAACGCCAAAAGCAGTAAACGTTTGCATGAGTATTAAAGCCATGTGTGTATTAGCCAGCCCCAATTTTCGCATAAGTATAAATTGGGGTATCATGTAAACTTGCCATGGCACTGCTATCGTTGCAACATATGCTAGAAATATTGTATCACGACCTTTAAATTTCATCTTTGCAAAAGCATATGCAGCAAAACTACTTGTAAGAACCTGTAAAGAAGTAATTATTAGGGTTAGTTTTGCTGTGTTTTTGAAAAAAATCAACAAGGGTATCCGTTCCCATATTTCCCTATAGTTGGCTGGATTCAATGGATTAGGAATCCATTTCATCGGAAAAACAAAAACATCATGACTTAATTTTAATGATGATGACAACATCCAAACAAATGGAAAAAGAACGATTACACTGCCTATCATCAACAAGATATATGTTATTACTGATTGTACATTTTTTTTGTTAGACATATTTTCCTCCTTACATATAGTTGACCCATTTCTTCTCTGCTCTAAATTGTAGAACTGTTATCGTCAATACGATAACAAAAAGAACCATTGCAATCGCACTTGAATATCCAAATTGATAATCAATAAATGCTTTATTATAAATATGATAAACAAGAACATTCGTTGCTCGTCCTGGTCCACCATCTGTCATTACTGCTATCAAATCAAAAACTTTAAAACATGAAATGGTAAGCATTATACTAACAAAAAAAGTAGTAGGCGTTAACATTGGAATTGTAATATACCTTAATCTCTGCCATCCAGTTGCACCATCAACTCTTGCCGCTTCATAAAGAGATCCCGGAATGCCTTGAAGTGCAGCCAAATACAAAATCATATAATATCCCATACTCTTCCATACACTTACAATAATTATTGCAGGCATTGCCCAATCTACAGAGGACGTCCATCCCGGCGGATTTTCAATGCCAATAAACCTTAATATTTCATTGACTGGACCCATCGTTGGATTAAACAATAAATTCCAAATGACAGCAATCGCAACTAACGATGCAATGTGTGGAAAGAAAAATAATGACCTAAAAAAATTAGTCCCTTTCATTTTTCGGTTTAAAATCAATGCTAAACTCAATGAAGCAACCATAGTTAAAGGAACTGTCCCAACTGCATAGTAAGCTGTATTAAACAAGGAAATTTTAAATGTACTGTCTGTGAACATTTTTTTAAAATTATCCAATCCAACAAATATTGCAGGATGTGCAGTGTCCCACTCCATAAAGCTTAAGACCAATGATGCAAGCACTGGTAAAAAAGTAAAAATAAAAAACCCTAAAAAATTGGGTAAAATAAAACTGTAAGCTATAAGCGTATTTTTTCTTTCACGCATTTTATTCCTCATTTCTTTCGACATTTAACCTTTTAATTCTATTATTGCGAGGCATTGATTTAACAATGCCTCACAATAAAATTATTGATTCAACAATTCTTGAACTCGTTCATTCATTGTATTAATTCCTACATCTATAGAATTAACGCCTAGCATAATAAGTTCATGTTCTTCTTGGATAATTTTATCAATAGCACCCGCATTTTCATTTGGCGGAATTTCAAGTGCAGTAACTTTGGTACTTAACGCTTCTCCACCTTCTGCCGGAAATCCTTCGACGGATTTAACAATATTGATAATTTCATCCGTTTTATAAGCAGGCATTGTACCTGATTCAGCCAAGATTGTTGCACCTTCTTCATAACACAAGAACTTTGTCAACTCCCATGCAGCTTCTTGTTTTTCGGAATATTTGTTAATGGCAATTGGACTAATTATTCCAACAGTGTTACCTGCCGGTTCATCTTCATAATGAGGAACAGGAGCAACTCCCCACTCAACATTTGTATCACCTGCATTTTTTGTTTCAATAATCATATTAATAAACCATGAGCCCATTGGAAGCATTGCAATTCGTTCATTATAAAACAAACCACTGTAATGAGTATTGCTTGTTTTTAAGCTTCCATAATCCATTGTGCTTTCATCTTCATTTTGAATTCCTAATGCAAGTTCATATGATTTTTTCATAAAATCATAATTACCATCAACTAATGTATGACCGCTATTTACCAACGCCCAATTGGCAACAGGTGATAACCATGTATGAGTATGGGTTCCATATATTTTTTCATTTCCTTCGCCTGTTGTTAATTTTTTTGCAATTTCTCTATATTCACTCCATGTCAACTCTTTCGTTGGATAATCTATGCCCGCATTATCAAACATTGTTTTATTGTAATAAAGTAACCATGAGTCATTCCTAAACGGAAGTGAAAACAAACCACCATTAAGTTCTAATAGTTTATCCGCTCCAAGATATGGTTCCATGTTAAGATTATCTTCTTCCACCAAGGAACTCAACTCTAAAGCCTGTTCTTTTCCTACTATACTTGAATAGCTTGCCATAGTTTTTATACTCATTACATCAACATCATCTCCTGATGCAAGCATAATTGGAAGCTTAGTTTCATAGTCTGTAGATGGGATATCAATAACTTCAACTTTAATTTTTGGATGTGTTTCTTCAAATTCGTTGATTGCATTTTGTAAATAACCGTAACTGGAATAATCCCATGTCGCAAATTTAACAGTTGTCACCTCAGTTGAATCTGTCCCAGATGTTTCCGTGGCAGAGCCTTTTTCCGTTTCAGTCTCCATCTCTTCATTAGTCGTTCCACATGCTGATAGTATCAAAGATATAATCAACATTAAACATATACTTATTTTTTTCATTTGTAATTCCCTCCTGCTATATTATTGTTTGTAGCTACTATTCTATTTTATGTCCAGATAGTTAATTAATAAATGTATACACAAAAGGAAAGATGTAAAATCATTGGATTATTTCTTTTCTCCATGTAATTTCATTATCTTTCCTGTGTTTTTATGATTCTTCTTGATTCATAGATCTCAAAATATATTCCGATGGAGTCATCTGGGTTATTTTCTTAAATACTTTGCTAAAATAGTACGGATCATCCATTCCTATATGATGACTTACTTCATATACTTTCCATTCTCCGGTTTTCAACAATTCCTGCGCCAAGTTCACTTTCATATCTAGAACATAATCTGTGAAACTTTTTCCCGTTATTTTTTTAAATACGGTACTTAAATAACCTTCACTTATTTCCAGTTCTCTAGCAACTTGAGATAAGGATACTTTTTTGCTCAAATTATTTTTTATATAGTTTTCAGCTTTTATCACTGTGGCATGTGATAAGTTTTTGATTGGTTTTTTCATCCATATCAAAATACCTTCTTCTATCGCTTCAATCCATTCTTTAACCTCATCGATTGTTTTAAACTTTATCACTGTAGTATATAATGTATAATTATCGCCTAAATCTTTATATAGCAATTCATCAATTTCAACGATAGCAAGCATAGACAACATATAAACGAATTTCATACATATTTCATAAATATTTTCTTTTGAGTTTGAAGTTTCTATGCGATACAAGAGGTCTTTAATTACTAATTTAAACGCTTCTTCGTTGCGATTCAATATTCCATAAGCAAGTTTTGATTGAAGATCTCGTATCTCCACATGGCTGGTATTTTTTATTTTCTCTTCCAATCGCTTATAATTACTGGACAGTTCATCCGAATGAACGAATTTATAATCAATAACTTTTTTAGCTTCAAAATATGCTGGCAATATTTTTTCTTTTCCTTGATATATTGAACTGTAGCCCATAATCGCATCTAAATTGAAATATTGGTTTATCATTGATTTTTCTCTTTTTATACATTCATGAATATTTTTAAAGCTATCGTCATTCACATCTGCCACCCATTGAACAATAACATTTGATTTTAGTGCTATACAGTGATATTTGAATTTAGAATATAATTCTTCTATTCCATTTAACATATATCGTATTTTATGACTTTCTTTGTTTAGTCCTTTCGATAATTCTGTTTTGATTATTATATAATGAAGGGTGGAAAGTTCTTTTTTTTCTTCTTTATATACGTTAGGAACTGTTGAAAATTGATGTTCTTTCCATTCATTAAACCATCGTTTATGAATAAAATTATTGTGCACACTTGTTTTTTTCTCCAGTATTGATATTTGTTGAATTTTATTTCGACATTCTTCCAATATTTTTTTTAAAGCTGTTGTATTTAAATTGATTTTCAAAATATAATCATGCACAATTTGAAGTTTTAGCGCCTCTCTTACTAACTCAAACTCATCATGCCCACTTAGCACGATGCAGATACCCATATAATTTTTGTCAAGTTGTTTTAACATACTGATCCCATCTAAAACCGGCATTTTTATATCTGTTATGATTAATTCTGGTTTTTTTTCTTCAATTATATGTAGCGCTTCTTCTCCATTTGTTGCCTGCCCTATAATTTCCATACCTAAGCTTTCCCAATTAATCATAGACTGTAGCCCTATTCTTACTAATGCCTCATCATCGACTATAAGTATTCTAATCATAAAACACAACCTTTTCTTTTGGAATGCAAATATTTGCTACTGTGTAAAATCCCACTTTACTTTTAATTGTTAGTCCGTAATTATCACCATACAATAACTTTAATCTCTCATTTACATTACGTAAACCAACCGAATTAAATCTTTTTAAATTTTTGAGTTTATCTTCATCAATACCCACCCCATTATCTACAATTCTAATTAAAATATGCGTGTTTTCTTCGCGAACCTGAACACATACTTTACCGATTCCTTTTTTTGCAGCTATTCCATGAAAAATCGCATTTTCTACTAGAGGTTGTAATGTGAATTTGGGGATTCCATATTCAGTAATTTGGGGATCTGCAATACTATAGCTTACTTCCACTGTATCATTATATCTTATTTTTTGAATGTAAATATAATCATCTAAAAGCAATAATTCATCATATATAGGGATAATTTCATTTGGTGACCGACTAATATTTTGCAAAAGTCTTGCAAGTGCAGATGTCATTTCTACGATGGCATCTGATTCTTGAATCGTTGCAATCCATTTTATTGAATTTAGCGTATTGTATAAAAAATGAGGATTAATTTGGTTTTGGAGCATCTGAAATTCTAATTGCTTCTCATACTGTTCATCTTCAATTAATTGTTTTATCATACTTTGGATGTCCGCGCTCATTTTATTAATCCCTTTACCAATAGTACCCACTTCATCCATTGTTTCAATTGAATGGTCAAAGGAAAAATCTCCTGTTGCTATTTTATTTAGGCGATCATTAATTATACTAATTGGTTTTGTCAAACGTTTTGAAATATTCATGTTCATAATAAATATGATAAATAATACTCCAATAAAAATGACAAGAACTGTGTTGAAATATTTTTCTTGTTCCTTTAACAAATCAGAAATATCTGTCTTTTGTATCATTGTCATTCCATTATTTGCTGAAAAATGATAGTTTACAATAAGATGCTCCTCTACTTTAAACCATCCCGTTTCATTGTTCTGTTTTTTTACTCTCATGACAATATCGTCATTACTTATATCTTCACCTATATATTTTTTATCAATATGTGCTACAATTTGATTATATTCATTGACCAAAAATAGTTCATCCTTTGTATCTAATGTATAATTTTCGAAAACACGTGACAGATAATCCGCATTATAAAAGATAACACACCACCCAATCTTTGCACCAGTTACTGAATGCCTGATTTCTTTTGTCAAAGGTATAACAAGGCGTTCAGTCCCGAATGCTTCCGGACTTTGAATTATATATGTCGGTATACGTACTTTAAACTGTTCATACCAGTCTTCATCTTGTAGTTGGAGAGGGTCAATTGTAGACAAACCATCTCCAATTTGAAATTCTACGCCATTTAAACCGCTAACTAATATCTTCGAAACAGCGTTTATTAATTGATTTGTGTTAATATTTGTCTGAGCTGCTTTAATAAATTGTATAATTTCATAATTTTTCATTCCTTCGGATGTGTATTCATACGTAAGAATTTTATCTAGTTGCGATTGAGTATAGTACCAGTCAGCCATCTGATTCGCACTTTTTATAGTATTATTAACATTTGACATCATATAAAACAAGTTGTTTTGTGCATCATTAATCAAATTGTTTTCAGCATTTTCCTTGTATTGATTGATATAGAGAAACGTAAGACTCAAAATAGGAATTAAAGCAACAAACGTAAAATAAATTGTAATTCTTCCTCTTAAAGACTGCTTGATACTTATTTTATTTATTTTCAACATATTATTCTCCATTTCCGTATACTTTATCCTATTCATTTTATATGAATTATGTTCATATAACAAGGATTTCATAAATATTATTAACTATAAAATGGGAATAAAACTCCTTATATATTTAATATGTCATTACCCATTGTCATCTTTAGTCTGAAAAAGCCTTAGTAAAATTCAAACAAAGATCATTGTTTTTATTTACTAAGACTTTCACTTACATTGTTGCTTCTAATACTTTTATACGTTCTTCTTCTTTAATTGTACCTAATGCAATAAATTGCTCTGTAATATTTCCAAGGGCTGTTGCTTCTTTGGACCCAAAAACCAACTTTTTCTTACTATATTTTTCAATCAACTGACATAGCAACTGATCTTGAACACCGCCTCCAAAAATGCATACATGCTTATAATGTTTGTTAACGGCTTCTTCAAGTTCTGATAAGGTCTTTGCAATCTGCTTGGCCAGGCTTTCTTCAATAACGCGTACGATTTCACCAACCGTATTTGGTACTTGCTGCCTTGTTTCTTTACAGTACTCTTGGATTTTGGTGGGCATATGACCCGGTTCAAAAAATCGAGGATCATAAATATTAATTATACTATTGATTGATGCTTCCCGGGCAACATCAACCATTTCACCGAAACCAATGTTTAGACCATTATTTTCCCAGTAGCGTTTAGACTCTTGTAAAATCCATAGTCCTACATGATTTTTCAATAAGTTTACGGATGGATATCTGCCACCTTCATTAGTCAGTCCATATTCCATCACTTTTTCATTCATGGTCATTTTTTCTTGTTTGGCACCAACTATAATCCATGTCCCTGTTGCAATAAACAGATAATCCTCTTCCATCGGAAGTCCTTGAAGAGCTAATGCTGTATCGTGGCTGGTGACAGAAATAACATCAAAGGTTTGGATGCCCAATTCTTTGACAATCTCTTTTTTAACAGGTCCCAGATTCGTTCCTGAAGGTGTCATTGGCATAAATAAGGATGAATTAAAGTCAAGTTCTTGGATTAAACTTTGATTCCAATCCATGGCTTCATAGTCTACAAGTTGGGTTGTTGTCGCCATACTGTATTCGGAAAGTTTTTTTCCTGTCAAAAAATAATTGAATAAATCCGGTGTATTTAATATCGCGGCAGCTTGATCCCAACGAATATAACGATCAACCATAAACTGGTTAATGGTATTATAGGAAACAAGATCCATACCCGTTTTTTCCTTTAAGGTTTTTTCATCATATCTTTCTAACAAGGCTTTCATACCTTGACTGCATCGTTCATCACGGTAATGAATAGGATTGGCCATTAATTCACCTTGGTCATCGAGCACACCATAATCTACCCCCCATGAATCAATACCAACACTTTGAATTTTATATCCTTGATTTTCCGCTTTAATCAGTGCTGTTTTTAATTCAAAGAGTAATCGAGGAAAGTCCCAATAAAGGTAGTTATTCATTTTTACCGGATTGTTTTCAAAACGATGTACTTCATGAAGAATAATCTGTCCGCGATTATATTCTCCTACAATGGCGCGTCCGTTACTTGCACCTAAATCAAAGGCTAAAACCTGCATTAATGAACCTCCTTCGCTTATTTTTTGTATAGTGCTCCATAAGATTGACACGCTCTGAAATCTGCGCCTTCTAAATCTGTTGTTCCAAATCCACTCCATGCCTTTGGTCTGAATATTCGCTGTGAATCGACATTATGCATACTCACGGGTATTCTTAACATAGATGCTAAAGTGATTAATTGATCTCCAATATGACCATAACTAATAGCTCCGTGATTGGCTCCCCATGTGTTCATCACTGAATAAACGTCTTTAAATGCCCCTTCACCTGTTAAATTTGGCGCAAACCATGTTGTTGGCCATGCCGGGTCTGTTCGTTGATTAAGGACTTCATGAACATCATCCGGAAGCTCAATTGTATAACCTTCTGCAATCTGTAATACCGGTCCAAGTCCTTTAATTATATTTATACGTGACATTGTAATCGGCATATCTTTTCGTGTTGTAAACTGAGATGAAAATCCACCACCTCGGAAATATTCACTATTGGCAGGGCAGAAACGAGTTTCATCCAGACAACGCTTGACTTCCTCTTCCTTAATATCCCAATAGGGTTTTATCATTGGATTTCCTTCGGAATCACTTTGTTGTCCTGTTCCATCTAATGCTGTTGATCCACTGTTAATCAGATGAATTATCCCACTCGCTGCTTTGCCTTCAAGATTATGGCCGGTGACGCGTTTAACTGCATCCGAACTCCAATAGGTTCTAACATCAGAAAATATTTGAGCAGTGCCTGTAAGTAAATGCCCAAACATCATAGGTACACCATTTAAACTATCATTTTCTGTCGCTACAATGAAGGCTTCTCGTATGCCGTTCCAATCAAACGATGAATTTAGCATAGTTTCTAAGAAATCACCATTGGGCAAATAATCTGTCCATTGGCGTTGACCTTGGAATCCAGCTGCTATGGCATGATGACCAGCTGCTTCTTCCGCAAATCCAAGTTCTTTGAGTCTTGGATTACCCACCATTAAATCTCTAAATATAAGGGTCATCTTGACCACATATTCCCAATATGCATCTAAGTCTTCACGGTCCCAAGGCTTTTTATTAAAGTCCGGACCTTCTTTACAATTTTCTTTGACCCATGATAAGGCTTTTTGGTATTCTTCTTCATCATATATATTTTCTTTAATACGTCGTGATATTTCACACATATCCACATATTCATTTCGCATACCTAGATAATCATTAAAGAAGTTGGCATCAACAACGGATCCTGCAATTCCCATAGATACCGTCCCAACAGATAAATAGGCTTTATCTTTCATCGTGGATACAGCTATCGCCGATTTTACAAAGAGCAGTATTTTTTCTTGAACATCTTTGGGTATTGTTGTATCATCATTATCTTGGACATTCTGTCCATAGATGGTAAATACTGGGAGTCCTAACTGATCATGACCTGCTGCTGCCGCTGCTAGGTATACTGCTCCCGGACGTTCGGTTCCATTAAATCCCCATATTGCCTTTGGGCGCATTACATTCATGTCAATGGTTTCTGTCCCATAGCACCAACACGGTGTTACTGTTAGTGATAGGCCTACACCTTGGCGTTGGAACTTTTCTTCACAGGCTGCAGCTTCAGCCACTCCACCAATGGTTGTATCTGCAATGACACATTCTACCGGCTCACCACTGGCATGTCGTAGATTTTCTTCAATGAATTGTGCCGCATTTTTTGCCATGTTCATTGTTTGGTCTTCAAGCGACTCCCGCACTCCACGGCGACGTCCATCAATCGTAGGACGAATGCCTACCTTTGGTAATGATCCTTGTAATCTAAAACTCATTTTTTCCTCCTTGCCCTACCTTAAGTAGGTTCATCAACATAATTTGATAGTAATCGTTTACTATTTATTTAAACAAAGGATTCATATTTTTTTTACAGAATCTCTCTGCTTAAAGTTCAATTGTAATTCAACTTCACGAAAGCTATTGCTTGGCACTGTATTGTTTAATCGTTCGAGGAGTAATTTACCTGCATTGCGACCAATCTGCGAAGAATTTTGTTCTAAAATGGTCAATTTAACATCTAATAAGCCCGGCACAGAGACATCACCAAAAGAAATAATAGAAATATCTTGTCCAATAGTTAAACCAATCTCTTTCATAGCTATTATAAGACCTTCTGTCATATAGTTATTCGCCGAAAAAATAAGTGTCGGCAAATCATCTTTCATTATTTCTAGCATAGTCTTAGCATTTCTATAGGCTACATGACGACTAAATTTACCTTCAACCATATAATCGTCTCTAACAGGAATATCATATTTTGCCAAAATATCTTGATATGCTTTAAATCTTGATTTTCCAGTACTTACAGACATGTTACCATTAATAATTCCAATCTTACTATGCCCCATATCAATGGCATATTCAATAGCTTCTACAACAGCATCATAATCATTTTCATAAACTGAATCTGTCACAACACCACTTATCTTAGTATCGATAAGAACAATCGTCATGCCATCTTTTATAAAATAATTAATAACTTCACCATTTACTGATCTCGATGCTAGAATGACAGCATCGACTTGCCTTCCATGTAACATAGTTAGCATCTGCTCTTCTTTCTCCTGTTCTTCATCCGTACTACAAAAAATCAAGCTATACCCCTCTTGGCTTACAATACTTTCAATTCCCCGAGCAATTTCCATATAGTAAGGGTTAGAAATATCCGGAGCTACAAGCCCAATCAGAAAAGTTTCTTTTTTCTTAAGGCCTCTTGCTACAGCATTGCGTTGATAATGAAGTTTTTCTACTGCTTTCATAACCGTATCCCTTGTATCTTTATGTACAGGATAATTATTATTCAGTACTCTCGAGACCGTAGCGACAGAAACATTCGCCTCTCTAGCTACATCTTTTATTGTTGCCATAATAACCTCTTCCATCTATATAGTAATCGTTTTCTATATTTTACTCTTTCCTTTTATATATGTCAACACTCAATTTATTTATCCAACCGTATTCTGAATCGTATATGATAAAGTCTTATGTAGACGCAAATGATTATGACCCAAAAGGAAAGGATATTGTCTAATAGTAGGTTACAAGTCTGAGGGTAAAGCCTTATAAAAAAATGACCAGCACCTTACGGTGCTAATCATTTTTTTTTAGGACAGTTTTAAACTTTATTTTGATAGAGTCCCTACATATATTTCCATTAATTAATCTCAATAAAATCAAGCCAAATATAGTTGATCATACCCTGGTTTGAAGATACTACACCATGTTCTGATCCTAAAGGAATATGAATCACTTCATTTTCATGGAAATCAACATGTAATCCATCTATGACTAACTTTGCCTGATTATTGGAAAGAGAAATAAAAACCTGTTCTATTTTAGGATGCTTATGAAAGGGTACTTTATTCTCACCTCTACTACTAACACCCCCGATAATTATACCAGGTAATATATTTTTTTGAAGCCACATGGTTGAAGTAGTTATTGGTGTCTTATTTGAATCAACGACAAGCACTTTGTCTTTTTCTTCAATTATCATAGGTAGATTACTTTCATATTCCTGAACATTATAGTCGCTTAAATGAAATTCGACAATTACAGTTCCGTGTGTTTTTGCTTCAAGCTGAAATGTATCGCAAGCTTTAAGAATAAAGAAGGAATTCGAACCAAGTTTTTTATCATATCTTGTATTAGAAGAATCTATGATTCTTCCACTTCCCATTGAAACAAATAATATTACAAGACCACTTTTAACATGAATATCAATTAGCTCTCCATTATTCAGGTGGACACATTTAATATTTACACCACGTATGTTGTTCATTTTCTTTATTAAAGAATTATTTATCCCCTTAAGTTTAATTCTTGACATGTTCAACTTTTGACTCATGATATCTCTTGCCCTTTCAATTTAAATACCACTATTGGCTTATCTAAATCAGCCTTCAGTTGAAACTCATGACAACTAGGCGTTATGAAAAATGCATCGCCCTGACGAAATTGTCTTGTTGATTTCTCATTTGACTTATCCACGATTAGATCACCTTTCCCCTCATAAATAAATAACCCATAAAAAACATCTTCTGAGACAAAATCCATTTTTTCTTTAATTAAAATCTTCTCCAATGAGAAACAGTTTGTATCCTTATAAGTTACTAGCTCTTCAATGAAATTACTCCCCACTTGAAGTTTAGGGCGACTCAACTGACACTTATCAATAATTTCTTCCAATTTATAACCCTGCTGATCAAAGCATTCGAACATATTATCGACTCCAATGCCTTGATGACAATCAAGATCATTGATTGTCAATCCAAATGGCGTGGTTTTCTCTACTCGCAAGGTATAATCTGTTGGTTCCTGGATTTCAATAAGCATACAACTCTCACCTATGGCATGGGGAAACCCTCCGGGAATCAAATAAGTTTCACCCTCCTTAACCTCTATTTTATGCAACATATTTAGCATATCATCTAGATTCTGGCTATAGAAAGATTCCTTGAAATCTTCAAATTTGATCTCTTCTTTAAATCCAAGGTAAATACAAGCATTTTCATCCCTTGTGCCAAGGATGTGCCATGCTTCAGTCTTTCCGTAATCCGAATCAAAAAAGCGTCTGGCATTTTCCTTAGTGGGATGGGTTTGTATCGTTAGACGTTCCTTGGAATCGATTATTTTTGTAAGAACACCCATTTTATTCTCCGTTGCCAAAGCATGATTCTTACCCAGCATTTCGATAGGATGTTTCATAATCAATTCAGCTAAGGTTAGCGCTTCATACCCAGCAATATTTATTTTTCCAAGCCCTTCAACAATATCTTTCCTGTCGCTATTACTAGCTCTCACTGTTGATAGAATCCATAGTTCCGGAAAATTTGTATCCGATTGATTAGTTTCTTCCATTAGTTCACCGATTTTACTGCCACCTACATAAGTTCTCCAGGCTCTCTCACAGGACACTTTTATCGGTTTATCAAATATTTTAGCTAACATTTATCTCTTGTATGATATCCATCAAAACCAATATCACACTTTCCTTTCCTTTTATCCAATAACTGATGGTAACCAAAGTGAAATCTGTGGGAATATAATCAGTAGAATCAATAACAGCGCGATTGCTGAATAAAACGGCATAAATGCTTTAAATGATTTTTCTATAGGCAGTTTTGCGATTGCGCAACCCACAAATAAAGAATTACCTACTGGTGGTGTACATAAGCCAATACCAAGATTCAAGATCATAATGATCCCAAAATGAATGGGATCATATCCAATGGTTGTGGCAACCGGTAAAAATATCGGTGTCAACATAAAGATCAATACAGCCATATCCATAAACATACCTGCTACTAAAAGTACAATATTAATCATCAACATGATTAGTATTGGATTATCTGTAAGAGACAACATAAACTCTGAAATCATTGTTGGTACTTTTAAATAGGCTAGAATATATCCAAACATAGATGACATAGAAATAACTGCCATAATTGTTGCAAGGGAATTCAATGATCCTTTAAGAACTTTTTTAAACCGTTTAATTGTCATCGTCTTATATACAAAAGACGTAATAATCAGACCATAAATGGCCGCAATACCAGCTGATTCTGTTGGTGTGAATATCCCACCTACGATACCTCCGATAATAATGAATATAGTTGTCAGTCCTAGTAAGGAATCAAATGAAATTTTTAGACCTTCTTTAAAAGAATATTTTTTCCCAATAGGATAGTTTCTCTTTTTAGCTACTGCATAAGCTACCGTCATTAAAGCAAGACCTAAAAGTAATCCAGGAATATATCCTGCAATAAAAAGTTTACTTATGGAGAGACCACCTGCTGCAATGGCATAATAAATCATATTTTGACTCGGTGGAATGATAATTCCTTGGACAGAAGAAGTTACAGTTACTGCAACACTATAATCCTTGTCATAACCTTCTTTTTCCATCGCAGGAATCAGCAAAGCACCAATTGATGATACATCAGCAACAGAGGAACCACTGATACCGCCAAAAAACATACTTACAACAATATTTGCCATTGCAGTACCACCTCTGATACGTCCAATAAGTACATCTGCAAACTTCATAAGCTTGTCACTGATACCACCTTCCGTCATGATAGATGCTGCCAGTATAAAGAAAGGTACCGCTAAGAATCCGAAATTGTAAAGTGATATTACCATCTTTTGAAATAGTAAAAATAAATTAATATCTAAAAATAATGCTGTCATCAAGCTGGCAATGCCTAATGAGAAGGCAATTGGTATCCTTATCAACATAAGTATTGCCAACGTCGCAAAAAGTATAATCAAGCCAACAACTTCAGCGCTCATTTGTTTTCCTCCTAGTTTCTTTTATTTCAAGACCGGTTCTTATAAGCAATATGATGCTATATAAGGACATGAGTATAGATGCAATAATTACCGGTATATACATTAGTATTTTTGGCAAACCGCTTACCGGTAATGTATTTCCGGCAATAGAGTTCGTAATAACAACCAGGTAATAGGTCATAATTATACAAAAAACTCCCAATATAAGATGTCTGATAATATCTAAAAGTTGTTGAGCTTTCTTAGGAAGTTTTTCATAAAACATAACAATAGCGATATGATCTTCTAAAAACAATTCATTTGATATGGAAAAAAAACCAAACCATATCAAGAGTAACAAGGACGCCTCTTCTGACCAAATCAATGGGTTATTAAGAACATATCTAAAAAACACATGTAACCCTGTTATACACAGTGTTAATACCAGTAGTCCAGAACATATATTTCTAAATAGGTCTATAATCTTTAATATGATACTTTCAATCTGTTGCATGTTATCCCTTCTTTCAATAAAAGAGCCAAGGGTTATCTATCCCAAGGCTCTAAAAATTTTTGAGATCTGACTCTTTATAAAATTAATAATCGAAATTCTTAATATCTGAGATAATTGTTTCCAGATAGTCATAATCAGCATACATTGGTTGAACAGCGTCTTGGAATTCCTTAATATCGACTTCCGTGAATGTACATCCAGCATCTATAGCAACTTGCTTTTCTGCCTTTTGAGCTTCAAGCATAGCTTCTCTTTGCCATTTTGCTGCCTCAATAGCACATTCTTGAATTATTGCAAATTGTTCGTCCGTTAGTTTTTCTTTTGCTTTATTGCTCATGATTAAATTTCCGAATCCAGCTGTATGTCTATCTTCCATATAATATTTAGCCACTTCAAAATGTCCTGAAGTTGTATAACTAACAAAATCATTTTCAGCACCATCAATTACACCTGTCTGCAAAGCAGTAAATACGTCAGCGTATGGCATTGGAGTTGGTGTCGCATTCAAAGCTTTGATCATGTTGATGTTAGCTGCTGAATCCATAACTCTAATTTTCATTCCTTCAAGATCACTAAGTGACTCAGCTTTTTCCAATGTATAGAAAGATCTCCAACCGGATGAAAGATAATTCAGTACATACATACCAGTTTCTTCCTGGATTTTTTCGTTTAGAGCTTGACCAACACTACCGTCAACCACTGCCCATCGATGATCGTCGTTGTCATACATATAAGGAAGTGTTAGCGCTTCATATCCATCTACATATTGTGATAATTGAACCACATTGATGCGTGCAAAGTCCAGTGCTCCTGCCTTTATCTGCTCAGTAGTCTCCGCTTCTTCTCCAAGTTGTGCATTAGGATAAACTTCAATTTGTACAACTCCGTCGGTCTTCTCTTCAACCAATTCTGCGAATTTTTCGCCAGACTGTGCTAAAGGACTTGATAGAGGTTGATTATCAGCCAATTTAAAAGAAATTATCTCGACCTCTTTTCCTCCGGAAGCAGCCCCCTTTGTTTCCCCAGAGTTAGAACACCCCGCTACCACTAAAATCATTGCTACTACCATTAACATTAATTTTTTCATTTTTTTCTCCTTTTTTTTATTATGATTAATTCATAATTACTTATGAAATAATTTCGGCAATCGATATCCCTTCAGGGATAATGTAAGCCACACCTTGGTGTAGCATCCTTTTTTATTATTAAACCAAATATCGGCAATCGATATCCCAGATGTTGAAATTAATGCTACACATTAGTGTAGCAACTAATTCACTTTATTCACACAACTCTGCTGTGCTATTTCTTATAACTAAATTCACATCTCGCGAACAATCTATCTTATATTCAAATTCCTTTCCCTCAATAACTTGTAATAGATACTTGATTGCTTGTTTTCCCACTTCATACTTATTCACTTTCAATGTAGTAATCTGTGGTTCAATCAAATCCGAAAAAAAAGTATCATCAAAGCCAATGACCGAGTAATCCGCAGGTATTAAATAACCCTTTTCTCTAATTACAGATATCGCACCTAACGCAACTAAATCATTCATACAAACAATGCCTGTAATACCTTTACTACTCAAAAACATTTCTTTAGCACACGAGATTCCTGAATTGCAATCCGGTATAGAATCTTTAGAACTTATCTCACTCGTTTCTTCGTCAATGAATATAAATTCATGCTTCAAACCAAGCTTATACTCTCTTAACGCTCTCCTGTATCCTTGCAGCTTCTCTTCACGTATCTTATTGTTTATCTTAGAAATAAAAAGTGCAATATTTCTATGTCCTAACTCTAAGAGATGTTTCGTTACGATATAAGCTTCATGTTCTTTATCAAAAAGCATTGTTGGAACATCTTCTATGAACTGACTTTTTGTTCCAATCGAAACTACATTACCGCCTCTTTTAATGAAATTTTCCAGGCTATTTAGAGTATTATCCATAAATATTGTGACTATACCACTAACTCGATCTCCAATAAGTCGTTCTAGATATTTATCAGTTCTACCATCTTCTCTATCACAACTACACACATTGATTGAATAATTATGTTTAATAGCTTCGTCTTCCATCCCTCTAACAATAGATGGATAGAAAGGATTATCAATTGATGGTAATATAACACCTATTGTATTATTCGTGCTTTTCTTCAGGTTTCTTGCAATAGAATTTGGATGATAGTTCATTCGAACTGCAGCTTCTTCAACTCTTTTTTTAATTTTAGGATTTACTCTTCTATTTGAGTTTCCTAAAACTCTAGATACTGTACTAGGCGATAAATCTAATTCCTTTGCTATATCATAAATCGTTATTCTTTTTTCCATTTTTCATCTCCGGCAATCGATTTCCTGTTAATTGTAACAAAACCACATATGTTTGTCAATCTTTTTTAGTTATTTTTTGTTACAGTTTATGGACCAAATGTGATAATGTCCTTATATACCATTTGTGACTATGTCCCATTTAGTAAATATATTGTATGATATAACTTCTATAAAACAACTAGAAAGAGATCATCACGGCAATAAAGGGCGCAAACCACTTCACACCAGTTCCCATGAATTAAAGACGACTATCATCACACTCTACAACAATAAATACTGGGATGCTACCTTTTCTTATGCTTGTGAGTTAATGGCAAAGCATGATTCTATTTCCATCTCCCCACCAGCTCTTGCTAACATCTTATATAGTGAACATATCCTTTCTCCACGTACTACAACGTCTTTCACCAAATCCTTACCACTTATGGTATTCCGGCTATGCTTGCCATCAACTCGGTGTCGAACGGGCGTTTCAGACTTTACAA
Organism: Clostridiales bacterium UBA2432; assembly: GCA_002342805.1. Classification (GTDB taxonomy): domain Bacteria; phylum Bacillota; class Clostridia; order Lachnospirales; family Vallitaleaceae; genus UBA1351. The sequence continues at coordinate 173,235 of DDQW01000068.1, read as the reverse complement.
CAACGCCTCCCAATCGCAATGCGACTGGAAGGCATCAACACACTTAGCGAAGCCAATGCGTTCTTAAACTCCTACATAAAAGAACACAACGCTAAGTTTTCACTTCCTATAAACAATACCAAATCTGTCTTCATTTCGCAACCATAATCTTCAGTAATTAATCAAACACTTGCTGTAATCGCTGAACGTAAATTCGATACAGGACATTGCATTAAATTTGAAAAACAATACTACAAAACTATGAATTCTCAAAGGTTACAAGTTCATTATCACAAGGGGACAAAAGGTCTTGTTATTATGACTTTCGATTATCAGCTTTTGTTTTGTACCGACAATAAAGTATACGAGTTAGAATTAATTCCCCTTCATGAAAAGAAATCCAGAAACTTTGATTTTGAAGAAACCAAAGAAAAATCCTTTAACAATTAGATTTCTTTTTTAAAAAAACACTTAATCCTGTAAGAATAAACAATCCAACTCCCCCTATTCCCACTTCTACCATATCAACTTCTTTTTCTTCTGATTCAAGTAGCTTTTTATTTGTATTTTGATTATTATAAATATTTCCGTCAGCTCTTTCAGTAGGTATCTTCATGAGGGTTTGATTCCTATTCCTTTCAATTAAATTCTCTCCTTCTGGTTTTTGGCGCAATTCTGCGTCACCTTGTCTAGAAGAGTTAGAACTTGTAGATCCATTATTGCCCTCACCTTCATTTGTAGATGGCAATTCACCGGTCAATTGTTGCAAAATATTTTTACTACGCAGATTGACAAACTCCAAAAGGGAAATTATTTCATTTGATTCCTGATCAAATATACTTTGTTCGATTATACTCATAGAATAAAAAGGATTCGAATCATTTTCGGCATACGTTTTAATCATAACGTATATCTGTTCAACCTTTAACTGAAAGTTCTCTGTATCCATATATTCTTTTGCTAAAAGTTCAATATATTCATGATACTGAGAAACATATTCTTCATTCAAAAAAATCGCCTGCACTAAAGGATACTGGTCAACATTTCCTATAACTGGTTCATCAATTATAAATTGTGTTGCTTCAATATCTGTAAGTCCACTTCTAGGAAATCCATTAAACGCCATGTTTAAGTCCCATGTTATCCACTCATATAAAAAAGTTTCTGTATTATAATACAAGTAATAATTATGAAACATGCCTGATTGATATGAATCCATATGAATTACTGCTGTACTCATTGCCAAATATTTCAAAAAAGAATCTACATTCATTACATCTGATAACTTATATTCCTCTGTTTCACCACCATTTTGAATAATTTTATCAATTGTTGTTACTAATTCAATAAAATTATTATCTGTTGACATCTCATCATCTTCTGGAGTAATCGCCTCATAATTTTTTATATCATCTGAAATGTAGGATAAATCTGCCCCTTGACCTGATTCCGGTTTATACAATTCTCCATCCGAATTTCCAAAAGCTTCTTTAAGAAAGCTTTCATCAACTTGTTCTACTGCTAAATACAGACCATAATATTCATCATTTATGGATAAAGACACATATGTTGTATCTGGAGCTTCTGCTTCAAGCTCTTCTAACATTTCATAACCAATATATTCAGCCATCAATGTTGGATCTTCAAACAAGTTGTTCAAATTTAACTTAGTTATTCCAAATAAATTCTGCCCTTCAATGTACTTATCAAAATCGACTTTAAATGAAAATCGATCATTTCCCGAACTAAATACTTGTTGCAAGCTAGAATTTCCTTTGGGTCGAATAGCAACGTTTGCGAAGCTATAACCGTTATATGTTATATCTGCTAATATATAGTCTTCCTCAATCGCCTGTTCAATCATCTCTTCATAAAGAGTATTGTCAATATTTATATTAACTTCAACCACTTCATCGTGAGGAAAAACTTCGGAAGCCTCTTCTTTTACTGATGAATTTGCACTACTCACCACTATATTTTTCTCTAATATATTATTAACTACTAACGCAATGATAAAAACTAATCCTATTGCACATATAAGCCTTAATATTTTCATATTTTCACCACTTCCTATTGAGTAAATTCCATCGAACTTACAAGCGTAACATGCGTCACTGATGGTATCTGTTTCATATCATTTACAAAAGACATTTCTTCATTTTTAACGCGCAATTCAATTGTGTATTCCACATGATTTTCATCCACGATTTTTGACTTCACAAAAAAACGATCTACAGTTGCTTTTAGTTTATTTAATATTTTTTCTTCATCCTCTTCTTTTGTATAATGAAGGACCAAAAGATAGGGTGTATTCTCTGACAAACTTCCACTAAATGCAATAATTACAATCCCAATTACAATCGATCCTAAAATAGCCAATGTATATAGGTTTGCACCTGTAACGATACCTGCAGCTATCGACCAGAACATAAATATGATATCCATGGGATCCTTAATCGCAGATCGAAAACGTACGATAGATAACGCACCTACCATACCTAATGACAATACAACATTCGAAGTTATTGCCATAATGACAAGTGCTGTAATCATTGTCATCATTACGAGTGACATACTAAAACTTTTTGTAAATACAACACTTTGATAGGATTTTTTATAGATTTGATATATAAAAACCCCTATTAAAAAAGATACGATAAGTGTTACTGTCATATTTAAAGCGGAAATACTACTGGTACTTTCTAAAAAACTGTTTTTAAATACATCTTGAAAAGTCATGGTTTATACCTCCTGGTTTAATGATATTTATGAATAAATAACTCGAGCCGCTACATACTTTGAAGATGACGTAGCCATAATATTAGGGGATTGAATGATGCTTCTTACGAATGTAGGAAGAAGATGATCAAATTTTATTTCCATAATTACTTGATTAGGATTCCAAACTTCCATATAGTTGTTTTCAGTTCCAAAAAATTTATCTACCGCATTACTTTTTTTGATTATGAAATCAAATGTAATGCGTAAATTACTGAGTGGGTATGTGTATGCAATACGATTGTACTTTACAATAACTTTAGGTTTATATTGGTCATGTTTAAGTTTATACAAAAAATTGGTACAAAAAGCATCTGTATTCTCTTCCAGAAAGCTGAACTTTCCTTCTATTATGTTCTTTGCAACTTCTTTAGAGATTGTAATACTTTCTTTATTTGTCATTAAATTATGTTTTGATTTTTTTTCCAGCTTTATGTTTGAAAAATCATTATTGTAAACACGCATTCTAAACTTGTGTCTTAATTCATCCCCTTCAATTTTTTGTGTCATGGCATAATTATATGGATTATCAAAATATAAACTTTTTACTTCATACCCTTCTTTGGGACAATGTACATCTAGGTTTAGAAGATATTTTAATTTATTGTTGATTATTTGAAATTCGTGCCAGTCTATTGTGTATTTTTTTTCGTGTCTGTATTTTTTTTCGACCATATTATCGCTCCTTTCTTTTGTTAAACATAATATTATACGTTATATGTCACAACTATGTTACAATAAAAGAAAATATTTACTAGAATGAAAGGACCAAGTTGTTATGAAAAAGAAAATACTAATAGCAGACGATGAAAGTCGCATTCGCATACTTGTAACAGATTTTCTTGAATCTGAAGGATATGAAGTAATCAGTGCTTCGGACGGAAAACAAGCACTCGATTTATTTTATGAAAATGAAGATTGTAAGCTTATGATTCTTGATGTCATGATGCCATATTATGACGGTTTTCAGATAGTCAAAGAAATTCGTTCTCTCACTAAAATACCTATCTTAATGTTAACCGCACGAACTTCTGATTATGACGAACTCCAAGGATTCCATTTGGGTGTTGATGATTATATACGAAAACCTTTTAGTCCGAAAATACTTGTTGCACGTATTAATGCATTGTTTGATCGAACTTATGGGGAATATAAGCTTATAGAAAAAGGACGTTTGCAAATACAAATCTCTCGACATCTTGTTATTATCAATCATGAAACTATTAATTTAAGCCAAACAGAATTTCAACTTTTGCTTTATTTGGTCGAGAATGAAGGAATTGTATTATCTAGAGAACAAATTCTATACAAAGTGTGGGGATTAGATTATGATGGAACCGAGCGAACTGTAGATACACATATGAATCGTCTAAGAAATAAACTAGAACAAGTATCTAGCTATATTCAGACGATTCGGGGTTTTGGTTATAGATTTGAGGTGAAAACATGAAATCAATACGACGAAAATTATTTTTACAAATTGGACTTCTTACCACTTCATTTATAATATTGTTATATATTTTTAATAGTTTTTTTTTAGAACCGTATTATCGATACAGCACTCGAAATACAATTATTGATATCTATGAAGAAATCAACGCTACGCCTAACTCAGAAATAAATTCGGAGACACTTTATTATTTAGTCTATAGTAGTCGTACTTTTATGGAATTAACCATTATTGACGAGACCAATAAAACTATTTATTTACCCAATAATCCTCTTTCCATAGATAGTAGCGTTGAACGTCTTCCTCCGTCATATACCCGCCCACCCTTGAAGCCTACAGATGCAAAAGACGCAATTGCTTTAAATAATAAAGTCTCACTTTATTACATTAATGATTCTTTAAACAAGCATTCTTTCTATCTTTTGTCAGGTTATCTTGATAATGATTGGCGAATTGAAATCCGCGTTCCTCTCGCTTCTGTTAATGAAAATATTAATTTATTCAATCGTTTTATTATTTTTTCCGGTGGAATAATGCTTGTTTTTAGCATTATTGTTGCTAATTATATTTCTAAATCTTTTTCCAAACCAATTTTGGACATGTTCCATGTTACCGATCACATTAAACATTTGAATTTTAAACATAGGTGTACAGTTGCAGGTAATAATGAGCTAGGCCAGCTTGCTGTTAATATAAACGAAATGAGCTATGCTTTGAAAAAAAACATAGCTCTATTAACTCAAACAAATAACGAACTAGAAAAAGAGATTGCCGAACGCATACGCATTGACCAACAAAGAAAACTCCTTCTCAACAATGTATCTCACGAACTAAAAACTCCTTTATCACTTATTCAAGGCTATAGTGAAGGCCTTCAATTGAATCTTCATAAAAATCATCCGAAAGCTGATTTTTATTGTGATGTTATTATTGATGAAAGTAAGAAAATGGATTTACTGATTAGTGAATTACTTGATATCAATCGAATTGAGTCTGGAGAATTCACTTTTAAAAAAGAACCTATTGATTTAAAAGAATTTCTTGAATATATTCTTCATAAATTACAACCCTTATTTGAGAAAAAAAATATTATTATTACAAAAGATTTTAATGTTTTTGAAAGTATATCATCAATAAATATATATGCCGATCGCCTCCGTACAGAACAAATTTTTACGAATCTTTTAAATAATGCACTTGCCTATGTCGATAAAAGAAAACAAATAAAATTAAATATTTGTGTAATCTATGTTAACGATCGGGCATTTATACGATGTGATATTGCAAACACCTATCCGTTTGTCCATAAAAAAGAATTGGAAAACTGGTGGAATAGTTTTTATAAAGTGGAACAATCAAGAACCCGTGAAAATGGTGGTTACGGATTAGGTCTACCCATTATAAAAGCTATTCAAGAAGCTGACCACAATGCCTATGGCTCTTTTTATCAAGATGAGTATGTTCATTTTTATGTGGATTTTAAATTATTGTAGTTGCTCCCTTTTCATTTCATCAAAAAACCTTAGTAAAAGTCAGTTATAACCAATTTGATTATCCAATATGTCCCCATGACTCTGCTTTATCAATTACCTGGTTGGTATATATTTTCTGAATTTTCAGCAACGTTCATATCATTATTATATTTCTATATGAGTTCAATATATTCAGAGCTAAAGCAAAGACCATCTCTTCCAATTATATTTATAAATATTGCTGTTGTACTTTTTTTTATCTGCTTTTTTATTTGTCCATTCATAATTGGTCCAATTTCTTTTTGTTGCCATATTCTTTCAGCATGAACTCCAACATCTAAGGTATAGTTATATATAACCGATATTATGTCTTGACTATTTAATTCTTGGATTTTTAAAAATCCGTCCTCAATAATTAGTGTTTTTAAACTTTGCAATTTTTTTTTATTGGACACTATCTTTTTGGCAAATTCGAAATGTTCACTAAAGTTAAATATTGGTAAATGTCCATGTTCAAAATTCGGTATAATATAACGCCAAACTTTTCCATTAATATCTGTTGTGGTTCTTGCCCATGTATCTAAGGGAAAATATTGGTCATTGGTTCCATTAATAAATAGCATAGGTGTTTTAATTTCATTTACAAGATGATTCATCGGTTCCCATAAAACACTCTGTTCTGTAGTAGGTTGTAACTTCCCATCTGATTCACTTAAATATCCACATCCATAAACTGCTATAGCAAAACTAAATCGTCGATCAGCCCCAGTAGCTATACTAGTTATAATTCCGCCCCACGAAATACCAAATATCCCTACTTTTTCTGAATTCACTTCATCAAAAGATTGAATCAACGTATTAGCTCTTATTACATCTGCAACAGCATGATACATCCATTGTTCAGTTATTGGTAATTTATAATCCTCAAATACATTTTTTCTATTAGGACCAGAACAATTATGAATAGGTCTATTTTCATGGGATAAACTAAGGTCAGGCAAATGACCTTCAAGATCCATAGATATTGCCGCAAACCCTTGTTCATTCCATCTTTTAACCATCCAATGAAAAGCTGTTCCACCACCTCCGTGAACAATCACTACCGCTGGCCAACCATCTGTAGGTGGTATACCTTCCGGTGCTTTGTAATAGGCATATACTTTTGTTACTTTGTGATGGTACATAAAACCTTCATAAAAAAAAGAAGTAAAACCTTCAACACAATAAAGATTTGTCAGATATGTTTTTGGTACCTCATACATTTTTTTTATATCCCATATATTAGTATAAATCATGGTTCAAACCTCCGCACTAGACCCTTAAAAAAATGCTATCCGTTTATCTTTATATACGCGATGTAAAAGCCTGTAAAAACCGAGTCTGTTTCCGATCAGAAGTCACTCTATAATGTCATCGTCATTGATGTCGATGGACGAATGCCAACTTTTGGAATTCCATAGTTAGTTATTTAGTTTAGATATTATACCCCAGGTCTGTTACTGTAACCAGGCAATAACGTATTCCACTCTTCCATTTGTCGATTTAATCTCTCAACAACTTCAGGGTATTCTTTTACAATGTTATTTTTCTGCTGTTCATCTATTTTTAGATTATATAATTCAACTTTATCGAGTACTGGGTTTGTAATTAACACATACTGGTCATTTCTAATGGCAAGCATAGGCCAAAAATCATCATCATTATGGTAAAATCTCCACTCCCACATAATTGCCTTTTTTCTAGTAATTTCATTGCCTCTAAAAGCATCCACAACATTTACACCGTCTGGTTGAAGGTCTGTCGGCATTTCAACCCCTGTAATATCTAAAAACGTAGGCAACATATCAACTGCAGACAATAATGAGGTTGAATCCACATTATTGGCCGGTGTTATCCCTGGCCATCTTACAATAAAAGGCACTCTAACACCACCTTCATAAAGACTTCTTTTTCTACCTCTTAAACCACCTGTTGATCCCCATGTACCATCCTCTAAGGTAATTGTCTCAGGCCCATTGTCACTGGTGAACACAATAATTGTATTCTCCGAAAGTCCCATAGCTTCTAGTTCTTCCATTAAAACACCAATATATTTATCTGCATTAGTCAACACAGAATAGTAAGTTTGTCTTGGCTCTTCAAGATCTTTATAAGGCTCTCTTTGTTCTTTTGTTGGATGGAGTGGCGTATGTGGATCTTTAAGCCAAAGGTTAATAAAAAATGGTTTATCTTTATCTTGCTTAATAAATTCTAGTGTTTCTTCAATAGCCATTCTACTTGAATTTGCTGCCCAAACTTTATCAATATCATTAAATAATGTAAAAGGCCATTTTTCCGTTCCTAACCACGTAGGTCCATTGCCATTCCATACCCTTGTAGCATCGTAACCATATTCAATCACTGGTGGAGCATCTGGATGACCGTATTGACCTCCTCCACCGCCAAGATGCCACTTCCCGTAATGCGCTGTCCTATAACCTGCCTCTTTTAATAACTTTGGCAAAGTATGGACATCTTTATCCAGCCAATTATTCATGTGTCTTGCAGTATTATGGTCATAACGCTCATAGTGTCCATGCACTAAGTGTCGTGCTGGATAATGCCCTGTCATAAATGCACATCGACTCGGAGAACATACAGGACTGGCCACATGAAAATCAGTAAATCGTGTACCTTCTTCAGCTAGTTTATCAATATTTGGAGTTTGGATTTCTTCATTATTATAACATCCAAGGTCTCCATATCCCCAGTCATCTGTTAAGATAAAAATAATATTTGGGGTTTTTTTTGCATCGGTTTTTTTCGTAATTATATAGTCTCCTTCTATCATTTTCATTTACCAAGCTGTATCGGCCTGATTATTCCCATCGGAAAACCAAGCTTCTAAAGTAGCTTTTTCAAGTTTTAAATCCACATAAATGAACTACTCTTCTCATCTTCTTTAACTGGATTACATTTTTATAATTTTGAATTTCTAAATGTGTATAAGCTAAAGGTAATGCATTGCTTCCATATATTCTAATATCTTATTAAAAAATACACCTGTGCTATTAGCGTAATGCTCTGTCATTAATCCATAACGCGTTGGTGCACAAGTTGGTCTTACATGAAAATTTGTGAGTACAAAAATAATATTTAGGTTTTTTATTTTTCCTCCTGTTTAATGAATCTTAGAACAAATTATTTGAAAAGATTTAGTATCTCCTTTTTTTAATTGAACCTCTTTTATCACGGAATCTTTTGTTGCGACTAATTGTGTTGGAAGAATTAAATCAATCATTGCATCTCTATTTTTCGACAACAATTTGATACCAACAACTTTTTTATCCAAATCCCATTCAATAGAAACTTCAATTGCACCTCTTGCAAGAAGATTTTTCACATTACCTTTCTTCCACTTTTCAGGCAGTGCTGGTAAAATCACAATCTTACCGGGTACAGAAAAAAGTAACATTTCATTAATTGCTGAACAAAGTCCCATGTTGGCATCTAATTGTATGGGTGCCCACGGCAATTCTACCCCTATCCCCATATTTCTCCAATCATTGTGTGTTGTATACAAATTGTTAAGAACACAAGATCTTGTCATTATCTCAATACATTCTAATGATTTATTTCCTTTTCCTATTCGAGCAAAAGTATTTGCCATATGCGCAAGAGACCACCCTGACTGTTCATTTAACCCCGTAAGCAATCTTTTTTTTACAGCGATTTCAAATCCATTAAACAATTCTTCGTTATTATCTTTAGTGACTTCAGTACCTGGAAAAACTGGATATATATGTGATTCGTGTCTATGGTGATAATTATCCGCAAAAAAATCATGCATCCATTCTTTAACAGCCCCATCTTCATTAAGTTGGTAAGGAGGAATTTTCTTTAGCATACTTTTCCACTTATTTATATTCTCCGTATATATTCCTGTGTTACTAGACCCTTCAATTAAATTTGTTAAAAGTTCCTTTGCAATCGCAAAGTCCATGGTAGCATTAATCGTCGTTTCCATTTCTGCACCCATTCCATCACCTTTCCAATAGTTACCCGGTGTGTTTTCCGGGGAATTTGATGGACAACTAATAAAGTAACCTTGCTCATCTACGGTAAAAAAATCTTCATAAAATAATGCTGCTTCATACATAAAAGGTAATGCTCTTTCTTTCAAAAATTCTATGTCACCAGTATACAGATAATAATCATAATAATGTTGCGATAGCCATCCTGCACCACCAGTCCAGTGAATAATGTGCGGAACAACATGTTTTAGCAGCCCTGAATCAGGCGCTGTTGGAGCAGGAACAAATATGCCTCTACACCCAAACTTTTAAATACAATTAAACAAGTTGTTGATAAAATTGAGCTAGAAAGAGAAAGCACTCTTATTTCAACAAAAAGCACACTTAAATTTAATATTCTTAATCGTCTAATAACAGATCAAATATGTAATGAAGAATTCAGAGAAAAATCTATTTATGTAAATCCCAAAATAATTTCTAGCTCTCTACAAGTCTGTACAATAATGTATGATAAGAATATACATACAAGCGAAAAAGTTTTTTCTGATTTAAATGCTCAATTATCTTCTATTTTACCTGTGTACTCTTTCGAACTTTTTTATGATTTTACTAGAAGTATTATTTTAATTTTATTGACTGATTTAATCGATAGCCCTCTAAAAAAATTGCGTTTATTAATTGATTCAAGTCGTGTTGAAATTCGTATATCCGTAGGTTCAGAAGTCACACATTATAGCAAATTATATCATTCTTATAATACATCTAAAAAAGCTGCTAATCATTTAATTGTAAACTATGTAGATTCCCTTATTTTTTTTGATGCCATTGTCGAAGAAAACAATTATATTATTACAACTTTTAATCTCACTATTGATTATAATGACATTGAAAAAAAAATTTGTTTAGGTGAAAAATCTGAACTCCAAGACTATATTAATAATATATTTACCCAAATATCAACTATGCCAAAAGTAAACTTTGCATATGTAAAATTAATGACTTTAGAGATTTTCATATTATTTAATAGAATTTACAAAAATATTTCTAGTACGATTCCAGACACAAAAATTATACCTGAATATCTCATTGAAAATATCAGCAATGCTACTTCATTAGATTTTTTGCATACTCAATTAATAAACCTAACTGAATCCATCGATTATTTTGAAGAAAAATCAAAATACAATTATAGTCCTATGATCAATGAAATTCTCGCTTATGTACATAATAATTATTTTGAAAATATTTCTCTCAAAGTTATTTCGACAAAAATGTCTTATAATCCTGGATATTTAGGTAAAATTTTTCGAAAAGAAGTAGGTATGTTGTTTAGTGAATATGTGACAAAAGTAAAAATGGATAAAGCAAAATTCATGCTTCAAAACACAAATTTAAAAATAGCAGATATAAGTAGAAATATTGGAATAGATAATACCAATTATTTTTACTCACTTTTCAAAAAAATACTACAACGTTACTCCAACAGAATTTAGGAACACTCTCAATTCTTAGGGATTATTAACCTCATACCTATAATTTCCCATAGCAAGCACCAAAAATAGTGAACAATGGACATCCAAGCTCATCTGACTCTTAATCATGATAAGCAAACGATGTCCATCAAAAATTATAACTAATTTACGCTTTACTTATTTCAACAAAATAGGCTGCCGTAACTCCTTCTTTATCTTTACCAATGAATTTAGCCGACAATCTTGTAAGACCTTTTTCTAGTTCCAATACAAATTCAGCTTCTCTATCGTCTTCTTCTACTTTTTTAGTCTCTATAATACCCTGTATTTGTATCTGTGCGTAATCTATCTGTAAAGCCTCTCCACCTGAATAAGTTTCCCAGTTTTTTTCTTGTATAAATTCTTTGGAAAATTCAATATCTTGACCAATAATTCCTTTTGCTATGGGCAAATCAATGGATTGTGGCCATCTTCTCAATCCGAATCTATATTTTCCTGATTTTTCTATTTCCACTTCATAATAGCCGTCAATCCTTAAGCCTGATCGAATATGTCTCTGGTTCCAAGCAGTTTCACATTCTTCATTACGAAGATCATGACAGGTTATGTGTATTGTCTCTTCCCCAATTGGATAAGGTATCATTTCATCATATTGGGTTGAGACCAGTTTCCACCATTTATCATAGTCAGTCCTTAATCTTCTAACTACTTCTGGGTATTTATGACTGATATCAAAGCGTTGTTCCCTATCTTGATTAATCTCATATAATTCTCTTCCATTGATTAGTCTCCAATCATTGGTCATAACTGCACTCTTTCTCCACTTCACAGGATACGCCACACGTTGTGAATCTGTAACAAGCGTACGGTCCAGTCCTTTTTCATTACCTCTCATATAAGGCAATAAACTCATGCCATGAAATTCTAGTTTTTCTTCTTTCACATCACACATATCAAGCAAAGTAGGCATAAAATCCACGTTTGCAGTTAATTGATTTAAATCTTTGCCTACATCAAAACCACCGTTTGTCCATTTCATAAAAAATGGTACTCTATGACCTCCGTCATACTCTGAGTTTTTGCCTCCTCTTAATCCTCCATTAAACCCGTCAATGACATAATCACTTGCATCTACTGTAATGCCACAGCTAGTACCATTGTCTGTCATAAAGATCACTATGGTATCATCTTCTATATTCAGTTCCGACAATTTTGCTCTAAGACGTGCAAAGTTTTCATCAATGTTAGTAATCATCCCATAAAATCTAGCGCGGTCATCATTTGTTTGGTTCATATACGGTTTTGAATAGCTATTCGGAACATTATATGGTAAATGTGGAGCATTAGAAGGTATAAAACAGAAAAAAGGTTGATTCTGATTCTTTTCAATGAACTTAATTGCCTCATCGAAAAAAACATCTGTACAATAACCCTTGAATTCTACCGGTTCACCGTTTACAAAATATGTATCGTCAAAATAATCGTTTCCCCAATAATCCGGAGTCTGACTAATTCCACCACCACCATGAACTACCGTTTCATTAAATCCTCTATCCATTGGGCGGTAAGGATAGGCATCACCTAAATGCCATTTTCCAAAAATACCGGTCTCATATCCTGCATTTTTAAGGGCTGTAGCCAATGTCACTTCATCTTTTCTAAGAAGGGATCGACCGCCTACTGTATGCCATACACCTGTGCTGTTAGCAAAATGTCCTGTCATTAAACCTGAACGAGTCGGTGCACAAGTCGGTCCTACATGAAAGTTAGTAAATCGCAAACTTTCATTATAAAAAGAATCAATGTTTGGCGTTTGAACAATAGGATTTCCAGTACAGCCCAAATCCCCAAATCCTTGGTCATCTGTTAGTATAAAAACAATATTAGGGTTTTTTTTCATCAATATTTTTTCCTCTCTTTGCATAGTCACTCTTTTCCATTAACGTAGTTGCTTTAAAAGTGAAAATATGTTAACTTTAATCATATATATTATTATAATTTATATTTACTTTATATATCAATGGATTATCAATATATTTCATTGCATTATTTACAGATTGGAGAGTCTCATGCAAAGTTTAGGAGAAATGAAAATAAAAATCGATACCGTTGCCTTTAGTACTGCAAAACCCGATTGGTCAAAAAAAAGGTTTCCCTATCCTCACCACAGAATCTATTACGTCGTTGATGGTGACGCAACATTAATTCTTAATGATTCCACTCATATTCTTCAACCTGGTTTCATCTATCTTCTCCCTGCTTTCAGTATGGTTGAAACTATGTGCAACCACCATCTGACTCACTATTATATCCACTTTCAGTTACTTCATAATGATGTCATGGATATCTTCAGCATTTATAATCCTGTGGTCAAACTTCCTGCGCCTGAGAATGTTCATTGTCTTTTTAGCACCCTTAAAGAAAATTATAACTTAAACAGTCCTTATTCCACACTAATGGCATATAGTTCAATTTACCGGCTGCTTGCCCCTTTTTTTCAGTCGTGTAAGCAACCTAGCAAGGACATGATGCGTTTCGAACCTGTCCTCAATTATATTGATTACCATCTGACCAATAAACTAACTAATAAGGAACTTGCTTCCATACTTAACCTAGATCCGGTTTATTTCACTAATACCTTTTCAAAAACATTTTCACTTCCACCTAATCAGTATATTATAAACAAACGTCTGGAACGTGCACAGACACTGTTAACCTCTACTGATTTCAAAGTCAATAAAATAGCACTTCAATCAGGATTTGAAAATAATATGTATTTTTCACGAATGTTTAAGAAAAAAATAGGAATCACACCTACTGAATATCGTATTCAGAATAGCTAATCCATTACTCTACTTACAAAGGATTAATAATTATTCGTTCGCATCATCAATATTTCTTTTTCTGATAAATAGGCAGTATTTTTGCCTTCTTTAATAATCTGAATCTCATCACATAAGTTCTTTAAATATTCTAGACTTGAAGATATAATAACCGCCCCACAGCCTTTTTGAATCATCTCCTGTATGAAATCGCAAATAAGTTGTCCCTGAATAAGGTCGGCATTTAAGAGCGGATGTTCCACCACTAAAATTTTAGCTCCTGACAACCTGCATTTTGCAAGTTGTACTTTTGTTTTTTTTTCTGAAGAAAGATTATTGACAATAACATCCCCATTGATATCCCCTAGATACTCTTTCAGCTCTTTAAACGCATAATTGATAACTTTGTCATTAACCACTTTTTTTGACCAATGGCTTTTATCAAGAATTGTCATTGTTACATTTTCTTTTACTGTTAGATCATTAAATAGTGTATTATCTAACGAATGCGAAATTATGTTAACCCCTTTATAAAGAATCTTATTGTAATTGGATTTTTCCACCTTTTTTCCTTCAATGTATATATTTCCAAACTCCGGTAATATTTCTCCAATTAATGCTCTTGAAAGTTGATTTCCTGAATAATAATCATAGTCAAACAAACCTATGATTCCACCTTGTTTCAAACTAAAGGATATGTTCTTTATAACCTTAGTTGTTAAGTTTTCAACTTCAAACAAAGCATTTCCTTGTTTATTATTACCGAGATTAATTCCTGTTGTCTGTTCCCAATACTTATTTCCCATTACAAAGCCGTATAGATCTTTTTCTCCATACTCACCTTTATATAAAATCCTTGATACGTTACCTTCTGTTAAAACATATATACGTTCTAGATGTTCCATAATCTTTTTATAATAATGATCAAGAAATATAATTGACACGCCTTCACTCTTTAAAAATTCCAAAATATGATTAAACATTCCCATATCTTCTGAATTATACTCTCTTAAAACATCGTGAAGGATGATCACTTTAGCATTTAATATATAAGCTCTAATAATTTCAAGAAAAAAGCATTGAGTCACTGTTAAGTCTTTAACTCTTATATCTCCTTCTAATTTAACCCCAAATTTATCCAAAATATTATTTGTTTCTATTTTTATACTTTTGCTATGTATCATATAAAACATTCTGCTTTTTTCACTAATCAAAAAAAAGTTTTCACTAATCGTCATGTTTTTAATCAGCTTACATTGTGAACTCACATTATAAATACCCTTTCTTCTTGCCTCATATACATTGTTTGGTGAATAGACTTGTCCTTTATATCTGATAATACCAGAACTTGCTTTTATTTCTCCTTCTAGTAATTCCATTACTTTCCAGACCCCTCCCCCTTTCAAACCAATAATACCAATTACTTCTCCTTCAAATATGTTAATATTCACATAACAGAGTTTACCTGTATTCGAATGAGCAACTGATATATTATCAAAGCTCAACAGTTCTGTTTTCACATTTATTCACCTACTTCATGTGGCATGGATACATGAACTTCTGTTCCCATTCCCAACGTGCTGTTTATATGTATCCCAAACTCATTACCAAAAAGTAGCTTTATCCTTTCAGAAACATTTAATAAAGCAACACCATTACCCTTTGATTTTAAACCATAGACAACATTTTCTGAGTTTTTTAGCTTATTATTTATACTCTCTAATGTTTTTATATCCATACCGACTCCATTATCTTCAACGGTAATTAACATTCTTTTATTTGTATAAATAACACGTATAACAATTTTTCCTGCTGTCATTTGTCCTTCGATTCCATGATTTATGGCATTTTCAACCAGTGGCTGCAATGTCATTTTTGGTAGTTTAAAATTCATGATATTCTTATCATCCATATCAAAGTCACTAATTAGCTTAATCCTATCCCCGAATCTGTATTGCTGAATCTTCATATAATTTTCAGCATTCTCATATTCTTCTTCAAAAGTAATTAAACTCACAGAAGACCCAATTCCATAGCGAAAAAACTTTGAAAGGGACTCAATCATTTCTGCAGTCTCCTTTAAACCGTGTATGAGAACTTCTCCACGAACGGAGTCCAAAATATTATAAAGAAAGTGGGGATTGATTTGACTTTGTAAATTATCCAACTGTGCTTGTTTTCTAAGTATAGATTCCATATATTCCCTACTTGAGGAATTTCTTATGATATCAATGAGTTGTTTAAACTCTTTGTCAACAGAAATTTCATTTATGTCATCCTTATATTCGATATTGATTTGAGATAGTTCTCTTTTGAGTTCACTGAAAGCTTTACGCGTAGTAAGTATAGATATAAAAAAGTGATAGCTAATAATATATATCATATATATAAAGACTATTGTAACAAAAATTATCGCTATGATTTGATGATTTTGTTTGAAATCTGATTTTAACATCAGAAATACAATCAATCCATAAAATATACTAAGAAAAAAACACAAAGAAGCAAACATAGTAATATATTCAATTTTATTTTTCTTGCTTGCTTTCATTTTATTTACTCCTCGTTTCTAGAAAGATTGTTCTTAGGAATATAATCTTTTATATTCTTTAAAACTTATTTTCACGTTCTTTTTAAAGGTTTTACTAAAATGTTTAGCATCACTATAACCGACAGACTCAGAAATCTCAGATAAATTCATCCGTGTTTCTTTGATTAGCTTCTTTGCATATTCTATTCGAATATTCAGCAAGTATTGACTGACTGTCGTTCCCGTTTCATTTTTAAATAATCCACTAAAATAAGTATAACTAAGATCTACATAGTTTGCTACATCTTCAATTGTTATTTGTTCTGATAAATGGTTTTGCATATATTGTTTTGCCAACCGAACCGGCTGACTGTTTCGTAATTTTTTTTCATCATATTTTCTAGTAAGAGCCTCACTAAGTCGTGTGACAAGAAGATTTTTTAAATCTACAATATTATCAATAGGCATTAATTCTTTAGTTAATGTATCTAAAAACATTTTTTGATTATCTCCATCCATTGATACGGAGACAAAAACAGTTGCTATTTCCAATGCACCTTCAAAGGCTAGCCACGGTCTCTCAAACAGCAGTTTTTCCGAATCATCATACTTTTCTAAAATCCAATTCTTTAAAACCTCGGATTCAAAAGTTTCAACAAGTCCCACAATTCTTATCTTATCCGTGTCTGATAAGAATTCATCGGTTTTATCCAAGTTATATTTCTCGATGAAAACAACTTCTTTAGAACCAATGATACATTTAGCAGTCAGTCCTCGAACTACCTCAGGAATTAATTCTTTTAAATCTATAGGACTTTGTCCGATACTGCTGACTGAAATTGCTATTTTTACATTTTCATAAAATTCTAATTTTAATCGTATCTTATCAATGGTTTTCGCAGAAATTCGATTGACTTCTTCTTTTTGCTTAGCCATAAAGTTTGCAATAAGAATAAGACCGGTTCCATTTTCAAACATGTGATATTCATGGAAAATGGAGTCATATATTTCTGCAATTGTATTTCTCGTCTTTTCAATTATATATGAGTCAATGTAATTTTCTCCATCCACGTTAATGTAAACGTAAATGGAAATTACCGGTTCATCTATAAAAGAATAACAATACTCTTTGTTGATATTTTCAATTCTATCTAAACTCATATTCTGATCCAAGCAGTCCTGTATATACTGATTTCTTAAACGTGTTGTAGTTAATTCACTACGTTTTTTTAATTTTTCAACGTCTTGAATATGCTCTGCATTTTTGAATTTTTTAACACATATTTTTCTAAGTGTATTTTCTAAATTTTCTTTGTTTATGGGCTTCAAAAGATATTCCACAACACCATATTTAAGGGCTGTATGGGCATATTCAAACTGTTTATAACCGCTTATAATAACTGTGCTGATTGTAGGGTCTATTTCATAGACTCTTTTTGTCAATTCCAGCCCGTCAATCCCAGGAAATCTAATGTCTGTAATAAGTATATCCGGTTTGATTTTTTTAACATACAGCAATGCATCCATACCATTATTCGCTTCAGCGACAATTTCTATACCTAACTCTTCCCAGTCAATTAGGCTGCGAAGCAGTTGAATAATTCTTACTTCATCATCTGCTATTATTGCTTTAAGCATAATTTAGAATCTCCTTATTTACATTTTTACTAACGGTTTTGTTTCAGCTATTAGCTTACAATTCTTGTTCTAAAAATTAACTCTTTGAAATAAAAATAGAATTAGGCCGGCCATGTATGGCCCACCTAATTTTAATACATTAGAACGGTTAAATCAATATAACTTTTTGTTGAAAATATATTTCTAAAGCTACTCAAATGGATAGAGTATTTTATGAATTGAAGGATCTTCAATGTTTTCCATAGTTACATATTGAGCACCTGTATCAAAATATGCCTCAACTTCTTTTCCATCCAATATATCATTTGCCTTTACTACAGCCAAATATCCCATATTAAAAGGATCTTGTGTAACGAAGCCTCCGGTTACTCCTTCTTGAACCTGAGCTATTGTTTGAGCTGAAGCATCGAATCCAATGTGAACCATCTTGCCGTCAACACCTTTTTCCTTTAAAGCGGTAGCCACTCCAACTGTTGTAGTTTCGTTGTTTGAGAAGAATCCAACCAAGTCAGGATTAGCTGACATAATGTCATTTGCTATAGAAATTGTCTTATTTAAATCATTATCTGCATATTGAATTGAAACAACTTCCATATCAGGATATTTTTCTATAATTGATGCAGCTCCGTCACTTCTATCACGATTATTCTTTACACCTTCTGCAGCACCGATAATAGCAACTTTACCTTTTCCGCCGCAAGCTTTTGCCAAAGCTTCACCAGCAATTTCTCCCGCTGCCCAGTTATCTGTTGCTACATGTGTTAGGATACTTTCAGAGTTCAACAATCCATTAAAAGTCAACATCTTCACATCTTTAGCCGATGCTGCGTCTACTGCCGGAACTAATCCTTCACTATCAAGAACTGCAATAGCAATAGCATCTGCTTTTTTTAGAACTGCATTTTCTACCATTTTAACCTGTTGTTCAATGTTTGCCTCTGTATCGCAGCCTTCAACTGAAACTTTTATTCCTAAATCTTCACCTGCCTGCATTGCTCCAAGCTCAACTGTTTTCCAAAAATCTCCGGCAAATGATTTCATGATTACTGCAACATAACGCTCATCATCAGTTGATGAGTTTGTATTACCTGTTTTTTCTTCAGTATTAGAACCTCCATCATTCACTTCATTACTTGATGAACATCCTACCATAGAAATCACCATCATTAACACCAATAATACACCCAATAATTTTTTCATTCTTTTCCTCCTTAATATTTTTAATAAAATGTTGTTATTTTTTTGTACCTCTTTCTCTTCTTATCTTATCAAGATATACTGCAAAAATCATAACCAGTCCGGTTGCAAACAATTGCCAGTTTTGTGAAACATTCAGTAAATTCAGACCACTCATCAAAACGCTCATAATAAAAGCGCCTAGAATTGTACCACTAATTGAACCATGTCCACCTGCCATAGATGCTCCACCAATAACAGCTGCTGCAATTGCGTTTGCTTCATAAGCAACTCCTATTGTCGGTTGTCCTGAGTTGATTCTTGCCGTCATAATGATTCCTGCAATTGCCGCCATTAAACCACTAAAAAGATATGCAAATATACGGATATTGTCTGTCTTAATTCCCGAAAGCCTAGCCGCTTCTTCATTACTACCTACTGCAAATATCTGACGTCCCACAACCATTTTTCTTAAAATGAAGGAAGATATGATTCCAAATACAACTAAATATACAACCGGTAAGGGTATTCCGAATAGCTTGCCTTGAAAAATCATTTGAAAAGATTTATTTCCTGTTATGTAAACGGGTCTAGCATCTGTAACCACCATAACAAAACCGCGAATAGCCATTTGAGAACCTAAGGTTGCTACAAAAGGAGGTAACTTCATTTTTGAAACAAAAACACCATTGATTGCACCAATCATACAACCTGATAACATAGTTACAACAATTGCCACCGGAAGAGGTGCACCGGCATTTAACATCATGGCAACAATTACAGTTGACAAAGCCAAAGTCGACCCGATAGACAAGTCTACAGCCTTAGATATGATAACATAGGTCATACCATATGCTGTTATAGCTGTTATGGCAGTTTGAATAGCAATAGTTGTAAAGTTATCGATATTAAAGAAATATTCACTAGAGAGTGAAAAAAATATACATAATATAACCAAAGCTAGAGCAACAGTCAGTTTTTGTTTTGTATCGTTATTTAATTTGTTGGCTTTACCCATCAAGTCTTTCATCGTTATTGGTTTCGTATTTATCGATTCTCCATTATCCATTGATTACCTCACCTTTCTTTTTTTCAAATCCTGAAGCTAAATGCATGATCATCTCTTGGGAAGCTTTCATTGAGCTCATTTCACCCATTAATACACCTTCACTGAGGACATATATCCTGTCACTCATACCCATTATTTCAGGCATTTCTGATGAAATCATAATTATTCCTGCACCTGCACTTGCAAGTTTATTCATCAGAGTATATACTTCATATTTAGCACCTACATCAATTCCCCTTGTCGGTTCATCAAAAATATATACATGTGCATTTTTCATAATCCATCTTCCTATTAAAACTTTCTGTTGATTACCACCACTAAGAAACTTACACAACTGTTTATTTGATGGGGTTTTAATATTCATACTTTTTATGATATTTTTCACTTTCTTGTTTAGCTCTCTATCATCTACTAATCCAAAGGTTGTATTCTGATGTAGATTGCCTGCCAAAATATTTGTATCAACTTCCAGGTCTAAGAACAACCCATCTGTTTTTCTATCTTCTGTTAAATATGCAATACCATTTTTAATTGCAGTATTTGGTGATTTAGGATTAATCTTTTTTCCATCAACAATAATTGTTCCGGAAGTCATCTTATCAGCCCCAAAAACCGCCCTAGCAAATTCACTTCGCCCTGCTCCCATTAAACCTGCTATACCAATAACTTCACCTTTTCTAACATGTAATGAAATATCTTGAACCTTACTTCCCCTGTTGACATGTTTTGCTTCAAAAACAATCTCTCCAATTTCATTTTTTCTTTCAGGATACTGTTCATCAAGTTTTCTCCCTACCATATCGCATATCATCTCAGCTATTGTCGTTTTTGACCACTCTTTTGTTGAAACAAAAGTTCCATCTCTCAATACTGTAACTTCATCTACTATATGGTCAAACTCTTCTAGTCTGTGGGAAATATAGATAATGGCAACTCCTTTCCTTTTTAGATCTCTAATTATTTCGAATAGTTTTTGAACTTCATTTTCTGCCAATGCAGATGTTGGTTCATCTAAAACCAATATATCAGAATCAACTACCAAGGCTTTTGCGATTTCAACCATTTGTTTTTCAGCTACACTTAAGGTTTCAACGATTGCAGTTGGATCTAAGTTTAGACCTAGGCTACCCAATAATTTCTTGGCGTTCTTAACCATTTTTTTATCATCAACAACCATATTTCCAAAAAGCTTGGGTTCTCTTGTTACATAAATATTTTCTGCAACAGTTAGGTCCGGTAAAAGGTTGAACTCCTGGTGAATAATACTAATTCCTCTTACAGACATCTCTTTAGGATTCATTGGAACTATAACCTGATCCTTATATGTTATTGTACCGCTATCATGAGAGTGTATGCCTGTTAGTATTTTCATAAGAGTGGATTTTCCTGCACCATTCTCACCAATTAATGCATGAACTTTTCCAGCTCTGATTTTCATCGTAACTGAGTCTAAAGCTTTGACTCCCGGAAACGACTTTGTTATATTTTCCATTTTTAATATATATTCCATTTAATCACCTCATTAATCAGTATTTAATCACTAATAAATGTTATGCTTATATATTAACTTTTATAGTAACCGATTACAATGAGGCAATTCTTCTATTAGGTGGGTGTTTTTATTATTAATCTAATATATACAATATTATACGCAATTTCACAATATGTCTTTGGTAGTACTATAGAAACTTTGTATGTAAAAAAACAACCATACGAATCATATGTAAACCTGGGGAATTACTTGAAGTCGATTAGGCGGGTAGAACGCTTGCTATTACGGATATGAAAAGCCCCGGTTGGATTACCGCACATATACACGTTTTTGAATTCATTGACACTCGAATGTGTAATGGATCCATGTTTTTTTTCATAGTATGATCTACGTGAGTGTTGTCGATAATTCCCGTGAAAGCAGACTTTTCGAGACGAGATATTCAAATGAGCTATGCTTTGAAAAAAGCATAGCTCATTTAAATCAGGCAAATAGCGAACTAGAAAAAGAGATTGTCGAACGCATACGCATTGACCAACAAAAAAACTACTTCTCAATAATGTATCTCACAAACTAAAAACTCCTTTATCACTTATTCAAGGTTATAGTGAAGGCCTTCAATTGGTCCTTCATAAAAGTCATCCGAAAGCTTATTTTTATTGTGATGTTATTATTGATGAAAGCAAGAAATTTGAAAGTATATCACCAATAAATATATATCCTGATCGGGCATTTATATGATACGATATTGCAAACACCTATCCGTTTGTCCATAAAAAAGAATTGGAAAACTGGTGGAATAGCTTTTATAATCTACCCATTCTAAAAGCTATCATCTATCCACATAATCTGTTCCCAACGCTCTACGCCTGTATTCTTTTGTTTTGGACCAGGTGTACTACGACCATCAACGATATACTTAATCAACAGCTCTTTTAGGTCCTTTACGACTTCTGGATGTAGCTTATATATATTGTATTGTTCTCTAACATCTTCTTCCATATCATAAAGTTGGATTTTGGGGGCATTCTCAGGCATTGTACCAGGTAAAGGTAATGACCATCCACCAGAATCAGGACACATTTCAAGCTTCCACTTACCCTTACGAATGGAAAAAGAACCATTAATTGAATGATGTACCAAAGCTTCTCTTACTGGTTCACCATTCCTCTTATCTAACCATATCGGCAAGTTACTTACACTATCCTCCGCAACATTACTTTCTATTTCATCATTAAAAATATCTACAATTGTAGCATAAAAATCCGTCAGACATACAGGTTCATCTGAGCGACTTCCCGCTTTAATTGATTCTGGCCATTTTATAATCAAAGGTACTCTATGACCGCCTTCATATATATCTGCTTTTGTACCTCTAAAGATATAACTTGGGTTATGACCATATTGGGATAATTCAGGAAAATTTGCCATTGGAGAACAGCCATTATCACTTGTGAAAATGACAATAGTATTTTCTTCAAGTCCTAATGCTTTTACTTTTTCATTTACTTGACCTACTATATCGTCACACATTAACACAAAATCTCCATATTCAGTGGTTTCTGATTTTCCTTGAAAAGCTTTAGTTGGTAGTATCGGCGTATGAGGCGCAGTTAAAGGGAAATAGATAAAAAAAGGTTCATCTTTGTATTCTTCTATTTTATCAAGAACTCTATCCGTAAAATTAGGCAGTACATCTTCATGAACAAAATCTGCGCCAGTTACACCCGTTCTGAAAAACTTTTTATATAGTGGTGTAACTGTATTTTCACCAGAGGATACAATGCGATCAGGTACTGCTGTCACCTGGCGGTTTTCAACATAAACATATGGAGGCATATCAAGAGATCCTGATATTCCATAAAAATAATCAAAGCCATTATCTACTGGTGTATTAATTAAAGGTTTTGTATAATCAATGCTTTCTGAATCTAAACTGTCCTTTAATGACCATTCAAAACCAAGATGCCATTTACCAATACAGGCCGTTCTATATTCTTTTTCTTTTAAATAGTCTGCTATTGTTTTCCTACCTTCTTCAATTAAAGGTTTGTCAAAACCAAAAAGAACCTGTTCTTTTAACATACTTCTAAAATTATAGCGTCCTGTAAGAATACTATAACGAGATGGTGTACATACTGCAGATGATGCATGTCCATCTGTAAAATGTAACCCTTCTTCACACATTTGATCTAGGTAAGGAGTTTTAAACCCTGCTTTTTCATTCAGGTGAGATATATCCCCATAGCCCATGTCATCTGCTAAAATATAAATAATGTTTGGTTTTTTCATTTTGTACCTCCTAGTCTTATTTTATCTCAATCTCAATGATTTTAGGGTAAATCCCCAAGAATTATATACTCTTTTCCTTCTAGCAAATCAATAGTAGCATTAAAATCATTGTCATTAATTTTGATTATTTTTTTACTGCTTGTTACTGTTACATTTTTCAAGTCGAAGACTATTGTCTTCTCAAACCCTGCAAGAAGTATAATCTCTAACAACTTACCTTCTTCCCAAGAGAAGCTTATTGTATGTCCACCTTTAAGCTTAAATCCTCTAATTTTACCTGAACTTAACTCTGAAGGAAGAGCTGGAAGTAATCTGACTAATCCATCATAATCCTGTATTAAAATTTCACACAGAGCTGCTGTAATACCAAAATTAGCATCAATCTGAAAATAATTATTGTATTTTTCTCCGGCTAAGAGATTTTCACGGAAATTATCTTGAATTAATCTTGATAAGTAATGTTTAACTTTATTTTTATCTTTTAACCTCGCTAATAAAGCTATTGTTAATGATGTGCTCCACCCTGTTTGACCACTTCCATTTTCCATACGATATTCTAATGTATTTTTTGCTATTTCCTCATGCTCTTCAAGTAAGTGTCCATAAGGGTATAAACCAAACAACATAGAATAATGTCTATGACCTGCTTCAGTTTGCTGAAGATTTTTATCCCATTCAAGCAATTTATTATCATAGACTTGGTACCTTTTAAGATTTTCTAGAATAGTCTTTGCTTTACTTGCATTTTTCTCGTCTTTAACTATATAACATATATCTCTAAATGCTTTAAAGAATTCCCTTAATATCCCAATATCCATAGCTGATGTGTTACAAACAGAGATTCTTCTACCTAATTCATCATAATATAAATTCTCTGGTGAAGTTGATGGTATGTTCTCAAATTTTCCCTTGACTTCAATTAATAAATCATATAAGAATTCTGCACACTCCTTAAATATTGGATATGTAAATTCACGTAAAAATGATTCATCATTAACAAACCGTTGGTGCTCAAACAAATGCAAACATAACCAAGGGCCTGACATATTCCACATTGCCCAGCTAGCACTATCTTTTTCCCTTTTATCAGTAAAACCAACTGGTGTTGTATGTGCCCAAAGATCAGTTTGATGATGTACTACAAATCCATTCATATGGTAGATTTCTTTGGCTGTAACCTTTCCACTTTCTGACAATCTTTTTATAAAATCAAATAATGGGATTGTACACTGGCTCAAGTTACTTCGTTCTGCAGCCCAATAATTCATCTGCAGATTAATATTCAAAGTATAATTACACCACCATGGTGGTATCAATTTGTTATTCCAAATGCCTTGAAGATTAGCAGCTTGTGTACCCTCTCTTGAACTTGAAATTAGTAAATATCGCCCATATTGGAACAAAGTTGCAATAGCATATCCATTAAAGACTCCTTTTTTCACTTGATCAAAAATTTCTGTAGTTGACCCTTCACTATTTCCAAGTTCTACATCTAAACTATTATATAATTGAGAAAAATCTAATTGATGCAACTCTTTTAACTTAATGTAGCCAGTATTGATTGCTTTCTCTAAAGTTTCATCACAATATTTATGAATATCAGTTTGAGTAAAAGATGTAGCAGAACTATAGAACAAAGTAGCATATGTGCAATTAGTAATCTTTAATCCATCACTAAAATCACATAAACCATCTGTATCTACTTTCGCTTTGCCTGTAAACTTAATACTTTTATCTTCTTCCTCATAACTGATTGTATTTCCATAGTCATTAAATTTATATACATCCCCAATGATTATATCGCTTGGTGCTGAACCCATTAAGGATAAACTGTTTTCACCATATTCTACATGGCTTTTAAGTTGACTCTTCATATTTAGTGAAAGAGAAAACCTTTCTTCACTGCTAATCTTGTAAACCATCACATCATTTGGATAAGAGCAAAAAGATGAAACATTATATTTTTTATCATCTTTCTTATAAGAAATATTAACAATTCCAGTGGAGAAATCAAGTTCTCTTTTATAATCACTTATTTCACCTTTGCTAAAGTCAATTTCAATATCACCTAGAGGTAAATATACTTGGGTAAATCTTCCAAGCATTTTAGTCTCAATTATTTCTTGGGCTTCAAATCTTTTGCCATCAAGCATCAATGCTCTTACTTCATCTAAATTCTTTCTAAAGTCAGGAATAAAACAATCTCTTTTATAGCCCGACCATAATGTATCATCATTAAGACTTAGTATTTCTTTATAGGTCCCACCATGAACCATTGCGCCAATATGACCATTCCCTATTGGCATGGCTCCATTCCAATCTTTTGCAAATGTATGATAATTTAATCCGTAATTATTCATATGAACCTTGTCTCCTTTAAATATAATTTTATTAAGGCAAATTTAATAGGCTTGGCCTATCCTTTTACTCCTCCACTACTTAAACCAGAGACAAAATATTTTTGTGAGAACATAAATACAAACACAACTGGAATTAAGACAATACAAGAAGCCGCTGATAACGGACCCCACGCAGTACCTGCTGATTGTATAAAAGCAGTAATACCTAATGGTAAGGTTTTAATTGAAGCAGTTGATAATTCAACCGATGCCCACATCATTTCTCCCCACCAACCGAGAAATAAAAAGATTACGTTTGTTGCTGTAGCAGGTAACATCATTGGCATTACAATTGAAAAATAAGTTCGTAATTCTGAGGCACCATCCACCCTTGCTGCTTCAATAATCTCGCCTGATATAGTAGCAAAGAAATTTCTAAAAATATAAACTGTTAAAGGTATTCCCCAACCTATATATGGCAATATTAATGCTGCATAGGTACCTGTAAAACCAAGTTTAGCAATACTTACATACATAGGTAATATAATTGCTTCAGATGGTAACATAGATAGTAAGAACATAACGATTAGAATAGTATCTGCTCCCGGAACGTCAAGTTTTGCTAGGGCATAACCAGCAATAGATGACACGATAATTGTTACAACAACTGTTATGGTAACTACAGTAATTGAAGTAAAAAAATGTTTGCCTATTTCTGCAACATTCCATGCATAATAGTAGTTTGCCCACTCAAGCTTTTGAGGAAGTCCCCAAATATTTTTATAGAAGTCTTGAGATGATTTTAAAGATGTTAGTACTACGAAATAAAAAGGATAAATAGTCGCCAAAGCAGCAACAATCAAAATAATGCGCATAATCCACTTTTGAACTAACTCTTTTATTTCTAAACGGCTAATATTCATAATCTTCTCCTCTCAGAACGTATTTTGTTATTAATATACTTATTGCAACAACAACAGTCAGTATTAGGCCCATAGCAGCAGCCTTTCCCATATAACCCCAACCAAAAGCTGTTTTTATCATTGTAATTGGTACTGTTGTAGTTAGCGTTCCCGGTCCACCATTTGTCATGGTATAGATTAATCCATATGATTTATACTGTCGTCCTAATGTATTAATGGTAGTCAGAAGTATCATAGGTTTAATAAGAGGATAGGTAATTTTAAACATCTGTTTCCAAAAGCCTGCTCCATCCACAATACTTGCCTCATATAAAGAATTTGGAATTGATTGCATTGCAGCATAACACAATATCATATTAGCTCCTATATTCTTCCATATAGCTGCCACAACTATTGCATTCATGGCTGTTTTAGAATCTTGTAGCCATACTTTCGTCCAGCTTTCTAAACCAACTACAGTCAAAAGTTGATTAACAAGACCTACAGTCGGATTATAAAAAAAGGTAAACATTAAACCAACAACTGCAATAGGTAACAAGGCTGGGCTATAGAGAATCATTCTAATTACCGACCCTTCTCTGCCATTAACTTTAATAAGCAACGAGGCAAAAAACAAACCAAGAATAACTGATCCTGCTGTAGATGCCAAAGCATAGTAGACTGAGTTATATAATGATTTCATTGCAACTTTATCACCAAAAGTATACTTAAAATTACTAAGTCCCACGTATTCTGGTGTACCAAATCCATCCCAACTTTGAAAGGCGAGAATAAAGGACCATATCAAAGGAACAACCGAAAATGCTATAATAAATAATACAGCAGGCAAAAGAAAGGCTAATCCGGTTTTACTGATTTTAACTTGTTTAAATAGTTTCATTGGACACTCCTTATATTTGTTAAATAATTTCATTTTCACTATCCTAGTTCATATAGTATAGTGTTTATGAAAAGGAGACCATTTTCACAGTCTCCTTTTCTTTTAAGTTGGTCTATACTTAATTTATTGTTGCTCTAGAAAACTTAATTGACTAATAACTGTATCAACACCACCATTAAGAATAAGGTCAGGTATTAATCCGTTTCTCAAATAATCCCAAGTTTCAATTGTGAAAGGATAATCAGCTGCAATTGCGGCTGATCTAGTTAATACTTCATTTACAAATGGATCTGTTATTTCAACATTAACGTTAGCAGGAATATAGCCTTCAGCTCCATGAATAGCTTGAATCTCAGTTGAAGTAAATGCTTTTAATACATCTACCGCTACATCAACATCATCAACATTCATAGGTACAAAGAAACCATTATAAACACCATTAATCGCTTCAACAGATCCTGCTGATGGCCAAGGTACTGTAACAACTTCAAAGTCTGCTGCATCTGCTGTCGTTTTAGCTCCTGCTGCAATTTCAGGCATCATTAAGACATCACCTTGATAAAACCCTACTTTACACTCATCATTCTTAACTGTAACAGCACCCTCACCTGGATACATGTAATCATTGTCATATAAGGATTTAACCGCTTCTAATGCAGCAACTGCTTCATCCCCAGATATAGACAAAGTTCCTGCTGCATATTCATCGCCAAGGCCCTCAGATACTACTACTGATAGCATTGCATTTCTAAATACCCAAGTTGATCGTCCAGGATCCATTGCGTTTGTAAAAGGATAATAGCCTGCTGCTTTAATTTCTTCTGCAACTACTAAGAATTCTTCGAATGTCCAGCTCTCTGGTATAACAATTCCCAATTCATCTAATTTTGTTTTATT
The DNA here is from genome assembly GCA_002342805.1 of Clostridiales bacterium UBA2432. Lineage (GTDB taxonomy): Bacteria > Bacillota > Clostridia > Lachnospirales > Vallitaleaceae > UBA1351. Next base: position 144,013 of record DDQW01000068.1, on the reverse strand, counting down.
TGCTAATATTACTGGGAAGTTTTGTTCCCATGGTACATTAACGATTTTGCCATCGTAAGTTGCTGCTGCTAATGCAGCATCACTAAATTGTGCTTTCCAATCAGGGTCAGCGTCTAAATATGGCTTTAAGTCAGTAGCCATATCCAAAAAATTAATCATTCCTGATGGGGTATAATTATAGATATCACATGGGTCCCCAGATGCAATACCAGTTCTAATGACTGTATCTTGATTCGCCCAGTCTACTTGAATAGCATCGATTACGTACTGGTCTTTTAACATTTCTGTTAATGCATCTGTCATCATAGGTCCAGAAGTGTACTCAACTACTTTACCATACACCTTAACGACTGGTTTTTCACCTGATGTATCCGTTGCTGTGTCTGTGGAAGTATCTACGGATGTATCTGTAGTTACATCCGTAGATGTGCCCCCAGTTGTTTCTTTTGTACCGCAAGCTGCAAGCAATGCAACTGTCAGTACCATGCATAACAAAATACTAATAATTTTTTTCATGTCTTTGTATCCTCCCATATTCAATATTTTGGTTTTCGCTACAAACAAATTATAAGCTATTCCTAAAGCTATATATAGGAGAGTAAATAACGATTGTATCGAAAAAACTACGATTTTTCATGATTTTTTCGATATTCCTGAGGGGACAGGTCTGTATATTTTTTGAAAACAGTGGAAAAATACTTATAGTCTGAATATCCTACTGACGCTGCTATCTCAAAAATCATTTCATCTGTATTTCGTAATTTTCTTTTGGCTTGTTCGACTCGAATTTTATTTAAGTACTCAACAAAAGATATTCCCATCTCTTTTTTAAATAATGAACAGAGATAATTTTTTGATCTTCCGGTATGTAAGGCAATTAATTTTAAGTTAATCTCTTCATTGTAGTGGTTTTCAATATAATCAATCGCTTGTACAATGGCACGACTAAGTTGTCTTCCACTTAGTTGATCTAGTTTTCCAACCATAAGAAAATATAAGTTATCAACCCAATCGAAATATTGATCAATGGATACATAAGCTGGTATTCTTTCAAACAAACATGGGCAATCAGTAATATATTCTTCTATTTCAATACCTTTTTCACTTAAGGTTTCTATTAAAATTATTCTGATATTGCTACACAAGGATCTTACAAAATCAGTAGAAGTCACTTTTAACTCTCTAACATCATTAAAAACTTTCAATAAATAATTATGAATCTCCTTGTACTCAAATATCTCAATAATCCTTTTTAACTCAGCTGTATTTAATGGACTGACTAATATTTTTTTATTAGATTCAACAAATTCTGTAAAAATAACTTGTTGAACTCCAAGGTATAGTCTATGGTCTACAGCTTGATAACATTCATTAAATAAAGAAGGTATTCTATGTATTTCACCTAAAGCGCTTAGGGTCAATGACAAAGAATTATTTAATTGTGATTTCACGATTATATTAATATTCTCTAACTGGTCTATTAACTGACGTTTACTTCTTTCATAACCAACAGCACTTCTAAAGCTCATCAAAAACAATAATTTCGTTTCATCCCAATATAAAATCCTATGACTTATTTCCTTAAAAAAATCATCTAAAATCGACTGTAAATATATGCCCAGTTGATTGTTGTTATCTCTAGCCACATCATCTACAACAAATGTCCCTGCAACCACTTGTTCAAAGTGATCCAATTCAGCTGTTTTCTTAAATTCTTTTAACTCTTGAGCTGTAAAAACTTCACCCTTAGCCAACATTTTCTTTAATCTATTTACTCTATTAAAATGATTGTACACTTTTCTATTTTTAGACAAATCATAATAAGTCTGTACAGATTGAATAGAACTTTTTACCACATCAACTAATTCATCAATTTCAATTGGTTTAAGTAAGTATGCATTTACACCATACTGAATAGCTTTTTTAGCATAGTCAAATTCTGAGAATCCACTTAGAATAATAATTTCAATAGGTTCATATAATTTACTAACCTGTCGACTTAATTCTAAACCATCTATACCTGGCATATGTATGTCAGTAATGACAATCTCTGGTTTGAATTTTTCACATAGTTCAATAGCTTCTACTCCATTTTTCGAAGTCAAAACATCCGTAATTCCCATTTCTTTCCAGTTAATCTCTTCCGCTAATCCCATTCTTATCTGTAATTCATCATCGACTATCAAGAGCTTCATATATTATCCTCTCCTAAAATTGGTATTCTCACAATAACTGTAGTTCCAAAACCAACTTTACTGTAAAATTCCAAACCATATGCTTCTCCATACTTATATATTAATCGCTTATTAACATTATTAAGAGCTAAGGCGTCATTTGAAACAGCTTCTGCAGCCAATTTTGCCCTTATTAATTCTTCATCAACACCTACACCATTATCTACGACTCTATATATAATTTGATTATTTTCACTCCATACATCAATTTTTAACTGCCAGTTACCTAACTTCTTTTCTAAACCATGTATAAGTGCATTTTCAACAATAGGTTGAAGAATCAGGTTAAGGACTTGCCTTTTCTTTATTTCTTCTTGAACACATATTTTCATATTAAGTTCTTCACCAAATCTGATTTTTTGTATCATCAAGTAACCTTTTACATGCTTGACTTCCTCACCAACTGTTGTCATATTCTTACCTTGATTTAAAGCATTTTTAAAATGATTAGAAAGGGCTTTAATTAACTCGGCAACTTCGGTGTCCTTATTCTTCATTGCTAACCAGCGTGCAGAATCAAGGGTATTATAAAGAAAGTGTGGATTAATCTGTGATTGTAAGTATTGAAGTTGAGCTTCCTTTTCTGATATAGTATGTTTGTACACTCGCTCTATCAAATCCTGTATATACTCACCCATTTCTATTAGTCCCTTGTTAAGATCTCCAATCTCATCTTCTGAATTTGTATGTAAATTAAATAAATATTGACCTTCATGAATTTGAGTAACATCTTTTTTAATCTTAATAAGAGGATTTATTATATAATGTCTTTGAATAAAATAGAAAATAATAGCAAAAGACAAGATAAACACAATACTAGCCATAATAATAAAATTAGAGACTTTTCGTTGTGTAATAACTGAATAATCATCTAGCTTAACCATATACCAATTAATGTTGCGAAAATCATAAAAGCTAATTATTTTATTATCTAATAAAAGATATCCTTCTTGATCCTCTATAACAGACTTATAATAAGGCTCATCTACAATACTTGTCCCTAACATATTCTTGTCATTAGAAGAAATGATTTCTCCACGATCATTCATAATAAAAATAGATTCTGTACCCTCTCCAGCAACACCTTCATATAGTTGTGCCAATTGTTCCTCATATATATTAATCCTTAAGAAGGCAATGATTTGATTAATGACATCAAATTGATTTATTGCCCGAACAACAGACACTTCATAGTAATCGGTATATCCTGAAGTATAAGTTTCTTCGTAGTATGCAGGAAGCCACATCTGTAGCCCTTTAAGTTCAACAACTTCATCTAAGGGAATTCGGGATTCTTCCCTTAAATGATTACGGTATTGGAAAAAAATAGAATCATCAAAGATAGATAATCTGGTTATAGAACTTCTTGAAGAAATCAACTTATTCATTTCCCTATCCACTTCAATTTTTAGTTGATTTTTTTCAGTAGATGAAAGTGAATCCTTTTGAATCAAATACTGCTGTAAATCATTATTTCCAAGTATTTCTAAAGAAACAAAATTAATATCTTGAATCAAATAAGTAATAGGTGATTTTGTTTGTTTAAGTACTTCAAGATTAATTTTAAGATTTTTTTCATGAATTTGATGTGATAAGTTGTTATTAGTCCAAAAGAATAATAAAATTAAAGGCAAAATAAGCACTACAAAAAGACTTACAAAAAATTTGTTCGTTATGCTTAATCTTCGAAAATGTTTGTCTTCTAGAATAACTTTACTTTTCATAAAAAACTCCTATTCCATACTAACTCTTTCTTTACCCTGATTTATCTCATCTCTAAGATAACCTATCCATACCATTTTTTCAATAGACCAAGCCCTAGTCTAATTATATGCTGTTATTGAATAAGGCAAGATTTTCTCTATCTACGACTATCCCAAGCATACTGACCATCTACAATATTTACATTGTAAATTTCTCCACTATATTTAATTATTACAGGTCTATCTACTCCTTGAATTTTATATTCACTTACTTGACCATTTTCCCATTTAATATCAACTAAAAGATTACCACGAGCCTTTAGCCCCTTAATATAACCATTAAGCCAACTCTTAGGTAATGCTGGTAACAATTCAATATAGTCCATATGACTCTGCATCAACATCTCAGCGATTCCTGCAGTAGCACCAAAGTTACCATCAATTTGGAATGGTGGATGAGCGTCAAACATATTAGGATATATAGATTTTGTTAATATGACATTTACATATTCACCGGCTAGTTCACTATCTTTTAACCTTGCATATAGATTAATAATCCATGCACAACTCCAGCCGGTATGTCCTCCACCATTTTCTAGTCTTCGTTCTAAGCCACGCTTACTAGCAGCAAACAAGTCCGGAGTTTCATCATTAATTGCTTTTCCCGGATATAGGCCATACAAGTGTGATACATGTCTATGTCCCATTTCAGATTCTTCAAAGTCTAAATACCATTCCTGTAATTGACCATCCGAACCAATTTTATAGGGATATAATTTTGGTAACCTAGCTAATAGTTTCTCCTCAAATTGACCAGATATACCTAGAATATTAGCAGCGCTAATACAAGTATTAAACACCTCTCTTATTAATGTCATATCCATTGTAGATGCTTTAGACACAGAACATTCCACCCCCTCTTCTGTTAAAAACGCATTCTCAGGGGAGGTAGCAGGAGATGTCACATAGTAACCTGATTCATCTTCCTGTAGCCAATCGTAACAGAACATAGCTGAGCCCTTGATCGTTGCAAAAACAGATCTTAGGTAATCTAAATCTTGTGTAAATAAATAATGCTCATATAAATGACTAACTAACCATGGGCCTGACATCTGCCAATATGCATATCTAGCTTGACCATCTATAACCGTTGATTTTCTCCATAAATCTATATTATGAGATCCTGACCAACCACCACAGCCATATTGCTCTTTGGCAGTTATTGCACCTGTAATAGCTAATTCTTTAATCATATCGATTAGTGGCTCATGACATTCGCTTAGATTACAAGTCTCAGCTAACCAATAGTTCATCTGAATATTAATGTTAGATGTATAGTTAGAACACCATGGTGCTCTTGCTTCATAATTCCATATTCCCTGCAGGGTAGCAGCCTGACTGCCTACTCTAGACGATGAGATAAGAAGATATCTGCCATAATTAAAGTATAATGGTATTAAGGATAAATCATCTTCTCCTGCCTTTAGTTTTTCTAGTCTAATATCCGTTGGAATATCATTTTTATTCTCTGTCTCTATTGTAAATTCTACATTGTTATATAATTTTTGATAATCTTCTTTGTGATCAATGTATAGCTTGTCATACCCCTTTTCAATTGCCTTATTTACGCGTTCACGCATATCCTCTACTACTTTATCTATTTTTTTAAATTCTTTATTAAATCCACTGTATGTGGTTTCTGTCGCTGTTATAATTATAACTCTAGTAGCATTTCTTATGGATAGACCACCACCGGTTCTATAGCATACTCCATCGCTAATGACCCTAGTATAAGAAGCAAACTCAAGAGCAATATTCTCATCTTCTAAGGAATAGGCTATCGGTGACTCATTATAAGTCCTATGAGAAGGGTCAACTCTCTCAGGTGCCCTACCTGTCATTACTATTGTTGTATCATTTTTACAAATTGACTTATGTAATAATTTAGAATCCACACTGATTTGCACATCAAATTCAGTTTCTGCATCAATTTTATAGACGCCAACTTTATCCGGGTTACTTACAAATCCTCTTCTAGTATATTTAAATCCATCTATTTTATATTCTATAGAACTTGTTGCATCACTTAGATTAAGACTTCGCTTATAGTCTTCTTTCCTAAGGAAACCATCATAACGAAATTGCATACGCATATTTCCCAGAGGCAAATACGACTCTGAGTATTCTCCTTGCATTTCGTGTTCTATGAGCTGTTGCGCACCTAAATAAGCACCTCTATTAATCATTTCTCTAACTTTCTCAAGGTGTTTATATGCTGTCTTATTCTGATTCTCATTATGGTAACCTGACCATAGTGTATCATGATTTAGCTCTATGAGCTCATCTCGAATTCTGCCATATATCATCATTCCCATGTGACCATTTCCTAGGGGCAATGCCTCTTCAAATAGTTCAGCTGATTGTTTATACCATAATGTATTATTGTCCATAAATTATCCTTTCCAAAATCTGTCTAGTTTAAATTTTTCAAAACAAAGACTACCCTTTTTTAAAATAACATCGGGTAGCCTTTTCAATCAAACACTTAATTAACTGTTGTTTATTGTCCTAAATATACGTCTACTTGTCCTTGTAATGCAGCAATATATTCATCAACGCCTGCTGCCTTTAGTTTTTCTTTAAATTCTGCGTAATGTAACTCATAGTCACTATCTGCACCTGAATTCAAAGCCTTTACATATTCATTTACAACTGCGTCAATTTTAGCCTTATCTTGAGCAAGTTCACTTAAGTCAGGTACAAAACCGAATAATGGAGACATTGTAGCTTTGTTATTCCATATTTCAAGTCTTGAATTTAAAAACATTTCAGAACGGCCATAACTATTTGCTACATTACCTATTACCCAATCAAAAATGCCATAATCATCTCCTTTAAGAATAGTAGCAGGAGTTACCGTTGAATCTGCGATTTCATCTTTCATTTCCCAATGGTCACCTTCGATTCCTATAGTAAGAAGATTGTACATTTCTGCATCCGTATTAACTAGTTCAAGAAGTTTCATAGCTCTTTCAGGATGTTCTGATTGAGCATTAATAAAGTTCATTGTGGCTGTACCTGCGGTATATGGCAGATAAAGTGGTGCTATACGAGCACTTGTTACTTCGTTTGTTGTATTTATTTTATTAAGCTCAATATCGAAGTCTTCCGGTGTCCCTGTATTAGTTGTCATAATACCATACATATTCATTCTATCTTCATTAATATTAGTTGGTATTTCAGCTGATAAAACATCCTTTCGAACGAAACCCTGCTCATACATATCTCTCATCCATGCAATAAAATCTGCATACTCTTGTGTTTCAAACATATTAACCAACTGAATATTATCATTATTATACTTATCGATTACAGCCGGACTTACTATTGTTTCATAATCTCTTTCCATAACCATATTTTCAGTTACAGTCTTACCAACTAGGAAATATGGATCTATTACAGAATTAATATCTGTTTCGTTTGCTAATACATTAGCAAAAAATGGTTCCATACTCTTCATAATGTCTATGGTCTTAATATTTCTGTCAAGGCCATCTGCTTCTATTTGAGTTACATCAAGTCCATATTGATCAGCAAAATCTGTTCTTACAACGATTCCGTAACCGGCCCATAATTGTTGATAATTTGTAAGACCATACAGTTTCCCATCATAAGTACCCGTCTGAAAAACAGCCTCAGGTAATGTTTCTTTTAATTTAGGAGCATGTTCGTCTATAAGGTCATCTAAAGGTAAAAATGCGCCATTTGCCACCTTTTGAAGATAGTCGCCAGCCCAACTTGAGCACCACATAATATCAAAATCTTCCCCCGATGTAATCATTAGCTCAATTCTATCACCATAGTTATCAAATCCGTAAGTCACGATATTTAATGTTGTATTAGGTAGCTTGTCTTTTAACTTCTCGTTGAATACTTCTAAAACTTTTTCCGTATCTGGATGTTGATCGCCAATTACAACCCACGTCAGTTCTACCTGCTCATCCTCCATTGCAGTTGAATCACCATTCGATGCATCTTTTGTGTCACCAGTGGCATTATTAGTTCCGTTTGTTGCATCTTCTGTCTTAGTTGCACATGCTGTTATCATCATTAAAGAAATAGCAAATACTAGAAACAGAGAAACGCTTTTTTTAAATAAATTCATTTGTAACCCTCCTAAAAATCTAAGTTTTTATTTGCTTCACCCTAGTATTATATACTGAGGGATAAACCACTTATTCTTTTGTTCCACCTACTGTCATTCCCTTTGAGAAATATTTTTGAAAGAAAGGGAATACAAACATCATTGGACCAGCTGCAACCACTGCAATAGCCATTCTGACAGTTTCTGTAGGGAAATTTGCAACTTTTTCTTGTACAGATGCTGGTAGTGCAGCGAAATTTGATCTTAGGAAATCCATCTCAAGCATTATTTTTTGTAATAAATATTGAAGCGAATGTAGTTTTTCATCATTTATAAACATTAAACTTGGATAAAAATCATTCCAACGATTTAATAACGTGAAAACCGCTACTGTTGCTAAGACTGGTTTCGACAATGGTAATGCAATTTGTAGAAATATTTTTAATTCTGAAGCACCATCAATTTTAGCAGCTTCAAATATAGAATTAGGTAAATTCCTAAATGAAGTTAATAATATAATTACAAAAAATGGGTCAATCAGTGGAACTGCAAAAGAAAAAAAGTGAACCCATATTGTATTTCCAAGATGTAAGTACTGAGTAACTAGTATGTAAAATGGTACCATACTGACCCTACACATCATAGGAAATATCACAAAAATTGTAAAACCTTTTCTAAACTTAAAACTGGCTCTAGAAAGCGGATATGCTATAAGTGCCATAGAGAAGACACCTACAAAAGCTCCACCAAAAGCAGAAAATATTGTTACTGCATAAGCATTCATAATGGTACCTGGATTATAGAAGACATTAATATACGCTGAAAAATCAATCACTTTAGGAAAAAACGTATATCCATATTCTCTAATAGTAGCAGTATTTGAAAGTGACGTCACTATAACATACCATAATGGTATAATACAAACTAGTGCATACACGGTCAATATTATAACTATAATTAAATTAGTACTTTCTTTTTTTTCTTTACTCTTTACCAATAACATAAACAAGTCTCCCTTTTTAGAATATTGCACTTTCCGGATGTGTTTTTTTAATAATCCAATTTGTAATCAGTACCAGGAATAATCCTACGACAGTTTGGAACAATCCAGCTGCTGCAGACATACCGATGTCTCCAACCTGTACCGTAGCTCTGTAAACATAAGTATCAATAACATCTGTTGCGCGGTATAATAGTCCAGAGTTACGCGTAACCGCGTAAAATAAGCCAAGATCTTGTCTAATAAGTGATGTTCCTACTGATATTAAAGACATCGTAGCGATTACTGGCATTAGTGAAGGTATTGAAATATACCATGCTTGTTTAAATTTACCTGCACCATCTAAGGAAGCAGCTTCAAACAGTTCATTGTTTATTGACATTAAGGAAGCATAGTAAATCAATGAAATCCATCCGATATTTTTCCAAGCATTGATAATTGGAATTAAAAACACCCATGCTCCGGCTTTAGAATACCAATCAAAAGTTTCTTTTCCCAGATTTTCAAATATAGTGTTTACCACTCCAGATTCTGCATTTAGAAAGATATAAACAATAAATGAGACCATTATCCAAGAAAGGAAGTTTGGAAGTATGAAAGAAGTTTGAAATATTTTTAATAATAATCCATTGGTAACTTGATACAGGAGTAATGCCAGTATCAATGCTAAGATTGTATTAACTATTATAAACACGACTCCATAACCAATACTATTTCTTGTAATTCGCCATAGATCACTGGAAGTGAAAAGGAATTCGAAATTTTCAAGTCCAATCCATTTACTTCCAAATATACCTTCATCGTATCTATACTTCTTAAAAGCTAACACATTACCAACTAGTGGTAAATAATTAAAAACTATTAGATATAAAGCAGCAGGTAATGTCATAGAAATAAAAACTATATTGCTTTTAAATGCTAGGCCTTTCTTGCCTTTAAACTTTTTTGCTAAAGAGAAATTACTCTTAGCTATACTATCTTTATGTATGTTACTCATATTAAATTCCTCCAATAATTGTTTGGTTTATATATATATTATAGACTTAAGACTTACATATTAAAACGCCATTATTTTTACTTTAGGGCACATATATTTACCATATTTCTTAATTGTTGTACCTATCCATATATTTTGTTATACTTAAGTCAATATATGTGTCTATGTACATTTCCCTACATAATTTGAATGAAAGCGTGGTGAAATTGTTTTGCTATATAAGCTTATAATAGTAGATGATGAACAAACTATACGAGAAGGATTGAAAGATTATGTCGACTGGATGTCACTTAATTTTAAAGTTGTTGCCTCTTTTGAAGATGGACGAGAAGCTATTGAATATATTCAAACAAATGACGTAGATGTTGTACTTACAGATATAAAAATGATTGAAATTTCAGGTATAGAACTAGCCGAATATATTTATAATTATATGCCTAAAATCAAGGTTGTTCTCATAAGCGGCTATAAAGAATTCGAATTTGCCAAACAGGCGATTGCATTTAATGTCGTTAATTATATACTAAAACCTATAAGAGTAACGGAGATTACCCGTGTTTTTGAAAACATATGTGAAAGTCTCACTTTACAAAAAGAAGAAACTGAGAATCAACTTAAGAAAGCTAAACAAATCGATGAAATTTTCGACCTATTACAGGAAGAGTTTTTCCGAGATTTAATTATGGGTGCCTTAATAGACACCATGGAAATAGATAAAAGAATTAAATTCCTAGACTTTGATATAGATGTTAATAAATGTCCATTCAGCCTTATAGATATTAATTTAGAGAACTACAGCGAATACGTTGAAAACAAGTGGGAATACGGTAAAGACCGGCTTGATAATGCATTACATAATATCCTTGCCGGTGAAAGTGAAAACACTAAGTACTTCACCCTAGTAATAACTCAAGGATGTTTTAAAATAATAGGTATAGGAAATAGTGACCTATCAATAGAAAGTATGGATATTTCAGTTCGAAATTATCTAAATACAATTAAAAACAATGTAAGCAGTATTTTCAACTTGGAACTAGAAATAGTTAAAGTTAAGTGCTATTCAAATATTTACGAACTAACAAAAAGTATGGAAGCTATTCCAATCTACTATATTGATTCAACAACAGATAATAATAGTGAGCTTATACTAAATGATCCAGTACTAATTGAACAAAAGAAAATATTTAAAGCTTCTATATTATCCTGCGATGCATCAGCAGCTTTTAGTCTCTCTAATAATATGATTGATAAATTAAAACTTTATCCTACAAGTTATATCCACAACTTTATAATCAATCTTTTTATGGATATTTTTAATAGTTTGAGCAGTATTCATGCTAGTGTTCAAAAAGTGCGCCAGGAAAAATTCGACTATAGTAATTTAATACAAACTGTAAGTATTGATGGTATCAAGCAATGGACAAGAGAAATGTCTGAAATTATCATCGAACAAATTTTACCAGATGCCGAGAATTCAAACAAATTATTCATCACTAAGGCACTTGAATTTATTAATGAAAGATTCAGCCAAGATTTATCACTTGCTGATGTTGCTTCACATGTGTACTTGAATCCAGCCTATTTTTCCCGATTATTTAAACAGGAAACAGGGGAAAATTTCAGTAACTATCTTATCAAGTTACGAATGATGAAGGCCATTGATATTATGAGGCATTCAAATCATAAAATTTCCGAAATATCTATCCTAGTAGGTTACAAAAACAGTAAATATTTTTCCAGAGTCTTTAAAAATTATACTGGTTCTTCACCTAGTAATTACCAGATGAAAATAGTTAAGGAGGACTTAAATTTAGATGAATAAAAAGCAAAAAATATGGCATCAAATATTGAACTTTAAATTCCAAAGTATTTTCATAAGAAATTTTTTGATTATAAACCTACTATTCATATTTCCACTAATCGTCTTAAATGTTATAGTCTTTGAATACTCTACCAATTATGTAATGAAAGAAATCAATACATTCAATAGTAATAGTGTACTCAGAGTCAGAGATTATACAGATACTATTCTAGAAGAATCTAACAAACTTGCAGCAATGATTATCAATATGGATAAATCAAAATATTTTATCCCAGAATACAATTCAGATATTGACTTGTACAAATCTGTCCAAAGTATTCAAGATGATTTGAAACCATTTGTATTGATTTATAAGTACTTACATTCTATTATCATTTTTTCTGAATTAAATGAGTATATTATATCTAGTTCAGACTTCGGCAATATCGATAACTTTAATGATATGACTTGGTATGAAAGCTATAACGCCAAGAAAAATACTAACAGTAGCTGGCTTGTACCTAGGAAATACAAGGATATCTATCCTTACGTTCTAACTTATATAAAAACTATTAGTTCAATAGAAGGTAAAGTCTTAGGTGCCGTAGTCATTAATATTGATGCCGCAGCACTAGGGGATGTGACTGGAATTATTGATAGCAGTTTTTCGGAAAATCTTAGTCTCATCGATAGTGACGGAATAATCTTATACAATAAAAACCTTGAAAATGTCGGTAAAAATCTACTTGATCTAAATGAGTTTAGTGATTTTGATTACTCAAGCAACAGGGACTTATCAATCTATACATTTAACGACAAAAAAAAGGTGATAACCATGGTAGACTCTGAATTTGGTCCATACAAATATGTTCTATCCCTGCCTTTGGAAAGCTTTGATGCTCAGTTCTCAAAAATGCGTAGATACTTCATTCTATTTGTCTTTATTAGTGTTTTATTATCCGCTATTGCCTCTTTCTTAATATCCATAAAAACCTATGAACCTTTACGTAACATTATGTCAATTATAGACAATTCAAACGGCTTAGAATTTCTAACTCAAGGAACCGAAGACCAAGAAAATATTAATGAAACAAAATATATCATCAATACAATTTTAAAAAGCGCAAAAACAAATCATGAAATGGAATATGAACTAGAACAGAAACTATCACTTTTAAACAAGGCACAAACCGTTGCCCTACAGTATCAAATCAATCCACATTTTCTAATTAATACACTTGATACAATCAACTGGACAGCAATTGGCCTTACTAATAGTGATAACAAAGTTTCAGCAATGGTTGCATCTCTTGGTGATCTATTCCGATTAAGCCTAGACACTAAAGACCATCTGATTTTGATTGAAAATGAACTTGAATATGTAAAAAAATACCTCTTTTTACTTGAGATAAGGTATCCGCATAAGTTTGATGTAATCTGGGATATTAAAGAAGAAGTATTAGAATATAAGATTGTAAAACTTTCCATTCAACCATTAGTAGAAAATGCTGTCTACCACGGTATTAAGCCTAAAAGACAAAAAGGTAATATAAGCATAAAATGTTTTTTAGATGGTGATAGCATATGTGTTGAAGTAGAAGATGACGGCGTCGGTATAAACAGTGAAAAACTAAGTGAAATCAATGGGTTATTAGCAGTAGATTACACTGTAGAAGTTGAACACATCGGCCTTCGAAACATTAATCAACGTGTAAAATTAATATTCGGCGAAGAATACGGTGTCTCCATAAAAAGCAACCAGAATCAAGGCTCACTTGTAAGTATAACTTTTCCTGCTGTTAAAGAAATGTAATCAAATAAATTGGTCCATAAACTAAGAAACCTAGTAAACGGTAAACCAGTCGGCTCTAGCATTCATTTTTTTTATATCATAATATCTATAACTGTTACGCTTATTTTTTCCTTTAGATGTACTCTGGAAGGGTTTCTAATTTTGGGAGCATTTTTCCTTGTTTTTATGGATCCATTCAAAAAAAGTTTCAACTGCATAGATTCAACACCACGTTGGTACCGTTGGTCGTTTATCAATAGAGTCGTTGACTTCTTAATAACGATTGGATGTATGCTCATGGACTCTTGCAAGTATCTCGACACATTTACTTTTGTTTCTTGGAATTATTGTCGAGTCATAAACCGATATTTAGATTTTGTGACTTTACCTATAAGGGGTTGGTTCTTATGCCATGATATTAGATCATTAACCACTGCTAATCCTAGCTGACTTTTCCAATGATAAGGAAAGGCTGCAATATGTGGTGTGCATATGACATTAGGTAATTGCAATAAAATAGAATCCTGGGGTAAGGGTTCCTCATGAAAAACATCTAATACTGCATTAAATTTTTCTTTCCTTAAGACTTTCAATAAAGAATTTTCATCAATAAGTGCAGCCCTAGCAGTGTTTATTAGCAATGCCCCCTCTTGTATAAGAGATAGCTCTTCAAATCCCAACATATTTCGCCTTGCTTGAGTTAATGTGTTATGAAGACTAATAATTGTGCTTTCTCTTAATAGCTCGTTTAAACCACATAAGCGGATACCCAAAGACTCAGCTTCAATGTCACTGCAGTGTGAAGAACAGAGTAATATTGTACACTCATAAGGAGCTAGAAGACGTATAACTTCCTTGCTAATAGCGCCATACCCAATAAGCCCAATAGTTTGGCCACTAATACCTTGTACCGATTCTTTATTATTTTGACTCCATTTTCCGGATGAAAGATTTTTTTCAATCCTATTGAATTGCCAAGCGCCATAATGCATGAGTGCAAGAGTACCTTCTGCCGTTGCCTTTGCTAAAATATGGTTGGCGTTTACTAACGTAATGTTAGTTTCAAAAAAGCTGATAGGAATGAAATTTGTAACAGAACCGGCTGCATAACCAATGAATTTTAGATTAGTTGCTTTTTTGAGTATATTCTCTGTAATTGGAAAAGAACCCCAAGAAGCGATAAGGACATCATAAGGTTGAATAATATGAATTAGATTTTCTTCTTCAGATGGTAATTCAGGTAGTAGCCAGTCGACATCTGCTATCTGATCAAGCTTCTCCAGTGCTTCTGGTAAGAAGATGTTTTTGATCAAATCAGGATCTTGAATGGTTATTAGTGTTTTTAGCTTTTTTACGCCTACAATACTCATAAATAAGTTCTCCTCTTTATTTGCTTCTATGATTATACCTATTTCGTAAAATTTGTGCACCTTCACTTCGACCGGTTGCTTCAAGTCTCAATAAATAGGCGTTCAAATTAGTCTTACTATGTTCAGGACCACCTTCACTCATCACTGTCCACATCGGATCTCGGTTTGTAGGGTCTTTCATCATTTGATCATCTTGCCAATCCAGAATAATCTTTGCAGCTTTTTCACAGACTTCTGCCTTTTCAGAGCTCCTATTTTTTTGCTCATATGGATCATCTTTAAGGTTAAAAAGCATTTCCTTCTCAAAAAGGTGGTAGCCATCATGGTAAGTTCTTATATATAACCAATCGTCAAATCTAGCACTTCTTTGACATACATGGGCATTTTGCGAAATAATCAAATGAGGTCTTCCTTGATTTTCACCAATCCTTAAACTTTCACTAAAGCTTTCTCCATCCCAATACTCTTCCTTTTTCACGTTCATGATATTCGCTAAAGTTGGGAGTAAATCAAGATTGTAGTGTAAGCCATCATCTACTGCATTTTTTTGCATACCAGGCCATTTAATAATCATAGGAATATGACATGTAGCATGGTCTGCAGTCCCATGTTCAGCATAAATACCTAATTCACCCATATTTTCACCATGATCTGATGTGATGATAATCGCTGTATTCTCATATATATTCATTTTTTTGAGTTTATCAATTATTTGACCAATAAGAAAATCAGAATATAAAATTCCGGTATCATAGCCATTAAGGAACTGAGCTAATTCTTCTTTGGTTTGGCACATACCCGGTTGTCTAGGGAAATCTCCACCTAGATCATCAGAATACATACCTGTCTCCATAATTGAATGAGGCCCAACATGTTTTTGATGGTGTTTAAAAACATCATCGGTTATCCAATCTACAATAGGCTCATCTTTAAAAGGATCCCCAAAATTCTCAGGTGCTCTATAGGGTGTATGTGGATCCCATAAATGTACATGAAGGTACCAATCGTCTTCAGCTCCTTTACGGTTCAACCAATCTATTGCTACCGGAATAACTTCTTCCCCAGACTCTAATCCAAATTTACCAACATTATATGTTTCATTAAGTCCTGCATTAAACCACCATGCAGAATGCCTTTCCGGAAAAGAACTAATGGACACAGTATGTAGCCCTGCTTTTCTAAAAATATTATGAAAGCATCCATCATCAACATTGTCTGTAAAACCTCTTGCTTCACCGGTTAATCTACGATCTGCTGCCGTTCCTCCATGACCAACCACACCATTTCTAAAACCAAACATACCACTAATTAGTGCAGCTCTTGAAGGTAAACACGGAGCATCTGACGTATAGTAATTCGTAAAGCGAGTGCCTGCCTCAGCTATTTTGTCTATGTTTGGTGTTGTGTTTCTATGATAACCGTAACATCCCATATGATCTGGTCTCAAGGTATCAATATCTATAAATAATACACGCATTTCTCTCCTCCTATATCTACGTAATTATATTTTGAATTCTCAACTTCAAAATTCTTGTCACATCAATTTACTTAAGTTTCAAAATGTCATTCTTGTAATCTGAAGGGCTTTTACCTTTAATCTTTTTAAACACTTCACTAAAATGTCGGTAATCACTAAATCCAACTGCTTCTGCTATTTCATAAATCTTTTTATCTGTAGACATCATAATTTTCTCAGCTTCATTGATCCTTATATTCGTCAAGTATTCCTTAAACTTAACCCCTACATGTTTTTTGAAATAACCACTAAAATAATTTGGATTCATATAAACCAAATCAGCTAAGGTTTCTAATTTAATTATTTCATTATAATGCTCTTGTATATAACTTTTAACTTTATTGATTTCACTGCTTTCATTTAAACTAACGATAGAAGCTATTTCATCTAAAATTTTTTCAAAATATTGGCTCATTGCTACTATCATTTCATTATAATAACAAGTAGCATTTAATATACCTTTGATATACTCAATATCAGTATTTTCAATTTGAATAACACTATCTTTAATATGTTTTACAATAAAAACAACCGTTGCCAAGCAATAATTAATTGCAGATTTTTTATCCCATAAAGAAATATCTTTAACAATATCCATATAATAAACAACTGATCTATTAATTTTAGATTTATCATAGGACATAATACTATCTAAAATTTTTATTTGAGCACTATAATAATCTTCAAGGTTATATTTATAATGACGATTCTCTTGATAATTAATAACCGCCTTCTTACCGTAAAAGTAATTTAATTCCATTCCATCTTCAGCCATTTGATAACTTTCTTTAATTTTATTGATTTCTTTAACAATTTTACCTGTGCTTACAGAGATAGAAACACCTAGTTCACTCGCTATCATATGAATAAGCTCATTTGGCACTCTTGAAACTAAGGCTTCTACTTCTCTTTCCGCTTCATGATAAATTAAGATATAAATTCGCTTGTTTTTATGAAACACCCAATGCCCTTCAATATCTTCTAACCATTGTTCTATCCTATTCATCGTTGAAAACAAGGTTATTTCAAAATCTTCATCTTTTTCAGATACTTTATTATCAAAACCACAACATAACATACTAAAATAACTTTTGGTATTAATAATATGTTGCTTAGCAGTAATCAAATCATTTTCAACTGTGTCCGTCTTTTCATCCTTTATAAGGGTTAAGTGAACTTTCCTATGTTCTTCTAATCCGTTCTTTTCTATTTTCTCCGCAATAATTGACTTAAGCGCAAGAGTTAGTTGCTTCTCATTGATTGGCTTAAGCAAATAATCGACAGCACCATATTTAAGAGCATCTCTAGCATATTCAAACTCTTGATAACCGCTAATAAATATAACCTTTGGTGCATATTTTTTATCCTTTAGCTGCTTCAATAGTTCAATTCCGGAAAATTTAGGCATATTAATATCTGAAATGAAAATATCCGGTTTTAAAGTCTCAATAAGTTTCATAGCTTCACTACCGTCAAGAGCCGTTCCAATAATCTCTATTTCCAAACTTTTCCAGTCGATGATTCTTTCTAATCCTCTTAGAATAATAGGTTCATCATCTGCTAATATCGCTGTAAACATATGCCACCTCATTCCACGGGAATCCGTATGCTCATTCTTGTACCCAATTTTTCTTTACTGCTTATTGATAGACCAAAGGACTCACCGTAATTCATTTGAATACGATCATGTACATTTTTCAATCCAATTTTTTCCCAATTACCATCTAGTTCTTTACCCATTTTGTCACTATTTAATAAAGCCCTGATTTCTTGAACAGAATTTTCACTCATGCCGACACCATCATCAATGACTTGTAATTCAAGTACATTTTCAATTAATTTTGCACTTACCTTAATTTTACCTTTACTTTTTTTTAGTTTAACTCCATGGATAACTGCATTTTCTACTAAAGGCTGTAAAATCAGCTTTAATACTTTATAATCATAAAATTCCTTTGGGACATCTATTTCTAGTGCTATTCGACCTTCATACCTAACTTTTATAATCTTGAAATAATTTTTGATCATGTCAAGTTCCATGCCGAGAGACACACAATCTCCATATTGGCCAATAACATACTTTAATTGTTCTGAAAGAGAAACAATCATTTCTTTTGTTTCCGTAGCATCTTCTTCAAGTGCACTCATTCGAATTATTTCTAATGTATTATATAGATAATGAGGGCGTATCTGTGCTTTAATACCATTTAACTCTGCTTCTCTTTGTTTGATTTTTGCTCCATATGCTTGATTGATATAACTTTTTAGTCGTTCTGTCATTTGGTTAAAGGCAGCTGCCAACTGAGTGACCTCATATGTTCCTTTAACTTTTACTTGAGTAGAAAAATCCCCATCTGAAACGAC
The DNA here is from genome assembly GCA_002342805.1 of Clostridiales bacterium UBA2432. Taxonomy (GTDB): domain Bacteria; phylum Bacillota; class Clostridia; order Lachnospirales; family Vallitaleaceae; genus UBA1351. The sequence goes on along the minus strand of DDQW01000068.1, from coordinate 125,092 downwards.
TTTCATTTGTTCGATAATATTTTTAAGAGGTTTAGATAGATTTTTTGAAAATGTAATTGCAATAAATATTAGAGTGATTATTATTACAATTAACAAAAATGTTGTTATCGATTTAAGGTCATCAATTAACCGCATAATATTACTTTTTTCGACTTTATACAACATGATCCAATCAGTATTTTCGATATGTTGATAGAAAAGAAAATTGTCCTCCTTTAAAAGATACCCTGAAAGTTGATCTTGTATGTTATTACTATTCTGTACATAAAGCGAATACGCATCCGTTTCATAATCTCTATCAGAATCATAGATATTATATCCTTCTGTATCAACAATGAATATTTTTCCATTCTCATCTAAATTCATACGTTTAATAATCTCATCAACAAAGTCAAGATTGACATCAATCATTAACGTGGCTGCAACAACTTCTCTATCTGGTAGATAATTCACATCTAGGTAATTCCTAGCAAAGGTTAAAACCATTTTATCTGATTTATTAAAATACTCTTCATTATGCGTAGGCAAAATCGTTAATGCTCGATTATCATTGAAAATCTTTGAGAATTTATTAAATGTACTCATTTCAATGTTCTCAAAGTAATAACTAGCACTTTTAGAAAAATACTTAAACACTTCATATTCAGAGTCAAGTAAAAAAACACTTTCTAAGTATTGGTCAGAATAAAGCAATGATCTCATATACTCTTCAATTAATTTTTCACTGTAACTAGGTAAGTCAAAATAATCTTGACCTCTAATTGCATCTGCTACTGTATCGTTATCGGCACGACCATATTCATATATTGTTCTTGTTATCTGGTCATAAGAAGATATTTCAAGTTCAATGTTCTTACCTGCATACTTAAGAACTTCGACGTAATTAGCCACCATATAAGATTCCAAAAGTTCAGGCACTTTCTCGAAAACCAAGTAACTCATGCCCATGATAGGGATTAATCCCACCACAATGAACATCAGCACAAATTTAACAAATATACTTTTAACAAATACAGATAATTTTTGACGTGTAATATACAACATTTTATCACCTGACTCTATATTTTTTATTTCATCTTAATTGTATTATATCATAATTATAATCAAGGAATGAACCAAGTGACACGAAAAACTTTTAACCTTTGGCCGCACCAGCTGTGATTCCTTTTACAAAATATTGTTGCAACGTTAAGAAAACTATTAATACAGGGATAATACCTGCAACAACTCCTGCAAAAACTATATCCCAACGACTTGCAAATTGATCAACGAAAGAGAAGATTTCAACATTAACCGTCTTAGCTTCTCCTGCCGGTAACACAAGCATAGGCATTAAGAAATCATTCCAAATTTGAAGGCCATTGAGTACTATCATTGAAGCGGTAACAGGTTTTAATAATGGAAAAACAATAGACCAGAAGGTTCTAAAGCCATTACAACCATCAATTCTCGCTGCTTCTTCAATTTCAATGGGAATTCCTTTAAGGAAACTTGTAAAAAGTAAACAACCAAAAGATACTGCACCTGCTAGATAAATCACAATTGGACCTGCCATTGTACCAAAAAGTCCCATGATTTTCATTTGTCTAAATAAAGGTATCATATAAGCTTGAAAGGGAATCATCATTGACATCAGAAAATATATATATATAACATTTGTTATTTTTTTATTTCCTCTCTCGATACCATAGGCTGCCATTGGTATAAATATTAGAATAAGTATTTCTGAAACAATAGTTAGAAACATACTATTTAGAAACGCTCTTGGGTAGTTAGTTTTTTGTAATAAATATTTAAAGTTATCTAAGTTTAAGAAAGATTCCGGTAATGCTACAGGATCTCTCATTATCTCACCATTAGACTTAAACGCAGATATAAAGGTGAAATATAGAGGTGAAAGATATAACGCTGCAAGTATCCCAACAAAAATAAAAACAATAAAACTTCCTTTTTTATCACGCATTATAATTGTACCTCCCTTTTCTTAAGTATAAGAACTTGTCCAACTGATACTACTAAGACAATGATAAATAATATTAAAGCAAGAGCAGTTCCATAACCTTGTTTCAGCTCACCAAAAGCCACTTTATAAATCAGATACGTTACAGATTCTGTTGAAAATCCAGGACCACCATCTGTCATTACTGCAATTTGGTCAAAAATTTTCAAACCATTAATGAGTGCTAACGTCATATTAACGGTCATTGATCCAGCAATGAGTGGAAACACGATATATCTAAACCTTTGCCAAGGTGACGCTCCATCAATTCTAGCAGATTCAATAAGTTCTCCAGGTATGCCTTGTAATCCTGCCAAATAGATCACCATATAATAGCCGGTTCTTTGCCAAATAAGTACGAATATAATTGAATACAAGGCATTTGGCATTGTTCCAAGGAAGTCAATTTCAATTCCACTTAGTCCAATCGAACTAAATATATTATTAATAATACCAAAACTATAGTTAAACATAATAGACCAAATAAATCCTGCGATTACACCACTAATGAGAACCGGTAAATAAAAAGCACTTCTAAAGAAGCTTTTACCTACAATAACTTTATCTACAAGGACCGCAGCTAATAAGGCAAAAATATTAACTAAAATTGTAAATACAAATCCAATGACTAAAGTATTTTTTAAAGCATTATAAAATCGTTCATCTGCAAAAATCATTCTAAAATTCTCAAAACCAATATATTCTAGATCTTGTGTAATCCCATCCCAATTCGTAAAACTTAAGTTCACACTGTTAAAAACCGGTAGCACTATAAATACAGTAAAAAAAATAAGTGCAGGCAGGATAAACAGCATGTTTTTATTTTCTGGTCTGTTTAACTTCTTTAACATCTTTAATCCTCCTTTAGATAAGATGAACTTCTGACAGAATCAGAAGTTCATCGTTAAAAATTACTATTCGTAATGTAAATAATTTCTTATTCTGTTTGCGAAATTTCTACATCCCATTGTTTATCAAGTAATTCGCCAAGTTCCATAGCGCTACTACCGGTTCCGACCATTTCTTGGAACGCTTTATAAGCAAAGTTTCTAAATCCACCCGGTAGCATATTATCGCCCCATTTGTTATTCCAGAATAAGTCTGTAACCTCAGCTTCTTCTAAAGCTGTTGCAAATTCATTTGGAAGTTCACTTTCATAAACAACATCTGGGTCACTTGCTGATGAAGGTGCAGCAACAATTGTTTCAACATATGGTACATAATTCTCATCTTCATACCAAAAATTCATAAAGGCTTCAAATGCCGCTACTTTACCTGGATCTTGACTTGCTTCTTTTGATAAGGCAAATCCTGCTAATGTATCTCCATAAACCAAGTTAAGATCACCATCTTCATCTGGCAATGGGAACCAACCTAAATTAAACTCTGGGTCTGCTTCAGAAACTTGAGTAATCATCCAACTTCCAGAAAAGAACATCGCTGCTTTTTCAGCCATCATAAAGGAAACAATTTGATTATCTGCTGTACTTAACCAACCTTTTTCAAAATAACCATCTTCATACATTGATGCATATTTAGTAATCATTTCTTGTACATTAGGATCAGTAAAACTAACTGTACCAGCACGTTTGTCCGCTATCCAGTTTGGATTGTCTGCAAATACTTTTTCAATCCAGAATTGCGACCATAAGAATCCCATATGCCAGATATCTTTTCCACCTTGAACGATTGGTGCTATACCTGCTGCACTAATTTCATCACAAAGGGCTTCAAATTCAGCCCATGTTTTTGGCTCTTCAAGACCAAGTTCATCAAAAATATCTTTATTATAATACATGCCTACAGAGGGTAAATTTGTACTAATCGGCAATGCGTACTTTTTGCCATTATATTCAGGAATATTTTTAACGAGTGGAATAACGCTTTCAGGTAATTCCGCAAATTTATCAGCGTCAACCCATACTTGAGTATCTCTTGAATCTAAAAAGTCAGGAAACTCTCCAATAGCATCTTGAGTTTTTAAGAAGTCAAGATAAGTTCCAGATCCTGAAGGTTGTTCTTTAATAATAAACTGTGATTGTTCAGAATTAAATTTTTGTACACGTTCTGAAGTAAGTTGTTTTATAAGTGGATCTCCACCTGCAAAAGCAAATACTACTTCTACCGGATCAGCAGTTTCTTCTACATCTGTCTCACCTGTATCGTTTGTTGTGCCTTCAGTTGCATTATCTTCATTTGTTGTTTCTGTTGCCGGTGTATCCGTTTCATTACATCCAGCAAATAACGAAACAGAAAGTGCCATTACTAGTATTAGTGATAATAATTTTTTCATTTTTTTCCTCCCTTTTACTTGATAACAATTTGTTGTAATTGAGTTATTTACTACACTTTTATTCTATCACGTCTATTCATATCCTTTGGTGCAATTTTTCCATATGAATGTAGGAAAAATACATGTTCCTATTACCAAAGATACAAATCTTCACCCTTTAATTTAAGAAGTGCTTCTAAGAAATAATAATCTCCATATATGATAGAGTAATGATGACTTTCTTCATGGTAACGGGCACTACAGTGCGTTAATAAACTATCTGTTTCATCTGAAAAGTCACATCTTAATTCACTTTGTGCCTTTAATATTTTGATTGCATATTCTAAATAATTATGTCCCTCGTCACCGAGAATTTTTGCTAACTCAATGAGTCCGCATGCTGATATCGTTGCTGCGGTAGAATCTTCCACTGCAGGTTCAGCCGGTTGATCAAAGTCTACAGGGATTAATCCCGACTCCGGTACCTGGCTAACAAAATAATCTGCAACTTTCATAGCAGTATCTAAAAAACATTGATCCAAAGTATGTTTATAACTCATAACAAAACCGTATAAGGCCCATGATTGTCCTCTCGTCCATGCTGAACCATCCGCATAGCCTTGACCACCATAAATTCTAACTTTTTCTCCGGTAAAAGGATCAAATTCTACAATATGTTCACTAGAACCGTTAGAACGGATAAAGTTATTCATTACTGTCGTTGCATGCATTTTTGCAATATGAGAATATCTTGGATCACCTGTTTCTTCTGATGCCCAATACAGTAGGGGGATGTTAAACATACAATCAATAATAGCCCATCCTCTATTGTCATGATCAGGATTATCATTCCACGCACGAATGAATTTACCTACCGGATTAAAACGTCCTGCAAGTAAAGTTGCCGCATGCAAACTTCTACGTTTAGCATCTTCATCTTTTGTCAAGCGATAATTAGCTACTGCTGTCGGAAGCCACATAAATCCAACATCATGATGTAAACCGTAAAACAATTCAAAGGTTTCATCTAATGCAACTTCTGTCTTTTTTGCAATATCTGCATAACGTTGTTCTCCAGTTTTATGATACATTTGCCACATCATACCGCCAAAAAAACCATTCGTCCAAAAACTTAATCCTTGCCAGACATTATTTGGGTCTACGTAGGCTTTGTCATCATGGACGCCATCACTTGTAGTATAGGGAATTTTTTCTTTTGATCTTTCACTAACAATAGCGATTTTATTCATTGTTTTTAACAAAATATCATCCAGCCACTGTTGATCTTTCTCATTCATTTTCATATTATTACTCCTTTATATACCGGTCAGAAATATAACCTGTTGATATTCTAATTTTAACATGCAGCTCAATCTTATTTTTATGGTTATCTATATAATAATGTGGGATTTATTCAGATAATTTTTTTCATCTTAATTATATAGACAGAATAATGATTATATTCTACTTTATTCTAACTTGATTGTACTATAATAATGATATTAAATAAAACAGGAGAGGATATTGATGAATAACTACCTATTAAAAATGGATAAACCAACAAGATGGTGGGGCGCAATGTGGCGGGAAGCTATACCCACAGGTAATGGACATATAGGTGCTGCTGTATATGGCGCTGTGTACGATGAAACTATAATGATTACTCACGAAGATCTTTGGTGGAAAAGTAGAACACCTGCTTTACCGGATGTAAGCAACTATTTAAAAACAGAAAGACAACATTTAATGAAAGATAATCCGGAAGAAGCAAGGTGGCCAATTTGTAATGCATTAACTAAATCAGGTTATAATCCCCAATTGGCTGCACCGCTCCCTCTTTGCGATTTAAAAATCAGAACCAAACCAAATCATACATTCAGTAAATATAAACGAACATTGGATATGTCAACAGGCGTAGTTAATGTATCCTTTAATGACGATAAAATATCTTATGAAAGAGATGTTTTTGTTTCAAGAGCTGATAATGTTGTCGTATGTCGTATTCAAACTAAGACATCAGACACTTTCAAAGTCAGAGTTTCCTTAGATTTTCACGACTTAGAAGATGCTAAAACCAAAGCAGATAACATTGATCTTAGTTCAGTTACAGATTTAGACACATATCTTCCACAAAACATGCACCAGGTAATCTCTGATGATTATATTCATTTTAGTGCTACAAATGATGATGGTACTCAATTTGGAGCTGTTGCCAAAGTTTTTGCCAAAAAAATTGAGAGTGAAGAAACACATCTTTGGTTAACAAGCGATGATGAGATACTTATACTCATAAAAACCTATGTAAAATCAGACTTTAACAACCAAGATCTAATCTTAAAAAATGAATTAAACAAAATTTTTCCAGATTATGATGTTCTACTTGATCGACACACTGACATTCATACCTCGCTCATGACTAAAACAAGCTTTGAACTCTATGGTGAAGATGAAGACGCTTCTAACGATATTATTTCAAATGAAGTCCTTCTAACTAGATCCTACACGGATGAAACGCCTATTTCATTATTAGAAAAATTGTGGCTTTTCGGAAGATATTTACTCATCTCTAGCACGGATAATTATGGTCAGCCCTGTCACCTATACGGTTTATGGTGCGGTGAATATCAAGGTATGTGGGCTTTTAATATGCTTAATGAAAATGTAGAGATGATTTATTGGCAGGCTTTAAACGGTAATATGCCTAATGTCATGTTGTCATTATTTGATTATTATGAATCCAAAATGCAAGACTTTAGAATAAACGCAAAACATCTTTATGATTGTCGAGGTATTTTTATTCCGGCAGCTACTACACCTGAGTCAGGTTTGCTTAAATTAATTTTGCCACATATTCTACATTGGACCGGAGGCGCCGGATGGTTATCACAACATTATTTTGATTATTATGACTATACAGGTGATATCATCTTCCTTCGTAATAGAGCTTATCCTTTTATGAAAGAAGCTATTTTATTCTATGAAGATTTTCTTGTCATTGATGAAAATAATTATTACTCAACAATCCCCTCAAACTCACCGGAGAATACACCAGGTAACTTTTCCAAACTTAATGACCTCTATGAATCTGGTAAAACAATGGAAACCACCGTTAATGCCACAATGGATTTTGCTATTCTTAAAGAACTTCTTCATAATCTTATTAAGACTGAGGAACTTTTAGATATTAACGATGGCCAATCAGAAAAATGGACAGCAATGTTAGCTAAAATTCCACCTTACCAATTAAATGATGATAAGACCTTAAAAGAATGGATGTATCCCCTATACGAGGACAATCATCATCATAGACATTTGTCTCATTTATATCCGGTTTTTCCGGGAACAGAAATCACCAAAGAAGCAGAACCCAAACTTTTTAGTGCTTGCACTAATACATTAATAAAGCGAATGTCTATAGGCCTTAAAGAACAATCCGGATGGTCAATTGCCCATCTAGCTAATTGTTTTTCTCGAGTTGGTATGGGAAATGAAAGCTTAATTTGTCTGGAAAGTCTAACAAGGTGCTCTGTCCTTGACAATCTTTACACCACCCATAATGATTGGCGCTCTATGGGAACAACTGTTGATTTTCCATGGGCTCCAATTCAAATTGATGCAAACATGGGTATAACAAATGCAATGAATGAAATGGTCTTAAGATCTATTAAAAATTCAATCTATATATTACCGGCACTTCCAGGAAAATGGAAAAAAGGTAAAGTAACAAATCTTTTAGCCCGAGGACCGGTTGAAGTTTCAATTGATTGGGATCTTCAGGAAAAATTGATTAATGTTACGCTAACACCCCTTCATAAAAATCAAACAGTAACATTAATATTACCTGATATAGTAAAAAGTTGCACAACACAAAATCTTGATAAGCAAAAAATAAAAAACTTACGACTCTTCGCTCATGAAAAAACGAGACTTGTTTTCAATTTATAATGTAAGACCGCTAAATGAACTTCAAAAATCCCTTTCTAAATTTGTTAAATACAATCAAGGAAGGGATTTTCTATATGAGTAATTATTATTTATACCTCTTCTTCTAATAACGCAACTTCCCATGGCTTTAAGTCCAGTGTAAAATTTAAAGTACCCTGTTCATCTGCATAATAGCTTTTTTTGTATAACTTAAGCTCTTTAAGTTCTTTTTCTTGTTTCTTTGTTAAATTATTAGGCATACCCATGTCTCTCCAAACTGTAAATGGGTTATTATAATTACCTAGAAGTTGCAGTTCAAATTTTGCATTAGGCTTAAGATTCTCTAAATTAAATGCTATTTTTTTCGTTCTTCCGATATTCAGAACTTCATCAATCGGAGTAACATCACCATAATACACAATTGGAATAGTTTTTTTCATTTCTTCCGGATAATGGTATAAGAGCACTTTGACTTGTCCATCTTGATCTTTTGTCACAATATAATTTTCTTCTTGGTCAAGTTCCTTGTCTCCTAACGCATTTAACATCTTGTATGCATAATAAGAAGCTTTCTTAATTCCATGCATATTCATCAATCCAAATCCACCATGAAAAGGCTCAGGACCTCCACCGGATTCTTCAAACACATCCGTAAAAACCCAATAGGAAAGAGAATCTATCATACCATTACATCTAAGGTTCGTTTTAATGATATAAGCCGCTTCAGCAAGGCAATCATGACTGTAATCTCTACTCGAAGGACTTGAACTCCATTCACTTAAATGAATTTCTGCGTCTTTATAATTACTTTCACTTACCACCTTTAACAACCATGAAATATCTTCATAAACAGCATCTACCTTTCTGCTTTTTCCTTTACTATGCATTTGTCCGTCTAAGGCAAAATCCGTAGGATAGGGATGAGTTGAAATAAAATCCATTGGCAAATGATTATCATTACAGTACTTTAAAAAATCTTCAATCCAAACACCTTTCCATTCTAAGCTATCAATATCTTCTAGCAAGTGGGTTTTTTGTTTAGAGATATCTTCTATTTCACTGTCAAATCGATCATCGGGAACAAAATTACTTGTCGCAGGTCCACCTACTTTTAAATCCTTATTCACCGATTTAATTGCTTCTACACTGACTTTATATAAGTGAAAATATTCTGATTTAGTTCCTGACCAAAATCCACCTAGGTTTGGTTCGTTCCATACTTCAAAATACCACTTTGAAACTTCCTCTAATCCATATCGTTCAACAAAATGTTGTGTTAACTCAAAAATCATTTTTTTCCATAATTCAAAATCTTTGGGAGGTGTAATATTTCCTTTCCACCAAAAACAAGTATCCGTTCCACTTGCCAAATCCGAAGGCATGAATCCTAATTCTACAATTGGGCGAATGCCTATTTCATTTAGATAATCATATACCTCATCAATATAATACCAATTATATTGTATTTTACCATTTTTAATATTGATTGGAAACATATCTTCAGCCAACAATCCATGAAATCGAATATACTTAAACCCACAGTCTTTTACTGCCTCTTGTAATTGTTGTCTCCACTGTGAACGCAGACCTTCTCCTGCTCTTCCAGCGCCAACACAAGTACTCCATGTATGTGTAATCTTTCTACCTTCTTTTTTGCTATCAATTACTCTCATTATATCCTCCTTCCAAACCTTCAACAATAGCATTTCCATAGAAACCCATGGTATAAGTTGTTATCATATCAAACCAATGTCTATAGACTATTCCTGATGTCCAAGACCTTCCGACAATTCCACCTCTAGCCATTAAATCTTCTCCAAAATATTGATGATCCATACACCAATTGATTGCTTTATCTCCTGCTATTTTATATTTTTCATTTTTAGTTATTTTATATAACCTTGTAAACAATAATGCCCACAAAGCAGTTCCTTTATCTGTCTTACCTACTTCTTCGGCACTACGATCCCATCTGACTGCCCATGATCCGTCATCAAATTGAGCCTCAAGAACCAACTCTGAAATCTTTTCTGCTTGCTCTAAAAAACCACCCTCCGGAAGGGCTATGTGTGCTTCCAATAAACCTTCAACACAATAACCGAAAGACTTTGTAAAATAATTACATGTTGCTACTGAGTCATTATCTTCATGTATCCATGTATCCCAAAGACCATCTTCTCTCTTAAATGCCACTAATAATCGATTTACAAATTCTTTTAGAATTTTCTTATATTTATCTTCCTTCGTTGCCATATACACTCTGCTCAGTCCAATAATTCCCATGGAAGTCTCAAAGAACATATGTCCATAAAAAGTGTCATCTTTCAAATCATAAGCTTGTGGTATCATGGTTCCTGAATATTGTTCCATTAATTTTCCTGCAGCATCAGCCGCCTTTTTAGAAGCTTCTAGATATTTTACATCGCCCGTAGCCTTATAAAAAGGAATCCATGTCCAACCAACAAGATATAAAGTATCCGCTGTACTTGCTCTGTTCTGGAAACCATGCTCCCATGTGCTTCCCGGTTCATTTGTTGTACGAACAAGACCAAAAGCTTGATGTTTAGGATCGATTATTTGTTGTTCTAAGGTAGCATCAGCAATTGAATTAGCTATTTCTCTTAGCTCTTCCATCGTCATGTCAATATCAAGGTGATCTAGTTTTGATGCTTTTAATAATAAAGTGGCCACAATTCCCCAAGTCCATGGCCAATCTGATCGTAAAAAAGTACGTGCATCCATATCATATAATAGGAATGTTCCTCCATATGTAGGACTATCTTCCTTTTCATTAATACATTTTAATATATATTTGATTGTCCAAGATAAGGAATTTAAGACTTTATTATCTTTTACAGATTCATCTGTTTTATTAACACAATCAATCCTTGTTTTTGCCAATAACTTTCTTTCACCCTCAAGAGAATAAACACAAATTTCGCCTGACCAATCTTCTCTTAATGTATGAAAACTATATTGAATTTCACCTGTATTAGCTATAATAGTTCTTATACCAAAGTTATCAATGGTATTGTTGTTGGGATCAAAGAGAATTGCATTTTCCCAATGTTCCAACTCACTCGCCGAAAAATACATCCTCTCTTTTACTTCACGATTTTTAGGAATAAAATTACCATTAAAACTCATTTTTCCCGGAACCGTTTTATTAACTTGTAAAAAGCCTTCCATATCATCTTGAACTTTAATATCTATTACCGGAAAATATAAATTTCTATCCACTAATCTTTTCTTTTCTTCTTGTTCTGCCCAACTCGCATCAAATATTGATTTAGCTTGTGTATAATTATCTCCCGGTGCATATTTAGAAACATCACAATATTCAATGACACGCATATTGGCATCACTCAAAATACATAATTCAACTTCCTCTGTTGTTTTTGATAATAACATCTGTATAGTCACTTCAGTTTTGTTTTTTTTAACATTTAAGCTTGTTAATGATTCATTATTTTTAGTAGCCATTTTTCCCCTTTCTTCTTACCTCTCATAACTTATTATATTGATTAATTATTGTTTACTAATTTTTATTATCCATCCATTCAATTGTGTGTACTTTAAGATTGGCATATTCTCCAATAAGGGGAGCCATTTGTCTAAAACCTATTTTGCCCCTTCCAAGAATCGGTCCGTATGATTTTCCATCATCTACCCAATTAAATAATAATAAATCATTCACATAGAATAAAACATGGGCACCACTTTTTACGACTTTCATAGAATAAAATCCTTTCACATCTTGCACTGATGGCAAGGGATCGGCTCCTTGTGCAACTAAATGAAAACCACAACTTTTTCTAAGGTTACATACATGAAATTGACGTTCTTCTACATACCTTCTTCTAAAGTAAGATATATGAAAACTATTGATATCACTACTATGATATTGATGATAAGGACCATTTCGAAGCGCTAAACTCGGATCAAATATATCTTCGCCTTTTATACCCATCGCCGAAAAAAACAAAATGCACAATCCGGGTTCTCTAATAGGAGTAAACTCCCATGTGATTTCTATATTATCCGGAAAATCTTCATTACACCAAAAGACGTAATTCGCATCTTGCCCTTTTTCAGGATCCATTTTGTTTTCTAAACGCATTCTTCCTGTCGGAAAAGAAACAGCACCCTCACCTTCAAGACGAAAATCATTAACCTCTTCATACGATGCCAATTTGTTTTCATAGATTAATCCATTTTTTTTATACGTACATACCATTTTCCTTAAGCACCCTTCTTAATTCTATTGTATCTACTTCTAAAACACTTTTTCTCTTATCTTGTATCATCATTCCTGCCGCCGTACCTCCTGCTTCTCCAACTGCACCGATAATCGGAGATACTCTTATGGCTGCTTGAGCCTCAAAATCTGCTGAGATACATCGACCAACGGTTATTAGATTATCAATATTTCCATTAATTAAGCAACGATAGGGAATATGATACTGATGTCCCCAAGGCATTTTGATAACCTCTGTTCCTTCTCCTGAAGGTGAGTGTATATCAATCGGATACCCTCCTATTGTTATCGTGTCATCGAATTTTTTACCATCCATCAAGTCTTGACCTGTTAGTGTATATATTCCAACTATTTGTCTTGAACCTCTAACCCCTATGGATGGACCAGTTTGAACAACTCTCGCTTTAGAAAACCCTGGTAAGCTTTTAACTGCAAAATCAGCTAATTCTTTCGCTTGTCTTCTGCCTTCTATTTCTGCTTTAGACAAACTAATCGGATCCGTACCGTCACAGGATAATATACGTGTCGTATTAAAAATAACTTCTCCAGGTGTATTCGTTTCAAACAATAGTACATCTTCTCTGTCTGTTGATAATAAACCTTTATCCTTGCTTTCACTAAACTGTTTATGAAAACCGGCTATGGACAGTCTATTTGCTTTCACTACTTGATTTGTATTCCCATTTAATCTAGGGAATTCTTCCGGATGTTTCGTCACATACTTTTTTACCTCTTCTATATCTACATGATCCATCCTTAACATCAAAGATACCGGTTGCATTGCACCATCCCCATGTCTGCCTTTTGAAAAAGGAACGCCGGCCCATGCTGATAAATCGGCATCACCTGTCGCATCAATATAAACCTTGCTTTTATACTTGGACAAACCATGTTTGTTACATAATGTAACCGATTGTATTTTTTTTTCCTGAACCTCTACAGATGCTAACATTGTATGATATAGAATGTCACAGCCCGCTTCAATAACCATCTCTTCTTCTACTCTTTTCATTCCCTCAGCATCAAAGGGTGTCACTGAATAAGTAAACCCAGTACTATCATCTATATGCCCTGGTGAATAACCATCTTGAATTAAACGTTCCGTCATTTCACCCATTATACCTTGAATAACTTGCTCATTACCTGCATGAAAAGTCATCATCGGACCAACACCTGCACCTGTCATAACTCCGCCTAAAAATCCGTTTTTTTCAACAAGTAGCACAGAAGCTCCACTTCGTCCGGCAGCTATAGCCGCCATCGTACCTGACGTTCCGCCACCAATTACGATAATATCGTAGTCTTTTATTTTATCATTCATATAATACCTCCAATTTGTCATCTATAACTTCATTAAGATTTATATATGCGTCTTGTTCTTCAATAACTTTTTGTAATCTCTTGATATTAATCTCTTTGACTGAATTTCTACCTTCCTCAACATATAGCCAAGCTCCAATTCCACCAGCATGACCTATTGCCCCTGCTGTGGGAGACACCCTAATAGCTCCTTGGGCTTTAAAAGTTGCTGATATACATCGACCCACAGTAATCAAATTATCAACTACTGGATTTGTCATAGAACTAAAGGGAATATTGTAATAACTACCCGCTGGCATTTTTATTGTCTCTCCACCTGTACCCTCTGAACTATGAATATCTATTGGATAAGCTGAATGGGCAATAGTATCGACAAAGGTTTTGCTCATCACTAGGTCCTCTGCTTCAATAGTATAATGACCTTTAATTTGTCTAGAACTCCTAACACCTATCGATGGCCCACTATACATAACTCGTGCCTCTTTAAAACCTGGCATATATTTAGGTAAAAATTCTAATAATTCTTCGACTTCTCTTCTGCCTTCTGATTCTGCTAGGCTAAGAGATATAGGGTCTGTACTATCTCGACCAGCAATTCTTGTACAATTCAGAATAACTTCTCCTGGTTTATCCGTTTCAAATAATAATATAGAGCCTTTTATATTGTGGGGTAAGAAACCATGAGCTTTTCCTTTATCTACTAATTCACGAAATCCTCCAATAGATAAGCGAGGTGATTTATCTAAAAGTTCTAATCTGTCTTCATATATTTCTGGATGATCACGCATATATTCCTTGATCTGTTCAATATTTACATGATTCATTTTTACATTGAGTGTCATAGGCTGGGTAATACTATCTTCTTCACGCCCTTTGAAACATTGTACTCCTGCCCATGCTGATAGATCGCCATCACCTGTAGCATCTATAAAACAAAGACCTTCGACTGTTGTTAAGCCTTCTTTATTACAAATGGTAATACTTGTAATTTTTTGATTTTCCACTTTTACACTAGCAAGCATTGTATGATATAGTATTTCACCACCAGCTTCATAAATCATATTTTCAAGTTCAACTTTCATTGATTCTGCTTCAAAGGGTGTCACACTATAAGTATAACCTGTTGTATCCAGAATATGTCCTGGCGATTTTCCCTTGACAACTAACCTTTGAATAAGTTCATTAGTTATACCTTTTATAATAAGTTTTCTACCGGCGTGGAAGGTCATCATCGGACCCACACCTGCTGCTGTAAGAGCTCCTCCAAGATATGCATTTTTTTCAATGAGTAACGTTTTCGATCCTTTACGACTAGCTGCTATGGCTGCTATAGAGCCAGATATACCTCCGCCGACAATTATAATATCATACATTTTTTCTCCTTTACTCTACTTAGACTTTCAGAATATATACAAAACACGTGTGTTTAACTTTGTATATTTTTCATACGATAAAAAGGTCCCTTGTTTGCTATCAGTTCTTCATAGGAACCATATTCTATAATTTCTCCGTGATCTAATACACAGATTTTATCTGCTCCACGGATCGTTGATAAACGATGGGCGACCATAAATGTAGTTCGTCCTTTGATCAATTGGTCCATAGCCTCAACTATTAAAGATTCCAAGACACTGTCAAGTGCTGACGTAGCCTCGTCAAAGATAATAACACGTGGGTCACGAATAAGTGCTCTAGCAATTGCAATACGTTGGCGTTGGCCACCGGAAAGTTTGTTGCCGTGTTCTCCAATTTTTGTATCTAATCCAAAAGGTAGTTCCTGTATTAGTGTCTCTAAGTTTGCCACTTTAATTGCCCAGTCAACCTTTTCTCTTGTAACTGACTTCATACCATACGTTATATTATCTTCAATACTTCCTGAAAATAAAATTGTCTGCTGTGGTACAACAGCAATATGCTTTCGATATGTTCTTAAATTTATGGATTCAATCGGTTCACCATCAACGCTTAACTGCCCTTTTGTCGGAAGCGCAAATCCGATTAAAAGATTCATAACTGTCGATTTCCCAGATCCTGACTCTCCGACAAACGCAATCGTTTGGCCTTGTTTAATACTTAAATTGATTCCTTTAAGAACAACTTCTTCTGCTGAACTATATTTAAAATGCACATCTTTAAACTCAAAATCTCCTTTAAGTCCTTCAATAACAAGCTTACCTGCATTATCTTCTGTATCTTCCTCATTGATCACTTCTTCAATACTGGTAATGGATTCCAAACCTTTTGCAATAGTTGGCAAAAGCATAATCAGCGACGATACTTGGGCCACAATTGTAGTAAAATAACTTTGGTAAAGTACTATATCTCCACCGGGAATACGTCCTCTTAAGACCATAAATCCAGTAAAAACTAATGCACCAATCTGAAAGATTTGAAAAATCGCCCAACTTACCGCTCCAAAATTTCCCTGAATAATATCTAGTCGATAACCTTCCACAGAGACTTTCTCGACAATCTCTTTCATACGTCTCATCTCAAGCTTTTCAAGTCCATGGGCTTTTGTTACTGGAATCATTTCTTCCATGTCCATTACACGAGCAGATGTTGACTCGACTTCTTTACGAAATAGATGGTTCTGTTGACGTATTCGCTTTCTAAAAAAGACGATGGCCAGCGAAGCCATCGGAATCGTTAATAGGAAAAACAAAAAAACAACTCCGTTTTTAACTGCTGTAATCAAAAGGGCAATCGAAACATTAATGATGACATTCAGCAGATTAACAAACGTTTGCGATGACAACGTTTGAACGGCTTCTACATCACGAATCACCTTAGATTGAATTCGCCCTGACTGTGTATTATTATGAAATCGAAGCGATAATTGTTGTAACTTGTTAATAAGCGCACTTCTCAGTTCACCTTCCACTGTTCTTACTGCTGTGGCACTGAAATGTACATGTAAATAATTCATAGGAATATTTAGAAGCACAAGCACCACTATAATCAAAGCATTCATTACAATCGTTTGTTGTGGATTCTCAGACTCATACACCACTGTATTTACAATATTGGAAATAACAATAGGCATTACCCAAGCCGGACTATGTTTAATGATGTAAAATAAAGCAGACAATACAAATCGGTAATAATTGCCCCTAAACATACCTATAAGGATGCGACTTGGTCTATTTTTATACTGGCTAAAACTTTCTAGAATTGTATCTTCAATACACTTTTTCATATTTTTTTCCTTAACTATATATGAATTATTTGAAAATAATACGTAACAATAGAATATAATCGGGCATCTTTATCTCTTTACCAAATATATAAATCATCTCCTTTTAATTTTAAAACCGCTTCGATAAAATAATAATCACCATAAATAATGGAGACATGGTTTTCTTTGTAATTATGGTATGCATTATTACATTTTTGCACCAACGAATCTTCATTTTCGCTCCAATCTACTCTTTTTTCTTCGAGAGTTACAAGTATCTTCATCGCTGCTTCTTTATAGAGATTTTGTTCAAGTTCCGGAACCGCTTTTGCCAATTCAAGTAAACCACAGGCTCCAATTGCCGCAGCTGTAGAATCCTCTCTTTCACACTCTTGGGGCTGTCGAAAATCAACAGGAATAAGGCCACTTTCCGGAATGTTTGCTATAAAATAATGGGCAATTCGTTTAGCCGTATCTAGATAGCGTTGTTCTTTGGTATGATTATAGCTCATCATAAATCCATACAGCGCCCATGTTTGACCTCTTGTCCAAGACGAGCCGACTGTATAACCTTGCCCCCCATATACTTTGCATTTTTCACTGGTATTTGGATCAAATTCGACGATATGTTCCGAGGAGCCATCGGGGCGAATAAAATTCTTGATTACTGTATCAGCATGGGCCATTGCTATTTGTTTAAATCTAGGGTCTCCACTTTCCTCTGACGCCCAATAAAGTATAGGTATATTAAACATACAATCGATGATCGCCCAACCTCTTGTATCTGTTTCATCCGTTTTTAATCCGTTCCATGCCCTTATGAATCTCCCGTTCAAGTTAAATCTACCTGCCAAAAGATTTGCAGCATGCATTCCTCGGGTTTTTGAATAAGGATTTCCGGTGATTTTATAGTTTGTTACTGCTGAAGGTAACCACATAAATCCAACATCGTGATGAAGACCTTCATAGTCGAGAAAACATTGATCTAACCATTGTTCAGACATCTTAGCAATATCTGCATACTTGCCCTCTTTAGTTTCATGATACATTTGCCACATCATTCCTGCCCAAAATCCATTCGTCCACCAACTAATTCCATCTGCCTCATTGCCACTGGGATTATCTCTTCGATCTGTGTGTTCACCGTTCACTGTTGTATAGGGAATTTTATTTTTTGATTTCTCACTCACCCACGACATCTTTTTGACAATTTTATCTCTTGTTCTTAATACCCATTCTTTTTCTTCATGTGTCAGCCTTAAGTCTTCTTTTACTTGATTAACTTGTTCAATATGAACAAAGTAAGGCGATACAACATAGTCTTCACTCTTTGAAACAAATAATGGTTTAAGCAGGGTCTCTCCTTCTTCTAAGTCTATATTAAATTCAATGTAAATATCCTCTTGATTCACTTCTGCTTGCAAGTGTTGTTCTTGGATATCTATTGTTGCATGACCTATATCAAGGGCAAGACCTCCTGTGTATAAAGCCCAGTCCTTCTCATGAATATATTCTTTACAAAACTCAATATCTTCTCCTTCAATGCCAGCCGTAATTGGTCTGTTTTGTTCTAAGGGCCATCGATAAAGGCGTATTCTATAGCGCGCCGTCTCTTCTATATATATTTCATAGTGTCCGGTTGCCAAATACCCTTCTCGGATTAATTGCTGATTCCAAGCATTAATAGCTGAAGGCGTGACTAAATCATGCCCCGTAATATAAGAGGGCACTGGTCCAATAACATGTGATATGGGCTCATTAAATTTAGGAGATACAAGTTTCCACCATTCTTCATAAGCTTCTCGTAATTCTTCAATGATTTCTGGATGTTGGGATACCACATTATCCCGTTGTTCTCTGTCTTTATTTATATCATACAATTCTTCTCCATTGATTAATCGCCATTTTTGTGTACAGACTGCAGATTTTCTCCATTTTACAGGTTGTGTTAATCTTTGGGAATCTGTAACAATAGCTCGATCAGGCCATTCATCTTCTTGGCCTAAAAGAAGCGACTTTAGACTTATCCCATGAAAAGATTTATTATCTGGAATATGAATATCACAAAGATCAAGCAAAGTAGGCATAAAATCAATATTTGCTGTCAAATGATTTAGGTCAACATCTTCTTTTATCCCCCCTTCTGGCCAACGAATAAAGAAAGGAACTCTATGTCCACCATCATAAGGGGACCCTTTCTTGCCACGCATGCCATTATTCCAACCACTGGTGACAAACTCATTATGATCAACTGTAACTCCGCCACCAGAACCATTATCTGTCATAAAAACAAGAATGGTATTTTGCTCAAGATTTTTTTCTTTAAGCCAAGTACGTAGTCCACCTACATTTTCATCAATGTTTTCAATCATTCCATAGAAGCGGGCTCTTTGGTCATCAACTAAAGAACGATACGTATCTGCATAACGGTCTTCTACATTAAATGGACCATGTGGCGCATTCAGTGCAATATAACAAAAAAATGCTTCTTCTTTATTGTCCTCTATAAAGTTTTTTGCCTCTTCAAAAAAGACATCTGTGCAATAGCCCTCATACTTATTTGGGACACCGTTTACAAAATACGTATCATCAAAGTAGTCATTCCCCCACCAATCAGATGTTTGACTAATTCCTCCGCCACCGTGAACAACTGCTGTATCAAAACCACGCTCATGAGGGCGATATGGTGATGTGTCACCAAGATGCCATTTGCCAAATATACCTGTATGATAGCCATTCTCCTTCAATGCAGATGCAAGTGTCCATTCATCTTTTCTAAGAAGCGAACGTCCTCCTATAGTGTGCCACACCCCTGTGCTATTGGCATAATGACCTGTCATCAGTCCTGCTCGTGTCGGAGCACATGTAGGTCCTACATGGAAGTTCGTCAATCGTGTACTTTCCGATGCAAGCTTATCAATGTTTGGTGTACGTACAATTGGATTCCCACCCCAGCCAAGGTCTCCACTTGGTCATCTGTCAAAACGAATATTATATTCGGTTTTTCACTCATAATAATTCCTTCCTTTTTAATTTATCTTTATTTTTACTATTCATCCAACCAAAGAATGCTTGTAACACCTCTAGGATAATATTTGCTTCCAACTGCAAGGCCTGACATCATCTGGTCACTCCAGCAATGATAACTCTCTTTTGGATGTAAAAGCCATCTCACATGAGCTTTATCTGCTCGTCTTGCGAGTTCATTCCATTCTAATTTCAACACTTTTCGAGCCACAAATTGACATAAATATATTTTACTCAGCCAAGAATTATCACTTGTCGATGATAATTTCCATCCACCATCTGCAAACAAACAAGTCCCTTCAACAAGAACTGTATGAAGATGCTTTTGCAACGCCTGTATCATGGGTCCATATTGGCCTTCAGGGTCAAGAGCTTTTGGTGTTCCTGTATATAGAGGAAAAACCAAACCTTCAATAGCCGGAATAATTCTTGATCTATTCCCTTCTTCAAATATTGCCGGTATATATCCTTCTTCGGTCATATTTTTTGCAATGGTATTAGCACAAAGAATGGCTTGATTTTTTGCCTGTTCTGCATATTTTAGCTCTTGTAGCTCGATCAATATTTTTTCTAAGGCTACATAGGCCGCCCAAGATTTTGTTGCAAGGTACACGTTGCCTCTCGCTTGTCCAAGAGACTCGTCTAGGCTATCATAAGTCGTTATCTCTGATCCGCCCATAACCCGGCTACTATCTAGACTCATAATACCATTTCTATTTTTTGCTTGTGGATGATCACGGTTTATCATACTTTTAAGGCAATCGATGAAAACTTGACTCTGTTTTTTCAACCATTGTACATCATTTGTTTGTTCTACATAAACACTTGCACAACAGACCCAATTAACCAACTGTTCATGGGTCATATGGGAAAAACAGCTTGTTAATCCAAAGCGCTCATAGGCAGAATAGCCAGGTCGTGACAAACTGTTGCCAACCCCCATATCATGAGTAAAGCTAATGCCACCTTCATAAAGTTCACTATCTCCCGGAAAATTCACTTTATCCACATAACTATAACGTTTAACAAACATATTCAATTCGTTTTTTACGGTCCAAGGATTCATTTTTATTTCAAAAAATAATTGATCTACCATCAAGTCAAATGTATTCATCATACGATACTCACCTTCGTTGACGATCCAAAAAGGTTGCCCTTCTAGTTCAAGAAATTCCGTACTGCCATAATAGCTTCTGATGGAATGTATCATCATAAACTTTTGGTCGTCCGATAAATGTTCACCTTGAATAAGCTTATTTGCATTTTGACATTCTTGTCTTAATAGATCATAGTTTTCAAGCGCATATTCTCCTACAGCTTCTATGTTTGAAAAGTACTTTCGATAATAATATTTTGTATCGAGAGCTGTTGTCACATAACCATCTCGATAAAAACATGCGACAAATTTAAAGGTCTTTTTTTCCCCCGGCATAATGTCCATAATCATAGCTGATACATTACCTAGACCAAAAGTATAGTTTTCTTTTCTCGTTTCTGTCAAAAGTTTTTCAATGGTAAAATCATTGGCCGCTAAGACATTATCAGCTTTGGTTAATAGAGCCATTTGTCTGCCTTGTCCAACGCCTGTATATCTACCCTGAGAAACCTCATTAAAATTTCTAAATTCTGCAATTGAATCACCTGCACTAAAACCAAAAAATGCTTGTCTTTTTTTTGCGTGTTTAGTATTGTCGACTGTAATATCTATATATATTGCAGGAATAATGGACTGGATAAAGTCTGTTTCATTCCCGCCCTCCGGGTCAGGTAGAGCTCTTACAGGCGAATAAATGCTAAAGGTTAAATCGCCTGCTTTCCAAGTATCTGTCCCTAATTGAAATTCTCGCTCTATCGCACTATCTTCAAAATTTTTTAACCGTATATCTTTTCGTATCGCATCACCATCCATATCATACCTAGCGGACTCGTCTTCAATGCCTTCGTAAAAGGGCAATGTTTCATAAGAACTATGGTCTGTCGATTCAAGCCCAATATATATATCTTGATCTGCCGGTTTATCTAATTCTAATCCAAAACCACCGTTTCTTCCTTTATATCCTAATGTAAAGCTTGCAAAAGATCCAATTGGTGAATGATGTGCGTTATAAAATATCGTATTTTTTTTCATCCCTCAACTCCATAAACTTCTATTTGTGTTAAAGCAGAAAAAGCAGCTGATACTTCTCTCTTAAGATTTTTTAACTTTATCCAATTCACTTTTTTTTCTTGAAAGGTAAAGCTTTGACCATCTTCTGATTTTATCATCGTTATTGGTAAATGACTTCCGTCCGAAAAATCAATCGTTGCCGATTCCCAATTTATATCATGATTATTCATATAGTCTGCACGTAAATAAATCACTATTTCATCAATACAAACCTTTCTTCCAAAATCCAATGTAAATTCAAGATCATCTCTTAGTCCTCCACCCCATGACTGATAGGGCCAAGCCCCATGACCATCTCTGTTTAGATGACCATCAATTGCATTTTTGGCTTCAAACCAAGGCTCATCTCTTGTTACCACATTTGCCGATGCGTGAGGATAATAACCAGTATCCCAACGTTTATCTAGAGCATTTAGGGCTAAATTTCTCCGATTTTCTAAGCTTTTTTCTTCTACTGACTTCATCATAATTCGATGTTGCCTCCCTGTAAATGCTTCCGGATGATAGGCTTTTCTTTTAGGCCCTTCTGGAATCTGATAAACAATTCGGCCATTTGGGGTATATATAATAGTGGAATTAAAGGTTGGGTCTATATCTATTTCTACAAAACTGTTCGCTTTTGTTTCAAAAACGAGAATATCTTCAAAGCCATATTCTCTATTAACTACAAGCGTCACCTCGTTCTCACCTGTTTCTTGCTCAATTAAATTTCCCAATCGATCTGTTAGCGCAATTTTCATCATGGTTTCCTTTCCTTGTAATGGTTTTTTAATATCTTACCTATTATTATATATGATTTAGCAAAGCCTATCGTAGAATAAATACAGATTAGTGTAACATATTTTTATATTTATTATTAATATGCCTTTGGTAGAAAGGTATAACTATCCTATCAAACCAAAAAAGCACAACCCCTTAAAATTTAGGGATTGTGCCTTGATGTTCACCAAAATATAATTCCATTGGTCCAGCTTAAGCAGAACTCGTCGATGACTAATACGTTAATTCACCATTATTATAAGCGATTTTCTTTACTACTTTTCCATTCTCTTTAACAACAGATAGCCATTTACCTTTTGCATCAATATCTTTATATGTAAGTTTTCCTTCTTGCGAAAATAAAAAGATTTCTTCAAAGTCATCTCCTGTAATTTCAACTCCTACAAGTGTACCAATATTAATCTTTTTAACCTTGATAAACTCTTCTTCAAAAGTACTTCTTGGAGCAAGAACGTTTACATATACCATGTCCTTGACTTTTTCATTATTTTCCAATAATATAGTTTTTAAAACTATTTCCCTTACATCTGTTGGTCGTTGAGGAGTCATGATTTCATGTAAGACCGTTTCCTCAGATGAAAAAGTAATTGGTGTAGTTGCATTCGAATAAATATTAAGTGCACCCTTGCCATTTACAATTTCAAAATCATTCTTTCGAATCTCATCTGCAAATTGTTCAGATTGCATATGCCAAGTATAAGTATGAGAATCTGTACTTTCTAACTCATCAAAAATAATAAAGTATCCTTTTTCACTATAAAGAACATTTCTAGCATTTCGCTTTAAATTTGCTTCTCTATAGTATAACTTGCTTGATTCTCCTACAACATATGTATATCCATTTTCATTCGAATAATGCTCAATAGTAGCAATTGCATCTTCAGGTACGTCTCGCCAAACATTAAATATCCCCTTGCTGTTTAAGTCAAATAAATCTGGGTCGGACAATGATCCTTCATTCCAAATTTCTTCTCCAAGACATCCTAGTCCATCCACTGTAATAAGACTGTGAACCTTTGCTCTACTGGTTCTATGGAACCCTTCATCTATTGCTAATGACGAGTCAAAAGCTTTTAATATGAAATTATTAAAGTCTACATGATAGTGGGTTAAACTTCTTGTTCTCCAATTATTGGCTTTATCTAACTTCCAAGACTCCTGCCATTGAATATTTCCTCCTGGTGCGCTGGATTTAAAAGAAAAATGAATAGCGTCTCTATCCCAACCACTTCGTATAACCGTTAACCCTAAATCAGGCCAGAATCTACTTAATGGCAAATCATTTGGTGCTTTGGTTTTGATTTTCGGATTATACCATATTAATTCCATAAAGGCTTCAGGCATAATTCCCGGGAATATTTTACTTTGATATGCTTCTCTAAAGAGAAATTTAGTTCGCACTTCTTCCCCCATCCACTGTGCATATTCATTGTCATATTCAGCTGCCAATTTGTAATAGGCAGCTATTGAATGAGAACTACGTGTATCATGTACATCTGCGAAATTAATATTTTCTTCCATATTTGGTGCTGTTTGATATAACTTAAACCAAAATGTTTTTTTTAGAAAATCGCTTTGAAACAAGTCAATTTTTTCATGCTCACGAATTAATTCTGCTACTACCAAGAAAAAGTTTATTGCGTATCTCCAATAACCAGTCCCTTCATAATTAGAACCGTCTTTTGGCATAACATCCATAACATAAGTAAAATTATCCACTATTTCTTTGATCCAAATATTTGCTTCGTTATATTCATCCTTGATGGCATAAGCTGTTGTTAACAATCCACTATAATTAATCCAGTTATGATTCTGCCAGTAATCTGTTGACCAGCAATTGCCTTTATTTTTTTGTCCATATTCAAAGATTTTAGTTCCTTGCAAAATCAATTTATCAAGGAAAATCTTTCGTTCCTTTTCTTCTAATTCATCTTTTAACCAGCTGTAACTAAGTCCTAACCCGTATAGTAACCAAGATGCACTTAAATCCACATCTACTAAAAAACCATAGCCCCAAACATCATAATTAACTGCTGTAAATATCCATCGCTTAGCTTCTTCAAAATATTGTTTTTGGCCAGTAAGAAGATAAGCAAGTGATAGATTTGCTGCACCCATTCCAATATAGGTAATACTTGTTGGTGGATGTTCTTTGCTTAATTTTTGCTCTGAATACCATTTGCATTGTTCTAATAATCTCGAAAAATGTTCGCTTTTTTCTTCTCTAATATCTTCCTTTAAATTCTCTAGATTCTTTTTTAATAATAATTTCATATATACTCCTTTTAAATCATACTTAACACTGATAAACCAACGACAAAAGTAATTAAAGATAATGCTGTACTGATTATAACAATATTGGCTGCAAGTTTCGGGTCACCACCTAATGCAGTTGCCATTATAAAACTACTGATTGCTGTAGGGGAACCAAAAAGTACAAATAAAATAATTCTATCAATATAATCAAAACCTAGAACAATCCCAATAGAAACGACTAAGAAAGGATATACAATCAATTTAAGAAAGGCTGCTTTTGTGCTATCTATTACTGTACTCATTTCACTGAAATTCATATAAGCCCCAATACCTATAAGCCCTAATGGCGTTGAAACAGTAGCCAGACTCGACAATGTTTGTTCAACCACTCCCGGAATGCTAAGACGAAAATATGCAGCTACAAAACCGAAAAATATTCCTATTATCAAGGGGTTTTTCGCAAATTTACATAGCATATTAAATATGTGCTTTACCATAGAATTAGATTGTCTTTTTGTCAATGCAGAAATAGCTAATATGTTATACAGCGGAATAATAACAATAAAAAGTAATGCCATTCTTTCAATAATCTGATCACCAAAAAGATTATATAAAATTGCATATCCCATAATCATGTAGTTACTTCGAAAGCTTCCCTGTATAAAAGTTCCTCTACTATCAACTTTCTGAATAAATTTTTTAGACAGTCCTTGAGATATATAGTAGATTATCACTGTAGCTAAAGCAGAATACCCTGCAAATTTTAAAGAATCTATACTAAATAGAATACTTGTATCCGCCTTACTTACTTGTAAAAACAACATACTCGGCAAGCAAATATTAAACACAATTTTCATAGACATATGAATAAATTCTTCATTAACCCAATTTTTTTGACGTAAAATAACGCCTATGGTTATTGTTATAAAAACGGGTAAAACAACTAAAATAGCTGTTATTATTTGTTCCATAATCTCCTCTTTTCTAAATCAACTTTTTTTGCTCTTTTTTTCGCATTGCTATTGCAATAATGGCTGTTAAAATATTACTAAAAAGCATTGCATACCAAATACTATACTCTCCAATTTCTGCAAATAATTTCATAAGAATAATTACTAAGGGTAATCGAAAGGCATATAAACGAATCAAGCTTAAATATAAATTATATTTTGTCTTTCCTATTCCTTGGTAAAAACCAATAACAATCTGAAAGAATCCCCAGGGTATGATAGAAAAAGAATATGTTGACATGGCATTCATAATATGTTGAAATACTAGCGGATCTTTTTCAGAAAACTGACCTGCAATATTTGCTCTAAATGTCCATATAATTGTCATTGTAACAATCGAAAGAGCTAAAGCTGTTAAGTACCCTACTTTAACAGTTTGACTAATACGTTTATAATTTTTTGCTCCTAGATTTTGACTGATAATTGTTGCTGTAGCCGTACCAATTCCTGTTACACTAGCAAAAGCCAATGAATTAATTCTGTTGGTTACTCCATAGGCCACAAGGACTGCCTCCCCATAAAATAACACTCTTTGATTAATCATTAAAAAACCGTATGACGTTGCACTCTTTTCTAATACTGATGGAATACCGATTCTGATAATATCATAAACGATACTTTTATTAAATAAATTTTTATCTATCTTAAGCACTTGCTTATTCCGACTAAAATACAGACTATACATCCCTGCTGCTGCAAGACTTAAATTTGCAATTAGTGTGGCTAGAGCAAGGCTAATAATACCCTTTGATAAATGCACAACAAAGACATATGTTAAGAAAACCTTGATTACAATTGACATTATAAACAAAACTGATGGTTTAAAAGTATCTCCCTGAGCTCTTCTAATGCCTAGATACGCTGCTGAAATAAATTGAAATGGAGCAGCTAAAACTGTATATTTAAAATAAATATCACTTTTCAACAACAAGTTCTCTGTGACGCCTAATTGAATCAAAATATTCTCTGAAAAAAGCGAACAACTTCCTGCAACTAATATACCTAACATTATTGATATTATTATTAAATTGTTGGCATATTGAAACTCTTTTACCTTGTTTTGTTTTCCTATTTCACGTGCAACCAAGCTTGCTCCTGCAATAGATAAACCTACGCCAATTGAAGTAATCATCTGATTAACCGGACCCACGAAAGTTACTGCCGCTGTTTCATTAACGCCTATGGTCGTAACGAAGTATGTATCAATAAGCTGATATAATGCGTTAAAGAAGTTCATTAATATAATAGGACCTGCTAAAAAGCTGATACTTTTTAGCAGGTTCCCTTTTAAGATATTATTTTTCATTTTTCCACCTTATAGGAAATCTTGTCCTCCATTAATTTGAATAACTTCACCTGTTAAGAATGATGCCTTCTCACTTACGAGGAATTCGATTACCGAAGCTACTTCTTCCGGTTGTCCAAAGCGTTTCATAAGAATATTATTTTTCCATGAGTTGAACAGCTCAATATTCGTTTCTTTTGTTGCTTGGTGAAAAGGTGTATCAATCGTTCCTGGAGATACAGCGTTGACTCTAATATTATACTCCGCAAGATCTTTTGCTAAAGCACGTGTTAGTGTGAGTACTGCTGCTTTAGCTGTTCCATAAATTCCAGCTCCTGGTCCACCTGAGTTCCATGCAGCAATTGAAGTGAAGTTTACAATTGATGCATTATTTCCCTTCTTCAACATTGGAATTGCTGAACGTGTGATAAAGAAAACACTATCTAAATTTAATGCCATGACACTACGATAAAAACTTGTTGACATGTCTTCAAATCTTGACCGTCCTCCTAAACCACCTGCATTGTTAATCAAGATATCTAAACTGTCATTTTCTTTTTGTATTGCTTCAAACCCTTCTAATACAGCTTTTTCGTCTGTAACATCAAAGATATGTAATTCAACGGAAATATTTTCTTTTTCTAATTCTTGAATTGCATTTTTCCCTTGTTCTTGATCAATACCATTTAATATAATATGGTATCCTAATTTACCCAATGCTTTAGCTGTTGATAAACCAATACCGCCCGTTCCGCCTGTAATTAATGCATTTTTTTTCATGATAATCCTCCTATTTTATAAAAAATCTTTTCGACTTGGTGTGAAAACATCAAGTAATTGACCTGCTTCTAAACATACAGCGCCATGCATAATATCTGGTTCTTTATATGTCATATCACCTGCTGTCAAAATCATTTTTTCTCCATCAATGTTAAATTCAAATTTTCCAGAAATAATATATGTCATTTGTTCATGCGGATGATTGTGCATCGCACCAATCGCACCTTTTTCAAAAGTGACCTCTACTGTCATCATATTTTCATCATACGCCAAAACTCGACGTTTAATGCCATTGCCTAAATCTTCAATTTCACATGTTTCGTGCTTAAAATAGTGCTTAATCATAACTATTCTCCTCTCTGTAATTCCAAGTAACGTTAAATTCTGCCTTTTTCATTTTTTTTCGAATAAGAAGACTTCTTCTTAATTTATTCACAGGATTGTCTGGCGTCCAGGCTATATAGACTTCACAATCAAGTGTATTAAAAACGCTTTCTATTTGGATGTCTTTAATTTGCCAATTTAATACAATCTCTTGCGTATTATCATCTAACTTCATGACATTCTCATAGTATTGATAGCCATTTTTTTCATAGCCTAAATCACTAGGTTTCCAATTATATTTTTTAAGGCTTTCTTCTGTGATGTTTCCTTCATTGTGAAAGACATAATCATATGTTCTTTCTTTTTCCGATGTACAAATAAATTGATCTTGCAAACTTGTTTCTGAAATTTTAATTGACCTCTTAAAGTCAACATCTTCATATACTTTACTTGCCTGTGTCACACAATAGTCATCCTTATATTCTAATAGTTGCCCTGGTTCAACAGAGGTATGGTCTGTTCCATCTACAATCACCGTTGTATGTGAAGGTGTTTTTCGATGCCATTCATTACATATCACGGCCCCATATCCTGCATTTGATAAATCTCGGGTTATGAGTCTATCTACTGCTGTAATTTCAACCGACATTTTATCCGGATGTGCATGAGAAGGTCCATGATGTCCATATTTTACAAAGACATTCCATGTTTCATTTTTTAATATAATAAAATTTGAAGCTCCAAAATTTGTTGTACTAATATTTTGTTTTATCTTCCCATCTATATTAAATTCCGGAATAAAGATAAATCGTTCTAATGAAATTTCGTTTTTGTAATAGTAGGGTTTAGACAATGGCAGTTCAACACGTTCTGTATCCTTTTTTAAAATAGCACGTAAAATTTGGGCGATTTCACTGTTGTCACCAAAGAGTTGTACACCCATACTATATATGTATGAGTATGTTTTCAAATTAATATTTGGCCACCCATCATTGGGATTAGGTAAAATATGATTGCTGAAAGCATAGCTGTAGGCGGCTTTTAACATCTTCTCTAAAACTGATGTTTCTTCAAAAGTATAATTATATCTCTGAGCAAAAATTCCCAAATACATAAAACCTTCTAACGTAAAGAAGTTATAATGAATAGAACCTTCATACCAGAATCCATCTTCTGTGACTCCTTCTAGTAGCTGGCGTCGATTATTGAATTGTCCATTGAAAGCAAATTCAACTAAGTCTTCCCTAGATGAAAACAAACCAACCACACCAATTGCGTTATTCATCCAACATGAGATATTATGAATTTTTACAACCTGAGACTTTAGCAAATTGAAAAATTGTGATGCAAATGTATTTTTAATATAGTCAAGGAAATCTTTCGGTAAATCTTCTTTAACCAATTCAAGTGCCATAAAAATTCGAATAAAAAAGATACTTTCATTTAAGTTTTGGGGCATTATTCGCCCACATCCCCACTTCATTTCTTGGTAAGAATCAAAATAGAGTCCTTCCTTATTATGTAATGGAAATTCTTCAAATTTATATATATAAAACTGACTAATGTCACAAATTATTTTCAGCAAGTTTTTTTCTTTCGTTCTTTTATAAAGCGCTGCTGCTTTTAACACCGTTGTAGCAGCATTATTTCTATATATATATATCCATACTTCTTTGTACAATTCTGACTTATAGCTTGTTTGGCATAATGGACAGCGATGTTCATCTTCATTCTCCGAATTAAACACAAGCGCCGTACCATCTTTTTCACAGAAATAATGATGCCCCCATGCTGTTCGATATATTGGGTCATCAGAAAATCCTTTTGCAAATTCTTCAACCTCTTGCTTCATTTTCTTTGCCATTTGCTCTACATTTAACATTATTTTACTCCTTTTATTCTAATATAAAATCTTTCTTTAATGCGCTCAAGTAAACTATAGACCAATGTGTAAAAAACCCCGAATAATATAGGTTCTCCCGGTAGAAAAATCTGATCTTCCGACAAATCAAACAGAAAAATCGCAGACTGATTTATACTTGAATAGATACTGGTAACGATAAGAATAATAAAAATGCTTTTTAATATAAATAAAAGATTACTAATGACACGTTGCAGTAGTGTGTTTTTTCGATGATTATTGTAGCGAATATGCTCTTTGGGGGACTTTATCATGTTACGGATAATTGTCCGTGTAATATAAAGTTCAAAAATCCCAATAGCAATCCCTAAGAAAAAAATATAATCAATTAAGGATTGTTGACCTCCTAAGTTAGTTCCCCACCCAATGAAAAAATACACAGCTCCTGCTGTCCAAAAGCGAATAATCCATTCTATTTTAGCGTCACTAAAAAATTTTTTCATACATTATTCACCTCTAAATTCTTGAATCAACATATAGAACCAAGAAAGAACATACGTTCCAATACCTACTCCGACTAAAATTAGTGATAGCTGAATTTGATCCAATTCTACAAGAGAATTGCTCTTGTAATCACTATACATTAGATACATAAAGTATCCTCCTGTTGCTACCGCAATAAAGATTGATCCCGTCGTTTGAAATAAAAATTTGCTGCTTTCATTGTTCTTTGACATTAAATTAAAGGTTATTAGTAGTCCAAATATGATATATAAAAACAAGAAGAATCCGACTTCTAATACAAATACTTTTGTGATAGCTGCAATATGAATTTGTGATAACGCTAATTGCATTATGGTCATAGCAACTATAATATATTTTGCAATTTTATACTTAAAGCTCTCCACTATGTCCACCTCCAACAATACGTTCTGTCGTTTCAATATCAAAGAAATGTACATGATCTAAAGAAAATTGAATATCAAATACTGTATCTATTTTAATGTCACGCCCAGATTTTAGACAAGCAATTGTATCTGTATTGTTCCAATCAAAATGCACCCACATATCTGCACCTAATAATTCAACAATTCCAGCTGTTATAGTCACTGTTATTTCATTGAATGTTTCTTGGTCATTTTTTCTTGAAATATCTTCTGGTCGAAGGCCTAACAATACCATTTGATTATTGTACTGTACTAATTTTTTCTTTTGATCTTCTGTTAATTCAAATGTTAAATCTTTTGAATGAAAATTCCCATTTAAGATCTTTCCTTCGACAAAGTTCATGGAAGGACTTCCTATAAATCCAGCTACATAAGCATTATTGGGATAGGAATAGACTTCTGCGGGTGTTCCTACCTGCTGTATGATTCCATCTTTCATAATTACCATTCGATCTGCCATGGTCATTGCTTCCACTTGATCATGAGTTACATAAATAAACGTTGTCTTTAATGCCTCGTGTAATTTCACTAGCTCATTTCGTGTTTCATGACGTAACTTAGCATCTAAGTTTGATAATGGTTCATCTAAAAGAAATACTTGAGCATCCCGTACAATTGATCGTCCTAGCGCAACCCGTTGACGCTGACCACCAGATAAGTTTCCCGGTTTACGGTTTAACAAGTTATGTAAGCCAACAATTTCTGATGCTTCAATAACTTTATCATGCATAACATCACTGTTTTGGTGACGAATAATAAAACTAAATCCCATATTTTCATAGACCGTCATATGTCCATATAATGCATAATTTTGAAAAACCATAGCTATATCCCGATCAGACGGAGCTAAATTATTTACTATTTTATCACCAATGTACAGCTCACCACTTGTTATACTTTCTAAGCCAGAAATCATGCGTAATAAGGTTGATTTACCACACCCTGACGGGCCAACTAATACAATAAATTCTCCATCATTAATTTCTAAATTAAAATCTTTAACAGCATGAACTTTTTTATCATAAATTTTATTGATATTTATACATTTTAATCCTGCCATACTTGCCTCCTAGTTGCTTTCAACATCAATCATATTGCTTGCTTTTATTTTGGCTCTGTGTAACGTTGTTATACTTGCAATAATTATTAAGACTCCCGAGATGATTAACAAAAACTTTAGAATAAGTGCTAATCCTGTAAATCCTTCTAATGGCAGTATTATTACCCTAAAAAATTGAATTAAACCAAACCCTATTGCAATTTTTGCCCAATTCACACTATAAATTTTCACCCTTATTGCAAGTAGAAAACCTAATAAAGTAAATATAATATTAAATATAATTACTGAACCAATAAGATAATTTAATGGTATTGCCTTTAATAATGATATAATAACCATAGTATTTAGGGCTAAAGCAATCAAAACAAAATTATATGCTTTTTTATTTTCTTGATAATTATATTTGCTTTCATTATGCATTTTTTGCACTCCTTTTCATAATAATTACACTTAAAAATAATATTGTTTCTAATAAAATGCAAATTGACATGATTGCAATTCCTAGGTAAAAAACCTCCGGTCGCGCCGTATAATTTGCTATCTGAGAAAAGTCAAACCTTTTATAAATGTTTGCATAATATACGAGGGCTGGAAATATAGTTGTAAAGTTATATACTGTATAAAGAAGCAATCCAAAGATAACAAAGGGTCCAAAGAAGCTCTTAGAATGTTTGTTTAAGTCAAAGGCAAGTAGCAAAATAGTTACAATTAGAATAACAAGACTTGTTCTAAAAATGAATTGATTAACTACCTGTAATCGTTTATAGAAGTCAAACATTTCCGTTGTTCCTTCATAAAACAAATTATAAAAATTCGTCATAAAACCAAGGGCATAAATAAATTGAATAACTGCTGTTGTAATAAGGCCATATACTATGATTCCCTGTTTATTTTTTACTTTTTTTGTGGCCATAAATTCCTCCTGATCATTGCTGCCTTATTTAGCAACTTATTTAGTGAACCTTATGGCTATGATAAGGTTTATAGACCTTTACCATAGTCATAAGAATATGTTCACTTAAAAATTGTGTTGTATCGATAAATAATAGTATGAATTATTGAAGCATTCGTTCATATGCATTTTTGTATACATCTATATATACGTCAACTCCACTTGCTTCAAACATTGCTTTTAAATCTTCAGGTGAATCAAGTGCGTTGCTTGAATCTGTAATGAACAAAAAGATTTGATCTGTTTGTTCTTCATTAATAGATACTGTTGCTAACTTTGCAGTGTCTTGCTCTGTAAGTGAAAATACTGTGGGTACTAGTTTAAATAATGGTTCTGTTGCATCATACGAAGTCATTCGTACTTCAGCTTCATTATACAATGCCCATGCATCCCATCCACGATTTACTGTATATTGATATTCAAATCCGATTTCCTTTTGATATCCGATTGGAATTTGTGACCCCATGAAATCTCTTAAAAATCCAGAAACGTCACTATTCTTCAGTTCATCCGCAGTCGTTAAAAGCCATTCATTAAATTTCGGATATTCAACCCCATCTGGACCCAAGAAAGTTTCTCCTTCAACCAGATTTTGAGGAATACCATAGTTTTGCGCTTGATGTCCTTCTTCAGTAAATAATAAGTTAAACATTTTTAGCGCCGAATTAATTTCTTCATCAGATGCAGCCGTTGAAATACCCCAACCATCCGGTTTAATTACTCTAGTATTCTCCATGTAGTGAATATATTCATCTGTTCCGATTTGTGTTAATGGTGGTAACATACCAACAACATCTGCATTCGCTGCTGTTGTTGATGCAATCCAGTCATATGTCATAAAACCAAATTGACGCTGACCTTCATTTTCATCTGATGAATAAAGTGCTTTTCTAAAATCGTCTTTAGAGCTCATTTCTGCAAATTCACTATGAATCAAACCTTCTTGGTATATATCCTGCAGATATCCTACAATTTCTAAAAAGCTATCTTCTGAATAAGAATAGGTCAATTCATTGTCTTCATTTAGGTAAAAACGCGCTGCATAAGAATCTGATCCGTGTACACGTTGGCCTCCAAAGTAAGTTGCCAATCGTACGACATCTTCTCTATATTCTGCTTTTCTTACAAAAAACGGAGAAATTTCAGCATCTGCAACTATTGAACCTGTCTCTAGTTTTGATAAAGTATTCGGTGACAACTCAATAACTCTCCAAAGTGCAATTAGTTCATCAATATCATATTGCGCTGTTGCATTCAAATATAAATCTGATGGTTTATCTAACTCAGGATATGTTTCACTTATATATGTCAGCAACGTTTCTAGTGCTACATCACGTGTTAATGTTCCATTACTTACTTCATTTTGAAGTTTAATAATATTACTTTCGTGTCTGTCTTCAAAGCCTTCATATTCTGTATTAATCGTTGCTGTCTCTGCTTCTAAGGCAGCATCTGAATCTAACAGTGCTGTTACCCAACTTTCGCGTCCTGCAAAGACACGTGCATAATTTCCAATTTCTGCAACATATGGCAAATAATATACGCCTCCATCATATGCTGTTATCGCATCAAGTACATCTTGATTTTCTTCAAAGAAAGCTTTGACTGCAGGCATATCATTCATTCGTGTGGTTAAATCAAGGAAATAACCTTGTGGTCCATAAGATACAAAATCTTCAGCAATTGAATTTCCACCATAAATTGTCGCATCGGAAAAACTAATTGCAGCAGCTAAGTCCATCATTTCTGTCGCTTTTTGGTCTTGTATTGCCATGTCTTCAATAGAAAATCCTAATAATTTTTCGTAATATTGCCATGTTGGTTTTAAATCACCTTGAGCAACAGATGTACCATCTGGTAATATTAATGGCGTCGCTTGATTATAGGTAATTGTCCGTTGGTTATTTCCCATTGAAATGTTGATTTCAAGGTTGTCTGCATACTCTAATTCTTTCGTCATAGCACCTTCTGATGAATCATTTGTTGATGTGTCTTCATTCTCTTCCTGTGCTACAGGATCTTGTGTCAAATCAGTTGAATTACAACCAATTAAACTCCCCATCATTAACATAACTAAAAACATTGCTACATACTTTTTCATTTCTTTTCCTCCTTTTATTTTGTGCACTATGTGCTAACAAACTTTTCTAACCTTTAACACCACCAAGATTGACGCCTTTTGCAAAATACTTTTGAATATGTGGGTAAATCAGTAGTACAGGTATAATTGATGATACAATAATCGCATAGACATAAGAATCTGCTGCATAAGGTAAATCAAGCGGCATATCATCAAACATAGATTGATAGTTTTCTACTAATATTCGCATATATACTTGCAAAGGTAATTCCATTGGATTAGTCAATAGCAACCTTGACCAAAAATAACCATTCCAGCGACTTGTCGCATAAAAGAGCGTTACGGTTGCCATCGCAGCCCGTGACATAGGTATGAAAATCTGACCTAATAGCTGGAATTCATTAACACCATCAACACGGGCAGCTTCTTCAATTTCTTTAGGTACACCTTCAAAATAATTTCTAAGTAATATAATATTATATGCTTGGATTCCAAATGCAACTACAATTCCCCATCGGTTAGCTACTCCCATGTTTACATAATTCAAGTATGTCGGAATCATTCCTGCATTAAACCACATTGTAAACACGACTAAAAAATTAAATTGTCGTCTGAATAAAAGCCGTCGTTTTGCTAATGCATATGCTCCAAGTGTTGAGATAAATACACTCCACGCTGTACCAAACATGGTATAAAACAGCGTATTAATATATGAGATCCAAAACCCTTTATCCTCATATAGTAATTTATATACCTGAAAATTTACGTTTTTAGGCAATAGAACAATTTGACCGGATTCATATGCTACTTTTCCACTAATTGAAGCCGAAAAAGCATATACCACAGGATATAGTGCCATTATCCCAAACGCTCCAATCAAAACATATGAAATCACTTTAAAAACTGCTTCACTTCTGTTTAATCTATCCATAGTTCCTCCTACCACAATGAAGTTTCTGACACTTGCCTACTTATAAAGTTCGCTCCCATTACAAGCGCAAATCCTATAAGTGCATTAAACATTCCCGCCGAAGCTCCTAGTGCCTGATTACCACCTTGTAATCCAATTCTAAAAACAAAACTGCTTAATACATCCGCTGTTTCGTAAGTATTCGCGTTATATAACAAAATAATACGTTCATATCCTACGGTTAACATTTGACCAATTCGCATAATAATCATAATAATCAATGTCGGTGCCATCCCCGGAAACGTCACAAATCTAATCTCTTGTAATTTATTTCCTCCATCAACCTTTATTGCCTCATAAAGGGTTGGTGAAACACTCATAATTGCGGCAAAATAAACAATTGAACTATATCCCGCTTCCTTCCATATTCCTGTAATAATATATAAGGGTCTAAAAAATGATGCTTCTTGTACGAGTTTTGTTCCTTCCGGAATAATATTTAACCCCATCAAAGCCGTTGCTATAACACCAGTGTTCACTTCACCATTATATAGGAGTGTTAAAACCAAGCTTGTAATTGTAACTTCTGAAAGAAAGTGCGGTAAATAAGTAAGGGTTTGAATCACTTTTCGATAGCCATTATGCGTTAGCTCACTAAAGAACAAAGCTAATATAATCGGTATAGGAAATCCATAAATCAATCCATATAAACTTATGAGAAATGTATTTCTAAACGCTCTCCAAAATTGGTCCGCAAAGGCTCCATTAATCAATGATATAAAGTTCGAAAACCCAACAAATTCACTTCCGCCTATCCCTAGATTCGGCTGATAATTTTTAAAGGCAATGAGCAAACCTCCCATAGGCTTGTAGGCCCATAATGCAAACCAGATAACTAACGGTAAAAGCAATGCATACAGTTGCCAATCCGAGAGTATGACCCGACCATACCTTACCAGTTTACTTTCTTTAATAACTGATTTCATCTTCATTTCTTCGTCTCCTTGTCTTCATTAAAATATATTGTCATATCCACCAACAATTCTTTTTGATGTCTAATTATCAGTAAAACAATATAACTCATCAGCAAACTAAATAACTGTCGACTGAAAATAAGTACGAGTATTTCCAAAAAAGGATACCCCATCAACGATGCCACAATGCTATATACCACCATAACTATTCCAAATGTAGTGACAATATATAACATAAATCTCCATGTTGTCGATACGATTTCATAAACAGATCTTTTTCGGAAAATAATAGGAATTAACATGACTGAACTATAACTTAGTAAGTGGATGACAACTATTGAAACTCTAAGTTCTGGTGTGAAAATAAGTGTTGCTACCACTGTTGATATACTAACAATTCCACCTACAACTCCCCAACGTAGCATCGCTATAATCGTAATCATCATTGAAAAACTAAGATAAAACCCAGCCCCAGGTAATTTGATATGCAAATACTGTCCCATTATTTCCGCAACAAAGGCTAACACAAGCATTAGCGTTAAATCAAGACGTTTATATTCGTTTAGCGACATAGATTATTCCACCTTCTTAATAATTCCATTAATAATTCGGTAGTTTTCTTCTTGATTATAAGTTTGAATCTTAACTTCTTTAATATTATCCGATGAAAACTGTATCTCCACTGGACATTTTTCAGAAGAAGAATAAGGCTTAATAATTGTCAAAAACTCCATTTTCTCGTTTTTCACTTGATTTTTTATCGTTAAGCCTTTCATATGTGTTTCTCGGTAATTATCCGGCTCTTGTGTTGTCATTACCGCTCGCACCGTGTTCAAATGCTGGCCAACACTAACTTCTTGACTTGCTTTTTGCCATAAACACATTGCCGCCAATCCATTTTTATATTCGGCTTTTACTTGAGTCATCGTTGCATCGATAGCAATATTTTCCGGATATGTTTCTGTGTACATCTGCCAAGTATATTCATGTATATTTTCACTATCTGTCTTATCGTAAAATATAATACATCCTGATTCTGTTATTAACATTTGACGTTCAACTTGTTTCATTTTCAATGCTTTTTTATAAGTCTTTGCCGTTTCGCCTATTGCATACACTTGATTATTTATAAATTCTACACTTTTCATCTCACCAATCATGTCTTGTGTATAATTTTTAAATATATTATTAACACCTTCATCTTCAAATCCTTGGCCATCGACAAGAATCATATTATGGTCAGAAGCTTTAACTGAACGATTGTATCCATCATCGATGCTTAAAAATTTACCACCATAATGAATTATAAAGCTATTATTATCGGGGTGCTGATGCGACAATCCAAAACAATTATATCCTTTTTTGTTTTTTAGTTCCCAAAGTTTTTCCCATTGAGTTTTACCACCTGGAGATCCAGACTTAAAAGAAACATGAAGAGCATCTCGTGCCCATGAATCTCTATAAACAACTAATCCAAGATCTTCAAAATACTTTGTTGTTGGTAAATCATCCAACAGTTTTGCCTCAACTGTTGAATCATAGAACAATAGTTCAAAGAAACACTCCGGAAGTATTCCCGGCTTGACACCCGATTCAAAGGCTTCTTTATATAGGTGGTTATTAACAACAAAATCTCCCATGTACTGTGCGTAACCATTCTTAAATTCCGAGGCTGTTTTGTAGTAAATAGCCGTCGAATGACCACTATATTTATCATGGCAATCTCCAAAGTTAATCTGCTCTTCCAAGTTCGGTGCACTTTGATATAAACGATATTCAAATGTATTTTTCAAAAATTCAGAACTTTTGAAATAATTAATACCTTCTCGCTCATTAAGCAGGTGTGCATACACAAACAACCACATGGCTCCATATCTCCAATAAACCACACCTTCATAATCACTTCCATCTGCCGCCATATTTTGATAAACATAGTCAAAATTCTCTTTTGCACTCGTAATCCAATCAAGAGCTTCATCTCGGTATTTTTCTTCACTTAAAAGTGCATAACCTGCAACTGCTAGACCGGTAAGATTGATCCAATTATGATTCTGCCAATAATTCGTTGACCATCCTTCACCTTCCGTTTTAACTTTGAATGTATACATACGACGACTCTGGAGTAATAACTTTTCGCAAATCTCATTTTTTTCTTCTTGTGTTATTACATCTTTAAGCCAATCATATCCAATGCTTAATCCAAACAATATCCATGCAGCTGATAAGTCCACATCAACAAGATGTGCATGTCCCCAATGCGGATAATTAACAACGGTTTTTATAAACCGTCTTGCATCGTCTAAATAATGTTCCTGTTCTGTCAAAACATAAGCTAAGGCTAAATTTGCAATAGCTATCCCCATATAAGTCGAACTACCTTCTGGATGGTTTTCGCTCAACCGCATATTATGGTAACGAACACATTGTTCATCTAAGCGGCGAAAAAAACGTTTCTTATTGGTATATATACTTGATCTTAGTTCGTCGATATTTTCTTGAATAAATACATAATCTTTCATGTTTCACCTCTTATTTCGTATATGCGTATCCGTTACGCTAATATAATAATAACATACTCTACTTTTCTTGTCTAGAGTTTTTTTAATATTTTGCACAAAAAAAATCATTTTAAACTGAACACAAGCTACATTTAATACAAAAAAGACAAAAAAAAATATTTCTCTCTGTATTTACGTATCGATTACGCAATTTTTCGTATGCATGTATAAAATTATACATGCATACGACATCCCATTTTCTCTGATATCAAATTCGCTTTTTCTTTAACAAGGTTTGCCTCATACTCGATGTTAACGTGATCAGTATACAAACCGCTAATACTTAATGCCGCAATCACAGTTCCTTCATTATCAAAAATAGGTGCTCCTATACATAGCAAATGTTCGTTTTGTTCTCGATTATCAATTGCATATCCTAATTTTTTGACTTTATCAATTTCTTCTACAAGTATTTGAGGATCTGTAATGGTATACGGAGTTTTTGAAATTAATTCGCTAGTTAATGTTTTCTGATACAATTCATCATTATACGCAATAATACATTTCCCTAAGGATGTACTATGAAGGTTTGTTCTACTTCCTATTGAACATGTCGCTACTAAAGGATTTTCTGGTTCATACTTATAAATATAAGTAATACCTCCATTAACTTCCTTGCCTATAAAAACAGTTTTATTAACTTGATTTCCTAACGTCTCTACAATCGGTTTTGCCTTATCTATAAGGGTCATGTTACTTATAAATGCATTTCCTATAAAATACGCCTTCACTCCAATTCCATACAACTTGCTTCGTTGATCCACTATTTCAATCATTTCTTTTTCTAGTAGTGCTTTAACAATATCACTCGTACTTGTTATAGGAAAATCTAATTCAAGAGCAATTTCCGAAAGTGTCATTCCTTGAGCATTTTTTGCGATAAGTTCTAAAATACTTATAGTTCGAAGCGTCGATTTATTAATAGCCATTTTTTTCACCTTTACCTTTTTTCATTATTATACAAAAAAAAAATGAAAATGTACAGATGTTTTTGTATATACGCGAACATTTCGCTTATACATATTTTCTTTGTATTTCTGATATTATAATAAATATACAAAAAAACACCTTTAGATGCGTGTCAAAATTATTGACAATCTAAAGGCATTTAGTTGTAATTTTAACACATTTGATATATTTTGATAATATCTTCCTTCGTAATCGGTCTTGGTCCGTTTGTTGTATTTGGCTCATTTCCTGGGAACATTCTAACAACATCATCTGCCATCTTTTCAAACTGTTCTGCAGATATATTTACATCAGCAAGTGTTAAATGGGAATCTGTAGACTTCAACCATTCTACGACCTTCACAGATAACAACTTAGCCGCTTTTAAATCATCTTTTTCTGTAACTCCAAAACATCTTCTTGCTAACTTCGCCCATCTATCAGGCATCACATCTGACATCACTTCTAGATATGGAGGTATAACGATAGTCATACCTCTTCCATGAGGTAGGTCGTAAATCGCGCTTAACGGCATTTCGATTGAATGCATTGGGATAGAGCCTGTTCTTCCAAGAGCTTGAATCCCAGACCAACCAAAAATAGAACATAATGCAAGCTGACCTCTTACTTCCATGTCCTGAAGATTGTTTATAATCATGTCAAAATTCTCTTTCAATGTCAAAATAATACCTTCTGTTATTCTATCAGCAAATTCAGATTCTTCTTGGCTCGATAAATAATGTTCAATTAAATGTGAGAAAATATCGACACAACTATCTTTTGTTATTGATAACGGTACAGATGTCAATAATTCCGGATCAACAATTGCAACTTTTGGGAATCGATAAGCCGATCTCGAAAAACTCTTTTCATTTGTCTCAGCATTTGTCAACACCCCACCTGCATTACACTCTGAACCTGATGCAGAGATAGTAGGTATGGAAATAATTGGATATGCACCTGTATACTCTCTTGGCACCCGATCTCCTAAGACAACATAATCCCAAGACTTTCCACCTGAATATCCAGTTGCCGCAATATATTTT
Organism: Clostridiales bacterium UBA2432; assembly: GCA_002342805.1. Lineage (GTDB taxonomy): Bacteria > Bacillota > Clostridia > Lachnospirales > Vallitaleaceae > UBA1351. The sequence goes on along the minus strand of DDQW01000068.1, from coordinate 83,176 downwards.
GAACCATCAATAACGCTTCCACCACCAAGGGCAATGACAAATTCACAGTTTTCTTCCTTAAAAAGATCAATCGCTTTATCAATAGTCTGGGCTCTTGGATTAGGTTCAATTCCTGTAAAAGTCACAAATTCAACTCCGGCGTCTTTAAGTGAGGACTCCACTTTGTCAATAATTGGATCTAAGAATCCTCCTCTTGCATACGTTGCAATCATTGCTTTGCTGCCATATCTTTTCGCTATTTGACCAATCTCTTTAATTCGGCCAACTCCATACACTAATTCTGTTGGGAAATTCCAATTAAAATTATTCATTTTTAATTCCTCTTCTTTAAATTAATCTTTATTTAGTTTCTTAGTTTCTTTTCGTATATCCGTATCGATTACGTATTTATGAGTATAATAATACACCATAAAAAGATATATTGCAACTCTTCATTTTGTCCAAATAAGGTCTTCTAACTTTCTTTTTGGTACATGGTGAACATTTTTCTCATCTCGATAATAAGCCATACTCTGTCCAGCGGACAAATCATCCACAACAACTCTTTCACCTGCCTCACCTAAGGCAATGATGAGAAGACATTGTAATGAATCCGGAAAGTTCAGAAGTTTTTGCAAAACCGGCTTATTGAAAGCTCCAATTATACAACTTCCAAGTCCTAAAGACTTTGCACCTAGCACTATACTTTGAGCCGCAATTCCGTGGTCGACTCCGGGATTTGTTCCGATTGTTTTATCTAAAAGAATACAAATATATGCCATCGGTTGTTCGCCCTCAGCTGGCCCCTTCCAATCATTTAAAGCCCCAGCCCACTTAATCTGTTGATTTACTTTATTTCGTAGTTCTCTATCCGTTATAAACATGTATTTTAGCAATTGACGATTGGCACCACTTGGGCTGTATCTAGCATATTCAACAAGTTTTTTCAATGTTTCCATCGAGATTTCTTTTTGTTTGAAGCGTCGTGTTGATCTCGCTTCTTTTATCAGCTCTATAAATTCCATATACTCTCCAATCATTTTTAATTCAAACTGTCACTTAAATTATTGTTCATCTCATTATAAAATTTTAAATCCTGCTCCAAGAATTCAATAAAATCATCTTGTTCCCTAAAATCATAGTTAAGTCTAAGCTGTGAAAGCATATCTATGAAGTTTTTATCTTTTGCCGCATTTGCAAAGCCTTCCATAAGAATACGTTTAACTTCAGGATCTACACCTTGTGGAATCGCTAGCCCCCGCCATGTATAGATACTGAAATCATATCCTGATTCCTTAAAAGTTTTCACATCCGGAAAAGCTTCCAAACGTTCATCAGCTAATACGGTCAATAGTTTCATCTCACCTTTTTCCAGATGTTGGACTACTTCGGATGTCCCTGCAATTACTATATCCAGCGAACCTCCCAGTACATCTAAAACAGCCAACGATGTACCATTATAAAACTTACTTTCAAATTTGATATCAGCTTCTCTTTCAACACCCTTTGCCGCAAGATCCCAGTTACTTCCTTTTCCTGCACTACCTATTGTATATTCCTTATTTTCCTTATAAATACTTTCAACCAATTCTTCTATACTATTAAAGGGAAAATTCTTGGATACAACCATAACTCCAGGTTCTGTATTCAGCAAAAGTAAAGGCTCAATATCTGTATAGTTGAAATCAAGAAGCCCAAAGACAGATAAAGAATTTGTTTCGGTGGTGATAAGGGTTACTGTATAACCGTCAGGTGCGGCAAGCAGCCCTTCTCTCAGACCCCTGGCTCCACTTTCACCTAATTTATTAACAGCAACGACCGGCTGATCGAAGTAATTATTGGCAGAGACAATCAGAGCTCTAGCAACACTATCCGTCCCACCTCCTGGTGCGAAAGGAATAACAATCTGAATTGCTCTACTGGGAAACTCTTGATTTTGCTCAGGAGATTCAAATCCTATCTCATTTTCGATGACAACAGGATTCTTCACGCAGCTTATTAATAATGCCATTACAATGAATAATATAAAAGATAAACAAACTTTTTTTCTGCCCTTCATCACACATCTCCTATTACTATAAATTTAATACCATATTATCAAAAGCTCCCTTCCCTGTAAAGTAATAAAATGAACATCCTTACTGCATTTTTGCTTTATCATTCAACTTTTTCTGCTTAATTAATGCGCTTACTAGGGATACAGCTGCAAGTACTAGCAAGGCTACACTGATCGGCCTTGTATAAATAATGGACCAACTTCCTCTTGATATTAAAAGCGCTCTTCGTAGATTACTTTCTGCCATAGGTCCAAGAATCAGAGACAAAAGAATTGGAGAAACCGGAAAATCATATCTTTGCATGAAGTAACCAATAACACCAAAAATAATGGCTACCCATAAGTCAAAAGCACTGTTTCTCATAGAATATGCTCCTACTAGCGATAATACAAACACGGTAGGAATTAGTATGTTCTTGTTTACAGTAATAACTTTTGCAAAGACCTTAACTCCTAGCGTACCTACGATGAACATAGCAACATTTGCAACCATCATCGCGGCAAATACACTATATACGATATCCATATGATCACGATAGAGTAACGGACCTGGTTTCAGACCTTGCATTACAAACGCCCCCAACAGAACTGCCGTAACCGCATCTCCAGGAACTCCTAGTGATAATAGGGGAATCATAGCCCCTCCAGTACACGCATTATTGGATGCTTCTGCAGCAGCAACACCTTCTATGGCACCTGTTCCAAATTTTTCCGGATGTTTTGATGACCTTTTCGCTTCGCTATAACCGACAAATGCAGCAATATCACTGCCCGCACCTGGAATTGAGCCTATAAAGGTACCAAGTACACTCGACTTAAGAATTACTTTCCAGGAAGCTTTAATATCCGACCTACTCGGAAACATTTGTGTAATCTTATTTTCAATTTTCTTTTGTGAAACGATTGTCTCAACACCTTTAAATACTTCCGATAAAGCAAACAGTCCAATGAGTGTCGGGATAAAATTTGGTCCTTCATACAAGTCCATCACTCCAAATGTAAATCTGGGAAAGCCGGTAATTGGATCCAATCCCATGGTTGCAATGATTAATCCAAAAAATCCTGATATCACACCTTTAAGAACCGATCCACCCGAAACTGAAATAATGATGCTTAACCCGAAAAGGGCAAGAGCAAAATACTCAGCCGGACTGAATTCAAGTGCAAGTTTAGATATCTGCGGTGATAGAAAGGTCATAATCAGAGCTCCTGTAAACCCCCCAACAAAGGAAGCCAGCGCTGACATTCCCAACGCTCTGCCTGCCTCACCTCGAAGAGTCATAGGGTAACCATCTAAAAGTGTAGCCGCTGCTGCCGGAGTTCCCGGTGTACGTATTAAGATTGCCGAGATAGATCCTCCATAAATGGCACCACTAAAAATACCAAGCAACATAGCCATACTCTGATGAATCTCCATACCAAATGTAAATGGTATCAACAATGCAATCCCCATTGTTGCCGTCAAGCCAGGCAATGAACCAACCAAAATTCCACCAGCGACACCCAAAAAAACCAGCAGTAATATTCCAGGTTGAAGTATACTAGAAAACCCTTCTAACAATAAATTAAAATCCATTTTACTCCTCCTATATTAAAAATCCTGTTGGTAATGTTAGATTTAAAACACCTTTGAAAACAATGTAGACAGCAATTGAAATCAAAACCGATAAAATAGCCATCTGCTTAATATTTCTGTTTTTTAGCAAATACATCAAATAAAACAAATAGAACACTGTCGCTACAATAAACCCTGTGAATTGCATCAAAATCGCATATAACACCGTAGCCACCAATGATAAGAATGATCGAATCAATTCAGGAGATTTGACATCCAGTTTACTGTATTCCAATTTTCCTTTCTTCAGTATTGCTTGTATAAGCAGTATCATCGACGTACACATCAATCCTATAGCTAGCATCACAGGAAAATATCCCGGTCCAATCATACTTCCCGGTATTGACGGAAACCTGCTTGCTGCAAGCAATATATAAGTACTTATAGCAACGCCAATCAACGCACTAACAATATTAGGTTTATTCATATTATCCTCTTTTCTAAATTAATTGAGATGATTGCATAATTATCTTTTTCATCTGAATTATGCAATCATCTTAATTATTATTCCGCTGCCAATCCCAACGCTTCCATAGCAACCGCAACTTCTTCTGCATTCTTAGCTAGAAAAGCTTTGAAGTCTTCCGCGTTCTGATAAGCAATCGTCAAACCAGCATTTTGAGCATACTCAACGAATTCTTCAGATTCAATACCTTTTTTGAACGCATCGGATAAGGTGGCAACCACATGATCTGGCGTTCCTACCGGCACTGCCAAACCTCTCCATGTACCGAATGAAACCTCATAGCCTTCCTCAATCATAGTTGGCACCTCAGGGAAAAGCTCTGTTCTCTCTGTATCCATAACTGCTAAAATCTTCAAATCTCCTGCTTCAACTTGAGCTTGAACTTCTGATGGGCTTACTGATACCGCATCAACATGGCCTCCTACCAGCGCTGTAATCGCAGGTGCTGCACCGTCAAATGGAACATGTCCGAATTGTGTCTCTGTGACTTGTTCTAGAAGCCCTGCTGCGACATGCCAAGTTGCACCGATTCCTGAGTTACCTATATTGATTTCTCCAGGATGTTCTTTAGCATAGTCCAGAAATTCTTTGATACTGTTAAACTGAGAATCGGCCGAAACCGTTATTGCTGCTGGCTCCATGTTCACACGCATAAGAGGAACAAAATCCTCATAGGTAAAGTCTACTAAGCCTTGTGCCGGTAATGAACTTAACTCAAATGTAATCATACCCACTGTATAGCCATCGTTTTCTGCAGTCTGAATTGCAGTATGTCCAACCGCTCCACCGCCACCTGTCTGATTTGTAACTGTAATCGTCTGTCCAAGAAATTCTTCCGTTCCTTTTGCAAGACCTCTTAGGACCGTGTCGGTACCGCCTCCGGCAGACCAAGGACATATTGCAGTTATCGTTTTTGTCGGATAATCACTGGTAGAAGTCTCTTCCCCTTCGTTTTCTCTTACTTCATTAGTTACTTCCGCATTATCTCCTTCATTACCTCCTTCATTACCTACTTCCTTACTACATCCGGAAAACACCGAAACAATTAATACCATAACCATCAACAACATACTCATTCTTTTTTTCATAACTTCCTCCTTTAATTTAATGAATAGTATGTTATTATTATATGTGATTAATTATATTTAGTTAACGAAATACCATGACTTACACCAAGGAATAAAATAAAATATTCCAAAACATTACCTAGAATTAACTTTCCCACTTAAAAACTATGATTATTTTTACTTTTATATAAATATGATTACTACAGAAGTTTTATCCATATCTTTTATTAGAATATTTTTATATAATAAATATAAATGCATTAATCAAGAGGTGATTCAAAATGCTATCTAGATTTAAAGAATTTTATTATCGAAGTAAAATAACAGTTATCGGTCAGCTGCGTAATCGAATCATTTTAACGGTTCTGCTAGCTATAACGATACCTACCATTTTCTTTCTGCTCTACATATTTTCTTTTGTAAATGGACATTTGTATAACAATTATGTTGACTCAATCCTGACTCAATCGACCCGACATATGGAAGACATCCTTGTGGCCAATCTGCGTTTAATAGATAACAGTGCTAATATTCTTGCCTCTAATCAAGGTATTCGAGACAACCTGTACATTATAGCCAATGATGAACCTACATATTATAAAGAGCAACTTGTAAAACTTAACATTGAAACCGAACTTAAATACATCATGGGATCCGATTTTGCATTTAACAAAAATCTAATCAACTCCATCGTACTTGTCGCTGATCCTAAACACTACTATTACCTCCTATCCAACTACTTACCGAATCAAACTCTCATTGACAGCGTGCTGAATATATACGAAAGGAATATATCAGACAACGACAGCATTCAGTATTACAAAGAAAGCGATACTATCTATTATATCAAGTCAATCAACGATTACATTTCTCAAGAAGAGCTTGGAAAACTAATTATAGGAATCAATCCTGACATGCTTTCTGGAGAATACGAACCTGTGGATACAGATGGAGGATTTGGCGCAGTTATAGATAGCAATGGAGAATATTGGTTTCATACAACCCCTCAATTAATTGGCTCCAAAGCAGATGAATCTATTATGAAAAACATTTTCTCAGGAAAAGCATCTGAGATTAACTACGACAATCAATCATACTTGATTCAGGCAAAACATATAAACGATTTGAACCTATATATCGTCAACTATATTACGACAAAATTCTTTTTAAAAGACTTTAGATCAATTATCCCCATATACCTGAATTTTTCCATATTAAGTATACTTATATCTCTGCTTGTCGGCATCTATTCTGTTAGCCATGTTACAGAGCCCTTAAAGAAAATCACTCAAACTATTGCTGATGTGAGCGACACCGAATTCAAGGAAAAGATGCCCTCATATAAGTATAAAGAATTAAATGACTTAAGTATCGTTTATAATAAAATGATTGATAAAATCCAATACCTGTTCACTGAAGTCTATGAGAAACAGATTCTTGTGAGAGAAAGTGAGTTGCGGGCATTGCACGCTCAGATCAATCCACATTTTATCTTCAATGTATTGGAAACGATAACTTGGGAAGCACGAATGAGCGACAATGAAAAAATTGAGAGAATGGTTACTTCTCTTGCCCAACTACTTCGAAGTAGTCTTTCATTCACCCACCAGGAAAAACACTCAATCGGACAGGAGCTGGAGCATGTAAGTTTCTATCTCTACCTGCAAACAATTCGTTTTGTCAATCGTATAAGTTATAGCATCGAATTTGAATCCGATGATCTGCTTGAATGCTATCTCCCAAAATTTGCCATTCAAACATTAGTTGAAAATTCTATAATACATGGAATAGAATCAAAAACTGAACATAGTCACATTACTATTACCGTAAAACCGTATCTTGACGACTTGTTTATTTCTGTAGAAGATGATGGTATAGGTTTTAATTCCGAAGAGCTATCTCTTGACGCTCAACATAGTGATTCAACTTCAGCGTCTGACCATGTTGGACTGAGAAACGTTAACCAAAGAATTAAACTACTCTATGGTAACAATTATAGACTGTCAATCAAAAGTGTATACGGCAAAGGTACTATTGCAACTATTTATATTCCAAAAGACAAGGAGAATCAGTGATGTATCGAATTTTAATTATCGATGATGAAGCTATCATACGTCAAGGAATCATTGGATATATCGACTGGAACAGGCTCAACTGCATTATCGCAGCAGATTTTGAAAACGGTCTTCAAGCAATTGAATATCTAAAATCCGAAAGCGTTGATATCATTATTTCCGATATCAAAATGCCTGGAGCTGACGGTATCAGTGTGGCCAAATACGTCCATGAAAATTGTCCGGAAACAAAAGTCATACTTTACACCGGATATTCTGATTTTGATTATGCTAAATCAGCCATAAAATATGATGTATCTGATTTCATCGTCAAGCCTTCCACCATGGATAATATTGTGAGCATTATTCAAGACAATATCAAGAAAATTGAAGAACAAGTGCGTAGGGATAATCAACTCACTACATTGGAAAATCAGCTTCAGCGCATTCATCATAAAGAGAAATTGAACGTAATTCGTGATTTCGTAGAAGGCATTAAAATGGACCAAACGACCATTGAAAAAACTTTGAAGCAGTATAATATTGATGTTAATCAATTTTGTCTGCTCCTATTTAAAATCAGTAGCGAAAAGCCCTTCAACGATACACAAACCCTTCATTTTATCAATCTCTCACTAAAAGACCTGGACCAATATACCTTCATACTTAACAGAACAACTTATGGCACTCTTATATCATTAGATAATATGTCCCCAACGAAGTATGAAAAACAGCTTATTCAAAAGTGCGAAGACATAAACGCCTTCGTAACCGAATACATTAACGGATCTATTTATATCGGGATCAGCCAAAAACACAACGCCATGTCCGAAGCTCCCATCGCATTCATGGAAGCCCAGCAATGTCTAGACAGTTCCTTCTATGAACAAAATCCGATTACAGTTTATTCCCAATACGATGGTCCGAAGGATAATCCTACATTTGCTGAAAGGAGTCTGGAAGAAATCTCGTCTCACCTCAATAAAAACGATGAACTTGAAGCGATTAAAACCATTTCGTCAATGTTCAAAACAATGAGCGCTAACAAAGAGCCCATCGATTATACCAAATCAATGGGAATAGCTGTTTATACTATTTTGATGAATGTCATACATCGCCAGAGCCTTCGAAGTTCGGATATTTTTAGTGACGTGGATCCATATCATGAAATTCTATCTGCCGAAAGTCTTGATAACCTAATTGAAATACTTTGCCACATGGTGCACCGAATCTTTTCCTATCTATCAGAAGGAAACAATAACTATATCATCAAACAGGTTAACGAATACATTCAAAACAATTATCAAAATAACATCAAGCTTACAGATATTGCATCACATATTCCGATTAACAGTTCCTATCTGAGTCGCCTTTATAAGGAAAAAACAAATCAGACGGTAACTTCAGCAATTAGAAATGTACGTATAAATAAAGCTAAAGAATTATTACAGAGTAGCAAGCTAAAAACTTATGAAATTGCAGAAATAACCGGTTTTGATGATTCTGCCTATTTTTCATATGTATTCAAGCATGAAACAGGTATTTCTCCAAGTCAATTCCGAAATAAAAACACATAAAAAAGGGTATGCATCAACTGCATCCCTCTTTTCTTATTATTTTCTTCTTTTTAACTCTGTTAGAGACTCAACGATGAGTTTATGATCATCTGTATCTAGGAGTCCCGTCACACAAACACTTCCCATAACCCCCATGCCTTCAATGCGAATCGGATATCCACCACCACAGTCAATATAATCACTAGTATTTAGAAATCTGCTAGCTATTGTTGCATTTTTTTGTTTTAGCCAATATTGAAAGCGCAAAGAAGACATACTCATAAGATTAACAGAATTTCTTTTTCTCGCTAGCCACAATGCTCCATCTTCAATTGTTTCATCCATAAAATATCTAAAAATTACAACTTTATTCATCTCAATTTCAATAATAATAGGTTTTTCATAAGTTTTCACCTTTTCAAGTAGTATCTTTGCAAGCTCAAAAGCATCACTTCTTGAAAATTTCTTCAGTTGTAAACTCATCTCTTCATCTAACAATTGGTTATATTTGGATATAATTTCATTCATAATCTAAGTCCTTTCTCTTCTATTTAAAAATATTGTATCACTTTTCAATTAAAAAGGATTTAGATTATATTTACATCATATATGCTTAACGTGTCAAAATTTCTATAGTAATAGGATTGTCAATCTAAGTCAGAGCTCACACCTTCAAAGGCTACAGTAAGATACAAATCTTAGCTGACAGTAAATACTTTTACCTAATTGAGATGCAAAAAACACCGCTGTATGACACCCCAACTCTTTGGCATAGGATAAAATGGGCTAAAGAATTTGTTGAATGGTGTTTTAATCGACCAATAAGCGGATTGGTCATCTTCTAGCCATAAAGTATACTTACCAACTGGAAAACTAGCAGATTAATTTGTACACTCAAACCGCTCAAATCAAGTCGGTATATTCATTTAAAGTAAGAAACAAACTTTTTTTGAATATTCTTGTGCTTCGAAAGCAGTATTCCGGCAAAATGAAAAGCTGTCTTCAAGTTGACGGAAATCACCTTAATTATGCTTGTCTATCTATAATCTTGTACCCAGAAATTTGTCAATACCTTGCCACTACAGTGGTGCGAAGCAGCATTGATAAGCTCCTTACATGAAAAAACAATTTAAAAGCCTAAATATAATAAATAGATTAAGCTTGATAAAAGATAGTATTCTTTCTACAGAAAATCGGTGTTTAAAATAAGCATAGTTATTCTCCTTTTATTTATGCACTAATTTTAATATTTATATTCCCTAATATATCTATAAGAACAATGAAATTGTTCTATATCAATGTCTTGATGAAAATGCCCAAAATACCACTGATAATCCACTTTTCTTTTATCTTACTCCTGCTTAATTATTTCCAGATATTGCTCGATTAAAGATATTTCTTTATTCTTTGTATTTATCTGATTAAATATAGATGTTGGGCAGGTATGCGTAACTATTATATCGATATTGTAATTATGCGCCTCCAAGTTTTTTAGGCCAAAATCCATTTCTTCCTTCGTCGGTACTTCTTCCGTCCACCAAGTCTCTCCTTCTACTCGATACTCTTTATCCGCACTGACTGCACCACCAAATGCAAAAATCTTTACACCATTTATTTTATATACCTCACCACGCTTTAAATGATAAACTGATTCTTTTATTTTTCCAACTTTACCTCCAAATTTTTCTATTACAAGAAAAGTCGCTAAAAGTTAATGGTTCTCATGATTTCCATCAATAAATAAAGTTGTATACTTTTTTTGATCATGCCATTTAAGCCACCACTCATCACCTCTTGAGTTTGAGCCACCCCAGACAGCTCCAAAATCACCACATATAAGGACAACGTCTTGCTTGGATAATCTGTTCTGTTCTGGAAAATTCTTTGTATTTAGTTTACTAACATCTATATCACAATGCGTATCTCCACATAAATATATCATAGACATCTCCTTATCTCTTAAAAACAACTCAAGAATCTATTTACTTCAACATTTTCTTTATTAACTTAAAAATATCAAAGGATGTTCGGTTATATATTTTGTTATAGGCATATTTCTTCGGATTTCTGACCCAGCCATATCCTCGAGGCATTTTCAAACCTGTTCGATGAATCACTTGACGTTTTATACTTGTTCTTGCTGATATTCTTCTCTTGAGACTTGGTTTTCTTATTCCAAACTTCATAAATCCACCCTTCCCTCTTGGTTAAATATTTATAAAAATCCACTTGATTTTTTTTATCATTTCATGTAGACTGAACACATAGTTAGTCATCACTTCTAGGCCCTTGTGCCACTTATGACTAGACTATACCCTTATTAATTATTTATACTCCCCTCATCAAAAGGCCACGAGTGGCCTTTTATTTTATATCTTCGTTTAACAATTTATCGTTCCAGATTTATTAATTCAAGTTGCTAACGGCGTAATCCGCTTGCTCTTGTGTAAATTGTTCCCCGTAATCTGAAGTCAATTGATCTCTTATTGCTTCTGGGGACATATCCATTGTTTGCTGATAGTTTATAGCAGTTTGCAATGCATTTTCATTCCAATCTGCTACAAGATTATCAACTGCATATTGGGCCTCTTCCTCAGTAAATTCTTCCCCATACTCTGAAATCAATTGATCATAAACACCCATCTTGGACATATTCATTGTATCAGAATAGGTCTCTGCCTTTGCCAAAGCATTCTCTTTCCAATTTGCATTAACATTATCAACTGCATACTGTCCGGCTTCTGCAGAAAATTGCTCTCCATACTCAGATGTTAGTTGATTGTATAATCCGACTTTAGACATATGCATCATATCAGAATAGGTTTGAGCTTTATTTAGTGCTGATTTAAACTCTGTCGGAACATTATCTTCTACTTGTGTCTCTAAATCTACTTCGACATCTTGAACTATTTCATCCACAAAATTTTCATCATCATTTTTTTGATTCTCTTGTTCCGTATGAATATCCTGTTCTTCTTGTTTTTCTTGTTCGTTTTGCACTGTTTCAGCTTGATTTGATTCACTCGCTAGATTTTGCTCTTTATCATCACCTGAACTAAACGCTCCTATAACTAAAAGTACTACAATAAGAATGAACCACCATCGCTTATAAAATGGTTTTTTCAACTTCCCTTTTACTTCATTTCCATTTGCATCATACAATTTTTCTGTTGCCACATTTACTCCTCCTTCGTCTATTGTGATTTATCAATATACTCAGTCTAACATAACAACAGTCCCATTGTACGGACAGTAAATTTTCTTATTTTTCATACATTTCCATAACACTCTCCAAATGCTCTTTCATACGCGCTTTGACTGCCTCTGGACCAATGATCTTGACTTTGTTACCAAACATAAGTAACCAACCCAAGAACGTTTCTGCTGGTGCGACTTCAACTGAAATATGAAAGGTCGTCTCAGTTTTACTATGGATCGTCACTTCTTTTCCAAAACGATCAATGACCACATTGATTAAAGAATTATCGAATTCGAGTTCGACATTCACAGGGTCTTGGCTGTACATTCGAAACACTTTTTTGGAGTATTCTACGACATTAAAAGCTTTAAGTTTATGCTCTTTAGGAATAGATTCTTCAGATACTTCAATGTCTGACATACGATCTACACGGAATTGGGTAACCGTCTCATACCTTTCGTGATAAGCGATGAGATAATAATAGTCGTCCGCCCAGGTCAATGCATAGGGACTGACGCAATAAGTCTCACCATTTCGTCTGAACTTTAACTTTTTGTTTACGGTATAATCAAAATATTTAAATTGAACACGCTGATTTGACCGGATGGCACGATGAATGGTATCCACATTATAGTAAATACTTTCGTTCATGGTTTTAATCCGATCATTCACAATGACTTGGCGATGAAGTTCTTTGGCTTCATAGCTACTGGTTAATGTTTCGATTTTTTTAATGAGTTCATTACTCTTTTTGTGGGTGATGAATTTCGAAGACTGGACAGCGTCCACTAATAACTTGAGCTCAGCGAGCTCAAAGTCACGTTTGCCAATATAGTAATGATTTGACCGCCCCTTTTCGCAAATAATATCAATGCCGAAATCACTTAGTAGCTGAATGTCCGTATATATGGACTTGCGTTCTGCAGAGATGTCGTAAGCCGAAAGACACCTTATAATATCATTGACAGTGACCGGATGGGCTTCATCGGACTTTTCCATCAGTATTTTTAGAATGTATAAAAGCTTTAGCTTTTGATTTGTATTTGCTGACATTGGTTATTGCGCCCCTCTCTCATGACTATTCAACCTACTCATTTTCTCCTCGATGGGCTACTGTTATTTGGTCAACCCAATCTTCTTCGATATACACCATCCCATTTCGACCTTCTACCTTTCGGGTAGGTCCCGCCTTATATAGCTTACAGCTTAATGGACCATAACAAAAAGTTTCAAATCTGTATTTCTTCTTAGCCCTCGGATTCCAGTTATCTACAATAATCTCAACCGGCATTTTCGCTCCCCACATACAGCTACGACACTTTGTGTCATAGGTCCTAGTAGATAATCTGCGATGACCTCTTTTTCTGTATATTTCCAGCTCTGGTGGTGCCAGTTCCCAAGGAGATGATGTATTATTGCCAGTACCAAGTGAAATAACTTTAATCTTAGAAACTTTATAATACTGAGTCGGTTCAGTGTTAGGATCTGGCACTGGTAAACATGCTCCGGAGATGACATCATTTACTTTGAATTGATGTTTAGCGTGAGCTGCTTTTCCAATACCGACAGAAAAAGTAGTTTTATGATTGTCGATTTCTCCGTCTAAGATAATTGCGTAACCAAGATATACATGGGAAACTTCGTCAAAAGATCGAAGCAAACGGATCCTTGGTTGTATTGATATGATTTTTCCTATGAATATATGTTTATCCATCTTGCTTGTGACCTCCTTGTATTTTTTGTCGACGCTTTGATATATTGGGTTACTTATCTATCATCATTTTATATTTATACTCGCTCCCAGTTAAGTATGTGAACATCCATTTACATTAAATTTACATTAACAGGTACTGTGACTTCGTAATATGGTTTTTTCATAATTTGTTACGGCAAGATGATGTGGTTAACGAACGCATTATAATTTTAAATTAATCAAATCATTTTTTTCTTCTACTTCAAACTGTGGCCATACTTTTTTTATGTAATCAATTATTTTTACTCTTTGTGTGCGCTTTGCCAAAATAGATAAAACGAATTTCTTCTGCGACCAATTTTCAACAAGAGATTCAAGTATTCCACTTACCTTCAACTGGTCAATAGATTTCACTTTTACTTTTATATATCTGCTATCGCTATCAAAATAATACCCTTCAATTCTATACAAAAATACTTCTATAGAAAGTTTAAGATCTGCAATATCTTCAATATACTCTATTTCATTCTCATCAAATAACTTAAACAAGTATTTTCCAAACGTCACTTCTTTTTGAACTCCCGTTCGAATTTTTTCTTGAATCATGTTTAGCATAAACAACTTTTCTTCGAATGGATCTGTTAAGTTTTTATTTTTTGATGTACTATTGCATCCAATCCTATTTCCAGATTTTATCTTTTTAACATTTTTTATATTTGATTTTCTAAGATATATATGTGTAACGCCTTCATTAACTAAATCTAACTTCAATGATTTGATTTTTTTATGTCGAAAGCTATCTTGTAAAAAGTCTTTAATCGCACTCCCATTGTGATAGCCGTGTATTACCTCAATCGAATCTATAGGATAAGACTTAATTGCTAAAATCTTATTAAGAATTCTGTTGACTTGTTCTACCGTATAGCAATGTACATCAATCTTAAGGAGATAATCATCTGAAGAACTTCTCTCAATACCTATTTTGCTAATATCATATTTTGTCATCTCTGTATTAAAAAGGCTAATGTAAAGTTTCTTACGTAATTCATTACTCATGCTATATCCCCTCGTAACTTATTCTAGAAAATTTCACTCCTCAAAAATCTCCTGTAATATGGTTTCTTTATAGCTTTGTCATTTTGACATTTTAGTTAGCGTATATCCTAATCATTAAAAATGCTGTTTAAAAAGCATGAATAAAATTATGCGCTTTAAAGAACATTTTCATTCAAAAACATAGCGACTTATATTTCCCACTTCTCATTTTGATTAATCTGTAACATTTGTAGAATTGTCTGACATTTTTAATATATAACATGTCTTTTCTGTTTTTTTCTTCATATTACCTGACACGCTAGTGAACGGACACGTTAGTGAACGAAAGTGAAGCATCATAAATTCAAGAAAGACGGACAACTAGCTTGACAAATTCCGGGACTTGGTGAAATTTTTACAACAAGTCCTACAGGTAATTCTTGTATCTCTTGTTATTTTCGTGATATCAACAACATTTGGAACAGTGATAATTCTACTTTTACTTTCTAGACTTACAAAATATTTTTAACTCAGCATTAATCTGTCTTAAATAGTCTTGCGTACTTTGTAATAGCCATAATATCTGTGGAATTTCTTCATTCTGTTTTTTTGTCTTCTTGCTAGTCAATTGTTTCTCTAAATCCTCGCTTGCCAATCCACTCGTCACAATCCAAACTTCTCTCTTCGAATAGGCATCTGTAATAAGCTTCTTATATTGATCATAAAAATCTTTTTTTATTGTACTACCTGCTCCCACGGGAGGTGCAATTACATATCTTGACATCTCACGTGAAAACTCTACTTTTTTACCACTAATTTTTTTCGACCAACTTCCTTTCCACATCTCGTCCCAGCGGAGTTTATGTTTCGTCAAATGTTTTAGATTCTCAAAATCTGTATTCATTATATATTCAACATTTTTATTCACTTGACCGCACAAATCTTGTAGACCAGATGCACTCAGCTCACTATCCTTATGTTTACAATGTATATAATAAATTATCTTCTTATTTGTATCTAATCCGATGAAATCTGCTATTTCAGTATTCATATCATCACAAACCATGTAATTAATGTTTGCATATTTATTACTCTTAATAATGTCACAAGTGACATTGAAAACACTTCCCTTAGGCCATTCTGTTAATACTTTTGTACCTTTTGTCGTCGCAGTACATTTGGTTTTCTCGACACCCAATTTTTCATCAGTACAATCGCTCAATCCTTCAACTGCTTCAATTTTATCCCATAACGAATAGTCACTAATCGAATTAAATCTTGTTTCAATATTAGGTTTAAAATATATTCCGTTATAATATGTCACTTGCTTTCTACTATAATACAACCTAAAGTTCTTATATTTAAAGAATTCATTTAATAAATATTTTTTTGACACTCCATATAAGTCATCTTCAATTACTTCAAATTCTTTTGAATCATCAAAAACAAGGTAAGCTCTTTTCTTGCCACCACTTTCATATTTTATTTCACCAGGAATTTTATTAGATCCAATTGATAATGTAAATCTATCTTTTATGATTTCAAGGTTCTGACTTTCTACAAGTCCTGAAAAGGATCTTGATTTACATATCATTTCAACATTAAGTTCTAACATAATCGCCTGTGCATCACAATCTGGTTTATCCTCTGGCTGAGCAAACCGTGTAAAAAAGGTATTTCCATTAGTACTTTTCTCAAATATATTTACCAATCCATCACACCACATTTTATAATCACGATAGTTAACTCTCTTATTGTCACTAATTCTAGCCCTAGATGGATTTATGTATCGTTTAATCTTATCTTCACTGGCAACATTTATATACCCATCTGAATAATTAACCAACGATAGCTTTTCAGTAAGATCTGGAGATGTTTTATTCAAGCTTATCCCACTACGAACTAACGTACTCGCACCACTTTGAACAAGATTAGTATTTGTATATTTTGTGGATACAATATCAGCATCCTCATTGAATAGCCGAGTCATATCATTTAAAGGTACCTCAACTAAACCCGAATTCATAGCCGTTAATGTGTAACCCGATGAATCATAATAAAACAAATAATAATCTTTATAGTTATTACTGACCATCTCTTTTTCATAAAGTACAACTACTTCTAGTTTTGCATCAACATATATACCATTTTTAATCAATTTTGAATTCGTTTGCTTCTCATAACATAGAATCCAATAATTATTATGTTTTGTGTCCTCCCATTCCATCTTAGCAAGCAGCTCTGCTTTATTGTATATTTTATTTGATATTACATTTTTACAATCATGGTATTCACTTTTAGATGACACATATACATTGGCACTTTTTGGTATACTCAAATAATTTTGAAAATTATGCGGAAAAGAAATTTTCCGCTTTAGTTTGCCTTCAGTGAATTCTACATCACCATCAACCTCATCTTTGTCAAATTCTAAATACAGCCCCCACTGTTCTTTGACACTATCACATACATTCTTTGCAGCATGCACATAACCAATGTCATTAAGAGAAGATTTTCTTACAATCCTCCCTATTTGCTGTACCAATGATTTAGAACTAAAAAACATGTCATGTAACACTACATGATTTATATCATTATAATCAAATCCCTCAATAAGCATTTCATCATGAATGAAGATAGAGTAATTTGATTTCAAATCATAAATCAAATTACCTCTAGTTAGAAAATCATCACCTTTGGTTATCTTCGAATGCATACCAACAGCAATACCGGATTCTCTATTATTTAATATTCTGCAAACATCTTCAATAACATCTTTGTCATGGACCCTAGCAATTATTTTACCGGTCTTTTCACGATATATATTATATAAATACTCTGCGAATTCATCTGTATCATTTAGTGAGTAGTCACTTTCCCTTACTTCAATGTCGCTTATAAAGCCTGCGCTAATTGCTTCTGTAATAGAATATGAGTACCTAAATTTTTCATCAATATGGAACAACGTACCATCAAGTCTAAAAGGTGTAGCCGTAAATAGAACCGTCTTAGACTTTAAGTCTCTATTTGCTTTAGACCATCTTTTGGCCGGTTCTCTGTGTCCTTCATCAAACAAAACTAAATCAATATTGCTAGACAAAAGCTTAAATTTATTTTGATCTGTTTTATTAATCGAAAGTAGCTTTTGAATGGTTATGATGTAAATACACTCATCCATGAAAAAGTCATTATCAATATTATCTTCACCTTCTATCAAACGAACTTCCTTAACGTTAGATGTGAAACCAATTTTAAGCCAAAATCCTTCTTCTATTTCATACTTCAATTGTCTTGGGATCACAGAATTAGGGGCAATTATTAATACGTTATCATAGATATTACCCGCCATGGCTAAAACTCCCGACTTTCCAGCACCAGTTGGCAACTTAATCAATGCTTGTTTTTTGGAACTACTTCTTTGATAATCATCTATAACATCTAGTGCTTCTCTTTGGTAAAATCTTATTTTAGAATAGCATGAGTCATTGAAATTTTTCATACAAATGCCCCCTTTCCTTATCACTGGACCTAATAATACAGAAAATAGCGAATATCAGCCTCCCATTTTGTTCTGTCCTTTATCGGTAAAATTAAATTATAATTGATCATATTATAATGATGTGTACCTCAAACTAATATAGTCTCTCTTTAATCAGATTATAATAGTCTCTCTCTAATCATATAAGCCACCTCTGAATTCTTTTCTACCAAACAATTAAGAATAATAATCACTTCTTCTTTTTTTCTTATGTTAGTCTTCAACATTTCTCTATATCTGTTGACGTATTTTCGAACTATATTCTCCAAACAGAAAATTGTATTCGCTGACATCTTATTTACATGCACCTCTTGATTACTCAATAGCATTGACGATATCCAAGGAACTCCTTCTTCTAAAAACAATGATCCTATAGAATATAAAAGGTATGCTATCCCTTCTAAAACTTTCGGACTTGCTGATAAATCCACTGTTATTCGTTTATAAAAATCTATATTTTCAATTTTCAAACTATGCCATTCGGTAGCACCACTTCTCCAGTATCTAAAAGCTAATATATATGTTTGAATAGCTTCTTCCCCATAAAATGGAACTCTATTTTTAGAACATTCAATAACTTTGTCATAATATGCCCACCAAACTTTCCAGAAAGTATTAAATGTATCCATTTCATCTTCTGCCAAAAGCAGTTCATCGAAAAGATATCCGGCCTCCCTATTGAGTTCAAATTTGTTTACAAAATGACAATTAAATCTATCAACTTCTTCCAGATTTCTATTCAACAAAAACTTACTATATTCCTTCAGAAATTTGTGTTTTTCCGTGTACTCGTGAGCATCTGTTTCAACAAATATTTCAGCAGCCGTCTGTCTTATAAGACGTTCGATAATATCGAGCAATTGTATATCGTTAGTATCATAAGGAATTAAAGATAAAATTACCTCAACTGTCGTTAAAGTTGCTGCTTCAATAACATCTGTAAAGTCAATATCTTCACCTGCAATTAATTGCTCTAATATTTTTTCATGAGATTCAATAAAATCCATATAGATTGTATTACTTTCTTCTCCCCGAAAGTACTGAGGATCACTCCTTTTAGTCTGAAGAAAATCCTCAAATTTAGGGGCAATAGTTAAATAGCATAAAGTAATTTTCTTTGCTACTTCTGGCTTATCATCCCATAGTATATTATTAATCGATTCGATTGCAAAATCACAGATACGTTTGTACATACCTAATGAATGCTGATTTAATAATATCATCAGAAGCAATGCAATTAAATCATCATCTGAATTTACTTTTCCAAATAAAAACGGAATAGCTCTAACAGAACCTTCTACGCCATCACCAATTTGATATCCATAGTTTACTTGTGTCGGAGCAAGCGAAGCACCAATTACAATTTCCTGTGCCAATTTAAAGTCATCTTCACACAAAGTATCAGAGTGGTAAATAATCAGTACTGCAAAAACATTTGGTATTAGCGCTCGATACATCAAATCATATTCGCCAAAATCCCCTTCTTTAAGCTCTTCCATATATAACTTTACTTCTTCTAACACCCTCTCTGGATGTAGATTATATTCGTCATACTCATCAGCTTTTTGACTATTTTCTAGCTTATATTTTGACCAAAGATCTAATCTCATATACTTTGTCTTGCTATCTGATTCTTCTCTTCTTGCTTGATCAGTATACTCTGTTATCTTTTCTGGAAGCTGTGGATTAAAGTCAATCAGTATTCCTTCTTCAACTGTTTCGAGTTTAGGCTCCATAATCCGTCTATCCATACGACGTATAATCAACTCTTTAGTAGGGCTACCTTCGTATTCTTTACTCTCAAATTCCTTGTAATAGCCATCTAATATATCCCATATTTTCTTTTGACGCTTTTTGAATTTTTCTTCCTCTGAACCTTCAGGCATGAAAAATTGATATATAACAATAACTCCTTCCAAAGTATTATTTCTATGCTTCTGGTCGCATGTATCTATACGCTCTTTCTGATAGAAGTCATGTTCTCTATTCATTCCATATCCTATTGAATATAATGACTTAATAGTTCTATCTCCAACAGATCTGCTAAGATCATAATTGATAACTTCATATGTTTGAAAAAGAATCACTGCGATTTCAGATAATTTTTCTGTAAAAGCTAAAACAACACTAAGTATTACAGCAGTGATAGATGCAGAATTACTTTTCATTAACATATGTTTAAACAATGAAATGAGTATTCCTTCTTCTGTGTTCTCCGTAACATCAAGTAAGTACTTTTCCAGAGCCATATGTAGAGATTGAAGAAGATTGGGGCTTACTGGCGATCCATTTCCTCTATACATTCCCCATAGGCAATTACTTATATATTGTTCACTACACTTGTTATCGTCAATCTGTATACTTATTTTATGAACATTGTTATCAAAACCACTTTCTTTAAGTTTTTCAACGCATACATTCATTAACTCAATAATAAAATCAATACCTTCATAAGGTTTCTCTTGAAGAATGTTATACATTGGAGTTTGATATGCACTCGAAGGATAATAATTATCAGATATAGATGACAATCCAAAACTCTGTTCAATGTGCATAGATGAATAGTTATAAAAACGATTAGAACGTTCTCGATCTGATTCTAACCAAAATAATTTAGCTACCTTTAATACACTTTTAGGAATAATTTTTGCCGTATATGCCGAATGTTTAGTACTTATCATCGCTCTGCACAACGCATTATATGGATCACTTCTTAATTTCCAATTATTCTGAATCACTTCTTCAATGATTTTTTCAAGAGTATCTTTGTTCTCTCCTGCTGACTTAAGTATGGTTAAAATCAGCTCTTCTTCACTCTCTTTTCCAATATAGAACCGTTCTTTTTTTAAACTATATTCGTAAAGTTCTAATGCAATCTTAGCCGCAAGTTCTGATCCTCTCCCTGGAATACCTGCCCAAGTGTTTATTACTGGAATTACAAAAAACAAATTTTCTTTACTAATAGACTCAATATTATTATAAATAAACTCTATGAATGCAGCCCAACCTTCTCCATACGGTTTTGTAAATATAAATGATGCATTAAATAAGTCAATTTTCTGGCTAGCAATTTTCCCCAAAAAGGTATCATTAACATCTTTGCATGCTACCCTTAATAAAAAGCTTGCACGTTTTAATAATTCTAAATCGTTGGCTAGTAAAATATCACGATAATAATTAAAGAATGAATAAGCATATGGGGATAATAATATAGAAATAATTAACTCATCTTTCCAATAAGCTTCTATACCATCTTTTCGAAGAATCCCATCCATCAAAAAACCTACATCTGAAGAATTATGAAATAACTTATCAGACATCCAATTTCGAAATACACGTCTCATCGGCATCGAATTTCCGATTTCTTTAATAAAATCATTCACATTTTTTGCTCTTATGAATGCAATACTAATGATTCTTTCTAATGCCCACTCTTCATATATATCATGGGTAATAAAATATCCTGCCATCTCATAGCCTATCAAGCCGTCTGGAATAAGTTCCTCATCCAATATTAAGGTATCAGCATCAAATGTTTGAAAAAACTGACCTGAATTCGCCCTTTGTCGAGCAACTCTAATAAACCATTGTTCTCTCAATGGCTTGCTTTTTTTAATATTCTTATCCCATAACTTTTCTTTGAATGTATGATAATCTAATTCATCATTTTCTTCATAGTGTCTTAAGTATTCATTAAGGTAGAACGGATTACTTATAAGTTGTGTCAACTTATAATCTTTCGGTAAGTTGAATTTGTAATTAGTTGCCAATTCCCTAAGTTCTTCTATATTCAAATCATCTATGTGAATATTCTTTGGAAGCATATTATAATGATCTAAGAATTCATTGTTTAAATCTTTAACATACAGATTTCTTGAAGTAAAAATAATTTTCCATCTATCCTTTATAGCTCTCGATATGAATGCCTTAAATACATCTATATTTTTTATATCTATAAGTTTTTCAGCAGAATCAACTACAATTGTTTTTTCACTTTTAGTTTCATACATTTTGAAAAAAGCATCAAGATTAGAGCTTTGAAATAATCTGTCTACACTTGCTATTTCAAATTCTGTTGCCTTAAATAACAGAAGCGAGGAAGTCTCTTCACAACTTTCGTAGTAATCCTTTATTACTGCTGTTTTTCCAACTCCTCCGTTCCCACTAATAATTATAATTTGTTCTTCAGCCCTTAACAACTCATCCAATATATTAGTTCGAGGAATATGAATAGTATCGTCCTTAAATTGAATACTGCTATGTATTTCAGAAAAAAGGTTCCTTGTATGTTTTATTCTTCTATCCACTTCATCAAATTCATTTTCATTTAATGAAAAGAAATATCTTGATATTGACTCATTGTCAACTGTCACAAACTTACTCTCAAAAAATGACTTCAACCGCCAATCAATCATTATTTCGTTTCGCATTGCTGTTTCTTCAATTTTGATTAAACCTGCCGGTTTCTTACCTCGATATTGTGACCACTCTGAATTAGAATAAATAATCAGTCTTTCTAGGTTTGGATATAATTCTTTAGCTTTATTTATAGTCTCAATTATTTCATCCGCATGATTCGATAATGAGCTATCATAATATTTTGCTTGCCATCCTACTGTTTCATCCTTTATTACAATTGGTTCTGCCTCAATAGCTGCTTGATTAAAAAAGCGAAATATTCCTTTATCACAATTATATTCAGCGCAAAAGAGCATATAGCAAAACCATTCGAATTTATCTCTTGTACAACCTGAAAATTTAGCATTAAAAATATCCCAGTTTGCTTGTATCATTTATTTACACCTCTCTTTAACTGAATCACATATAGCTAATTCATTGTTTACACAAGTTCAAAAAACTAGGCAAAATCAAATTATCTTACTTGCATTCTTAATTAAATTCTTCCCAATACTTCTAGTTTTTGGGTGTACTAATAACCCAACACCTAGAACAGCACCACTAGCTCTTTTTGTTACATCCCACCCTTTATCCTTGCAACTCTTACAAAATATTTTTTCTTTTCCGACTAACGTCTTCTTACACATAAAATTTTTACACTTCTTCTTCATTAACATCCTCACTTTCAATAAGACCTGTAACCTCTGCCTTAATCAAAATTTGACTCTCCAGATTATCTACTATTTCTTTCGGCATGCTGAGCCATTTATCATCTGCTCCCGGCCAATTCTGATGAAGTTTATCAGCAATTGATAAACCATCTGCTTCTTTCTTAAGCAGGGTCTGCGATATAAATCTTTGATAACTTTTTAAACTAGCCAATAAAGGCTTGTCTTCACCTAGCCCACTGTAAGTCATTACACACAATCCAGTTGCTTCATTTACATATTTAAGTGAAGTTCGGACATTTTGTGATAATTTGTCACGCTCTTTCTTCTTCAACTTTGAGTTATGAACAATTTGCTCTATGTCGCTACGGATTGATTGCATAAGTAGAAATTTCGCATTATTAGCAACATTCACAGCATTCAATAAAGCGTACGACTGGAGTTCTTTATTGCTAATTGCAATAGCCTCTATATACTGCTGTCTTGAACTGAAATATAATGCTAAACGATCATCTCTCTGCCCTATCTCAATTCTTTGTATCGTTTGATTCATCAACTTCATTTGGTCCATCAATTGTGTCAATTGATATTGCATACTCAGATTAGTTAATGCACTTGAAAGTTCGGGTGTCACAAGGCGAGGTTCCAATGTGACTTGCTCTGAAAACTTACCATCTAGACTTGACAGAGTTGGTAATAACCCCTTTTTATTCTTTGAGTATTTTAGTATCAGTTCACCTTTCTCATAAAGTTCTTTTGCATTATTTGACATGTTCACATCAAAATACTCTATCGGTTTCATTTTTTCTAGATATTCTATAAATACTGGAGATTTCTCTATCAGATTCTTAGTTTTCTCCATCAATATGTTCTGTGACTTTTCATAAAGAACAAGTGAAAGATCCGAACTATCAAGGTCATACAATGAATCATCCAATACGTCTAACTCCAACATTTGATCTACACTAATTTCATTCATATACTTTTCCCTCCAAAAGCTCTCAAGCTCTACCATAACAAATAACAATCAACCAAGATGTTCGTCTTCAGTAGTATTCACCCTGAAGTATACGTCCCTTATATTTACTTTATTCTACATCTACTTGAACCCACTTCTCAACAAAGAAACATCTCTCCCAATGTTCTTAGGTTCAATACTCTCAAGCACTTTTTTCTCAACTTCAGGTGTCCAGTATATTTTCAGCTTGCTCCTTGTACGTGTTATAGCCGTGTAAAATATATTATGAGTAATCAGCTCATCAATCTCATCGGTAATAACAATTTTTACCGAATCATATTCTAGGCCTTGGGATTTATGAATAGATACTGCATATGCGATCTGAAATGGTACGATATCATCCTTGGATGACCATCCCCAATGACTATCTTCATCTGCACTTTGGCTCTTATCCACTTCAAAACGAATAACTGAATTACCATTTTCCGAATTATCTAGTAACTCAAATGGTTGGCCAAATGCATCTGTCCCCATCAATACTATATCTAACTCTATATCAAATCGAATCCGCTCGCTGGGAGTGTCCTTATCTAAGATTTCTATACCGGCAATCTTTCCTTTCATGTTGTTATAAATCACTGGAGCAAATCTCTCTGACTCATTAAACAAAATCGGATCATTTACCTTGTATCGTTGTATCCCCCATACTACTCCTGTATTCGGATTACTTTCTTGTAGAAAATGATTAATGTTATTAATCCCATATAACCCATCATAATTGAGGCATAATATTATTTCATCGTCAACAGCAGCAGTGAAAATCGAATCATCCAGGTTCACGGTATATTTTTGACGTGTTAAGGATTCAAGTACTGCATCAGGTTCTTTAGCTGTCATGTTTCTAACTCGTTCCCATAATTTCAACAAGCCATCATCCGTACTACGCCATGGTGTTGTCAATTCACAAGTTGATGCTTCAGGAACAAACATTCTTGCTATATCAAACCAATTACCAAACTCAATGGAATCAATCTGGTATGTATCCCCGACTAAAATGAGTAATCTATGGCTACTTTCTTCGGCATTGGCAAATAGTTTTTCAACTATTCCTCGCATATTTTTATTACTTACTGTGCTACACTCATCAACGACAAAAATATCGTAGTCAGCACCAATATAACTTGATCGCAAGAACTTTGTAATTGTAAAGAATTCACTATTTGAGGCTTTCACGCGCCTTTTCAAATTTTCAACAGCAGGATTAGTATGAGCCAAAAACATTTTACTACTCTTATCATAGAATTGAGCAATATGGTTTATAAGCGTTGACTTCCCTGTTCCCGCAGAACCATAAACCAAGGCCACCCTTGAATTCTCAAACATCTGTGAGAGTATTTCTTTCTTTTGCTCACAATCCACACCATTGTTTGGTTCCTTTAACCATGTACAAGCTGCTGCTGAATAATTCTGTATTCCTTCTTTTGCTAACTTCCCTAATTCACCAATAATATAGTGAACATCATTTTTGTAACTATTTATAAAAACATGACCTTTTTCAATTACAAGTTTACTCTGTGGTCGATGTTTATAATACAGTGCTGAATTATATGAAGAAATAAGTGTCTCAACATCTTCACCAAATCGTTCTTTCACTTCACTGACTGGTGTAAACAGCTGCCCTTTTAATTCAGTATTATTCCTTACATAACGAGCAAGTAACTCATGTTCTCGCCCTTCAACAGGAATACAAGAATATAAATCTCTCAGTCTCGGCATGCCCTCACAAGGATTGAAATTGAATGGAATAGTGTCAAAAGGTATACTTTGATATTTAGCGAATAAATCTGACAATCTTGTATTTTGCTCTGGATCGAACTGTGCTTTTATTACCTTGTTGTTCATATGATACAGCAAATACCTTAAGAGGTTGCTACCCGGATTATTCTCACTAATTATCTCTCTACATCTTTCCAGATCTTGAAAAAATACAACTTTCTTACTTTTTCGTGTTGCCACTGTTTTAACTTGTCGAAAATTTTCTTCTGAAAACTCAATCAGTTCAATCAAGCTAAATCCTGTGGAAGTTAAAAATCTAGATATACCTTGTTGCTCTTGATAAGCGGTAGTCACTTTTGTTCCTCTAATTAAAATTGAAAAATTATAAAACTCACAATTTCGAATAGCTACTTCCCATCCTGTAATCACTAAGATGGACATTGTCTTGCCAAGTATGTCAATACTACTTCTTTCCAAAGAAAATTTCACTGCATAAAAATCTGTTACCTCTATACTCGTAAAGGCGATGACTCTGTTGAACTTACTGGCATAATCATTTGCAGGGGTAAATGTAATCTCGTAATATATTTTGCCTGATACAAAAAATGGCTTAACCTTTTTAATATAATACTTATCAGATGATAATTTATCTTTCCTCGGATAAGTATCTATTCTCTTAGCAATTTTTTCATAATACTCCTGCAGGGTTTCATCCGTATTCAAAGGAAACTTCTCAAGATTGTCAAGGACATCAAGTGAGAACCTATCATGAAGAATGCTTCTGATCTTCAGAAGATACATATAGTACTTCAGCATCAACCTTTCAGAAGTCTCTTCATCCGGTGTATAATGAGAAACAGAAATTTGCAGAAAATCATGAAATCTTGTTAGATCTTTCCATTTCGATTGAGGTCTTACATATTTTTCAGCTTCTGGAATCGTACTCCAATCAGCTCTGATATCTTTTCCCTTCCCATATACCTTCACCATTATATGTTCAACAAAATTACGCAGTTGTGCCAATATATCCTGTGAAACCACACCTCGTTCAGATTTTGCAAGGTTATCTATATGGCGACAAATAACTTTGTCTATATTTAGAATTTCTATATCAATTTGTAGTTGTATATTGTTTAACATATTCTCACCTTCAACTATTTACACTCACTTATCTTTATCTTAAGTCGTGCAAGACCCCTAGTGCCAAACAAAATGTGATTCTCTAAATTAGTAACTGTTTCAACTTCTCCATCTCTTCTTTACTCAACGTAACACCCTTACCCATCTTCTCATGCTCCTGATCCCAATCACGTATATCATACTTAGGCTCTCGTTCATTCCAACTAATACGGTTTAATTCCTTTTTCCATCCCTTTGAGTTCTCTGATAAAACACCTATATGTTCTATAATCTCAAACTTAATTCCCACTGAAAAACCTCCTTTATTTCTTAACGCTGATTATTAATATTTCAAATATTCAAGACCTACCAATTAATACAAGCTTGTATAATCAATCTGTTCAACAATTCCCGAATTTTTAAACACCTGATAAAACTCATTGATAACCTCATGTTTCTGTACACTTGTAAATCTAGTCTCCCTACCAGCACAAAAAGTAAAATCAATCCTTTTTTTTGCTCTCGATAATGCAACAAAGAATGCGCATCTGTCTTCGCCTGGTTGTCTCCTGAAATTCCAGAATGCTGAATCCTCTAGACCAACAAAGAATATCATATCAAATTCCAGCCCCTTGCTCTTATGTATAGTCATAATTGGAATCGAATTATTCCCTTCGAAATTATCGATTGTGTTTATCCAGTCTTTTGTGCCATCATATTCATCCCATAACAGATTTGCAAAATCATTGACCAATTTATCTAAGTATTTTATATTACTATACTGAGGAAATGCTGCAATTATTAAAGGTTTAGAAATCTGCTCCATCAGTAATTCGACTAAATATATAAAATCATCTCGAGTAACTACATTCAATTTATTCTTTAGATCAATGATTAGATTATTAAGATAAGAAACAAAGCTCCTGACTGTATGTGCATCTGCATCAACACCAATTCCACGTATTTCACCAATTATTTCCAATAAATATGTCCATTCTTCAGGACTCTGCTCATTAATTGCATTCTTAAATACTGCAATTAGAATTTTGATAATCTCCTCTTTCAAGAAATCTTGATAAACAGCTTCATTTCTTGCTTTAATGTTAACAGTTTTAAGCTCATCTATGATTCCACTACCATATACGTCTACTTGCTGTTTTACCAATATACACATTTCATTTAATTTTATTCCTTCTTGATTAGCTTTACATATCTCTTCACGAATAATCGAAGCTTCTTGTTCTTGTGACCTAAAAAGTCTCAAAAAAGCCAAACCATCTTCAACATTCCACCTTCTATTAGCTAATATTGAACTTCCATCCTCATTTAGTGAACCATACAAAGCCTTCTGTATCTCGACTAATCTAGGGGCAGATCGATGATTCATAATTAGCTCTCTACGTGAAGCACAAAATTCAGCTGTATAGTCTTCGAAAACTGTCCTTTTTGCTCCTGCCCATAGCATAATCCTCTGCTTACTATCTCCTACAGCAGTTAATACAGAGTTTGATCCAAGGAAACATGTTTTCACCAAATCATACTGAATCGTAGTCGTATCTTGAAATTCATCAAGGAATACATGGCTATACGTCATCTGAATCGACTTTCGAATAAAATCATTAGTCCTGATTAAATATTCGGCTAACCTAGAGATCATTTCAAATGTAAGCTTAGAACCAAATTCTGCAGAGGTATTTCCAATTAGTAAAGTTCTCCAAGCATCAATATACATCTGTGCTGTTAATGTTGAATCTAGAGGTAATGTTACTTTCCCTATTTTTGCACCATATTGTTTGTTATACTGATACCCACTTATCTCGAATGCCTTTTTTATGTCTGCTATTTCGGCAATATCATAATTCTTTTGGGGTTGATGATTATTTGGCAGACTATGAATGAATCTGTCCAATATTTCTTTCGCAAATGCATCATATGTTTTGGACTCAAAACGAGTTGTAAGTTCTTTTCCGCATCTAAGCTCGACTCTTTCCTTTAGGTTAGATGCTGCATCACGCTTGAAACTAATTGCTAATATTTTCTTTGGATATTTACACTCATTTGTCTGCAGTAGATAACAAGCTCTTTGAGCCAACAATTCTGTTTTACCAGCACCGGGACCAGCAACAACAAGGCTATTCTCATCACTAATTGCAGACGTCATTGCTTCTGCCTCTAGTTCAAATCCATCTACAGGTACCCATTCAGAAGGGTGAATTCTATTCATCACCTTCAACCACCACCTCTTCAGGATGATCTGCTCCTGTGCATATCTGAATGATCTTCTCAATAAACACTTTCAAACATTCAGGAAAGTCATCAAATAAAATGCTTGAATTATGCGAAATCATCGTCAAGTGAGTTGTTGGCTTCCCTCTGTTCAAGAACAAATATGTATACCATATCATCAACTCTTTCTCTTCTTCAGAATAAGTATCACCATCGCCCCCCTCTTCTTTAAGGGTTGAGCGGACATCTTTACCGACTCTTATATTGAACTTATCTCTATTTTCATCATTGACTTCAAGTTCACTTATTTTACCTAACCCTTTAATTCTTGGTCCTTCAGCTTCTGACAACCTATCAAGATACTTATCTTTGAAAGTCGTCAACATTGCAAAATCTATATCCAAAGGGCTAGAAAAGTATACATTATAGGTTCGTAAGAACTTAATCCAACTTATCATACACTCTATTTCTTTAACATCCCATTCATGCATCCCGTTTAAGCCGTCTTCAGATAACACACAACTCTCTGTTTTCAATAGCAAATCACGGTTTACACCATTATTCAGCAGTTGTTTCAATACGTATTTAATTCTTCCCCATCCACCACCAAATCGTTCTCGATCTAAATCTAGTAACGTAATAAATGGTATTTCAAGATCATTTAACAATCTCCAAAAATGATTAACATGTCTTCCACCAAGTGGAACAATTGAAATGCCTGATGAATCTATATGTGTTCCTTTTATCTCAAGCATTTTTCTAATAATAATCTCTTCACTATCACCCTCACCAAGTACAACCATTTTAGCAAAATATAATTCTGGATATGCTAAAACTGCTTCTTTAACATATTTGAATTGCTCTTCTTCTTTTTCACAATCAGGTAATGTAATTGAGCGCACTTTAGTGCATTCATCACTTTTACATATTCGAAAATATCGAACATTTTGAGGATCTACCCTCTTTACAATTGCCGGTGTATGCGAAGTTAGTATAGTCTGTGAATTTGCCTTATTCGATATCCTCTGCAAATTGTCAATTACCCGACCAAGCAAGTGCGGTGATATATGATTCTCGGGCTCTTCAACTGCTACAATAGTCAACACGGGAGGAAGAAGCGAAAAAGCTGTCTGATCTTCGCCTTTACTCATCGAAAGCAAAATTCCCTCCTCAACTTCCAACATAGTATTAACAAGAGACAAATAAAACAATGAGCGTAACCCATCTCCTAACTCTTCAACCCTGTATTCTCTTGGTATTTCTGTTGGTGAAAAAGTCACTTCAACTTTCTTTAAAATTGTTTCTAAATTTGTACTGTTAAACTGTAGTTTAGCATTTGAATATCTCTCATCCGAATGGTATTCACCCCATTGATTCCCCAATGTGTCTCTGAGTTTACTCACACCTTCTTCTTGAAAAAATACTCTTTCAACTTCTTCAGTTTTTTCCTTTATTCCCGTTTTAGTCGCTTCTGTCCAATTAATTCCATTCAGCAACCTTGCAATAATTGTACCTGAGACATTTTTTAATTGCTCATCCGGTTTACGAATTGCTGGCACGTAAATAACCTTAATATTATCAAGTACATGTCTTGTAGCAGGGCATTTATCTGCCTCTGTTATTTCTTCACTCGACGTAGTGATAAAGTAAGTTTTAGCTTCAATACTTCCTTCAGGGCTTGTACTCTTTTTCCAGTTGGCTTCAAGTCGTATGCGTAAATACGGTCTACCACCAGTTTCGGATACCACAAAATTCTTGAAGAAGATAGGAACAGCATTGCTTCCAGTTGACTCATCAAGCTCAGGAAATTGAAATCTAGCTTCAATATATAATTCATTTTCTATTATTGTATCTGGTGGAACTCTATTAGGAACATGAAAATCTGATCTATAAATATTCCTATCTGAAGCCTTCTCTCCAAACAGCTTAACTAGTCCAGTTAATATGGCTGTTTTGCCACTACTATTATGACCTATAAGAGCGGTTAGATCTTCAAATGCAACTTGAGTTGGCTCTTTTCCAAAACATCGATAATTACTTATTAATACAGCTTCTAATTTCATACTCTCACCTCAACTATTTACTGTTTAAGCAACCCATTGTTCACCTGCAATAATATGATTAAAAACAATGTTGGTTTTATTTGCAAACTTCTCTTGATCATAGCTATCTGCAAATATATTACTTATACACTTTATATTTCTCGAAACTCACATTTATCCATTAAATATCTTTTGGTTTATATCTTTCCAGATTCTTCAGCAACTCTCATAGGCCTCATTGGCTCTAAATCGTATATAACTTCTCCTCCTGAAGAATCAACCTCAAAACCACCACGAATAACAAAATCAAGCAACAGATTATGTACACGCATACTAATCTTAAATGGTGGAATCCGTCCGCCTTCTAATGTCTCAAAATATACTTTCGCCTTCTGTCTATCCACAGTTGCTTTTAGGTCATCAAACCGTCCAAATTCATTGAAGTTTCTTTCCGTGATACCTGCAGAAAGTAACTCTCTAAGTTTGGCTTCATCTACACCAATAAAATCTACAAGTTTTTTTATTTCTTCATTCTTGGCTTTGTACTGGTACTCACTAATGTAGTCTCTTAAAGACATACCTTCTCTTAAGTTAGCATCACCGCTTTGTACATCGTGGAGGAAGATATTTGCATACTTTTGCTCTTCTTGACTTAAGGATGCAAAAGACTTATGCAGGTCATCTAATGTATCCTGTAATTGGTCTGAATCTATTCCTTCTTGTTCCAACATCTTTAAGTATTTTTCAAAACGAGAATTCATATAATTAGTATCAATAACACCTGTATCTATTTCAGTTAAATACCCATCAATTTCGAACGGTACACTTTCCGAATCTTCTCCATCCTCACCCTCTACTTCTTCAAATAATTCTTTATATCTAAGGGCTAGAATCAAATAAGTATTCTCATCAATTGCAACTTCTACAGTATCAATAATATTTCCTTCAGCATCTGTAATCTCATATTGAAGCTTACTCCATTTAAATCCTTGCACTCTTGCTGATTCTAAATATTTATTGAACTCTTTAAACAATTTTGCAAACCGCGCTTTTTCAGATAAGTTTTCAGGAAGCTGCATAAAGTTCTCTATTTCCGCCCTAGTAAACAGCGTCTCAATTTCATGATAAATTTCATTCATACGTTTAAGATTGTCCTGAAGATGTGGAACAAAAAGTCCAAGTGGTTTATCACCAGAATATAACTGAACTGCTTGCTCGATATTTTGCTCCATTGTATGAGGGTATCGATAATAACGTATTGTTCCAAAAGGTTTTTCCGGTCCAAATAGACGATTCGTTCTTGAAAACGCCTGAATAATATGCTCGAACTTAAGAACCTTATCCATATAAAGGGTATTAATCCATTTTGAATCAAATCCAGTAAGCATTTGATCCACAACAATAAGCAAATCAATTTGCTTATCAGGCTCTCTTTCTATTCGGTCATATGGTTTCTTGTGAGCCAGTCTTGATGCTATATCTTTTTTGAATTTATCATGTTTTGCCAGATTAAAATCTTGACCATATTTGTCATTATAGTCAGTCATAATTTCAACTAAACCATCTTCTTTGAATGCCACACCACCACCGTTATCAATGTTTGGATCAAATAATGCCGTTATTTTAAGTTCTGGATTAGCTTCCTTAATCAACCTGTAGTAAACAATTGCATCTGGTATACTGCTTGTTGCAAAAATAGCATGGAACTTATTGCCATGACTAAACTGAACCCAATTATCAATGATATCATTTACAACCACGCTTCTATGCTCAATTCGCTCATATTGGACTCTTGGTAGGTAATCTTCAATTCCCTTAACATGTTTGCCACTTCCATCTAAATAGCCCGCCATTTTAATAACAGAGGCATCCATGTATTTATAATAAATTCTACTTTTCACTGGATCATTTACTGCTTCCTGTACTGTAATAGCTTTTGCTTTCATCAACGCTACTTCTGTTCTAACATCTCGATCTTTATAGGTTAGTACCTTATATGGATCAAATCCCAAGACATTTTTATCTCTAATACCATCAGCAATACTGTATCTATGTAATTCATTGCCAAAAATAGTAGATGTTGTACTCATCTTCTTCTGATTTTCCTCATGAATTGGTGTCCCCGTAAATCCAAAGAACATTGCAGTAGGGAATGTTTCTTTGATTGTTGATAGCATATCTCCAAAAGTTGATCTATGTGCTTCATCAACGATAAGGACAATTCTTTTCTCGTTCATTCGTTCTATATCATGAAGGTTAAGACCATCTTCTTCATCTTTAATATTGCTCATCTTTTGAATTGAGGTAACAATCAATGTATCACTAGGATTTGAACTTTTTAGTTTTGACACAAGCACATGCGTATTTTCTGTCGCCTGAACTGAAAGTCTATCATCAGCAAAGCTTCTATACTCATGCAATGATTGAGTCCCAAGCTCAATACGATCCATAAGAAATATAACTTTGTCTGCATCCTTAGAATCTGCAATCAACTGTGCAGACTTAAAACTAGTCATAGTCTTACCTGAGCCGGTTGTATGCCAAATATAGCCACCAAGAACATTCTTGCTGTCCCAATCCGCTTTAGAAACACGGTCAGAAATTCTGTTAGCTGCATAGTACTGATAAGAACGCATAACTTTTAAAATGCCATCCGAGTTATCTGCCACCGTATAGAATCCTATTAGTTGGTGTGCCATTGGGATTGAAAGCAAAGAAGCAGCTATCTCCTGCCAGTCATTAATTGGCTCATTATTAAAATCAGCCCAATGAAAATAATAGTCCTTATTAAACTTACCTTCTGGTCCAGGATTAGCAAAATAGACTGTTTCAGCAGGTTCCATTGCTACAAAGACCTGTACCAGGGAAAATATCCCTATAAAAATACCTTCATGAGCATATTTCTCAATCTGATTGTAAGCTTGACTAACAGATACACCACTCCTTTTTAACTCAATATGAATCAAAGGCATGCCATTAATCAAGAGCATCAAGTCACCTCGCCTATTATTAAGGATTGGCGAGGATGATTGAAACTGTGGTTGCTGTACTATTTGATACCGGCTTTGACCTGCTGCAATCTCATGACGGTCATATATCTTTAGACTTACTTCTTTACCCAGATGAAGTGTATCATCAGAATTATCTCTAGTAATAGACACAGTCTTACCATTAATAAATCCGTTTAACTTAAGTGGTGTTCTATGTTCAATTACTTGTTCCATGATTTGTTGCATTTCACCGTCTGTAAGTGGAAAGTCATTCAGTTGATCTACACCTCGGTTATTCTCAAATAATATATTTGCCCAGTTCTTAATTAAGACTTCTTCTGATGGATATTTTATAACATCTTCTTCCCATCCTTTTCCAGTCAAAGCTTTAACTAATGCTTCTTCAAATGCATCTTCTTTTGTAAAAGTCATTGTTTTCACTCCCCTCAATTCTATCTATACAAACATTTTTTCTAGCATTGATTTTTTGATTATCTTAAGCTTCTCTAACTTACGCTGATGAAGGCTGATAAGGTTGTCTAACTTCTCAAATAAATTTGAAATTTTCATTTGTTCCTTATAATCAGGGATATAGATTTCAATATTTCTACATACCTCTTGATTTAATTTTGGTTGTGCTGTTCCAGTATTATATTGTGTATAATCTAATCGCTCTAACGATTCACAAATAAATCCATTACTATGATTAGCCTTAGATTTTAAAACATGTGCATGGTTGTTAACCCAGTATTTCCCCCGTGCTAGAAAAGATACCCGATAATTTCTATCAATAATATTTGCACCATCTTCACTTAACAAAATTAGTTCCTGATCAAAAATATAATCTTTAACATAATCAATAATTCCCGATGCACCGTAGTATGGATAAGGACCTGGCTCTCTTGAACCCGATTCTAGTGGCTTTCTTTTTTCATCTAAAAAATCAACAACGTCACTCAACTTACACTGTTCCCAATCTTCAGCAAAGCCAGAAAACCTAATTTCTGGAACTACCTCTCCTTCTTTTGGAAACATTTTCTCTAGCATTGACTTCTTTACTAAAAGTAGTTTGTCATACTTACGCTGATGAAGGGTGATAAGGTTGTCTAATTCATCAAAAACTTTTCCGATTTTTTTTTGTTCCTCTACAGAAGGAGCATATGTTTCGATTTCTAAGAAATCAGCCTCGTGAATTCTCCACTGACCATATACAACACCTTGACGCCATCTAATCATTTTGTTAATAAAATTCTTGCGAATAAATGAACGTCCAACAAAATCAGAATCAGCTATTTCAGTTGGCTTAAAAACACTGTAAACAGGGGAAATTGAAGCGTTCCCATATTTATTTAATCCAATTGAACCTGTAGTAAGATTGTTAGAACTATAAATAAAATCACCTAATTCTGTCTGTTTGTACTTCTTAATTTCTCCGTCTGTAACTAAAAATTCACGATTATACCTATCTCCTTTTGGAGCAACTCCTTGGTAAGCAATGAAAGCCATTAATGGATAATTGTCGTCTTTAGGGGACTGAATATTTCGTTCAACTAAAAGTTCGCCGACCTTACGCTGTTCCCAACCATCATTGAATCCAAGAAATCTTATGATAGGTGTTTTTCTATTATCTGACATGTTATTCACCCTTTAACAACAGCTTTAATTCACTGAGTCCTTTCATGTCAAATTTATTGCCTGTAAGGCTATCGATCATTGCTGATAATTGTACTTCTGTTTCTTTAATCTCTTTTTCTACCTCTTCAAAGGTAGTTGAGTACTTATCTGCTAAATATTGTATTTTACTTGCCAAGTTACTTATTAATTTAGTCGGCATACCGTTTATCGATTCTGTTAGTGGTACTATCCACTTGGCTTCGAGCATTCTTAATGCTTCTTCATCCGTCAATGTCTCTATTGTAGATTTTGTTCTATTATTAAGCTTGTCACTTAGTGTTTTCACTTCTTTTTTTAGTTCTTTTTCTTCTATAAATAATTGGTCTACTTGAATAATCTTTGCTTCTAATGAATCTGCGTCTAGTCGTTCATAACTTTTGACTTCTTTCATGATAGCCTTGGCTTCTTTGGCAATCTGTGCTTTGACAAAACCATCATTGTTATCATTTACTATATCTGAGTCTTTATCTTCTTCGGAAAGCGACTCCAATACTTCTTCAATCTCACTTGGTATCTCTGATAATCTTGATTCTTTTAGTCTTAGTGCTTCATATTCATCTTCAAGTAATACACTTTGTACCAGCTCGAAAGGAATAATGTGACCATGCCATCCTTCCTGAACCTCTACATCCTTACCTTTTTTCTTCTTCATAACTAGGTTAGCATCTACTTGCTTAATTGCTTTAACCCCCTCAGTCTGAATCATCTCAAGGTCTACGGCAATCTCACTCCAGTCATCATGAAGCAATTGATATGTTTCGTACTTGTCAATTAAAGGAACAGAAGACAATCTCTCAAATATATTTGCTGCCAATATCTCTTCTTCTTTATTGACCTTAATTTCAGACAGATTATAGAGTAGTCTTGATCCTAAATAGGTATCAAAATCATTAAAAGCTGAAGAAAAATCTTCCATGTATTTCTTCACTGACACATGATTCTCCAAGGCAGTTTTAATATCATCAACTGCTAATTCTACATAACTTTCAGATACATTTCTAAAAATGCTCTCTTTAAGTCCATGGAATGCCTGCCAATACTGATTATATGCGTCTAATTCTTTAATCGGAATCCCACCAAACATAGAAGCATAAATATCCCAGCTTTCAGCCTTTTCTGATGAATCAACATATCTCGGAATATTTAAGTTATAGTCGTTTTTACGAATTTCATCACGATTAACTACTTTTGAATAAGCATCAATGGTCTTTCTTTGAATAGTTGTATCCGCTATCTTCTTAATATCAGATGCCCGAAGCATATTGTTCTTACCAACTTTTGCAAATCCTTTTGATGCATCTACAATAAGTACATCTGTATTACTTCGTTTTTGCTTAAGTACCATAATAATCGTTGGTATGCCTGTTCCAAAAAATATGTTAGCAGGTAAACCGATAATTGTATCAATATGATTGCCTTCAATCAGATTCTTACGGATTTGACCTTCTTCGCCGCCTCTAAAAAGAACACCATGAGGTAATACAATGGTCATTATTCCATCGGGTTTAATATGGTATAAATCATGGAGTAAGAAGGCATAGTCTGCTTTAGATTTCGGTGCTATGCCAAACCTTGCATATCTTGGATCTGCTTCCTTATTACTTGAATCCCACTTCTGAGAGTATGGTGGGTTTGAAACAACAGCATCAACATAAAGTGGATCATAAGTAGCAACAGGATCACTTTCATCAAAGAATGGCCAATCATCTTCTAGGGTATCTCCATTACGAGTAATAATGTTATCCGGTAATATACCACGCATTACTAGGTTCATACGAGTTAAGTTATAAGTATTTTGCTTAAGTTCTTGCGCAAAATATTTAATATTGTTCTTATCATCCATGTGTTTTGCCACACTATGACCAATGTTTATTAACAATGACCCTGAACCACTTGTTGGGTCATAGATTTCTATTTCTTTTCTATCTCGTAAATGATGAGCGACAATTTCTGACATTAATAATGACACTTCATGAGGGGTATAGAATTCTCCTGCCTTTTTCCCCGCATTGGCTGCAAACATACTAATTAAATACTCATATATAAAACCAAGAACATCATAATCTTGCTTACCGTCCATTGGTATATCTTTAATAAGATAAAGCAACTCACTAATAGCCTTTGTTTGCTTGGCAGCATTTTCACCCAGTTTACTTAGTCCCGTATCTAGTGTCTTAAATATATCTTCATATACCTTTTTATGAGCCGAACTAATCAAACGACTAAAGGCTGACAAGGCTACCCTAACATTAGAAACATCAAAGTCTCCTCCCATTTCTAACCAAGTAGAAAAGAGATTATCATAAGAAATGAAGTAACCAAGATTACTTTTGAAATACTCAGCTGTCTCTGTATCATCTTCATTAAAGTTTTTGATATCTTCAAGGGTAGATCCTTCCTTAAGGGCAAATCTTACCTCTTTGTCTGATAGGTACTTATAGAAAATAAACCCAAGTATATAATCCTTATATTCATTTGCCTCTATTTTTGAACGCATTTGATTGGCTGATTCCCATATCTTTGCTGCTAGTTGTTGTTTATTCATTTCGCTTTTCTCCTCCGAATTAGTAGTTCCACTTTTAACTCTTTTTATTTTTTTAATTTAGTTTACGTGGTTTAGGTCCACGTTTCTTTTCTTCTGGTTTAGATGTATCTTTTGGTATAAACCAAGCATTACCATGTTTAAACGCCCCTTTGATTCGTCCTTCAGAACACAAAACCTGCACCCTTCTTGACGATATTTGCCACTGCTCTGCAGCTTCTTTAATCGTAATAAAATC
The DNA here is from genome assembly GCA_002342805.1 of Clostridiales bacterium UBA2432. Lineage (GTDB taxonomy): Bacteria > Bacillota > Clostridia > Lachnospirales > Vallitaleaceae > UBA1351. Next base: position 44,287 of record DDQW01000068.1, on the reverse strand, counting down.
CATGGAATCCTCCTGTTAACTCCCTAACGAAAATTATATTCCTTATTGCGAATAAAATCAAATAATTTATTCGTAAAGAAATTTATTACGATTTCTTAACGTTATCTATAATTTATTCTACCATATCTTGTGTCCTATACAAAGGACAGTTTATATAATACTTTTTCTTTCAATATCCTTAACTCTTAGGTTATATAATTCAAGGTAGGTCCTTTTGACGCACACCCCATGACAGGTGACTTGGAGGTATCCATTTTCTTTAGATTAGTAAAATCCACCGTCTGAATCGACGACTTTTTCTCTTGTGGTAACTGTAGATAAAACAGATTGGATCTTTGACCACCTTGAGGGTGGTAACGGCTTTCTCGTATAAGAAAGCCGTATTCTTCTAAGTCTTTTAAGGCCCGTTGAACAGTTCGAGGACTTATATTACATTCTTTAGCTATGGTTTTCACACAAGGAAAGCATGTCAACTCCTTGTTGGCCCGATTTATTAAGTATAAGATGACAAGTGTTGCCCTTTGTGTTAATAATGCTGCATAAACAGCTTGGATCATTTTTCCTTTGTTTGTCATTACATCAACCTCTTTCTATTCTATTGACTTGATTTACCCATGGCTTCATTATATCCAACCACAGATCTCTATTTATTGATGCTTGGTATGGGTCTGGCATGTATTCACTAAAATATAGCGAACCATATTCTTGCATAAATTTTCCTTGTCCTGATGCATCAACGAATGAAAATATTCGATGAATATCAATTCCCTCAAATAGAGGATTACAGGATTCATAGGCTTGGATTTCATAAGCTTTCCCTGTGGCACATAATATTCCTATATCACATTTACTTTTTATTGCTTGTACAACCTTAGTCTCAACCACACCCATATCATAGACAATGACGTCAAAGTCTTCATCTGCTTCTTCATATAGGTCCATAAAGTGCACACCTTCTTTTGTGATTGCTTGTAAATGATTATGGTTGTTGGCTTCAACATAACATACCCTAGCCCCCATCTCAGCTAAAAAATAGGCCACATTAAGGGCTAGGCTTGTGGTTCCTACGCGGTGCATGGTCCCTGTGACTCCTATCCTTATATTTTTCTTTACAAATTCATATATAGTATTATCGACGACTAAAACTTGGTCTTCTTGATTCAGTGCTTTTATAAGCTCTCTTTTTCCCATCCCTAATGGACTGGTAACAAGGCATAAGTCTTCTTTGAGTTTAGAGATCTCAGTGGTAATGAGGATATTATATATACCTATGTTGATACAGGCTTGAAGAAGCTTTTCATAGTCTTCAAGTAAATCACCCACATATAAAATAATACGAATCTTATACATCTTTTTTAATGCTGTAAATGCTTCAACCACTTCAGGGATTGAATCCTTAATACAGCTAACATCGATGGCCATATATTGATAATGGCTTAAGTTGCGCATGTCTCGAAGTATAAAAGATTTTAATTCAAAGCTTCCGGAATATTTTTTGATGACCATGCCTTTTTCTTCAGCTAGATAATCAAATATATCCCGGTTTTCTTGTTTAGATAAATACAATAGCATTCTGTGCCACCTCCATTATCGTCCTCCTGCCGTTCCCATGTACTTAAATTTATAATCGGGAATGGTAAAATTAACACTCAGTCGCTTTGATCCAATCATTACCAAAGCGTTGCCACGTTTTTTCTGTGCTAAGAGTTGTTCTTCTGCATCGGTAAGGTTAAATAATTTCTTGGTCTCGATTAAGTTCATGCCATCACATCCCATAAGGATTTTATATGTGGGAATATCTAGTAGCGCTTGGCCATAAAGCTTGACTTTCGGATCTAGAAAATCTACGACCGAGTGGGATATAATCGCCACTCCTGCTTCATACTTTCGAGCCCGTTTTTCGACATTTCGTAAGAAGACTAATGACTGTGGTACGTTAGGGTCAACCATCAGATAGCTTTCATCACAGATTAAAAGTACCGGTTCATTCCGATCTGCACTCATCTGTTGCCAGCACCATGTCAGAATATTAAAGTACTGGGTTCGTTTAATATGGTCACTGGTATTTTGCAGGTCATGTGTATCTAGGCAAATACACCGTGTATGTGTCTTAATCGTGCTGTGCCCATTCCATAAAAAAGCATCACTACCAAGAGCAATATCTTGTAATAGTAATGCTAATTCCTTGTGGCCATTTTCCTTTAATAAGTTATATAAGTCTAAAAACACCGGGAAATCTTCGTTGGCCAATTGACGAATATCCGTATCCCAATAAATATTAAAGTCATTATATAAGTCAATAAGCGTATTTTTCAAAATAGCCTTTTGTTGATCTGTTAAAGACGGTATATATAGGCCAAAGAAAATATCCAGATTCTTCATATATATAGCCATGTCCCCCATACCATTACCCTCGTCTTGATAATATGTATCCTCATCATCAACCGGTGTCGGACGAATCTGTAGGGGATTAATCTTTCCCTTACTACCACCACCAGCATTAATCCAATCGCCATCAAGGGCATGGCACAGTTCCTTCATCTCACGCTCCGGATCAATAAAGATAATCTTGGTTCCTTTCATATACTCTGAAAGGGCTATATGCTTAATGGTAGCGCTTTTTCCGACGCCGGCAACACCCATAATCGTAAAGTTGCTATTGGTCCGATCATTACCTCGTTTCCACGGATCTAGGACAACTAGACCGCCGCTATTATCTCGTCCAAAATAATATCCTGTTCCATCGTTATATCCACTCGATGAAAAGGGAAATCCACCAACAAAACTACTCATAGGGATAATCCGTTTTAGAACTTCTTCAATGGCCTCATCTCTTGTGTAATAGGGAGAAATCCCCTTAAAGGCATGTGCTTGTAAATTGGCCATGATACGGATTTTACACTTGTTACTAGCTAGTATTCCCTCTGTCTTACGACAAATTTTGTTAAAGTTCCCTTCATCACGAGCAAGGGCCATAATAGATATAACCATTGTTCCAACCGTTTCACCTTCCCTGTCAATCTGCAACATAATCTTCTCTCCATCTGAGGCGGCCCGTTCAGCCCGTTGTCGAACTAAGGGATCTTTAGCTGCTTCTGCCTGACTCCGATGCTGAATAATATTCTTAGATAGATCGGATATAAAAGTACCGTTATCAATGGGTACAAATGTTATACCTACAACTGTTCCTGGGATATTGGTAATTTTAGCAAGCCATCCATAGTCAACCTTCTGGGGATATTTAATCACACCATAGACTCGACCCTTGTTTTCTCCAATAACAAGACTATTTCGTTTAAGTTCAAGACCTATTGGAGTGATGATGTTTAGCAGTGAATGATTCATTAGTGTTTCATTATCCTGTTTTTTACTCATACTTCATACCTCTTTTCCACTATTCATAATAACTATAGGCTGGATTGTTGATTAAGTTACATAAACGAATAATCTCTGGCTCTTCGATAAGTTCACATTGTATGTTGGCATTCTCATACTTTTGTATCATTTCTCGACATTCTTTTATGAGGTCTTGTTCAATACCTTCACGATATTTACGCCACACCATAATAAAAAAATTCCGTTCAATGACTTCTCCACTGGTGGCGTAATTACTGATCTCCATCATTTCATTTCTTAGCAGCTCTTTCTGCTTTTGGTCAGTTGTTTCAGAAAGTAATTCTGTATATTCATTAATAAGGGGTGTGATGTCCACTGGTCTTGATACAGCTAAAAACTTAAAAGAGTTTTGCAGGCTAGATAATTCTGCTGTAAGCACGCGACAGATCTGCTCTTTTTCACTGTCTGAAAACAAATCGATGCTGATGGGATGAATCTTAATATAGGCGATAATCTGACCATCTCTTGTATATAAGAATCTATCATGAATATCTTTCACATTGACAAACTCTTGAGCTGTCACCTGATGTTGGTTTTTGATTTCTTGTTCCCCTTGCTTGTTTTGTCGTAAATAAAAGAAGGCCATTGCTCCTGCAATAGCACATAAGACTAACATTATAATAGCTAACATGACGTTTTCCTCCTTAATGATTGATGAGTACAGCCGGTCGTCTGAAATAAGTCAGCCCAATGTCTTCAGCACTTCCAATGCTCACACCCTTAGCACCTGCTGAACAATGAACTATCTGAATATTTTCCTGACTATCCATGCTTACCACAATACCCACATGATTCACTTTACGAGTTCCCGGAATGGCAAGAAATGCCAGATCTCCGGGTTGAACCTCTCCTTTTGTAATCGACGTTGATTGATTCCATTGCTTCGTCGTCCCTAGTCCAAGTGTATTCTCGATTGATTCTGCAGGAATTCCCGCATTAATGAAAACCCATGCAACATAACCGGAACAATCTAGCCCATAGGGCCGTATTGTTCCGCTTGTTGAACTTCCTGGTGATGTCACTTCAGTGTCTTGTCCCCAACGGGAGTCCCATCCTTTAGATGTGCTTTTCCCTCCCCAAAAATAAGACACTTGCCCCACCAAACTGCTTGCTTGATTAACAATTATTCGTCTTTCCATAGCTAAATCTTCCGGTAACATCTCTTGAATGGCTTGGATTTCTTCAAAAGAAAGTGTCATCCTAGTATTATCCTGCATGAGCATGGTGCCCATACCACTTGCCTGCATTTCGCTTAGGACGCCCATCTGTTGTGTATTAAACCGATAACTTCGCGCACCTTCTTCAGCTGTTAGACTATTGACGTGAATCATTTTAATTTCTTTTGTTACGGTTTTTGTTTCCTTAACAACTTCATTTTCAGCATTTACCATTTCTACCTGAATGTCTTTGGATTCTGTCTTTTTTGTTACTTCAATGCGGTTCATCTTTTGGTATATCTTTTCAAGTTTTTGTAAATGGTCCGGAGTCAAAACAGATATTTGCATGGAAGCTTCTTTGGCCATATTATGTTGAATCGCATAGACATAGACTACATCCATGCGATTATCAATAAAAGTATTATCTTCACTCCCTAAATATGTAACCTGGACTTCATCTACAGATGCATCTTGAATTTCCTCTTCAATCCTTACTTTAAACTCATCTTGATAATTTTGAAGAATCTCCATGACAGATAGTCCACTCCCATCAACACTCGCAAAAAAGATAGCAAAGGGAGAGCTTAAGACAATTAAAATACATAAAACCGGTATAAGGCCAAGTGTTATAGTTACTTTTCGAGCACGTTCATCTGCAACTAGGCTCGCCGCTGTTTTTGCAATGACTTTTGCTGTCACCGGATCAACTGCCATTGTAACGCCTCCTTTCCATTCCGCAATATTTATGGTTGCTTAGGAACAATACTCCAATCATCAAACACGCTCCCCGATATGGTAACATGGTCGTCGAGATTGATGCGTAACATCCCTTCCGGCGTCCAATAATCTATAACTTCTGCGTATACAGGATATTGACTGTCAGGATACCAAACCGGTGAGAAATGAACGCGACTCTTATAGGTGGAATACTTGTTTTCTGAAAACATAAAATCGCCATATCCTATCGCATCAAGCACACGCCAATAGCTTTCAAAATGAAATTCCGGAAAATACGTAATGACATTTTGTACTTGAGTCACATGGGAACTTGGTGCATTAGTTGTTGGTGTCGTTTGAATGTCAATATTCACTCCGTAACCGGATTTCATGGTATCTTCTGTTGCCGTCGGTACATTTATGTCCGGAACTAAGTCCATTTTCCCGGATAAACTGGCTGAGTAATTGGTGTAATAATATTCCCAGTGTCCTTCATCAACCCAGTGTCCATTGTCTACCCATTGACCATTATCTTCCCAACGATAGCGACGATGTCCCGGACAATAATCATCCTCACCATCATCATCCCTATCTTTACATCCACCGGAATGATGGTAGGTATAATAATCTTTTTCCCATTTAGCTTCCCATTCCCACTTTGGATGCCATACCCAATTCGGAATCCAATAGCAACTATATATGCCCCACTGGGCTGATATTTTTTCTGCTTTAACCGGAATCATTGATGCCGTAAAGCCATCATTGCGATCATTGGCTGTGGGATTTGGTGGTTCACTCAAACTAAGGTCGACCACTTTTCCTGTCAATGTTGCACGTCGACTACTTCCGTCAATCAATGCTGCACTATTACCGGATATACTAACGTTGATATTTACATCACCAGGCTCTGAGGGTGTATGCCATTTTAACCATACGAGTTCCGATCCACCTTGTGGAATAACTACTTCTGTACTCTTGCTATAGCCATTGGCTGACATAGTTATTGTTGCTGTGTTTTTTGTAGGATTCGCATAAGCTTCTTCACTCTCGTGTCGATTATCCGGTGTGATATCCTCAGTCGCATGAATTCGGACTGAAGTAATCACATCAGTATCGACGCGATACTCATAATCGTATTCCGTATCATTTTCAACAACATTCATAGCATTGGCTTTTAGCATACGCATACCCCAACCCCCACCGGCAATAATACGGCTATTGGGCCAATGGACGCCATCAGCTAAAGCAGGTGTTACCGGATATCCAAACCAGCTTTCTTCAAGAAAGATAGAGTTGGGTAAGGTTGAATGGGTCATGGCGCTAATATATTGACCATCCGTTCCCCCCTTAAAATTAAAATAATCTAGCTCTTGAGCTAGGGCATATTCTGTGGCTGTAAAAGCGAGGGTAGTCACACCATCCTTGAGATATGAAATAATCACCGGTTCATAAACAATCAACCAGGGAACTTTGTTTTGATATTGTCCATCAACCTTGATGGGTAAAATCTCATTTGCCGGAAAGCGTTTTGTTTCACCTGCTATTGTAAAGGTTATGTTTTCAACAAGGGTTTCTCTTGATTTTCCTTGCTGTGAAGCAAATGCATCAATAAATGAATTTAAGCTAGACGTATCTCCGAAATACGATTTGACTGATGCTATATTTCCTCCACTGGTAATTGGTGGTGGCGGGGGATTATCCACAATTATTGTTGGATTATGTGGTGATAGCCTCTGATTTATTTGATAATTTATTTTATTTTCTTTTCCATAAAAGATGCTTTCATTTGGTGTAAAACTCGGTGTTCTAACGTATAAGGGTTTTGATCCAATCCTCTTCCAGTCTGTATTTATTGAACCCTTGGTATCGGCCTTATCCGACAAACCAACGTAAACAGATACTTTATACATATATTCGCTCTTGTTGTAATAGCCTTTATCTCTATCCGCTTTTCCCGTATCACCTGAACCTGTATCCGCATTATCAGATCCATTAACGCTGAAAGAGTTTACCCACAATAACATTATCAATGCAATAAATATAGTTTTTTTTATTCTCTTCATTGTTTTCCCTCCAAAAAAAAGACAGCCTAATAATTAAGACTGTCTTGGTTGATATATTTTATTTATTTAAACATTCAAAATTTATCTCCGGTTCCCGGAACATAGTCACTAATATCTGACATATCTAATTCTGTCACTTTTCCTGCATTGTCCGGATTCAAAAAAGGATTTTCTGACGGCGGTACCAACTGGCTGTCGGATTCTTCTTGAACTGGCTCACTTTCTGTTACATCTTCTTCCGGCTCATGTCTGACCACTTCTTCTGTTTCAACAACGGTTTCTTCTTCCTTATAGGTCGGTAGTGTATCCATATCTTCGAGGTCAGCATCTGTTGTTGGCTTTTCTGTCGGTGCCTCCAACTCCGGTTGCTTAGGTGGTGTCGGCATAGGCTCTTCAATGACCACTTCTTGTTCCGTATCCTTAACCACATTACTTGGCTTATCCTCTGTTTTGTCTTGAGTCACAGGCATAGCATTTATACCTTTATCAGTATCTTTACTCGGTTCAATCTCAATCGATTCGACATCAGGTGTTTGTACATTTTCTATTTCTGTCTCTTGAACCAAATTCTCTTCTTTAGGATTTAACTTTATTACAATAGCAACAATTAAAATCAAGGCTACTGCCATGAGTCCAATCAAAAGACCTAATTTTTTTATTTTTTCTTTCATCATAATCTTCATCCTCCTATTGCTCAATTTCATGGTATCATTTACATTTTCAAATGTCTATAGTTCATTTATTTTAAAATTTTGGATGATAACCTCCTGTCACTTTTAGGCGTATATGCATGGGTGGTAAATGCTCCCAACCGAAAGATAGCGGTACTGTCAAAGTAACCCATGCATCTGCATCAAATCGTTCTTGTGTTGTCCCAGGGGCTAAGGGAACGTTGGTAATATGAATGTCTAGATCTGACAGTTCATATTCTAGGTAGCTTCCGACGAACTTTTGCTGACCCTGTAATCCTAACTTCTGACGAAGTTTCTCCCAAACTGCTCCATCATCAATACGCTCTTCCCACCGGTCCTGTGCATCTAAAGTATATGCTCCGGAATAACCTTCCCTGAGTCCGTTATAGACTTCATCGTAGTTTTCCGTAGCTACCGCAATGATTGACGACTGTAAGGCATCCCGTACACCAGATGCAATGATTTGCAATCGTAGATATTCACTGAGTGCTGAAAAAAGTAACATCAGACTAAGAACAATGACGACAGCAAAAAGTGCTGCGTTACCTTCTTGATTTTTTAAGATTGTTCTCATTTTCTATACACTTCCGATCTGCCTGTAGCTTTGGCTCTAAGCCTTATGGGAAAAGATCCAAACTCAAAAAAACCTATATCTACCGGTAAAGTAAGCTCAACACTAAAAGCCTCATTAAGTTGCATATTTCCTGTAGTTGACCACTGGATTCTTGGTTCTATCCCAAGATTTGCTTCTAGGTCATTAGCTTTTGATGCGGTTTTTGGTCCGATATTGCCTTCGATTTCTGCTACACGTGCCAGTTCGTTAGCAAAGATATTCAGATCATTTTTAATAACAAAGACGGGGTAAACCTTAACCCCCATCCCAATGAGAATCATGGCCACAAGGACCATTATAACGACATCGATATAGCCTTCCCCTTTGTTCGTTCTTAATCGTTTTAACATTAGTTTCACCTCCTAAAACAGATTGCCAAGGGTTTTGATAATCTCAACAAACATCACTGATAGGTACATTAACAAGAAGCAAAAGAGCATGGCAAAGGAATACTTTCGAACTTTACCCGGTCGCTTCATGGCAATCGTTTTTAGACGTTGAAGTTCTAATTGCTTAAGATCATGGGCTAGCATCTGAAAATATACTACTCCATCATCCCCACGCAAAACACCAATCAACCCTCGAATAGTTTCTGATAAAGGTGGGCTGTTTAATCGCGTTTCCAAACGGGTCAGTGCCGATTCGTAACTACCGGATTTCATGTCTGCAACGGTTATTTCTAGCTCTCGCTTAAAACTATCGCCTGCGTTTTGTTTATAGCTTTCCAATATACTAAGAACATTTCGGCTAGCTTTGAGTTCTTGGGAAAGAGTAGATACAAAGCGAGGTAATTCAAACTCCATTTCTTCCCGACGTTTTTGCATCATGTCATCAGCACTACGGATTTCTTTAAAATAAACGGCAACAGCTAAAAAGAGAATGACTGGAAAGACCATTGGAAAGATTAACAGTGCCGGAATAATAAGAAGTAGCACCAAACCGGCTTTAACCCATGCTCTAGCAACAAAAGCTTCCGGTGACAGTTTAATATTTGCTGAGATTAAGGTCGCTACAAGCTTTCTTCGACCATAATCTGTAAGATGAACAAGTTTTGATAAGCGTATTGCCCAATCGTTGATAATAACGTCCATATTTTTTGTTTTTTTCCGTTCTCTTTTATCAATGACCTGTACGGCCTTGATGGCTCGACCTGACGGCAATCCCATCAGATCCTTGAAAATCATATAAATGCCCATTGAAAAGGTTACAGAAAAAAGTAGTAGAATCTGTATCATGTTGGTCTCCTTCCTAACGTCTGTATTCCACAGGTTTTGATAAGCGTATAACGGCGGCTAAGGAAACAAAGATGACCACACCGCAAACGGCCAGTACGAACTTCCCAATTTCTGTAAACATCAAGGTATGATACCAATCTTTGTTGAGCATGTACATCAGTGGTATATTCCCAATGAGTAGAAGGGCCATAGTGACAAATTCCTTCATGGGTTCATACAAAAGATAATCAAGTTCAGCAGATACCATACGCATATCCGATAGTTTGGAGACAATGGGTGTTAAGGTGCTTTTGAGATTTTTATCTTCCTGACAATCAATCAAGGCATCGACCCATTCATGAAATACCGCACTGTCGATATTGGTCTTCAGCCGCTCTAGTGCCATCTTTGTATTGGAATTAATGAGGTGGGTCTGAGCTAAAAAAGCAGAAAACACATCTTGGACCGGTGGATTGATGTAGTTCACATTTTCTGTAATAGCTGTAATAATATTTTCACTTCTTAGATAGGATGTAGTGATCACCGATAAGGCTGTTTCTAATTCACTGTTTAAACCTTTTTTCCATTTTGTGGCAATAAACTGTACATACCAAAAAGGTAAGAGGGAAAATCCTATGGCAAGTACCGGTAGTAAAAACACATTGTCTATCGCTATGGCGACGAAAAATCCCACGCCCATGAGGATTAAAGATGTAATCACTACGACGGCAACTTGATTTTCTTTATTGCTCATGCGTAATATATGCTTTGTTTCATCCATCAGTTTTTTTATGCCTTTTTTCTTTTTATTCGTAGTCAATTCTTTGATTTTTCCATTCAAACTTTTTTCTTTGGTCGCTTGGTGATGAGAAAGTTCAATTGCCATATCCGGAAGAGATAGATTTAATAACAAAAAAAGCCCTGTTACCATCGCAACAAAGCTAATAAGTAATAAGCTATTCACAGGCTTTCCCTCCTTTAAATCGTTTTAATAGGCTACTTGGCATACCATTTTCTAAGAGTCTTTTTTCTAAAGATAAAGAAATATCATTCACCTTTTCATATTGACCTATGATTTTAATGTTTCCGTCAATGACTGCATTATCAATGACATTAAATTTATAAAGCGTTCGGATATGACGTGTTCCATCTTCTTTAATCTCGCATTCGGTCACTTCCATAATGTGTCTTGAGTTGTCCTCGAGCTTCTTGGAAAAGACGACAATAGGAAAGGCTTCAGTCACAAGGTTGTATAAGGTGCGTTCATCCATATCATACCGTTGCTTACATAGTGTCACCATGCGATAATAGGTAGCTATGCAGGAACTGGCATGGATGGTTGTTGTTACCCCGTGACCTGTCCGTGCCGATTCTTGGGCGAAAAAGGCTTCCTCCGACTTCATCTCAGCCACACAGATATAATCCGGATTCACCGTTAAGCCTGTTTCAAGCAGTTTGACCATAGTAATATTTTGCTTTGGATCATCGCTATGTCGGGTAACTGTGTGGATAACATTGTTAATAACTTGCCCTTGTTCATTACGTTTGATGAGATTAAACTCTCGAGTCCCGTTTTCAATAGTATATAAACGTTTATTATTCGGTAAAGTAGATAGAATCCAACTCATAAGTGTCGTTTTCCCACTGGATGTGGCACCGGTAATACATAGGCTTTCACCGTAGCGATGAACAAGGGATAGGAAATCCAACATCTCTTCACTGGCTGTGTTTTGTTCAATAAAGTCTTCTTTTGTCAATTTTTTAGGATTAATGATACGAATAGAAACGGCTACACCTATAGCCGGATCAATCACGCCTTGACCAAGAACAGTAATACGAATCCGGTCCGACAAGTGACCAACCACAATGGGTTGAGATTGATCAAGAATCATACCACTCTTATGCAATAAGCGCCGTATAACATCGATAGCATGACTGGGTGAATTAAATTTCTCTTTGGTTGGAATGATCTCTCCATTCGCATAGGTGACCTTAACATCATTCCATGCATTGACATTAATCTCCTCAATATCGTTACGAAACAAATATTTGGTTAAAAAGGAATACTCTGCCATTTCTGAGTAGAGTTTGCCTACCAGATCATCTAAAGTCATATTTTCTACAGCTAAGGAATAATCCATCAAGTACTTGGTAATATAGGCTTTCATTTGTTCTTTTTGATGGTCACTATCATGAGAAATCAAGATGGCATATTTCCCAGAAATGTATTCTTGTACTTCATGTAAAATATCCGAAAAATCTCGAATATGTTTTGCTGATTCTAAAAACACCTTACTCATTTGTGTTCACCTCTTTCCTGGTCCTCTACCATTGTATCCACAAGATGGATAAGTTGCTTTTGATAAGCGCGACTTTTCTTTTCCATTAGGTCTTCAAAAAGTCTTGCTTGGCGCATTTGTCCTTCCAATTCTTCAGTATACTCTAACTCCCTCTGAACGCCACCAAAACGATGACTTATGTTATCTTTAGGCATTTCCGCTTTGACCTTTGACAGTACATTTAGATGATTCATGGAATTGTATTTTCGCTCCTTGATAAGGGGCAGGATTGCATCGTAAAAACTAATGGCTTTTAAATCAGGTGAAATTAAGCGAATGACCTGATCCGATAATTCTAAAGCACTTCTTGATAATAGGTCATGATGAATATAACTGCTACAATCAATAATAATGTGATCTGCAAGGTGTTTTAATAAAATAAAAAAGTCGATAACTCTTTCCTTTCCGTAGTCTGCATAGGTTCGACTATTTTCGCCATGCAAATAGGTCAATACACTTAAGTTCTTGGTTCTCTCTACCGGAATGCATTTTTTTAGAATGCTTTCTTGAGAAATCTGAATGGATGATAAAAGCTCGCCTAATGATTGTTCTTTGGTTTCCGTGAAGGGTAAAACAGTATGAATAACCGGTGTATAGGAATCTGCCATAACAAGAATGACACTTTTTTTGCGTTTAATGAGCTCATTTGCTACTTTAATACTTAATGTAGTCTTGCCACTATTGGGATTTCCCCATATGGCTATGATTTTATTCTTCATGATTACTCGTCACCTCCACGTTTTCCTCTTCCTGAATTAATTCGTCTTCGAATATCCGTTCTTGCTCTTCTAAGAAGGCCTTCGCATGATCTTCTGTCCCTCGGTATACAAAAACAACATGGATTTTGCCTTTTGCTTCCATGTCGGCCAAACGTCTCGCTTGTATTTCGTCGACCTTTACTGTTAAAGTTGCTGGAAGTTCCTTATCTTTTTCAATGGCGTCTGCATCCTTCTCATACTCATCGGTATCTAGTCCCGTCCCGGCAGTAAGTGCTAGAACTTGGACATATTGAAGTTCAACCGGACTGACCGTTTCTCTTGCATCCCCATAATCCGACGCCATTATGGTGACAATATCACCTTCTTGTAACTTCCCTGATAGACCGGCCGCCAAGCTTTTAATGCTCACAGATATTGCACGACTCCTTCCGTCAAAGTTGCTTAAATATTCATAGTTGGCCAATGACTGTTTGGAAATCTTTGAATTTAAAACATAATCACCCCTATGAAGATCAGTTAAGGCATAGTTTCCAAGGATGTTTTCTTCTTGACGCAAAACGGATTCCGGCAAATTATAGCCTCCGATTTCAACGGTCTTTATCATCTTGGATGTGATCTTTTCACCTTTTTGAATATTCTCAGCCACACGTACTACGGATATTTTTTCCGTGATCGCTTGATTAAAAAGTGGTGTTAGTCCAAAACAAATAACAAGAGATAGGACAATACTGGCTATCCCTAAAATCGTTCGGTTTCGTAATATTTTTTTCATGAATTGTAATCCTCCTAGTTTTTCCTCTTATCGAACCATTAAGTGGGCGACTATACAGCCCGCTCCAAGATAAGGAGCGAGGGGTATACTTGTGTTTATCTTTTTGCCACTTATCATGCTATAGTTTATATGAATGATTAATGCAAACACCAAGCCTAAGATACTTGCTACAAATCCGGCTTGTAGACCTAGATAAAAGCCACATGCCCCCATAAGTTTAATATCCCCACCACCCATACTATTTTCTTTAAGTAATGCCATGATAAAATAAGGCAGGGGAACAAAGACCACTCCTAATATTGATGATATCGGCTCCATCCCTACCCATCCCATCATGAAAATTAATAATGGGATGTGGTCTGGTATTGTTCGTGTCTTAATGTCCATCAATGCTGCATAAATGAGTAATATGATGAAAATAGCCACTTGTCCATTGTGCATATAGTGCATCATTTCAGTCCATTTCATAGCCATTCTCCTCGAGTTCCTGACTGTCCGCTGACCTTGTAGATATATGAAGTAAACAGTGGATAAGGTTTTCTTCAAGACACTCTAAATCGTCTCTTGCTAGGCTTTCTAAATTAGTAGCTTTATAAACCTTATCCAAAATGTTTTCTATAGAACAAAGATTTTCAAGGCATTTCTCTGTAAAATCGCATGGATCATTATAACGGAATAGGCTATACACTTGCATTTTCACTGTCATTTCTGTCATTAATTTCGGTATATTATAGGGTGGCTTTTTCTTGAATTCTTCAATAAAGTTTTGATATTCCTTTTCAACTTTATCATGCAGACTGTTTCTTAAATGATCATGATAAAGCCATGCCATATAGTCCTTGATGAAATATTTTCCCTCCACTGCTTTTGTCAAACAAGCGGAATCCACGTAAAATTCATACATTCTTTCTAATGGTTCTTCTTGATCGACCATGATCCCAGCAATATGCTCAGGAATATGTTCCTCTAAAAACCATTGTCTAATGGCATAATGAGCACTTTCAGCCGTCATATAACTTTCTCCGGACCTTAATTCATAATTGCCCTTCGCAACAAGTTCCAGTTCCTTATCCATTTTTTCTAATACCTTTTCTTTTTTAGTGTCTTCCATTTTTATCACATCCATTCATCTAAATATTTATAAGGGTAAAATTTTTGACTTCTTGCAAATCTGACCATAAATCCGACCTGATCAACCACGGATATATTGCTATGATCTTTTGTCAGCATCATCACACTTCCTGCCATTGCCACTAGGATAGTCACAATACTTACCACTGTATTTTTAAAAATCAGATAGTAGATAACATCCAAGATACCAGCTCCAATCGTCACAAGAATTGTCTTCATTAATTCTTCTTTGCCAAACCCGTCAAAAATCTCAACACGTGTTTTTAATCCCTGGGGTATATATAAGGGATTCTTCTTTTTCTCTTCCATAGGCACCTCCATCACATGTAATAGCTCATGATAATGTCTTTTAACTGCCAAATGCTCTCAGCAAAAACATAAAAAATAACTACATGCTTCATTCGTTTTTTGTAACTTACACTTTGATCTTCATCGATACCAATATGAATAAAACAATAGACAAGACGCAGTACTGCGCCTACACGAATCAAAAGCACAAAGGCATCGGCCATTTCTTGAACTCGTTCCAATGTTCATCACCTCACTTTGTAAAAACAGCTTTGCCCATCTGATAGATTCGTGCAGTTGAGTACACGCGGTTCATCATTCCACCACTACTCGCTCCACCGGAAACAATCAAAAACTCCTGTAAAAATCGTGGCGTTCGAAGTGCTAACAAAAGGGCAGCCACACCCCAAAAAACGTGTGCATTAAGCATCAGGGCCACACCTAGCTTTGCTAAAACAATCTGCACCAACACAGCAAGTGTGCTTTGAAAAAACTTTTGTATATATGTTCTAAATACGCCACTATCTTGATCCATAAGTCCAACACATGCCAAAGGTAGACCAATCCTTAGAATCATAATCTCTAGACCGCGTGTCAAAAATTGAACATAGAGCATAAAAAAGCACACGAAGAAAATGACAGAAATAATTCCCGTAAATAGGCCAGCTGTCATAATTCCTGCAATCATTGCTGTAAAATCTGTGGCCATATCACTGGATATGGCTGTCATTAACTCATGACTTAGATCATCAATAACCTCTGCCAACCAACCATAAAGCGTGGGAAAGCTGATAGCGATAATTAACGCTTTAAAAAAACCGGTTAAAAGTAGCATGGGTTCAATCTCTGCATCACCTTCAGTCCATAAAATATAGCGCTCAAATCCTTTTTTCAAAAATTTGAGAATAATCAAGGACACGCCAAAATTAAAAAAGATATCAAAGACCCCACTTAAACCGTTGATACCCAATAACGTTTCCATATATTCTTCTGCATGTAGTGCGATGGGGACAAGCCCATCTAACAAGGTATTCACATGTTGGAGTGCACCTGTCAGAAGGGATTCAATCAATAACATCATGACATAATCCATCGCTTAGTCCTCCTCTCAAAAGTGACCCTTATTCAAAGTTATACTCGACTGAATAAGTAATGTTCGATTTGTTATACATACAATTGTGATTGGTATAATAATAGAATTCCAATTGGGAATACAAGCCTGCATTTAGGGATTTACTAAATGTAATTCCATTTTTAGTTGTTCCATAATCAAGCTGATCCCATTTATTTGTAATAACATTGTAGCCCCGAACCCGACCAAAATCGCTACCACTATGACCGGAGACCGGTGGTACTGTAAATGTATATTCTGTAATTGTTGCACCTTCTAGACCTTCCTCTAAGATGACAGAATCCGGACCGGTTAAGGTCATTCCACCACCACCATTCGCATCCGCTACAAAAAAGACAATGGCTGCCCACGGCGATTCAGCTCCGGCGGCATCGACTGCCTTCACTCGAACAACATTTTTTCCACGAGGATATGTCTGCGTTTGTGATTGACGGCCTTCCCAAATATAAGAAATCGCATCGCCGTCAGGATCTGTACTTTGTGCTGTTATCGTTACAGGTGTCCCCGGAGCAACACTGTTACCACTAGGTGAACGACTGATAATGGGTGCCGTCGGCGCTGCGTTTGTTACTGTAAATGTCTTTGTTAACCATTGCGAATAAGCTCCAGATTCATCTTTTGCCCGTACTTTGATTGTGTGTGTTCCCACTGAATAATAATCACCTGCTGTTCGTCCTGAATACTCCAATGTGGTTTCATCTCCATCCGCATCACTAGCCGTAGCATTAACATTTACAAAGAACTTGCCATTTTTAATGGTTCGCGTTGGCATCGCTGTTAGGGTGACTGTTGGGGCAGAATTAACAACTGTAACACTTTTTGTTAACCACGGCGAATAGAAACCTGCTTCATCTTTTGCCCGTACTTTGATTGTGTGTGTTCCAACTGAATAGTAATCATCTGCTGTTCTCCCTTCATACTCTAAAGTTGTTTTATCTCCATCTGCATCGTTAGCTGACGCTTGAATATTGACAAAAAATTGGCCATTTTTAACTGTTCGCGTTGGCGTTGCTGTTAGGGTGACTGTTGGAGCAGAATTGACGACAGTAAAACTTTTTTCTAGCCACGGTGAATAGAATCCTGCTTCATCTTTTGCTCGTACTTTGATCGTATGCGTTCCCACTGAATAATAATCATCTGCTGTTCTTCCTTCATACTCTAGCGTTGTTTTATCTCCATCCGCATCGTTAGCTGACGCTTGAATATTGACAAAAAATTGGCCATTTTTAATGGTTCGCGTTTGCGTTGCTGTTAAGGTAACTGTTGGGGGAGAATTGACTACGGTAACACTCTTTTCCAACCAAGGAGAATAGAAACCTGCTTCATCTTTTGCCCGAACACGTATGACATGTTCACCGACTTCATAATAGTCATCCGGCATTCTTCCTTCATATTCTAATGTCGTTTCATCTCCATCTGCATCTGTTGCTGATGCTTGAATATCTACAAAAAACCTGCCTTCTTTAGTGTTTCTTGTTTGTTCTAATGTTAAGGTGACTGTTGGGGCAGAATTGACTACGCTAACACTTGTTTCTAACCAAGGAGAATAAAATCCAGCTTCATCTTTTGCTCTTACTCGTATAATGTGATCGCCGACTTCATAATAGTCATCCGGCATTCTCCCTTCATATTCTAAGGTCATTGCATCTCCGTCTACATCACTCGCTTCAGCTTCAATCTCTACCAAGAACTTACCTTCTTTAGCTATTCGTGTTGGTACTACATCTAATGTAACTTCGGGTGCCGTATTCGTCACTTCAATCTCCTGAGATGATTGGTAGGTCCGACCATATGGATCTGTAATGGTTCCTGTAAGTTTAAAAACACCAGTGTCTCGAATGGCTATCTGACCTCCATCATTTGTCAATTCTCCAATAAAATCAAAAGGTTCACCTTCTTTTTCTAGACTCCATTCCACTTGATTATCATCTAGGTTTTGTTCCATCGATGCCACTTCAAATGTTTTTCCGAAGTGAATCGATTCCGGCATGGTAAATGTATATTGTATGACCGGATAAATACTTGTTTTCTTACTTTGCGAAAATGTTCGTCCAAGATAATCTGTGATGCTCGCAGTTAGCTCATAATCTCCTGCCGCTATAAGATTAATCTTACCACCATAAGCATTGAGCTCACCCTGAAGTACCTTATCCATAGAAATTGGTGCATCCTCTTTTGTCAATGTCCATTCTACAGGAAGTACATTGTTATTGCCGTGGGTTCTGATATCTAAAAGGCTATCCGTATATGCAAGCTCTGGTAATTCAAAATCAATCTTTAAAACAGGCAAGACTTCTATCCGATCACCCGGTTCAAATAGGAATATACGACCGGTTTCATCAGTAATACGGGCCACCAATTCATAAATACCGGCATGTTTAAAGTAAATATCACCGCCATCATGAATAAGTTCTCCATCAATATAAGTCGACCAATCTTGAAATCCAAAGGTATTATCAAGCATCCACTCAACTGTCAAACCATTGATCTCGGAGCTATTTACATCTATCTTGATGTTTGTATCCGTATGCCCATATTCAGGGAGTGAATACATCATGGTCGGTACTGGATATACCTTAAAGGCTTGCTCATAACTATAGGTCCGACCACCATCATCTTTGAAAGAAGCGCATAGGGTATACTGCCCTTTTTCTCTAAATTGTAATTCACCACCTTCATTTGATAATTCTCCGGATGCAATCTCGAAAAGTTCAACCGTTTCTCCGTCTTTAAGCAAGGACCATTCTGCTTGGTGACTTCCGATTTCATTAAAGGTCACTTCAACGCTTACCGTATCATCTGTATGGAAGATTTCAGGTAAATAAAAACCGGCTGAGCCTACAGGATATACCCTAACGGATATACTCTCTGTAAAGACTCGACCGGTTTCATCAGTAGCCGAAGCTATTAAATTATAAACACCTTTTGTTTTAAATCGAATCTTTTGCTTTCCGGTTCCAAGGTCTCCTTCCACAAAGTCAGTAATCAAAACTTCTTGACTATTTCGCCTTAAAGACCATTGTAATTCCATGTTATCCATGTTTTCTGTTTCTATTTTGATGGTAATGGGTTTATCTGTATGGGTTATGGATTCCATCTCTAGCTGAATAGTAGCTGCAGGATAAATAGTAATCGTATCCGATGCAGTAATTATCTTTCTTAAATCATCTTCGACGCTTGCAATAAGTTCATAGGTTCCTGGATCTTTAAACTGTATCACTCCACCTTGATTAGACAGTTTCCCACTAATACCCTCATCTAGCTTAATGTCTCTATCATTGTATTGGAGTATCCATTCGACCTCTTTTTCTCCAAAGCCTTCTGTTATGAGATCAACTATAACTGAAGTATCTGTATGGGCATGTTCCATAAGATCCAGTTGCAGCCTAATATTTGGATAAACACTTATTGTTTGATCATGGGTTACCGTTCTCCCTCGACTATTAACTGCCCTTGCCGTCAGAGTATAGGTCCCCATGGATTTAAACACAATTCTTCCACCATCATTTGTTAAATCTCCTTCTATTACCGAGTCAACCTCGACCGGTAGGTTCTCATAGGTCATTGTCCAGATCACTGATTTAACATATCGACTTTTTGGTACAATAGTTATCTCTTCATCGACATATATTTCTTTAGGAATTTCAAATGAATATTGTGGTGACGGAACATGCGATGACCCCTTCTTTGAACTTATCTCGGATTCTTTAAGTTCGTCTTCTAAATCATCTTCAATACTCACCATGCTTTCGTTGATTTTTTTTAATCGATCAAGCATTGAAAACGCTTCGGCCCGTGTCGATTGTCCTTTCGGTTGAAGACTTCCATCGGGATAGCCTGTAATAATGTTATGGTTCTGTCCGTGGGAAATGTACTGTAAATCCCTTTCTGACAAATGACTTATGTCAGTAAAAGTGCTTGCATCGACTACCTGTTCATCATGAGAATGGCCAACCATAGCACGAACCATCATTCGTATAATTTCCATTCGACTAATCGGCTCATTCGGATAATATTTTTTTCCATATTCTTCATGATCAATTACACCTGCTACAAGCAATTTTTCTATATCTTCTTGAGCAAAGTGTCCTTGTATGTCTTGAAAAATTACAGGTCTTGTTTCTACCTTGTCTTCTTTCAGCTGATTACTTATGACCCGTGCAACAAGAGCAGAAAATTCTGCTCTTGTAATCATTGCATCCGGGTGGCACAATCCATCCGGATATCCATGAACGATACCCTGTTCTGTGAATCGATAAATGACATTCTCTGCCCAATGCCCTCTTGCATCATCGAAAAATTGTTCCGTTGCATATACCGAACCAGAAAGGTTGGATAGGAATATGCTTAACACTAAAATAAAACTTAACCACTGTTTCTTCATTGTCATCTCTCTCCTTTTATCCTGCAAAGTTGAACATTTCTTCAATACGCTCTTGTAGCGTTGGAAGGATTTTTCTACACCGTCGATTAACACGATTAAGAAAATCCCCCTGAAAATCTCCAAAATTTAGATTGAATCCTTTTGCAAACCATTGTCTTTACCTTCCTTTCATAAATTTTTTATAAAATAAAACACGACTAAACAACATAGTTTAATCGTGTCAATTTTTCTACTCTATTTTCAGTTAAATGTACTAATATTCACCAGCAACAAATCCAAAAAAACTGCTGCTATTCTATTCATTTCTTTGCCTCAATAAAAACAACCTCCCCCTCAGAAGCTCACATTCTTGTTTCAATTCTGTGTTTTCTTCAATAAGCTTACCAATCCGTTCATTCTTGCGCTTCAACTCTTTCCTTAGTCGTTTTTCTATAGATAAACTGTCCTTGGAATCCACTCTTTCTTCTTTAATGTTCTTCTTTTCTACAACATCATAACGCTCTAGAACTTCTCTTACGTGGACCTTTCCAAAGGTTGATCGCGATAATCCTGTATACGCCATTAGGTCCTTAATTCTGATCACATAACCCTGTTCTTGTAACTCATGTATTGCCTTTATGACCGCATTAATGGTTTGTTGCCTCATCAATTCTTGCTTTTCTTTAAGTGACTGTGGTACTTTCTCATTCATTTTTTAACTTCTCCAATCGTATTTTATCAACAACATCCTCAAATAATCCTGCAGTTTTAATAGCATTATCACGAACCATTGGCATCTTTTCAAAGCGTTTTGCCTTTTCCTTCCATGAGACAATCTGGCCCACAAAATAAGACTCCTGATCGCTGTCAGGTATGAAATGCTCACAAGTTAGACAGTTCCACATATCACTTTTGCAACCAGTGACATCGCCACATATCCCTCCTGGAACCCGATGTGCACGAATATTTCTGAGTAGTCGTTTCTCTAGCAACTCATCCATCCCTAATATTCTTCCGCCAAAAAGAATATACTTACTATCCTCATCTGCTGACTCTTTTAAAACAGACCTTTGCTTTTTCACAATCGTTTCAGGCCTTAAGTTAAGATGCGCATAGGCATTCCAGATCATAGCATTTCCATGATGTCCCGTCATATCTGCAATCTGTTCCATGGTAAAACCAGCTTCTAGGCGATCTGTAATACCATTATGACGGAACTGATGGGAGGTAAGGTTATAGATATGTCCGTCATTATCCTTTATGTCATATGCCTTACAAATCCGTTTAAAATGATAATCCACAAAACTCACAAGCATGGTATTAGCTACTCCTGCTTTAGATGTGCCACCCTTCTTGTAATGAAGAATTCGCTGATACGAGAACAAGCACCCTTTTTTATGTACATCTAACCGTGTTTGTAGCTGATTTGCTATTTTTTTCTGTTCCTTGATCAATCCCAAAAGGTAACCTGCAATACCGGTATCCTCAATATGTATTGATCGCATGATCGGCTCAATATTACCACCATTTTGTTTCCATGTAGGAATGAAAATCACATATTTCCCATTATAGGGTTTAACACAATCAATCTTCATGGCCAAAACCTCAGATATTCTTGATGGTATTAGTCTTAATATCCAGTAAACACACCTTAAATGCAGCTCTATTTCTTCTCTTTTGAACACTTCATCCAATTTACAAGCTATGCTTTCAGGAATGTACTTATAATCCAATTTCATCTTTTGTATATATGGATTAGCAGTAAATGGATTTTTAATTGTCCTGCCTTCAAACCCATCCATTGTCCTTAATAGAGAACTGGTCTGCAACCAGATACTTTTTTTAGTACTTTCAGCCATCTTTGAACCATCCAGATATTCCTTGAACCGGATCGCAATGCTTATATTACACGCTGAAAGCAATGGTGCAGAATAATTTTCTTTTAGAAACTGTGTAAAGGGAACTATTTTTCCAATACTGGTACGGACAGTCCTTACTGTATTTCCTTGTAATAACCGAATAATCCCATAATATTTAACCAGATTTTTATACGCATAAGGTATGCTTGCAAAATATATATTCATATAGTTGGCCGGATCTGTATTATTGCGTCTACGTTTATCACAAACCCATGTATCATCATCAAAATGAATATCACTTCCAAAAGCCTGGAGCAGTTCAATATATCGCCCTTTTTGAGTTTCATCATAGATTTCAATTTGTTGATACTGTGGAAATTTCATTAGCTGTCTCCTTCCACAATTGCTTTAACTGTATTCTCATAACAATTCTTTATAAAGACCGCTTGGTTATACTCTTTAAATTCTTCATAGTTTAAAATATTTGCTTGATTATAAGATAATATTAAGGCGTCAACTAAACGTGTCTGCTCTTTTAAAAGCTCTTGCCAATAGGGCAGATAAGCCTTTCCTGTACAGAGATTCTTGCAGTTGACACAATTTATCATACTGCTCCTATTAGCACACCCACCATCTGCCAGTTTTTTTAAACAAAACCCAAACTCAACCCGTCGTTGCTCTAATCTAAAATCCATGTAAAGTAGTCTACGTTCTTCTTCTGAATAATCTGCCAGCTGTTCCTTTGATATCAACAAATCAAACTTTTTGCTATAAAACTCTGTATTCAATGATGCCAATTTCATCTGACGAACCTCGGCATAATAACTGGAAGCACTGCTTCTGCTAAGATGTCCCAACCAATAGGCAAGTTCATCCACTGATCCACCATTTTCGATTAATGTAACCGCTAAGGTTTTTCTCTGCTGTTTGCTGGTAAAATGCCAAACTTCACCGCTCTCATCACAAAGATTATGCTGTTGAATCAGCTTATTTATTATCCATACATAATACCCCATGTTTATCATTCCAGGTCTATGATTCGGCTTTTGATTGACAAAAATATAAGGTACTCCCAATGTCTGACGTAACATAGCTCTTTCTTCAATCTGTACTTTTATTTGATCTGCTAATGATTGAAAAATCAAAACCCTATGATAATCCGAAATGCCTTGCTTCCTTCTGGCTTTCAGTGTTTTGTATGGTTTATATTTGATCTGGACCAAACCATCATAGGGAGACGGCTCAAGGCAGTCCGTTTCCAAGAACAGGACTTCTTTCATTCGCATGCCGGTACTTGAAAAAACACGGTATAATAAGGCATGTATATCATCAAGCTCATGAAGATGAGCATCAATCCCTTCTGCTACAGCTTCAGGTATAATTAATGTTCGAATTTTATAATCTTTAACATTATGAAACTTATATTGTTTAAAGGGATTTCCTTGTGGTACAGGACTTCGCATAGCTGCATCTCGCCGATCACTCGACAGGTAGTCCATTAGTAATGACATCACACTAAAAATTCTCATAATGCCTGATACTGATTTTCCTCCTGATTCTTGTCCAAAACGTCTCTCCATCACCATATACAGGGCTCTAACATCTACATCATCCACATCAGCGAAAAAGTGTAACGATGGATTCCCTTCAACTAAAAGATTGGCAGCTTCTGATAATGTATGAATGATTGTATCTTTTTTCGCCGAAATATAATAGTAACGGTATCTCATGAAATACTTAATTTCAAGCCGCAAGGATTTAGACTGAATCTTGCAAAAATCCATGGTGTTCTTATACAAAGATGGTCCATGTTTATAATAAAGAATCCATTGATCCGATTTAACATCAAGCTGTCTTGGATTATCTTCAATAAACTTTTTACACTGATGCTGATACTCTTTTTTGACAACTACATCTACCATTCGAACAAAATCTGGGTCAAAGCGTTCTCTTGACATCATTAAATTACTTCCCATAAGGCTTCTGCAAAAACTTTGAATTGTTATAAGTTTTCGTTCCATTGTAAATTTATTAGCCATATATTCTAGATATTCCGTTATCATAACTGTAGGTAGTTGAGCTAAAGAAGCTGTTGTCATCAAAGCTCCTATTCGCACCCTAATATTATCAAGCGGTTCCTTTTCTTCCACCTTATTTTTAACTTGTATTTTCCAGAAAGCAGAAAACTTTTCTTCGTAAATATCAAAAAAGCATTGGTTATCGCAAGGAATATTCTTTAAAATAGCGATGGGACTATCCGATTTATCGACTAATTGATTTTTGAACATATATACAAACGCCGGAAACATACTTGTTCTATTGGAAACAAGTTTTTTATCAGACAATTCCCATGCCCTAATATAGCGTTCAGTATAATAGGCAAACATTTTTATGAATGTCTCAAAATAAATTTCAATACCAATCCGCAAAAGTATAACATCTCCCAATATGGCGTTAATCTCACATATTTTTGTTGGATGCTCTTTGTACTCTTCATTAAGCAACAGCTCTCGGTATTCTCCGATTAATTGCTCCGTCAGTACATCTCCGATAGACTTTTTTCTTTGAAATCGTAAAATCACACCATCTATTTCCCAAAAGGCACTTCCTGTTTTTATTTCAATCAACTTGATCATTTGAAGTACCTCTTTTTTCATGAATTTTCTTCATAATGGCTTTAGCAATAACTGGATTGTTGTGATTTCTATAAGGAAGAATAGATTCTGCTGAATTCCACCCGAAACTTTCCATGATAATAGAATCATCAATACCATCCTCAGGATATAGTGCTTGATGCTCCAAATATTCCATCACTTTCGTACTTCGTCCGCTATGGGTACGGATTTTTGTCTGGTCAAATCCAGCTCTTTTAGCACATCGTTTAAATATTTTGTAGTAGTTTCCATAACTTAGCGGTTTGCCTTGGGCACCAGACCGTTGAAGATTAATAAAAAGTACATCGCTGATCACACCACTTTCATTTTCAGCAACCATACGCTCAGTTTGGATATATCTATTTAAAAGTTCACAGAGTTCTTTTGGCAGTGCAATTAAACGCAAATGATTGGTATGATCCGGATTAACATCTTGCTTTCCCTTAGATCGTGATGGCTGAATGGTCTGTTCCACAGGATCATAGTTTGACAGCGTCATACTTAGTACCTCGTCAATACGAAATCCTTCTAAAGTAATACCGAATACTGCCTTATCTCTTAGGGTTTCAAAAGCGTTATATAGAGCCTTTTTTTCAGCATCTGTATACCATTTAATGTATTCCCTACGATATTTCTGACGCGCTAGGCTCGCATCAATAATGTACTGATAATCATATGAATAGATTTGTCCATACAAAAATGATTTCTTTGCCCTATAGGTATCTTTTTTTGTTTGAAAGGTTATATTGGTTTCATAATTACTAGCCAGCCATTTATAAAACTCTGTTATAACCGTTAAATATCTGGCTGCAGTGGAAGAAACAACTGCCGTATCATAAAATAGTAGTTTCAAGTCTTCTGCGTCACCATAGATAAGTTTGTGAAGGAACTTTTTCACATGCCGATTCGTTGCTTCGTCATACTCCACACCTTCAGCTGCAAGATCATTAAGGAAAACAACTAGCATCTTCCCATATTCTCTTGCTGTACTCTTTTTACGTAATGCCTTACTTTCTAGCCATTGATTCGCTTCTAGCACAGGAATCTGCTGATCTGTAATTAAATGCCGATAGACCACTCCACCATCCCTTGTTTCAAAAGCAAAACGTACTAATCGAAACCGCTTTTTCTCATTTCTCATGGTACACCTCTTTCTGAGCAAGACTACTATGTCTGCCCAGAAAAAGTATACCATGACAGCATCTAAGGGCTACTATTGTCGTTATATTCAACCATATCAGGAATAAATCAAAGCATATTTATATGAACCATTTCAAATTTTAACAAATGAATGTACGAAAAAAAAGATTCTGTAACCATATAATAGTTGCAAAATCTTTTAATCAAGTATATTCAATTTGTTATTGCAATTTAAGAAATATATTCAATATGTATAACATAATGTTTATTAGCTAAAAATGCTTCAAATAAGTCATCTTTTAAACAAATTATCCAATATAATCATATGGATTCACCGCATTTCCATCCACAATAACTTCAAAATGAAGGTGAGGTCCTGTACTATTACCCGTATTCCCCGATTTTGCAATGGTCTCACCTTGACCAACAACTTCGCCATATTCCACCAATAATTTACTATTATGTGCATAACGCGTAGTTATCCCATTTCCATGATCTATATCAACTCTATATCCATAAGCATTATCCCAGCCTGCAAATATAACCTGTCCACCATCAGATGCTTTTACAGTAGTACCTGACGAAACCGCCATATCAAGACCTCTATGTGTCTTCCCCCATCTTGGTCCATAAGATGAAGTTAATCTGTAATAATTTAAAGGCGTTACAAAAAAACCAGCCGGACCATCCTCTGGTACAGGGGCTGTACCAATTAAAACCAATTGGGATACTGGTTCTGTTACTACAAGGCTTTCCATAATCGATTCATTAACGATTTCATCATTAACAATATCAACATCCATCTTCAATAATTCTTTACCCTCTTCACCTTCTTCAGCTATAACTGTCAACCCAGAATATATAGTATTATCCTCTTGATATACTACTTCTGGAGGAATAGAATTTATTTCAGTAGCCTTGTAACAATTAACAATCGATAATTCCGGAATTAACTTCTCA
Organism: Clostridiales bacterium UBA2432; assembly: GCA_002342805.1. Lineage (GTDB taxonomy): Bacteria > Bacillota > Clostridia > Lachnospirales > Vallitaleaceae > UBA1351. The sequence continues at coordinate 17,078 of DDQW01000068.1, read as the reverse complement.
ACTACAAGTTTTTCACCAATTTGAAGTGTTTTCTCACGTTTTTCTAACCAAGGATTTAGCTCATAAAGTTCTAAAAGACTCATTTCATTTTTTTCTGCAATTAATGACGCTGAATCGCCTGATTCAATAGTATATTCTGCCGGTTCTGAATTTAACCTCAATAACTCTTCAACCACATTTGTAACATTAGATATATTCTGTGAATCTTTTACCACCGATTCCACAATCACCTTCTCATTAAAATCCAACTTTGCTAAAACTTCGGATGGTTCATAAGATACATCATTGACAATTTCATTATTTCTTGTATATGTAGGATTGGGTCCAGCCATTACAAAGTTTCGTTCAACAATTTCTGCTGATAATGTTGGTATAGCTTCAAAATCAATATTCACATTTTCTCCATCTATAGTCACTTCAATATCTTTTGTATTCTCTGTAGATAATTCTACAACTTTCGTTAAAACCTGTTCTATTTCATCTTCTGACTCAAAATAATATATCTTGTCATCTACAGATAATTCATATATTAACTCTATTGACTCTTTATTCTCTGCTTTAGAATCTTCGTAATAATCGTTATTAAAGACTTGTTTTTCTTGATCTACCGTAGACGATTCAGATTTCGATATCTGTTTATTCATTAAACCGTTACCTGCGAAATCAGCTACTGTAAAACCCATCAATATTATTAGAAGCATTATCCCTATGCCTCCAAATAACCATTTCTTCATCACGTTGTAGTCCTCCATGTTCTTTTTCTCGTCAATGTTTAACTTAAGCAAAATCCATTTTACTTTATCACACTTTTGTGACATTTTCAAGTCAAACCCCAAACCCAAACAAATAATATAAACAAATAAAAAACACTTGACAATTGAATGTCTGTTCAACTATAATAAACTTAACAATTGAACAACCATTCAACCATTAGGTTAGTAAATACTTAAAATTAGGAGGAATATATATGTCTCACGATCACAATCATCATAAACCAAGTAACATAGGAATTGCCTTTTTGCTAAACTTCAGTTTTTCAATCATTGAAATTTTTGGTGGGATACTAACAAACAGTACAGCTATTTTATCAGATGCTGTCCATGATTTAGGCGATAGTCTTGCTCTTGCATTATCCTTTTTTTCTGAACGCTTGAGTAAGAAAGAGCCCACCAAAAAGTACCCATATGGATTTAAAAGATTATCACTTATCGGCGCAATCATAAATATACTTGTTTTGTCTGTAGGTACAGGTTATGTTATATCTGAAGCTATAGCATCCTTTCAAAATCCACAGAAAGTTGATTCTATAGGAATGCTATGGTTGGCTTTTTTAGGTATTGCGATTAATGGTATTGCCGCACTTAGGATGAAAGGCTCAAAGAAAATTCTCGACAAAACTGTTGTCATGCATCTTCTAGAAGACCTTATGGGTTGGGTAGCTGTTCTAGTTGTAAGTATAGTCATATATTTTACTAATTGGTATATATTAGACCCTGTTCTTTCTATGTTCATCGCTCTAGTTATTATACGAAATATATGGATAAACTCAAAACTAGTATTTGGGATTTTGATGCAATCAGTACCAGATGAAGACCTGTATAATGAGCTCAAAGAGCATATTGAATCTATTGAAGGTGTTAAACTTATTGATAACTTCAAACTGTGGAGTTTAGATGGCGAAGAACATATTGCAACCATTACATTATCTGTACTAGTTAATGCTGATGTTCAGAACATTCGACTTAAAACAAAAAGTATACTAAACAAACATAATATTAATCAAACTACAGTTGAAGTCATTGCATAGGAGAATATATCATGGAAAAAAAAACCTCGACAGATTGTACACCAAACGATATAAAAATTGTTGAAACTGTTTCTGAGGAATTGGCAAACTCGCAAAATATTGATACTGTTGCTAATTTTCTAAAAATCATTTCAGATCCAACCAGATTGAAAATAATAATGATTTTAGAAAACCATGAAGTCAGTGTCAATGATATAGCAGTTTTGATGAATATGACTAAATCAGCAGTTTCGCATCAGTTAAAAGTCTTAAAAAATGCAGGATATATTAAGGATCGTCGTTCAGGCAAAAATAAGTATTATTCTCTATTCGATGAGCACATCATGGTTATTATTCACTCCGCATATGACCATGTAAATCATTGTTAGATCAAGAAGTGCTTGTCATGTCAGAGATTATTCCATCTGCAATATGTTCTATTCCCCCTGTTTCCAAGCACAAAATTCATTAAACTATAAAGTGCATTTGCTTCTTTCATGGCACACTTATTTCTGAGCAAGACTATATATCCTGCTCAGAAAAAGTATGGCATGACGACTTTTAACCGTTATACTCAAACATATCAGAAATACGCTGTTGCAATTCAGGAAGCACCGTACCCTCTATCAATGCATACAATCCAGCTAATAATAGGGCTCCAATCACGACAGAAATCAATATTTTGATCGCTGTATCAATAAAAGTTTCCCCTCGATTATCTGCTAGAATCGTTTGAAGTTTAATCATGCCTCTCAAGCTTTTCTCTTTAACTGTACTCATAATTTTCTTCATAATCTCATTGCTCCTTTTCTTTTAATAGTTGTGTAATTATTCATTGAATCTGTAATGGAGGTAATACTCATCAAGTTTAAGCGTAGCAATCTCTATCGTGGTTACGCAGTGAAGAAAACAAAATCACGTCACCGAAAAGTGCATACAAACCTGCTAATAGCAGTGACCCAATGACAATCGAGATCAAAATTTTGACGGCCGAATCGACCATTCCTTCACCACTCTTTTCCGCAAGAACTATTCTACCTTTAACCATTATTTTTACCATGTCCATTTGTACTTTCTTCATTAATTTTTTCATTTGCATTTCCTCCATATTATCGATTTTTTATTGTTATTGTTTAATCTCATTATTGAAATCAAACATAGTAACCTATAATTAAATTTAATGTTGCTGATGTCAAAACTGCACCGATGACTGAAATAATGACTGTGACAATCCGGTTATTCCATTTTTTTTGATCGACTTCATCCGCTGCACTTCGGCGAATGAAGAAATAAATGATTAAAAGAACACCAACAACCGGTGCCAAAACCATGAGCCATGTTGTGAGATCTTGAATGAGTTTTTGTGTTCCTTTAACTAGTTGGCTGTCTTGAACCGTTGTTGCCATCACCGGCATAGACGACGTTATCATGACAAACCAAGTTATCATAAACGTCTTTAAAACATGTTTATTTCTCAACCTATTCACCGCCTTTCCTATTACGCATGTAGACATAATTTCCTTGTTCTTCTTGTGTGTAATACTCCCAAACATTCCACGTATCAATTGCATTTGATGCTTTTCTTTCTTTACGTCCTTGTTCTCTTTGTTCACGCACCTTTCGATTGTGTTCTTTATCACCAAGTCCAAACAGATTATTAAAAAACCACATCGATAGATCCGGTAATTGCATCATAGCCGGATGATTTCTCGATGTGATAAGTGTATAGGGTCGATTAATGCGTCGGATTTCATCCACTGTAAGAAGTGAACGATGGGTCAGGTTCACACTATGCGATGTTGACGGATTTGTATATTTTCCATGAGACCCACTAAGAGAGTATGTTGATACGGTATAGTTACCTAACTTTTTTGATATTTCATCTAAGGTATTTAAATCATCCGCTTGAAGATATATCCATGTTTCACAGTTGGATTTAATGGTTCCCGCAATCTCCTTCCCATACTTCTCGTCGAGTTGCATGAAGCTTTGTAAAAAAAGATTAAATCGAATGCCGCGACCACCGCCTACCGTCAACTTGTTGGCAAAATCGGGGATTTTAACAAAGTTACCAAACTCTTCAAGAAGGATGTTAACACGCCGTTTTAAACGTCCACCTCTTGCATCTGCATTAGCTACAAGCTGCATATAACATTGATTGACAAACAGACTAGCTAAACTGTAGTAGGTTGTTTTTTCATCAGGAAGCACAATATATAAGACTTGTTTATCCGTTCCCATCGTTCGCATATCAAAGTCACTCGATTCCGACATTGAATGAATTAAAGGATTTGTAAATAGTCTTAGTGTTGTCAGTGCTGATGTGTAAAATGAGCCTCGTGTTTTACTTGGCGCAACTTCACTAATGGCAAGCAATACTTTTGCCGGATGATTTGCCGGCATATTTTTCATATACTTAATAATTGGCATCGAACCATCAACGACTTTACACATCTCACTGATAAAAAAGTAAACATTACTCATATTCTGAAATCTTCTGCTTTTTCCATGACGATTATCATAGACCACTGCTATAATGGCACTGGCAATAATACTCGCTTCGCCATTAGTCCAAATCTTTTCGTTATGACTGTTTTCCGGCACGAGTGCAGCTGTTAAATCCCATGTCGCATCAATGGCTTTAGGGATGTTGTTTGCATCAATTGCATCAATAATCGGTTGCAAAAAGTTATATCGATCACTCTTTAAAGGATTCTTGAAATCAATACAGATAACGTCATAGCCTAGTTCTTCAAGATATGGATAGGTATAGGTGAATATTTCGCCTTTTGGATCACTGATGATTAGACTCTCACCTGAAAAGCCTAAAAGGCCAACAGATTGAAGTACAACAGACCGTGTTTTTCCTGAACGCGTTGCACCAATGCACAGACTGTGGGTATCCTCACTAATATAATATATCTTCTCGTCGTCCCCATCCTTTTGAAATCCAACCACAATACCACCATTATCGAGCTGTGGAACGGATTGTTCCTGCCCATTGGCCTTAGATAGGACCTTTGCATTTACCTTAGTCCACTGAAAGTTTTTATTCTTCTCTTCATGGGTTAACCATCTCGCTGATCCAAATTGCATCTGGCCTGCACTTACCGGTGTTTTAATGTCCGGTGTAATCGTTACTAGGTCGGACTGATAGGGCTTCATATTTGCAAGATAGAAGTAGATAGAACACAGAAAAATGAACCCTTGTAGATACAAAAAAAGCGACAAATGTTGTCCACTTATCGCCATACTTTTCAAACATTCTTGTACTGAAATAAATCTCAGTACATCCGTTCTACCTATTAATAAAAAATGTAGGTTTGTGGAAAAATATATATTTATCCATAAACCTACGAGAAAAATGAGCGCTGATATCATCAGCTTCAATTGTTTATATTTCATGGATCACCTCAGAGTTCAATGCCATCATCGTCAACAAGTTCCATATCTTCTAGGTTCTCATGTCGCATTATCTCAGGTACCAGCCGTTCAATTTTTTCCAAAATATACCCAATCGCTTTTTCATCTTTATAGTCCAAATTTTCATTTAACCCCACATAATTGACTAGACTTGAATGCATAAGTTTTAACTCTGTTTCTCCAAACAGGCGATTTAGATTAACCAGTCCTGCCCGTTTTGCAAAATCTTCTTCGGCAGCTTCAAGCTCTATAAAATAATGTCCTAACGTTACGCCTTTTCCATCATAGGTATGTTGCCACGTTACAAACTCCGTATGATTTTTAAATTTTCCCATTGCTAAAACATAGCCATCATATTCTAAAAGTTTTCGATATCCTTCACGTAAACCCTCGGCTCTTAAGGGTTCAAGTTGTTCAAAGCGCTCCAATAATTTTGTCATTTAGTTATCCACCTTTCATATATTGTTCTCATTGCCTTTATCCCAATTGAGACCTTTTCCTTTTTTTATTTCTTCGAGTTCATCTTTTACTACTTCCCCTTCCAATTTTGATAATGGAAACTGGCGCCCCATCTCTAGATGTTCTTCTTTTTTCACAAGTTGAATAGCCGATAATAGTATTTCCATTTGACTGCGCGCGCTAATTTTATCCATTCTTTGTTTATTTAATTCAAATGCTCTAAGTAAGGCTTCTTTAGTGAAATGTTCCGGTGGATATAGTTTTCTGTTTCTACATTTTTTACCGTCTGGATTGGTAAAAGTAATGTATTTTCTTGTATCCCTCCAATCTACTTGGTAACCTAATTGGTTCATATTGGCAACAAAGTCATTTTTACTTCTAGCAATCCATTTCATTTTTTTAACAGCAAGATAAAGTTCATATTTCCAGCTATACCCTTTTTCTTTTGCCCGATATTCGCCTCGATTGATATGACTACCGGATTTGCCCTGAGTAATTATCAATCCGTGTTTTTTACAAATCTCATCGGAATAATCTTTCATCATTTGAAGCTGTTCTGCACTTTGTTTCCATTTATATCCTGTTTCTTTATTGACGGTATTTATAACAAAGTGGGTGTGAAGATGATCTTTATCCGTATGGACTGCATAAGCGACTTGAAAACCTTTAAACATTTTCATTTGGACTAACTCATCTGCTATCTGTTTGATGATTTTAGGAGTCACCTTATCATAAGGTGCAAAGCTCTGGGTAAAATGAATGTATTGCCTTCCTTCTGTTTTGTTATAAACTGTTTTTGTCATAAAGAAATCATTATAAGCTTTATTGATATCGCAGTTGTAGCCACCTTTAAGTTCATCGTCTGTTTTTGAAGGGTTGGTGATGTAATTTAATACACGTTTGAGCGCGGATAAAGTATTGTTTTTCCCGTTAATAAATTCAATAACAGCCATAAGAACTACATCTCATCTAAATCATGATCAAACTCATTAGCTAGGTCCTTCAAGTCTTCAATCATCTTTTGACTAAATTCAGATTTAACCCCTACAGCTTCATATAAATCTGATACTGCATTAATCGTCTTTTCAGAATGCTCTCGTAAAAGAACTGACTGCCTTATATCCTGTGATATAAGAAATTTTTCTCCTTCGGCGTATCGCCCCTTAATCAAAACATCAACAGCATACATATCTTCTGTAATACCTATAGCAGTGTATCGTCCATCTGTCGGCAGCTGTTTAAAATAATCTGTAGCTTCTTTAAGGTCGTCCATCCATTGGCATCCATGTCCAAACCGATAAATATGATATTTCATTTGTCATCACCTCTTTCTTTTCACTAATTGACATAATTCATCCCACAAACCGGTGAATGCTTCTCTCGTTTTCGTCAGATTAACTTCTTTTATTTTTCCTTGATGGGCTAATAGGGTCAACTGATTTAAGTTGTTGCCGATTTTGGATAATTCATGATTCATTTCTTTAATATCGTCAAAAAAAATAATCTCCTTGTCCAGTGCGGACAAGGAGACGTATCTGCTGATGCTAATATTTGCTTTTTTGGCTTTAGTTACTATCTTTTGATATTCTTTTTCAGTAACTCTTAAGTTGATTCGTTTGGTTTTATTCATAGCACCACCTTTTTTGGTAAAACACAAAAAGCTCAAAGTATAATTAAATACTTTGAGCTTTGATTTTGTACAATTGCATTGTTTGAAGAAAATAATATTTTAGTAAATTGTTGCATTAATCCAATTAGGTCTTGATTATTCGTCAGTCTTCTCATTGACAATACTCTCAATTGTAAATGCATAGATTAATAAGTCCTCTAAAAAATCACTTAAAATTTCAGCATGACTATCTTCATTTTCGATTTTTACTTTGTCTATTTTTGATACGCACAGCCATTCATCTTCGTTAAAAGCAATAACATCTGCCTTTAATTTATCAACAAGTGTCACTCTACGCTGACGTTTTTTAACAGTATCTGAACCTAAGCCTCTATTTAAACGTTCAATTGCTCCTTTTCCAGCAAGTTTAGATATTTTTTTAATGATATATATATATTCATTATCTTCTATTGATTGTGATAACTCGATTTGACAAAAATAATCTGTACCAAATCTTCTTGGATTCGTTCCTAAAACTAAATGTGAATTAGGTATATTTGTCTCATATGCCCATTCACCAAGTCTAATAAAAACTTCATATTTTTTGCTTTTTATTTTCAAAGATGAGGTGCTCTCTTGATACATCAAATACATACGATCCATTTTATACCCAGATTCCACATCGTCAATGGTTTCTGAAATCATGTCACTTTTAAATTGCAGTTCCAAACTCGGTATATTAATTGCTATTTCTCTATTCAAATTTGCTTTTCTTAGTATTTCTTTTACTTTGGCTAAACTATCATGACTTATATATTCTAGCATCTTTCTCCACCTTTCGTAATATTTTCTGGGTTTGGGACACAGTCCCAATAATTAAAAGGGTATGGGATACTCCCATCAAGCACAATGTCATACATTGTGGAAGCTTGCCCTCATGAAAGCAGATCTTTCTTATTCGGTTTATAGGTATTGAAAAAGAAAGTTTATCTGCTTTTTTAAATCGATAAATACCTAAACAAAAAACATCTCTGCTATTATTATCTCATAACCACTAAATTATTTCAGCTACTTTTATGAATTTTTGTGATTCAAACAAAATCTAACTCCATTTCTTCATCTATTGCTTCGTCTAAAATGAGTTCACAATTACCGTTTAAATAAATATCAAGACTTCCTTGAATTAGCTCCATGTTTGTTTGGTCTAATGCTGCTAATATTTCTTTGATTCCGGTATGTTGATCTTCATACCCATTATAAAGATTATATGCAAGTCGAATTAATGCTTTGCTACTATCACACAATTCTATCTCTGACTGACTTAATACTTCTGTATAAACTTCATGATTTTTAAAATCATAGATGTACTTACGCTTCATAAATAGGTCTTCGTTCCCTCCAAGAATATAAAACAGAGCCATTCGCTCTGTATCTCTCGGATGTGTTTTATCCTGCAATATCATATTCTGAAAATTATACGCATGATCTTTAGTTAAAAAATACATCGCCTGCCCCCTTTCATAGCTCCATTTCTTCTTCACTATCCCATTTGCCTTCATAACCTATTGATGGTTCTCTTACTTGTCCTATCTGAAGGCTACTTTTTATAGTCAATAGGTCTTCATTAAAATCCTTACCTGTTGGACTATGTCTTAATATTTTGTAGTTCTCATGGTATTTTTCATTAAGTTGCTGACAAGCAAAATGCCCTGCCGCATCATTATCTAGGCAGAGCATCATGCGATTGATTTCCGGATGAATACTCAAGTAATGTTCTAAAACTTTATCTGCAAGACCTCCAAGTGAAATCATGTGATGGTCAAAAGTTTCAATACCGTGATATTCTAGTAAGGTTAAATAGCTCATCAGATCAATCGGTGATTCAAAAACACAAACAGTATCACTCCTTCCAACATGAGAAAAGGGAAATGCCTTATCAGAGTTTTTTACATCACCCCGATAGGATTTCCCTTGTGTATTGGTGCTTCTTACGCTGGCATATTTCGGCTCATTCTTCTCATCATATCCTACAAAAACACAGCTTCGCTGGCTATTTTCATATAATTTGTCTTGACTGATAAAGTCATAAACGACTTCTTTATCAATCCCTCTCGACTGAATCAAATATGCTATGACATGTTTATAGGTATCATTTTTATCCGGTAGAATAAAGGGACCTTTCTCTTCTGGCACTGGTTTAGGTCGTATTGGCAAAGTGCTTTTTTCTGTTCCGATCAATGTATAAACGGCATCGACCCAATTTTTATCTTCCATTTCCATAACAAACTGTATCGGTCCGCCACCGATATCTTTTGAAAACCAGTTCCATTTTGAACCTGATGCATCAATATAAAGCCCTCCATGACCTTTCACTTTATAAGATAGTCCGATTTTTTTAAGCACGAGTCCGATATGGTTTGCATATGCTATTATATTTGTGTCATTGGCCTTTGCAATTTCATCTTCCGTAAATCGTTTCAATAGCTACCCCCCTCCTATATCTCCATTTCTTCATCCAATTCCATTACTTCTTCCATTTCTATCGGCTCATAATTAGCTATACTCATTTTGTCACTTGGCAAAATACCATTTTCGGCCATTGAGCTGAAGCTATATCCACCAATAATGATATGGTCGATTACATTGATATCTAATGGTTTGAAAATATCAACAATACGCTGTGTTATGGCCACGTCCTCTTGAGATGCCTTTACGCTTCCTCCTGGGTGATTGTGCACAAGCAGTAAGTTACTAGAATCATTGGCTAGTGCCATCTTTAAAATCTCTCTTGGATAAACCATGGTCATATTAGTTGTTCCCTCAGATATGGTTTGAAGCTCAATAATACTGTTACTGTTATCTAAAAAAGCAACAAGAAAACGTTCACGGTCTTTCATACCACCAAGAAGGGATGCAAAATACTGTCCTGATTCATTTGGTGAATGAAAACTAATCTTTTCCTTCTCTTGCTCTAATTTTAATACATTGTAGGTCGCGATAAATTCATTGAGTTTATTGATTTTTTCCAATTGGCGCTGATTGGGTTCCAATACATTGGGATGCTCTAAAATATTAAATGGATTATTTTCTTTGGCATAATTTTTGATTTTATTCATTGGAATACCGGTCAATTTATTTAATCCATGAAAAAAATCATCGGTGTACTGCACTTTTATTCCCATTCTATTGGCCTCCTTCCATCGCTTCGATTGATTTTGCTTTGGCTTCAATCACATGCTTGAGCGCTCTAATACGCTCCTTCTCTTTTTCTGTAAATTTCATAGTTTCAAAGCCATTAAAAAAACTTGCGAGCCCGACTGTTTTAATTATCTTAATAACTCTTTGTTCTGTCTCCTCACTCAGTTCTAAAACAGCACACATTAATTCCAACACTTTTTCTTCTTTTGATTTTTCTAAAATTACATTGTTCATAGCTTTCATCTCCTAAATTTCGATTGTGTCATCCTTGTCTTTTTCAATTAATCTAACCAACCCATCGTCTTCCAAACTAATTACTTCATCCTTCTTATCCATATCCAATTCGGCATTAAGTTCGATTTGCCGCTTAAGCTTTTGATTCAATGCTTGCTCATACATAAATGGTTTTTCCCATTCTTCCTTGGATTGGGTCATGTTTCTTTCATACTCATCAATCTGGCTTTCCGTTTTTTCAATGCGCTTTTCAAGACCATCCAAAAGGTTTTCAAGCCTTACCATGTTACCGTGGGGACTATCTCCAAATTCAACTTCGTACTTTTGCTCTGCATGAAGGCTCATCTTATGCTGACCAAAGAAATTATTCTTTAGGATTAAGAGATCAAAACCATTAAATATTCCCACATGAGTTTCCTTGTCTGGTTCAATCCTTGAAAGTAACACTTGAAGATAAGTTCCGGCTTTTTCTCTTTCATCAAAGAATTTGCCATCAATATTGATTTGAAACTCTTCTGTCTTGTTCATATCACGCTTGCTGATGTCCTTAATCAATCCTTCAAGACGCTGTTTTGCCTGTTGAATCAGCTTAGGGTATTTGTAGGTAAAATTATCCTCCATGGCATACCTTCTACTGTTATATTCAGACTTTAGAAGACCTAAACGACTGACTTCATTATCAATATCCATCTTTTCTTTAATCAAAGGGTTGCCTGTTGCTAGGGCTTTGACTTCTGCAAAAGATAGTACTGTTTCATCGATGTCTTCAGCATTTCTAGCAACGGATTTGCTGGTCATAATTTGGCTGATAAACCGCTGTTTGTTCTCAACAATTTGCCATAAATAGCTGTCAAAGGTTGATTTTGTCACGTATTTATAGATGTTTACAGATTCATTTTGATTGCCTTGTCTTAGGATTCTTCCTTCCCGCTGCTCCAGATCACTTGGGCGCCACGGGCAGTCTAAATGATGAAGAGCAATTAAACGATCTTGAATATTGGTTCCAGTCCCCATCTTGGCAGTTGAACCAAGGATAATACGTTTGTTACCACTACGCATATCAGCAAATAGAGTTTCTCTTTGTGCTTCACTGTTGGCATCATGTATGAAACAGACCTCTTTTTCTGGAATACCTCTCTTTATCAATTCTTCCTTGATATAAGGATAAACAGAAAAACGCCCATCTGTATTAGGGGTTCCTACATCACAAAATATGATTTGTGTTCCTTTAAAAGCATGGCTCTCCTTATATTCTTCAAAGACCTTATCAATACACTGATTGACTTTACTATCTGCTTCATTAGGTGCTTCATCATAAAGCAGTCTTGGGTCAAGTCCCAATAGTCTCGCTTCATTAGTAATCTTTAGCATGTTATCAATCCTTGGATCAACCATACCATTTCGAATATCACTAGCCCTATCAACAAAGCTTTCCATGATTTCTTTTGTAAAATCACTGGATTCTGCTGAAATCAACTTATGTTTGTCTCCCTTTAATTTAGGAATAGGTAAATTAAGCATATCAGCCGTTTTTACATCTGCCATATTTTTAAAAATCGTCATGAGTTCAGGTAAATTCGAGAACTTAGCAAATCTGCTTTTATAGCGATATCCTGTTCCTTCAGGTGCTAATTCAAGACTCGAAACCACTTCTCCAAACTGCGCTGCCCATGCATCAAAGTGATGAATTCCTCTTGCTTCAAGCTCCTTATTTTGAATATACCTTTGCATCACATACATTTCCGTCATGCTATTACTGATGGGTGTACCAGTCGCAAAGATGACACCCCTACCTTGATTGATGTCTTGGATATACTGGGTTTTCATTAGCATATCCATGGATTTTTTACTACGTGTATTAGATATTCCAGCAACATTTCTTATCTTTGAAAATACAGCACAGTTCTTAAAATAATGCGCTTCATCTACATAAACGCAATCTATTCCAAGCTCTTCAAAGTTAATCACATCATCTTTCGGGCTGTCGTGAAGTCGTTTGATTTCAGCTGTTAGTGAGAGCTTGAGTTTTTCCATTTGCTTAATACTCCAATTTTCGCCATTACTCTTTTTTGCATCAGCAATAGCAGCAGAGATATCATTGATCTGCCTGTGTATCATTTCTTCCTGACGTTCTTTCGAGACAGGAATTTTTTCAAATTGCGAGTGCCCCATAATGACAGCATCATAAGCACCAGTAGCAATACGACTAACAAAACGTCTTCGATTGGATTTTTGAAAATCTTTCTTTGTGGTGACTAGAATATTAGCCGATGGATAAAGCCTTAAGAACTCACTGCCGATATGCTGTGTTAAATGATTTGGTACAACAAGAACTGCTTTATTAATCAGTCCCAGTCGCTTTTGCTCCATACAGCTGGCAACCATTTCAAAAGTCTTACCTGCACCTACGGAATGTGCTAGAAGTGTACTGCCACCATAGATAATCCTTGAAATGGCAGCTGTTTGGTGTTCTCTTAATTTAATGTCTGGATTCATCCCCCGCAATTTTAAATGACTGCCATCATATTCTCTCAGGCGGATATTGTTGTAGTGCTGATTATAATAATCCACATACTTTTTACGTCTCTCTGGATCTTTAAATAACCATTCTTTAAAGGCCTGTTTTAATAGTGATTGTTTTTCTCTTGCTAGCATGGTCTCTTTTTTGTTGATGACATATTTGACGGTATCTCCATCTTCAACACGGTCTTTAACCGTAGAATTTCTAAGATTCAAACTGTCTTCAATGATGTAATATGCATTAATTCTAGATGTACCAAAGGTTTCTTTGGCTGAAACTGAATATCCATCTAATCCTTTGTTCTCAACTCCAAAGCTTGCATTGTAATTGTTATAGTGTACTTTGATTTCATTTCTGCCACCGGTATTGTGATAATATCTCGGTGTTTTCAAGGTCTCATAGATGAACTGTTCATAATCTGCTGTTTCAATCCATGTGGTTCCTAACCTTACATCGATATCACTGGCCTCAAGATCAATGGGTTGTACTTTTTCTAGGGAAGGTACATTCTTTAAAAAGAGTTCCGGATTCATATCCGCAAGGACTTTGGCAAATTTAAGCTTTTGCCTTACATCACCTGAGAGATATTCATCAGCCGTTTCCCAACCTCTCAAAGGATCATTTTCATCATACTTTTCAGGATTCAGATAGATGTCCCGTTCAAGGTCTTTAATGATGACTTGAGGTTCTTCATCATAAAGCTCAGCCATAAATGGAATATCCACCATACCTTTTTCATTTAAAGATGCAGTTAATGCTTCAAATGCAGAATCTACATCCGTTATGGTTTCATAAGGCTTAATGGTTCTTTTGGTAAACATATCTGCCTTTGTGACATGATGATCCTCATCCTCCACTTCTAGTGAACATAAAAGCGGATAGTCATTGTCATCACGGAAGGCATTGGCATTGGGTCTTGAAGTAATATAATCATAGTCTTTAACAAATGCATCATAGATTTGGTTTAATTGATCTTGAGCCTTTTCAAGTGCTTCTTTAGTGCAACCTTCCGTTTGAAGTGTAATGATTTCTCTTGTTATCTCCCGAATTGCCATCATGCCTTGAATCCGTTCAAGGGTTTTACCGGTATAATCCATTCGTCTCATAATAGAATTTTCACGGTAATAAAGTTTGTCATCAATAAAGGCATAACAGTAGTTCTTGTATTTAGGATCAGCAGGTATGTCATTGCTGTCCTCTTTTTTCGCCTGCTCGTAGTAACCAATTTCAGCTTCAAGATGAGACACAGCTTCTGATAGCGCTTCTTCCAGATTAAAGCTATTGTCTGTATTTACACACGTGGTATAACGACTGTCTCTACCAAACATCCTTTTATCAAATACCATCTCACCAAGCATCATATGGGGATGGTCAATGAAGTACTGATTGACGGGGACCCCATTTTCATTATCAGAGACCGATAGCCAAGTTGGTAATTCCACCGACCGACGTTCTCTTTTTTTAAGAAAAAGAATATCAGCGGTTACATCAGTATTAGCATTTTCTTTAAATGCTGTATTGGGTAATCGTATTGCACCTATCAGCTCTGCTCTTTCAGCAATATACTTCCTGACGGCTTGATCTTTTTTGTCCATGGTTCCCTTACTGGTAACAAAGGCAATGATGCCACCAGGACGTACTTTATCTAGTGTTTTAGCAAAGAAATAATCATGGATCATAAAATTATGCTTATCATAAAGTCTGTCATATACTTTGTAATTCCCAAAAGGTACATTGCCAATAGCTACATCAAAAAAGTTATCTTCAAACTGTGTTTCTTCATAGCCTTTGACTTTAATCTGCGCTTTCTGATAGAGCTGCCTTGCAATACGTCCGGATACATCATCCAGTTCAACCCCAAAGAGTTTTGACTTGTTCATAAAGTTTGGAAGGTGGGAAAAGAAATTACCAACGCCTAAGGAAGGTTCCAAGATGTTTCCCTTTTTAAAACCAAACTGATCAAGTGCTTGATAAATACTTTGAATAACAACCGAAGATGTATAGTGAGCATTAGGCGTTGAAGCTTTTGCACTATCATATTCTTCCTGAGACAAGAGTTTTTTTAGTTCACCGTATTCATTGCTCCAACCACTTGCCCCCATATCAAAAGCTTGTGGCATACCACCCCAACCAACGTATTTGGCTAAGATGGCCTGTTCTTTATCCGTGGCCATACGGTTTTCTGTTTCAATGACTTTTAACGTTTTAATCGCTTCAATATTAACTCTGAATTTTGTTTTTAAACCACCGATACCAATTTCATCTTCAGGTGAAAATTGATAATTGATTTTTTCGTGGAGATCCTCATCTTCTAGGTCCCATAAATCATCCGTTTCTGAAGGTGCTTCAACAAGGATTTCATGACCTTTATCATCAAAGGTTGGTTCTTCATTTTCTTCATCAATATCCTCTGAGTAATAAGCCTTATAAACAATATGACCTTGCCTCGCAATATTCGATAACCAATCTTTTAGAAAGTCATTGAGTTCATCTTCCAAATCTGGATCTACGATTTCATCTCCCTGATACGCTTCATGATAGATTGCCATGTTATCTTGCTGAAAGGTTGCTGCTGTTAATGTCTTTTGATTTTGGTCCACAATGAGTTCCATGTCCGGATCACTCATTAAATCTCCATTTTGCTCATAATAATGGGATAGAGAGATTCTATTCTCATAGAGCTTTTCAATAACAAGATCCATAAAGCCAGGTGCTTTTAGCTTCATATAGCTATAACGTCCGTTTAAGATACCTGGGGCAATCTTCATTAGCTTTTTATAATTTTCATGCCTAACTTCATTTTCAGCGTAATTAATGTCAAATAATGTTGGTTGATAGACTGCTTTCCTCGTTGGTGGATTATCATTTTTATACCGAGCTTCAAAGTATTTACCGTTTTCAATTAAGGCATCAATACCGGAAGCAACTTTAGCCCAAGACAAATGAATTTCTTTTTTGGTTTTATAAAGATCAATGGTAATCCCTTTACTGTCGTGATTTTCAAAACCGCTTAGATCATCAGAGAATGTAACTGAACCACCTCCAGTACCATATTCATTTTTTAAAAAGTCTGCTTTTTCTTTTGCAGTATGTTCTTCAGCAAAGAAATCTACAATCCGTTGTTTTCCACCTTGAAAGCCAGAACCTCTCAATAGTACCTGTTCAATCAGTTCATCATCCGTTACATCCACAAAAAAAGAGCTACGCTTTGGCAGCTCTAAATCGTTTGCTATCTCTCTTTGAAGATGATTTCCTGAAGAACCATCTCTTCCGCTCTCGTTCGTATCATCTCCCTGTGACGATAACTCTGATAGGTGTTGGTCGGGTCCTGAATCGGCTCTTTCTGTAACATTTGATCCTGAAGTTTCTCTATCCTCTCCCACGCTTCCTCGTTCACTTGATGCATCATTGGAAGCAGCGTTCCCTCGGTCACTAGATAATTGTACCGATTGATGTGTTCTTCTTTCAGATAATTCATGGCCATCTGCCCGTACTTTCCTAGTGGCTTCTTGTCGTAGCATTC
Source organism: Clostridiales bacterium UBA2432 (assembly GCA_002342805.1). Classification (GTDB taxonomy): domain Bacteria; phylum Bacillota; class Clostridia; order Lachnospirales; family Vallitaleaceae; genus UBA1351. Next base: position 325 of record DDQW01000068.1, on the reverse strand, counting down.
CCCCCTCGATATTTGAATCTGAGGATGATAAATCCCGTCCATTTCCTTGTAGTTCAATTCTACGGCTTTCATCGTTTTTCACACTCCTTTTTTCTTTTTTAATTATTTTAATTTCTTCTTCAATTTCTCTTAAAATTTCTTCTGAAATGGTACTTGTATAATGCCCAAGTTGTAATGTTAATGCTTTTGAATCAAAGTCTGTCAGTAGTTTGAAGGGATTTGGATTACTTGTACTCGGATTAACGATACCACACCGGCTTAATGTCATAAATTCAATGCTATCAATCAAGGTGTCCATAAACTGATTAATCACACCTTGAAGTGG
>DDQW01000033.1 GCA_002342805.1 Clostridiales bacterium UBA2432 | reverse complement strand
GCCTGCTTTTGAAGCACTTACTATTATCTATGAGAATTTCACTGTTGGGTTGCATCAAAAGTTACAATACACCCATATGCATCATAGGTCTATTAATTGTAGCCATGTTTACCTACTTCTATGAAGCATTGAACTAAACACTGGATATTACTGTCACCACGTAACGGCATCTACCTTCTCTACATAACCCTCTCCTATCAATACAACTGATAGCCTATTTGGCAAACAGACAATAGATGCTCCTGGATTACTAATCCAGCCAGTTTTTGAACATATTTGATTAGGACATATTGTAACAGGCATTTTTTCCATCTTTACCGATGTACCATCTATCAATAGACGACCCACCCCTTTACTAAATTCAAATTCAATAACATCATCTACATTCTTCAAATCATAGTTATGTTCTATACCATCAATCATTAAACTCAAAGTCTTAGCCTCATTGTTTGTCACATCCCTAACAGTTACCATATAGTATATGACTACTGCTGATAGCAATGTTATTACAATTATTGTAATGTCCGCTTTTGTAACACTCATATATATCACCTTATTGTAGTGTCCATTTTAGGCTTTCACTGCCATTATCCATACTGAAAACCAATTCAATTTCTGTTGTAGATGAAGTTATGGTCTCGGCTTCTGTAATTGTTTTAGGAACAAGAATATAATCTGATACATGATGACCTGATCCCTCTCTTTTTACCACAATTCCATCACCTTCTCCTTTCAGTATTAATGCACCTTTAAAGGTTAATCTTTGAGATAAATCAAGCTGACTCAAATCAACAAAATGCGTATTTAGTATTACCTCAAATATCCAATTCTCTCCTTTACTCTCTAAGGGAAGAAATGTTACATCATAAGTTACACCTTCTTGTTCAAACCCAACCGTCGATTTTGAGACAATTTTTATTGTTGTAACTTCTGCTTCTGCTTGTGCTTCCATGTCCTCATAGTTTATTGTTTCTTCTACAGGTGAATTTAAACCATCATCTGTCTGGACCACCAATCCAATGGGTACCATCTTTATAAGTGTAACCACAATTGCCAATATCCCTATTAAACTATATATTGCCCCAAAAGGAAGCCTTCTTATATATCGTAATTTACTTGCTTCATCATACAATCCATTCTTCGAAATTATAGAAAGAATCCTAAATATTGAAAACATACTAACTGCAAGACCTAAGGTAAGAAATTGTTCTTGATATTGAACAAGAAAGCTTGTCAAGGCTGTGAGTCCTATTAGAGGTAAAACTTCTATAAAATGATGTGCGCAACAAAGAACCATAGAACTTGCGGATGTTGAACCACCAATGACCGTTTGTCGTTTAGTGATATTTCTGTAACCACGTGCATAATTTTTAATGTATTGATGAAGCGTCAACTGTATTCCAAACCCAAGTAATAATGGAAGCATATAGTACCAAAGCCTAGTAAATTGAGAAATGGCATACTCTAGATTTTCAAAAAAAGTTAGTACTGCAATATAAAAACCCAGCATGGCAAAAACACCCAATGCTCCAATTAATAAGGGATTCAAACGATCTTTCTTTGAAACTCTATCACTATCTACCTTAAAACTTTTCATCTATCCTATTTCTCCTTTGATTTTCGAAATATTTTTTTGTAATATAGATTCCATGCTTGATGCCAGTGTTATATATCCAAAAGTTATACATTGTAAAAAGCTATTACAAACGATACATGTCCTGCCCCTAAGAATATTAATCATTCTCTTGAATTTCTAAATAGTCCACCACATGCAGATGAATGAATGATCTATATCAACTGTACCATTATCAACTTTATTACCCTTCCGTTCTTATTCATTGTACACTTCCTTTAGCATTGCTTATTCGTTACCTTACATACCTATTCTAGTTGTGAATTATGGCGGAAATATGACTAGCTATACCACTTTACACCAACTATTTTGAATGAGTCTGCTTTCTATCTCGTCTAAAGTAACAATTAGTCATTATATTCAATTACTATCAACAAATTTTCCAAACTAACCACAAATCCTTTAACCTCTGGAAGTGAATACAACATTTCTGATACTCTCGATAAGCAACGATGATAAGACTTTTCTTCAATTTAAATGCTCTCCATAACAATATTTATACCACCTATAAAAAACTTAACTTGATATTTTTCATCTAATTGTGGCAGAATTATGACTCATTAACAACAGAAACGTTAACCTCTGTAAAAGAACTGTTTCATCCCAATACAGTTCTTTAAATAAGCAATAATATATTATGTCTTCATGCTATCCGGTTGCTTCAATGTTAAGGCCTCATAATGTAAATTATCGTCGAAGCTAATAAACATGATTTTATATGAAAGATAGCTAAGGCTTAAAGAAAATACTAGAAATAATAGAGTTGCTCTATACTTTATTCGCCTCATATGTAGCCTTTTCAACTAAAGTCACTCATGAACATTAATGACCCATACATTGTAATTCCAATCACTAAAGTCAGTTCAAAACCAATTGTCATTGCAAGAACCACCGCCACGACTGAACCCATCACTGACATTATTCCATTGACTCCAATGTATAGAGGTATTTCTTCTTGTCGATTAAGATTAGAAATCATGGAAACCCCCTTAGGAAACAGCATTCCCATAAAAAAACCTTGAATAAAAATTATTAGAAAGACTACTATAGCTTTACTTATTATAGGCCATTCAATATGAGCGCTTAGATAATAATCATACATCAGCAAACCAGTAATACCAGTAGACACAATCAGAAGGCTTATTCGCCTCACTGAACTACGTTTAAATAGTAAATGACTTCTACTTATAAGACTACCTATACCACTACCAATCAAAAGAGATGATAAAACGATGGATATTGCATACATTGGATGTCCAAGGAATAGAACATATCTCTGAATTGAACTGACTTCAATAATCATGAAAGCCATACCTATGACTGAAAAAAACAAAATAGGCTTTCGTAACTTTTTATTAAGTAGATGCTTGAAAAATACAAGTAGCCATACAACAATCAACCCTGCTAGTAAAGTTCTTAGAAGTTGAGGTGCACCTGCTTCAAAATTATAGAAAAATGGTTTATCATCAGTAGATGGACTTATATTTTTAGGAAAGTGATTAATATACTCATCTAAACTTAAGGAACCATCCCTTAAATCTTTTAGTGGTGTTGTTTCAACGATGCCAGGAATATGAATTGCTGCAAAATTATTAGATATGACGAATTCGTTCATTGATACAAGCGCCTTTTCATCATAGGGTGATTTACTAAGGACAATAACCGGTTGAGATAAGTGAAAATTATTCTCCCCCATTTTAGTAATATCCGATATAACTGCTATATAATCCAACGCCTGTTCAACTGTTATACCCCTGTTCTCATAAGTTTTGATGGCCATTCCAATAATCTTAGCCATATCATCTTGATCATGTACAAGAAAACCTATCTTGCCATTTTCTTCCAAATGATCCAAATAACTATCAAAAGCTTCAACAGTGTAAATATAATCCTCAGATAAGGCATAAGTACCACCTTGTGATGCGTTTGTCATAACTAATGAAAGGTATATAAGATCGTAGACCTCATCATTTTCTTCCACATACCCTCTACCATCATCGACAACTGTGGTTATTTCATCCCTATCATATAAATTCCCATTATAATAACCAAACTCTTTAACAGCATCAATTGTTGAAGCATTAATATCAAGAGCAATAATATCCTTGCTCCCTCCTGCCAATGCATATAGGGCATCTCTTCCTCCTCCAACACCTATTAGAAGACTTTTAGATACATCACCAAAGGAAAATGGCATATATCCTGTTTCTTTTCTATATTTTATCAAGTCCTCTTCAGTGCCATCAAATCTGTACATAGGAGCACTGGCACCTGCATCAATTGTAATATACATCTCTTCACTATTCTCTTCTATTTCAATTACATCAGTCCTTGAGAATCCATTCCAAGAGGTAAAAAGTACATTTGGTGTCATATTACCATTTTTTGCTTTTTGATAGATGGATTGATTACTTTTGTAAAATCCACCAAAATCTTTCTCTATTTGCGAAATAATAGTATTTGGAAGAAAATTAAGACTCACCAGAATTAGTATTATGAGTGATCCTATACTCCTAATGACAAGTTTCTTCTTACCAAACGCTTCTTTAGTAATCACAAGCATAGGTATAGTGACCATTATGATAGTTGTTCTATAGATACCTAAGAATTCAAGAAAGAAGAGACTACTTAAGAGACCTATACCAGCACCTACTAAATCACTTAAATAAAGTCCGCCTATGTCTGCGCTTAACAAGCGGTATACAGTTCCAAACACAAACCCCGCAATAATAAAAGGGACTGCGACAATTATTGTATTTATAATCAAACCATTTGCCGTAACTCCTGAATATAAAATGATGATTACAGACATGTAAGAAATTGTTAGAGCTATAGCACCAGTAATAAAAATATACTCTTTGTTCAATCGATTATACAACTTGTAAACCATAATACTTCCCATACTCATACCAAGGACTGCGACAGAAGTAACCACAAAAACCATATGATACGAAAAGATAATCGAAAAGAATCTTGTTAATAATATTTGGTAAATGAATAAGGAAAATGATAATAAAAAAAGAAATAAACGCGAATTGTTTTTTTGTATGTTGAATTCCATGAAATCTCCTGCTTTCCAATATAATCTGATACTATAATTATGTAAATTAAATATGGCAGAAATATGACTACAAGAAAAGTGCTCAAAAAATGCCATAACATCATTTAAGATGTTACGACGATTATTATTTTATTCAGTTTTTATTACGACTATATATGATACCTATAAGAAGAAATGTATTGGAAAAGTCAGAAATTGAGCCTAATGCTATAATATTTGCACTCTCTAAAAATATTATAGCATTAGTGAAAATAGTTTCATAATTCTACTGTTTTCATCTGTAAAATCGGCACAACCATTTTCTAGACATTGCCATAGGACATGCTTAATATAATCATTTAACAGTGAATTATTTATGTCATGTAACTTCAAATGCAATTCACTCATCTGTGTAACTTGCTCTATAACAGAAAAGTCTGATTCAACCATATTAATGATACTGTCAATCTCTAGACTAATTGCATATAGTCGATTTTCAATATCATTTTTATTGTCTGATTTCAAAATAGGTCACCTTCACATCAACATTTCTTATGTTTCAACATCATCGGAATATGTGACAGTGGCATAATCATAAAAATGAGCCATCGCCCAATATTATTAACTTCGATTTCATAATAATTTAGGAGCATTAAGATAACTATAGGAAGTATATGTAATAACATCATCCACTTCATATGTCCACTATGATGACTATTTCCATCAAATTGATGTTCTTCATTCTCCACTATTTTAATCTTTACTAATTTCTTTTTGTCCATGATTTACCTACTTTCTATAATATCTAGAAATTACTTTGTACATAATAAAACGCCATTACTGATAAAGACATTAGAAGTACCATAAATATTATATTCCTTATTATAAGAGAAGGGGTATACATGCTAACATCCTGATTAGCTAGTGCCATATCTTTATTACTTCTCGAAGTGAATATATATATCAACCCAACTATCACTATAGCTAAGCTTAATAAATGCGATACACTTATAGTAGCAAATACTAACGGGTTATTTCTAAATAGTTCAACTGTACTCCTGATGTTAGAATAAATTACGG
>DDQW01000034.1 GCA_002342805.1 Clostridiales bacterium UBA2432 | reverse complement strand
CGCGCCGCTATTAACGACCTACTCACTTTCCAGGCGAGCCCCTTCAGCCGCTTGGGTACTTCTCCAAACGCGCTAATTCGCCAATGAGACAACAAAACCACCAAATAAATGGTGGTTTTGATAACGGAGAAGGTGGGATTCGAACCCACGGCCCCTTTCGGAGTCACTGGTTTTCAAGACCAGCTCCTTAAACCACTCGGACACCTCTCCATATCAATGAATCACTTGTTATTTAACGCCTAATTAAGATATCATACACATCATATAATGTCAAGCTATTTCTTAATTATTTGTTTGTTTTTGAAAGTTCTTGTACTGCAACGAAAGATATAATATCATATCCTCCAAGACATTGTCAACCATTTTCATCATATTTTTTCTTTATTTTTTAATAGTGTTTTCATTAGCTCTAAATCATCCGGCGTTGTTATTTTTATATTGCTATATTCACCTTCTATAACAAGGAGTTTATAGTTTGTAAATTGTTCAACCATCATTCCGTCATCTGTAATACCTTCAAAACGATTTTGGCCTTTTTCATATGCCTCCATTATAACTTCTTTTTTAAATGCTTGAGGCGTCTGTATTTGAAACAAAGCTTGTCGATCGATCGTCTGTTTTACTTCCATATTTGCATCAACCATTTTATACGTATCTTTTGCTTTTACTCCAACTAAACATCCATCATATATAGACAAGGCATCTATTGTTTTTTCAATAGTTCTTTTTGAAATAAGGGGTCTAGCACCATCATGAATAAGCACTCCTTGGCACTCTTTTCCTAACTGCTTTAAACCATTATAAACCGAATTGTATCTCTCTTGCCCTCCATAAGCTATATGTATAATACTTTTCCTATCACTAGAAATTGATCGAATAATTTTTTTATCAATAAGGTCTTCTTCCAGGGGATTGATTACGAGGATAATCTCCTTCACTCGCTCACTTGCTAAAAAAGCTTCGATTGTATATGATAAAATCGGTTTTTTTTCAATTTCCAAGAATTGTTTATTGATTGTTTTTTTCATACGACTACCTTTTCCTGCTGCAAGAATAATAGCACTTATATTCATAATATTCGCTCCTGTTTTCCTTATTTGTTTTTCTATTTTCATTAATATATGCTATAATATTGTATGTAAGTACGATAACTAATAAATTATAAATGGAGGTATTAATATGTTAAGTCAAAATTTAATTGATGAAATTAATGAACAAATAAAATACGAATTTTATTCATCACATCTTTATCTCGCTGCTGCATCTTATGCATATACACAAGACTTAGATGGATTTGCAAACTTCTTTATTGTCCAAGCTGAAGAAGAAAAATTTCATGCCATGAAATTCTTTCACTTCTTAAATGAAATGGATGCAACAATTGTTATGAAAGGGTTTGACACTCCACCTGCTGATTATGATAATCTTGTCGATTTATTTGAGCACTCTTTAAAACATGAAAAGTTTGTAACGGATCGAATTTATCATCTGATGAATATTGCAACGGAAGAGAAAGAATACGCAACAATCAGTTTCCTCAAATGGTTTATTGACGAACAGGTTGAAGAAATGGCAACGTTTAAAAATTATGTGCAAAAATTAAAGCGTGCAGACAACAATCCTGCTGTTATTTTTAATATGGATAGCGAATTGGCGGCACGTTCATTTACAGCTCCAGCAGCTGAATAACATTTCTTTTATAGAAAAAAGCGACTTAGTCGCTTTTTTTATTGCTTAATTTCAGATTCGGTATCGCATTCAAATCCATACCATCATATCGACCGTGAATAAATTCATAATATGCAGCAGCTCCAATCATCGCTGCATTGTCTGTACAAAGAATGGGAGATGGATATTGTAATTGAATTTTACGTTGATCACATTCTTCCTGCATTCGTGTGCGTAATTTAGAATTCGCCGCAACACCACCGGCAATAGCAACTTTATCGATTTTCAAGGCATCTGCTGCTAAAAAGGTTTTTTCAACGACCGCTTCAACTACGGCATATTGAAAGGAAGCCGCGATATGTTTAGGAATAATTTCTTCCCCTTTCATCTTACATTGGTTCATGTAATTGAGGACAGCTGACTTCACTCCACTAAAACTAAAATCATAGCCTTCTATCTTTGCTTTAGGAAACTCTATATATTTTTCATCTCCTTCAGGGGCTAATCGGTCAATTTTAGGGCCTCCGGGATATCCTAACCCAATAGAACGGGCAACTTTATCAAAGGCTTCACCAATGGCATCATCCCTAGTTTTCCCGATAATGGTAAATTCATCATAATCCTTAACATGCACCAAGTGGGTATGACCACCAGAAACAACTAAACATAAAAAAGGCGGTTCAAACTCTACATTTTCTATATAATTAGCAGCAATATGGCCTTCAATATGATGAACTCCAATTAGGGGTTTATCAAGCGCAAAAGCCAGCGCTTTAGCTTGGGCAAGACCAACTAAGAGCGCTCCCACAAGTCCCGGTCCATAAGTTACTGCAATTGCATCAATATCTGAAAATGTACACGCAGCTTTTTCTAATGCTTCATCAATTACATGATCAATTTTTTCAATATGCTTTCTTGATGCCACTTCCGGCACAACACCACCAAATTTTTTATGTGTATCAATCTGGGAAGATATAACATTCGACAAGACCTTTCTTCCATTGACTACGACGGCTGCTGCCGTCTCATCACACGATGTTTCAATTGCTAATATTGTTATGTCATTCATATAAATCTCCTTATTTCACGATTTCAAAAGGTTCTGTCCCCATCCAACCTTTTATCTCCCATTGATCGACAGTATTTTTCACCAAAACATATTGGGCATAAATATCTCTGTTAGGATCATTGGTAAAAAAGACAACTTTCACAATTGCCGTATCCTCCGATTGATATTTTGCAGGCAGGTAATCCGAACCGATGATCTTTAATTCAGCTTCTTTCCACTGTTCTAATTCGGATCGAATCATGATATGGTGAAACTCTCTCGGATTATGTTCTAATAATTCTTCTTGAAACAACATTCGTTGCATATTAATGAGACTTTCAATTTCTGCTTCATTATATTCTCCACTGTATGTCATTTTTCGTATAATGGAATTCGTACGAACAACTTGTTCCGGAGTCTCTTTAATTGAACTTACGAAGTTCACCAATTCTGTAGTCGACTGAGACAAGTCAAGTATCTTTTCGTCCGTCAATACACCTTTGTTTTCCCCATCTTCATTTTCTCTTCCTTGTAATCCGTAATAATATACAAATCCACCAATCA
>DDQW01000032.1 GCA_002342805.1 Clostridiales bacterium UBA2432 | reverse complement strand
ATAGCCTTCCGGTATTTGCATCTGATCTAAAAGGCCATCCATCATTTCTGACTCAAATCCTTCAACAATCTGGCTAATATCATATGTACCTAATATATCTTCGAATTTTAAATCTTGGTCAGGCAATTCAATAACGGTTAAGGGTTTAGATACAGAAAATTCAACACTAAATTCTGCTTTGTCACGCCCCGGCTGGTCACCCGGTTTATAGAAAACCAAGGTATTTGGCATACCTGATTGCATATGCCCTAGAAGGGTAAATTTTGTTCGTAACTTACCTTCTTCTTTCATGATTCCTGTCCACGAATCACTATTGGTCCCTTCAGCTAAGGGTTCAAATCGAATGGTATATCCGGCATGAATATTTTTATCATCCTCATCTACAAGATCAATGATTTCAATATTAATCTGTTGATTAAGATAATCTCTGACTTTGCCTAAACGTCTTAATGCATCTTCTTGTACTTTGTTTTTAAGATAATTTTGAACTGAAATATATACGGGATGTAAATCTTTATGTATCTGGTTTTGAAAGTGTTTAACCACTTGCTCTTGATCTCTCGTATTGGGCCACGATGCTATTTTAAGTCCCGCTTCCCCTGCTAATGCATTATACTCTTCTGTATTAACTTCCTTCCAAAATCGATTGGTATATTCATTAATATCGTCTTCTAACATTCTCATTGCAGCTTGAGGATCTTTTGGATTATCTTCAATATAGCCAATAAGTCGTCGACGCCAATCTTTAAGTCCACGTTTTACTCCGGATTGCTTGTAATATTGTTGGTAGACTGTTTCAACATTTTGTAAGCGTTCTTCAAGCATTGTTTCACCAAAACTTGTTAAGGCATAGTCAATAGCTATTAGTCCAATAAAGCTGACTTGCAAGGCTGATGTCCCAAAAAAATCCACTGCATTAAACATAAGATTTTTTGTAACATTGGTTACCATTTTCCGCTTTGTATGATCATCAACACAGTTGACACCATCATTGGCTAATGTATAGAAGGTCATCCCTAAGCCCACCCAGCGTGTTAAAGATCCTAATTCTGAGGTAATCTCAAAGGTATAGCCCGGCAAGGCTCCTGCTTGAAAATCTTTGAGGGTTGCTGCCGCATTGGCCAAATTGTTTACATTTGATGTATTAATATAGTCTTCGACAACCTCCCATCCAGCATTTTCCGCCAATGTTCCCGGCTCTCCTCCATTATCAATATACTCTTGAACAATTTCTTGTGCATGATTTGAACTTATTGGCGGCGCAAAAACTGTTGAAATGTATGCCATACGAGAAAATTCATTGCGAACCATAAACACAGAATATTTCGACAAATGTGTCGTTGTAATGTCAACCGTTTTTGTCTCTGTATTGACTGTATATGGGATGTCTTCCCAGACTTGTTCTTCTTCATTAAAGTACTTTGCTCCAACAGAAATAGCTTCATTGGCTTGATCAATGCGACTTACATCATAGGGCAGAGAAATCCTTGCAACATCATAAAGTTCACTACGTTCTCCGAGTGAAATATCATAGCTTGCTACTGATAATCCGTCTTCATAATCTTCAGTTTCATATGCTATGATTTTAAGTTCCTCATCTTCTTCAAGTATAAATTCACCAAAATTCACATATACATTACCTAAGGAAGTGCTTGTCTGTTGGCCGTTAACGATTACTTCTTCTTGCCACACTTGTTTAAAGTCCGTTTCTAATGAAGACGATACCGTATCAAGCTCAAATATGGTATCTAGAGCACTATTTTCCGATTGCCTATTTGGCAATTCATCGACTAAAACCCATACAAAGCCAGGTTTCCAAAGCCCAACAATTAACACCACAACCATTAAGAGTGCAACTCCTGACAAAATCCACGGTGTTGAAATAACGGGTCCATTGGCTGTTGATTGCGGAAGCGGTCTTCCACAATATTTGCAAAATTTAGCTTGATAATCGATTTTTTGATGACATTGCTGGCATTCTTTTAACATATGATTCCCTCCTTTACGCACTAGGCCTATATACATATTATAGGCTTTTTAATCGAATGAACCAATATCATGACAAGGAGATTCAATGACACTTTTCTTGTTTTCTGTCATCACAAGATAAAGCACTGATTATTCTTTACCGACAATTAATTATTGTTTTTCGATAATTTTATATTGATTAATGATATTTTTTATGTTATTATACAAAAAAAGGAGGTCGCTATGTTACATTTTATTGAAAAAATCCCAATGACTTTTGTTGCAAAACTCACACACATACTCATTCTTTTATTGGAATGTGTTGCCATTATTACACTTATTTTTTTACCGCCCATTGTTCGTTCTGTCATCCAATATGAAATTGGATCCGGCTACGCAGCTTTAGGTCCGGAACATCCCTTGTATATGTATTTTCTTGTCTTATTGTATATTTCAGGAATTTTAGCTTTTCTTGTTTTGGATGAATTACGTAAGATTTTCAAAAGCTGTGTTTTAGAAGATGTGTTTGTTCAAAAAAATGTCTCTCGACTATTACGTTTGGCCATTTTTACCTTTGCCATCTCGCTCGTGTTTTTTAGCAAGGTCTTTGTTGTCAATTCTGTAATGACCGTTGTTATCGTCTTCGTTTTTTTTATGGCTTCGGTATTCTGTCTGGTTTTAGCACTACTATTTAACGAAGCAATTCATATTAAAGAAGAAAATGACTTGACCATATAAAGGAGGCCTTCATGGGACGAATTGTCATTAACTTAGATGTTGTTATGGCCCAGCGAAAAATCGCTTTAAAAGACCTTGCTGATGCCATAGGGATTACCAATGCAAATCTATCCATTTTAAAAACAGGTAAAGCAAAAGCCATTCGCTTTTCTACACTAGAGAAATTATGTGAAATATTAGAATGTCAACCGGGCGACATAATCGCCTATGAGGAGGATGAACAATGATACTATTATATGCTTTTATTGTGGGTCTATTGACCAATCTTTTTATACTTTACTATGAACCCGGCCTAGGCTTTGCCATAGCCATATTGGTCAACTTAAGCTTTGCCATATATACTATGAAAATCGGCAAACACCAATTTGATCGCTCCGCTTTTATAAAACTCATTATTATTGTTTTACTATCAGGAATCTATATTGTTCGCAATTTTCTTGTGTTCAAAATTCTCACCATATTTATATTTCCCTTTTTATTTGCCAGCTTGTATGTTTCTTTTAATACGTCCAAGCCGCTAAAAACAACGACAAAACTATTCACAACAATTTTTCGTCCTCTGCTATATATCCATCGTTTTCTTCAAGATGGACTTCAGAAAATAACCAAAGGACGAGAAGAAGTAAAATATATTGTTTATGGAATACTTATTGCTATTCCTTTTCTAATGATTGTTATCCCATTACTTGTTTCGTCAGACCTTATCGTTCTCGATATGTTTACACGCTTTATCGATGACTTAAGTGTATCTGGAGATCTTATTTTCCGTTACATTTTTGTCTTCAGCTTATCCAGCTTCATATATGGCCATTTTATTGCTGAGAAGATAGGTCATAAAATCACCCCCCTATCGAACGATTCTTCTCCGACCAGTGATGTTGATAAGCACGCTTCAAAATCACACCTTATTATCACGACGTTTCTTATTATGATTAACGTGGTTTATCTGTTTTATGTCTATGTACAGGTGCGCTACTTATTCATTCAATCCGGGACCTTGCCGGAGGGTATTAGCTACGCTGAATATGCAAGAGAAGGCTTCTTTCAATTATTAGCGGTTGCCATTCTAAATATATTAGCTGTTATTGCTTTAGAGCTTTTAAATCCAAACAAAAGAAAGGTACAACGTGGCCTCGAAGAAATAACCTTGGCCTGTACCTTCATTATGAGTATCTCCGCATTCTATCGTATGTCTCTGTATGAAAACATCTATGGTTTTACCGTTTTGCGTCTACTCGTTTATATGTTTTTGATTTTCTTAATGGGATTCATTCTGCTCGTCAGTATCTATCTGATTACATACAATGCAAAGATTATGTTACTGATCATTGCCTACAGCCTTGTCTTCTATATTGGGTCTGCTTACTACAATGTTGAAGGACATATCGCTCAAAAAAATATTGCCAGATATGACCAAACCGAAGATGTTGATATGGATTACTTGCTCAGTTTGTCCCCGGATGCCTATCCGGCGATTGAAGAATACTTTAACAACCATCCTGAGAAAAAAGACGATGATTACTATTATAAGCGCTTTCAAAGCAAAATAAAAGAAGCCCGTGAACGGCCCTGGCAAGAATTCACCATTTTACCCTAAGCTTCCTTTTCGTAGCTCCGCAATAACTTTAAAAAAGTAGCCATGTCGAAGCGTCATGGGATTTCTGGTCCTGACTTCAATTAGTAGCATCTTTCCGAATCCATTTATGGGTTTGGTAAGATGGTGCTGATTGAAGATAGGACATGTATTCCCACAGCTCGACATGGCTGCTTTATTATCGTTTAATGTCCGTCATACCATTCCATCACTTCAAGTCGTGTTATCGCACGTTCAAGAGCTAGTTTCGCTTCAACATGATCTTTGTCCTCAGCTAGTCTTTCTTCTGCTCTTTGTTTTGCTTGCTTGGCACGCTCAATATCGATTTCATGTGGCCACTCTGCCGCATCCGGAAGAAGTGTCACTTGTCTTTCTTTAATCTCAGTAAATCCACCATGAATCAAACCCTTAATTTCTTGCTCATCGGTTAGAATGGTGCACGTTCCTGTTGAAAGCGCAACGGTCGTCGGTGCATGATCATCTAAGATTCCCATTTCACCTTCTGTTGTTCGAATGACAACTCGCTTCACTTCACCATCATAAAATTCGCCATCCGGTGTAATGATTTTTAATTTGATCATTCCATTATCCATTTTATCACCTTCTAAACTCGTGCTAATACGTCGCTGATGCTACCTGCCATAAGGAATGCACTCTCCGGAATATCATCATGTTTACCTTCAAGAATTTCCTTAAATCCTTGAATGGTTTCACTCAAGGAGACATACTTTCCATCAAGACCTGTAAAGGTTTCTGCAACAAAGAAGGGTTGAGATAAAAATCGTTCCATTTTTCGTGCACGTGCAACCGTGATACGGTCTTCATCCGAAAGTTCATCCATACCTAGGATGGCAATAATATCTTGTAATTCCTTATATTTTTGTAATACCTGCTGTACACCTCGTGCTACTGAATAGTGCTCTTCACCAACAATATGTGGATCCAAGATTCGTGAGGATGAATCCAATGGGTCTACAGCCGGATAAATACCTTTTTCCACAATGGAACGGGATAGAACTGTTGTTGCGTCTAAGTGAGCAAAGGTTGTTGCCGGAGCCGGGTCAGTTAAGTCATCGGCAGGAACATATACTGCCTGAACCGATGTGATTGAGCCTTTTTTTGTGGATGTGATTCGCTCTTGTAGGGCTCCCATCTCCGTCGCTAATGTTGGTTGGTAACCAACGGCACTCGGAATACGTCCAAGTAATGCGGATACTTCAGAACCTGCTTGTGTAAATCTGAAAATATTATCAATGAACAAAAGAACGTCTTTTCCACCTTCATCTCGGAAGTATTCTGCCATTGTTAGTCCTGTAAGACCTACTCGCATTCTCGCTCCCGGTGGCTCGTTCATCTGACCGAACACCATGGTTGTTTTATCGATAACGCCGGATTCACGCATCTCGTGATATAAGTCATTTCCTTCACGTGTACGCTCACCAACACCTGTAAACACAGAGAATCCTCCATGTTCTGTTGCTATATTACGAATTAATTCTTGGATTAATACGGTCTTACCAACACCGGCTCCACCGAATAATCCGATTTTTCCACCTTTTTGGTAAGGACATAGTAAGTCAACAACTTTTATTCCAGTCTCAAGAATTTCTGTTTCTGTTGACTGTTCCTCAAATTTTGGTGCTTGCCGATGTATAGACCATATCGGAGCACCTACTGGAGCCTCTTTTTCATCGATTGGATCACCGGACACATTAAACATACGTCCAAGGGTTTTTTCTCCAACCGGAACCGATATTGGATTTCCTGTATCAACTGCTTCCATTCCACGAACCAAACCTTCAGTTGGTCCCATAGAGATACAACGAACAACGTCATCTCCTAAGTGCTGTGCAACTTCAACAATTAATTGTTCTCCATTTTGACGTTTAATTGTAATCGAATTATATAAATTCGGCATAGATTCAGCGTCAAATTTAATATCTAAAACGGCACCAATAATTTGAGTGATTTTACCTGTGTTTTTCTTTTCCATTTTAATCTCACTCCTTAATTATCTCGTTCAAAATTTCTGCACTTGTTATTGAAGTGCTTCGGCTCCACCAACAATTTCTGTAATCTCTTGGGTAATTGATGCTTGTCGAGCACGATTGTATTGTAATGCTAATTTATCAATCATATCATTTGCGTTATTGGTTGCAGAATCCATGGCTGTCATACGTGCACCATGTTCACTTGCTACAGATTCTTTTAGTGCACCATAAATAACACTACTCAAATACTTCGGCAAGATTTGATTTAACACCTCTTCAGGTGACGGTTCAAAGTTCATTACTGATGTGGTCTCTTCCTCTTGATCATCGAACTCTTCAGGTTGAACAGGCATTACTTTCATGAGTTTCGGCTCTTGAGTTAAGGTTGATTGAAAATGTGTATATGCAATATAGACTTGGTCAATCTCTTTTTCCATATATAAATCCAAGATTAAACGACTTAACTCAATTGCTTTATCATAGGTTGGATCATCCAGAGCATCATGATAAGTTTCAGTAATGTTCGCTCCGCGCTTACGTAGGTATTCAGCTCCACGCTTACCAACAGCATAAACCTTTTCATCCTCCGGGCGAATATTATTCTCCGCACGATGATTCATCACCAATTTACCAATATTACTGTTGTATCCGCCGGCTAAACCACGATTCGATGTCATCACAAGATAGAGGATTTTTTTGCCTTCACGTTCTTCTAACATCGGATGGGATACCCCTTCACTTTGGGCTAAAATTGATGAAATTGTATGGTGAATCGTCTGAAAGTATGGGCGCGTTGACACAGCTGCCGCCTTTGCCTTTTGTAGCTTGGCTGTTGCCACGAGTTTCATCGCTTTTGTAATCTGCTGAGTACTTGTAATGCTGACTTTACGGCGCTTGATTTCTCTTATTGAAGCCATATCATCATCCTATTCTAGTGTTTTTTTGAACTCTTTTTGAAATTCATCACAAATTGAAGTTAATTTCTCATCCAATTCATCCGTTAGACCGTCTTTACCAAGAATCTCTTTTTTCACTTCTGAATAGTGGCTATCCACATATTCAAGAAACATATTCTCATAATTTTTGACCTGGTCCACTTCAAATTCCATCAGATATTTTCGAGTAACAGCGTATAAGATTAATACTTGATCTGCAACTGACATTGGAGCATATTGAGGTTGTTTTAAAACTTCCATAATACGTTCTCCTTGATACAGTCGATCACGAGTATCTTTATCCAAATCAGATCCGAATTGGGCAAATGCTGCCAATTCACGATACTGGGCTAACTCAACACGAATTGGTCCAGCAATTTTTTTCATTGCTTTTATTTGAGCCGCACCACCAACACGTGATACGGATAATCCGGCATTAATCGCCGGTCTAAATCCGGAGTTAAACAATTCCGTTTCTAGGAAAATCTGACCATCTGTAATTGATATAACGTTTGTCGGTACATATGCCGAGATATCGCCTGCCTGTGTCTCAACAATTGGAAGGGCTGTTAATGAGCCTCCACCAAGTTTTTCATTAAGACGTGCTGCACGTTCAAGTAGACGTGAATGCAGATAGAATACATCTCCCGGATAAGCTTCACGTCCTGGTGGTCTACGAAGAAGTAGTGACATGGCACGATAAGCAACCGCATGCTTTGACAAGTCATCATAAATGATTAAGACGTCTTTTCCTTCTTCCATCCATTCTTCACCAATCGCACAGCCTGCATAAGGGGCTAGATACTGAAGTGGTGCCAATTCTGCAGCTGTCGCTGCTACAATCGTTGTATAATCCATTGCACCGTTTGCTTCAAGCGTCTTTACGATACCTGCTACTGTTGACGCTTTTTGTCCGATTGCAACATATATACAAAGTACATTTTCCTTTTTCTGGTTAATAATAGTATCAATCGCAATCGCTGTTTTACCGGTTTGTCGGTCTCCGATAATCAGCTCCCTCTGTCCACGCCCAATCGGTATCATAGAGTCAATCGACTTAATACCTGTCTGTAGTGGCGTTGTTACAGATTTTCTTGAGATAACCCCATGAGCTACTTTTTCTGTTGGACGGTACTTGTCTGATTTGATTGGACCTTTTCCATCAATTGCTTGTCCAAGGGAATTGACAACACGTCCTTTTAATGCATCACCAACCGGAACTTCAACAACTCTACCGGTTGCTTTAACTATATCGCCTTCACTAATACCTTGATCATCACCCATGAGTACGGCACCTACGTTGTCTTCTTCAAGGTTAAGTACCATACCAAAAACGTCTCCCGGAAATTCTAGCAATTCACCTGCCATTGCTTTCTCTAATCCGTGGATACGGGCGATTCCATCGGCCACTTGAATAACAGTACCAACATCGGCTACTTCAAGTTCAGTTTTATAACGTTTAATCTGTTCTTTAATGACAGAACTGATCTCTTCTGGTTTTAAATTCATACCGAGAATCTACCGCCTTTCTTAAATATATTTGTTTCTCTATGCTTCATACACGGTTTGGGACATACGGTGAAGTGACGTTTTAATGCTATTGTCCACAATGCGATCCTTGATACGAATCTGTATTCCACCGATAATTGTATGATCTAACTGTGTCACCAAATTGACTTTCATTTTTGTCTGTTCCTCTAGTTTTTTTGTAATGTCTTGCTTATTTTGATCGGTCAACTCAACTGCACTGGTTACATATGCCTTAACATATCCTTTATATTCATCCATTGTATCGATTGTATAACTTAAGATGTCAAGAATATTATTCTGTCTTGATTTGTTAACAGCTAACACTAAAAATCCGACTAAATCTTGTTGGACTTTTTCTCCAAACACCCTTTCAATCAATTGAATTTTTTCATCTGAGGATACCTTTGGATGACATAATACATCAATAAACTCAGGCTCTTGTTTAAGAATCGTGTGCATTTGTCTTATTTGTTCTTCATAGGTGTCAAAATCATCGGATTCCTTGACAATTTCAAACAGGGCTTGTCCATATCGTTTTACAACTAACTCTTCCATGTATCATCACCCATTTCACTTAAAGCCTCATTAATTAAAACACGTTGTTGCTCTTCATCTAATGACGCTTCGATAAATTTACTTGCCATAAGCGTTGCAACTTCAATGATTTCCTTGCGAATATCATCTTTCATTTGCTCATGCTCTCTTTCAATCTCTACATGCGCCCTTTGCATAATACGATTCGCTTCTTCATGGGCTTCTTTAACGATTTCATCCTCACGTGCAATTGCTTTCGTATGTGCATGGGATAATATTTTATCCGCTTCCGCTTTAATGTTCTTTATACGATTTTCGTAATCATCTTTTAACGCATTGACCTCTGTTTTTCCTCGTTCGATTTTGTCAAACGAAGCTTCGATGTCTTCCTTACGTTTTATTAGAATTTCACGAACCGGATTGAAAACCAGTCTCCCAAGAAAATAAAATAGAAGTAATATTGCTACTGCTTGAATGCCTATTTGAATCAGCGTCTGAAGGTCAAATCCTAAGACGCGTGTTCGTGCAGATAAGTCTGTAGTAGCTTCCATAAAGAAAGTCAGGTCATTTAGTGACGTCAGCGACTGAAGTATATTGTTCAAACTGTTTGCCTCCTTTCACTTCAAGATGCCAAAATAAGGACAACTTATAAATTTTCGTAAGTACTAATAAGTGGGTTGGCAAATAATAAAATAATCGCAATAATCAATCCATAAATACCGGTAGTCTCTGCGACTGCTGCTCCAAGTAGCATTGTTCTTACGACGTCTGCCTGTGCTCCCGGTTGGCGTCCAACTGCTTCCGCACCTTTTCCTGCTGCAAAACCTTGTCCAATACCCGGTCCAATACCTGCGATCATCGCTAAACCGGCTCCTATTGCTGAACATGCTAAAATTAACGCTCTTCCATCAATCATTGTAGTTCCTCCTTATAATTCTTTATCATAATCATTCGTGTTACGCAAATACATTTACAAATAATAGTAATAATGCCACAATGAGGGCATAAATACCTGTTGTTTGTGCAACTGCCTGGCCGAGTAACATCGTTCGTATAACGACACTTTGTAACTTTGGCCGCTTACCTACCGCTTCTGCACCTTTTCCTGCTGCATAACCTTGCCCGATTCCCGGTCCAATACCTGCAATCATGGCTAATCCGGCTCCTAATCCACATGAAGCCAATATTAATGCAGTTCCAATCTCATTCGAAGCTCCAACAGACTGTCCCAGCCTACCGACAAGGGGATTTGCAAATAGCATTAAAATCGCTACAACAAGGGAAAAAATTCCCGATGTCTCCGCAACCGCTGCGCCAAGTAACATCACCAGTGTCGCCGGTTTCCCTCCATGTTTCGGATTGTTTCCGACAGCTTCTGCTGCTTTTCCGGCTGCAAAACCTTGTCCGATTCCCGGTCCGATTCCTGCGATCATAGCGAAACCAGCACCTACTGCTGAAAATCCTAATATTAATGCCTTAGGATCTGCATCTTCGATCCAACCAAAAAGGAATTCAAAAAATTCCATACTACATTCACCTCACTTTTTGCTTAATCCATTGCACTCGATACAAATGTCATACTTAACATTACAAAGATGAACGCTTGTAATACACCCGCGAACACATCAAAATATCCATGCAATGCTGAAGGTATTCCTAACATTAAAAACCATGGTAAATTGTAATATAATCCCATGATAATTGTTCCGCCAAGAATATTACCAAACAAACGAAAGCTTAAAGATATTGGATTTGCAATCTCTCCAATGACATTAAGAGGTGTTAATGGCCACATCGGCTCCGTTAAATCCTTTGCCCATCCACCTAGTCCTTTTGACATCATACCAAAACCTTGCGTCATAAAAAACGTGATTAAAGCTAATGCAAAAGTTGTTGCGATATCAGCTGTTGGTGGTCGCATAAAATCAATCCATGGTCCATTCGGATCTCCGTAAAAATACATCCCGGGCCCCGGAAGTAATCCGGATAGATTTGCGATTAGAATAAACAAAAACATACCGATATAAAATGACGAAAATTGTTTGGCATGTTTTCCCATAACTGATTCAATGAAATTATCACCTGCATCAACGACAAATTCCACAACATTTTGAACTCCACTAGGTACTTTTTTAGGATTCTTAATGGATCGATTAATGAGTAGCGCAATAAAAAGCAAAACGCCACAAATAATCCATGTATTGATCATTGTTTCAGTAATCCAAATCTCAACGTTGCCAATCTTAAACACTTTGGCTACATGAATTCCAATATCCATCTGAAAATCAACTCCTTTTTATGCATACCTTGCATTTATATGTTACTAATAAATATATATATGAATACAATCTCCATTTGTCACCAGAAGTCTGACTTTTCATCTTCATCTTCTTCTTCCCATTCTAGAAACTCAATGCTTCCGTCTTTAGGAACCTCCGGTTCGAATAATCCTTGCAAATAGGCTGCCGGTTTTAGTGCCAGCACCCCAATTGCAAGGCCGATAAAGTGAATGGATGATGTATATATACCAATAAACAATACTAAAAACGTCATAAAATAACGTAAAAAATAATGCGCCCTAACATAGTTTGTAGCTGCATGGGGCGCTTTATGCATTGCTTTTCTAAAGCTGTGCTCCATTAAATGAATCTTCAATATAGATATAACCCCGCCTAGTCCAAGGCCAAAGACATAACTTATTCGATTCTCCACAAAAAATAATCCGATAAAAAGTGCTATACTGATTATGATTAACACATTTCGCGTCAATTCATATACCATTGACTTATGTTCGTTCATCGATGCTTATCCTTCTTTCCAAAGTCTGATTTTTTTAGAATAATGACAAAAAGATTTCGAAATGCAACATAGATGCCCATAAGAATGAAAACAATCAAAAAGATGCCATTCGTCCCTACTTTAGTATCAATCCAGTGCCCTAAAAAGACGCTGCCGAAAATAGGTATTGCCATAATAAGACCTACTTGAGAAATTAACGATAAATATTTTAACGTTTTAAAATCTGTTTTCATAATCGACCTCATATCTTCCTAGACACCATTATACCGATAAATAAAAGGAATGTCTATGCCTTATTCAAGATATGTTCAGCAATTCTTTGGGATGCTTTTCCATCTCCATAAGGATTAACCGCCGTTGCCATTTTATCATATGCAGACTTGTCTGACAACAGTAGATGGGTCGTCTCTATAATTTTTTCTTTGCTGGTGCCGACTAGTTTTAACGTTCCCGCCTCTACACCTTCGGGACGTTCGGTTACATTTCTCAAAACAAGTACTGGCTTGCCCATGGAAGGCACTTCTTCTTGTAGCCCACCTGAATCCGTTAATACAAGATAGGATCGATTTAATAAATTATGCATATCTTTTAACTCCAGCGGCGGAACCAAATGAATTCGCTCATGATCTCCTAAAATACGTTTTGCCACTTCTTGAACCTTTGGATTCAGATGAACAGAATACACCACAATAACATCCTTATTTGTATTAACAATTTCAAGTACGGCTTCACATATTTCTTCAAGGGGTTTTCCCAAGTTTTCACGGCGATGTGCAGTCATTGAAATAACTTTGTGACGGTCATAATCGATTGTATTCAATGTATTTAAGCTAAAACAATAATCATCCGAGATTGTTGCACTTAAGGCGTCGATGACCGTATTGCCCGTCACAAAAATCGACGCATCTGCAATTCCTTCATTTAGCAAGTGTTGCCTTGCTGTTTCCGTTGGAGCAAAATGAAAATCAGCCAATCGACCGGTTAATGAGCGGTTCATTTCTTCTGGAAAGGGTTGATATTTATCAAATGTTCGAAGCCCTGCTTCAACATGTCCAACCGGAATTTTTTGGTAAAAAGCCGCCAGAGCGCCTGCAAAAGTCGTTGTCGTATCCCCATGTACCAAAACAATATCGGGACTGGCTTCAACAAGAACTCGCTCCAATCCTTCAATGGCTTTCGTCGTAATACCCGTTAGTGTCTGACCGGCTTGCATAATATCTAAATCATAGTCCGGTACAATATCAAACACGTCAAGAACTTGATCTAGCATTTCACGGTGTTGCGCTGTAACACATACCAAACTTGTTAATCCAACTGTTTGTTCAACAGCCTTGACTACCGGTCCCATTTTAATTGCTTCAGGACGTGTTCCAAATATACTTAATACTTTCATCGTCGATCTTTTCTCCCATTCTAAAACAAAAGACTCAAGTACTTGAGTCTTTTGTAATTATTCGCTAAATTTATCTTTCTTAAAGTGAGCTCTTCCCATATCGAGTAACCATATCGATAATAAGAACCCAACAATAAGTAGGGCTAGCTTGAAGTCACTCATAACAACAAGAATTCCCGCGATTCCAAAGGCTCCACTCACTGCATAAAGCGTTACAACCGCTCTTTTTTGACTTAATCCTTTGTCAATTAGTCGATGGTGCAAATGTCCTCGATCGCCTTGTGAAATTGGTTTTTTATTAACTAAGCGTCGTAACACAGCAAACGTTGTATCAAATATTGGCAAGCCTAAAACAAGAACTGCTACAATTAAAGTCAATGCTGTATATGTCTTAAGCATCGTCTGTATTGAAATAACTGCGAGTGTATAACCTAAAAAGGTAGATCCCGTATCTCCCATAAATATCTTGGCAGGATTAAAATTATGTGGTAAAAAGCCCATACATGCGCCTGCTAAGGTTGCTGTAAGCATAATAGATAAACCGGCTACTATTGGGTCTCCGAATAAAATAGCAATGACCATAAGCATAAGGGATGCTATGGATGCTATTCCCGTTGCCAATCCGTCAAGCCCATCAATGAAGTTAACTGCATTTGTTATTCCTACAATCCAAAAAATAGTTATAAAATTACTCATGAATCCAAAATCAACTTGTCCACCCGGTAAAAATGGCATAGAAATTGATTGAATCGATGTTCCTGTATGTATAACAATAAGTGCACTCAACACTTGGAAAAGAATTCGAATCTTTGGCGACAATCCATAAATATCATCTAATAGTCCCACTGTTGTAATTAAGGTTGCACCGATAATTAGGCCGGTTAGTTGTTCAACACGATGGTTGATAATTGTCGGCACCATAATAAGTAATGTAAGGGTGAAACCGGCATAAATGGCTAGTCCTCCCGCTAAAGGCATGGCTATCGTATGCATGCCTCTTTCTTTAGGATGATCCACTGCACCTATTTTAAATGCAATTTTCCGACTAATCGGTGTTGCGATACTCGCTATAAAAAAAGCTAACAAAAAAGCCGTAATATAAAAAATATATTCTTCTAGGCTGTTCATGATGTTCATACAGATTCCTCTCCTAATTCAAACGGGAATATTGAACAAGTTCAACATTCGCTTCTGCTAATAATTGTCGTGAAAGTTCATCGGGATAATCCCCGTTATATACAACACGTTTAATTCCCGCATTAATAATTAATTTGGAGCAAATCACACACGGTTGCGCTGTTACATAAATTGTGCCTCCATCTATGGACACACCATGCTTGGCTGCTTGCACAATTGCATTTTGTTCTGCATGTGATGCTCGGCATAGTTCATGACGTTCTCCGGACGGAATACCTTTTTCTTCGCGTAGACATCCTGTATCGATACAATGTTTACATCCCGAAGGTGCTCCGTTGTAGCCTGTCGATAATATCCGAGTCTCTTTGACAATAACCGCACCCACATGACGACGTAAACACGTCGATCGATTTTTGACAATATCTATGATGTCCATGAAATAGTCATCCCATTTAGGCCGAGTATGCGATATCATATTTTTCTCCTATTTTGTTCCAAATAATCGGTCGCCTGCATCACCAAGCCCGGGAACAATATATCCATGATCATTTAATTTTTCATCTAAGGCTGCTACCAAAATATCAACATCCGGATGATCTTTCTGAACCCTTGCTACACCTTCTGGTGCTGCAATTAAACATAATAAGGAAATACTCTCAACACCCTTATCTTTAATAAATTGAATAGCAGCAGATGCTGATCCTCCTGTGGCGAGCATTGGATCGAGTACAAATATGTCACGTTCCGGTGCGTCATATGGTAATTTACAATAATATTCTACCGGATTTAACGTTTCCGGATCACGATAAAGACCAACATGACCTACTTTTGCTGTAGGGATTAAATTTAACATTGCATCAACCATACCCAGCCCCGCACGTAATATTGGAACGATTCCTAAGGTACGTCCAGCAATCTGTTTCACTGTGGTTTTTGCTACAGGTGTTTCTATTTCCACATCCATAAGCGGTAAGTTTCTTGTTGCCTCATAGCACATGAGCATTGATATTTCATTGACTAATTCTCTAAATTCTTTTGAGCCGGTTTCTACACGTCTTAAAACCCCCATTTTATGTTGAATTAATGGGTGATCCATTACTTTTAAAATTGCCATAATTGCCTCCTTGGTTTAATCTTTATCATTAGTCTTCAATTTTATTAATTCTGCGAATATGTCGTTCATCATTTGAAAATTCTGTTGTTAAAAATGCCATAACAATATCTTTTGCAACTTCGGGTCCTGTATTTCTTCCTCCAAGAGCTAGCATATTTGCATTATTATGTTCTCGTGTTGCCACTGCTGAAAAATGATCACTACACAATGCACAACGAATTCCTTTGATTTTATTGGCCGTTATGGAAATACCTATTCCCGTCCCGCAAATCACAATTCCCGTTTCACAAGTTCCATCAAGTACAGCTTGTGCTACAGGTCTTGCTATATCCGGATAATCAATAGCATTTTCATCGTATCCGCCAAAATCTTTATAGGCATAACCTTTTTCCTTTAGAAGCCCAAGAATTTCTTGCTTTAATGCATAACCACCATGGTCACTTCCTATTCCTATCACAATAGTTTTCCTCCTAATTTTTTTATCACGCGTTCAAGTTCTTCTGCACAACGGCGATAATCATCTAAATCACCACCGTAAGGATCCTCGATGTCTCCTGTTTCTCCAACAAATTCTTTAATGCTATACACATCACACGGATAATTATGTTGTACTAAAACTGTTTTGTGTCTATGTGTCATTGTTAAAGCTAAAACCGATGAATTACAGGATGTTTTACTGAAATATTGGGATTGATGCATAGAAATATCAATCCCTTTTTCGTGCATAACCTTAATAGCATATTCCGTTGCAGGTGTTGGTTCAAACACCATCAATCCCCGTGATCGAGACAATATATCCGCCTCTGGATATAAATGGCAAAACAGAGATTCAGCCATTGGACTTCGACACGTATTACCTGTACAAACAAAAACCACTTCTTTATATTTTTTCATGATACTCCAATCACTCACACTGTTATTATCTCATGTCCGGCAGCTTTAATAAGGCGATTCATAATAGCAATATTTAGTTCTTCACCTTGAAAATCTACCGAATAGATAATATCAACATTTACTTCATCAAACTTTCGTAATATCTTAAAGAGATTACTAGCAATCTCTTCCGGCCTATCTATCGAACCGATACTAAGTACAACATCACCTTGCATGAAATCAACCCGGTGTATGGGAGATATAATACCCACCTTTAATCCTTGGCTCTGATTGATTGTGGATTGTGAATTAATATAGTCTGTCACACGATCATCGCTACCCACTACAATTTTTATAGGCGCTTTGGGTGCATAATGTTTATATTTCATTCCCGGTGACTTTGGAACTTGTGTCACATCTTCCAAATGATTATCATAGGATACTTCACCTATGACAGATTCAATCATTGAACGCGTCACACTACCCGGCCTTAATATTGAGGGAATTGTCCCTGTCATATCAAGTACTGTGGATTCAAGCCCATGGGTCGCTTTACCCCCATCAATAATCATATCTACTCGACCATCTAAATCCTCAATCACATGTCTTCCTCTTGTTGGACTGGGTTTCCCAGATATATTCGCACTCGGCGCAGCAATTGGTACCCCTGCGCTCCGAATAATATCATATGCAATCGGGTGTTTTGGCATACGGACTGCAACCGTTTCTAATCCACCTGTTATGATATCCGGCACACTATTTTTTTTGTGAAAGATGAGCGTCAATGGCCCTGGCCAAAATTGCGCAATAAGTTGTTTTGACTTTTCATTAATATCATTGACATACTTGTCAAGGGTATTTAGGTCACTAATATGCATAATCAATGGATTGTCCGATGGACGTCCTTTTGCCAAATAAATCTTCTTAATTGCTTCTTCATCTAATGCATTCGCACCAATTCCATATACAGTCTCAGTCGGAAACGCAACAAGACCGCCCTCACGGAGAATTTTCCCTGCTTCTTGGATTACTTGCATATAGTTCGGGTCATTTTCTGTAAGGACTACAATCTTCGTTTTTTTATTCATGTATTCACACCACTTCTTATCTTTCGCCTATATTATATCATAAAATGTGTATTTGTTAAGTTATCTGCCTATTCTTTTTTTAGATAAGGACGAAGAACTTCCCATACGCTATCACTTTCGAGTCCCAGTTTCCAACCCGCTACACCACCGAGTTCATATGCATCAACTAATTGCATTCTTAAGTCCATCGATCGTTCATCTTCAAGCCAAATACGGTAACGAATATCACCTTCATAATATTCCCCATAGTATTGACCGACCGCGTCATCCCATACAATTTCAACATTGTTTTCTTCTATAATCCGTTGTCCACCATCCATACCATATGCTCCGGACGAAACATTCACTTGTCCATCAATGGTTTCTTCTCGCCACAAACGCGTATAAAAAGGGACCCCTAGAATGATTTTTTCTTTTGGGACAGACTTTAATGTATCAACAATTCCCTCTTCTACGAAACCAATTGAAGCAACTGATCCGCTCTCCGGAGATGTTGACCAATGTTCATCATAGCCCATGATCATAAAATAATCAAGATATTTTGCAATTTCTTCTCTGCCCATATGTTCTGTCCATGGTTTTGGTACCGGTAAATCCGCCGAAACAATCAATCCCTCTTGCTTTAAATAAATACTTAACTCTTTAACAAATTGAACATAATATGGACCGGTCTCTTCACCAACATTTTCTAAAT
This sequence comes from Clostridiales bacterium UBA2432, assembly GCA_002342805.1. Lineage (GTDB taxonomy): Bacteria > Bacillota > Clostridia > Lachnospirales > Vallitaleaceae > UBA1351. The sequence goes on along the minus strand of DDQW01000032.1, from coordinate 7,882 downwards.
CAATATTTATTCCATCTAGTTCATAAACAGATGCGAGTGCTAAGAGTTGGCGAATAACTTCCATTCGTTTTGTCGTACTGCTTAACACTTCATGGGTCATCGACCTTGTATAGCCTTCTCCTAAATTGGCAAAAAGAGCCCAGACCTGATAATCATTGTCGTGAGCCCATCTTACATAATCTAAATCTGCAATCGATCTTACTTCACCTTCGGTTCCTTTTAACTCAAACCATGTAGGTGAAATAACATTCACACCCCTTACATTTTCGAACCGTTCAGCCACATTTTGATTGGCCGTTGTATTAAAAACTTGATGCCATACCAGATTAATCTTTTCATCAAATTCTTGACTTGGAAATTGTTTATATGAATAGACTTTTTCTTTAACTGAATGGGATGTAACGACGGATCGAACATAGTCTTTTTTTATATAGCCTAAGAAGCCTTCTTTAGTTAGAACCTGATAATAATCATTCTCTTCCCCAACAATGCTTACTTCCATTCCTATGAAAGCGACATGAATATATGAAGCTTCTTCGTATGGCAATATACGAATATATGCTTTATCAATGTCTTCATAGTAAACTTCACCCGTTGTTTCTTCGCTATACCAATCTTTGATTTGTAAAATATGGAATTCTTCATTATGAATAAAATCATGATGGGAAAATTTTTGAACAAGAGATAGGGGCAAGTATGCTATACCGTCAAATTCCGTCATACCAATCTCGATACGCACCGGTTCATCATTCACCGTATAGGTCAGTTCATTGGTTCGCATACGTATAACATCATCTATGGTCGTATATGTCAGTATTTTTTCTGTTTCATCATAATGAAATTGATCGTTAATATAATCAATAACAAGGTTCACAGGTAAGTATAGTATACCTCCCAAAAACTTTGGATGTACTTCATCTTCTATTTGTTTTCCATTATATATTGTTGCTAATGCATCTGAACTTGCCTCTTCATAGACCGTAGAAAAGTCAATTTGAATCTCTTCCGGGACTTGTTTTGCTAATTGCGCTTCTTTGAAATCTTGATAGATATTCATAATAAATAGGCTTAATAAGGCTAAAATTGTCAAACCTATAAGGCCAATAAATACTGGCTTAATGTATATTCTCATTTACTCACTCCAATTTTTTACGAATTTTCAAGTTGCAAAATATGCCGGTTGATGGCATCTAATGTTGCTCGTGTAACCGCTTCATTCACATCTGTTCCAACCTTTGCCGTTCCAATGAATAATTCTTCACGGTGATGATAAATGGATGTAATGCTAACGGCAAGTACTAATGTATCTGATAGTTTGATTTCTTTGCAATCTTCGAACACAAACACGTCATATATCCCTAAATATTCTTCAACAGCATCTAAAACAGCTTTTCCCGATAAGCGCATGACATTTGCTGATGTTTTTATTCCTGATTTTGTTTTTGTATATTCATCGCTGCCCTTTTCTAATGTTACCGTTACATCAATGGTCTTTCCCATATTTGTATATTCAATAGATTTAAGCTTGATACGAGGATCTTGTTCATTTTTGACCGTGCCACCTTTAACTTGTGCGATGGATACTTTTTTATAGTCGATAGGCTGATCAAATTGTGACATAAGTACAGCTTCAACATCTCTTAATATCTGCTTTGGACTTCGACGTAAATCTGAAACAATATGAATCTCTTCAATATTGCCAGCTTGATCCGTAACAACTTTTGCACCGATAATGGACTGTATTTTCATTAAAAATTGTTCAATTTGTGTTGTCATTTTGCCCCCCCATTAATACTCTTAATAAATTTTATATCATTCTACATTCTATTGCTTAACACCTACACTATATTATTAAATTATAGTATACTTCCTGTGTATAAACAAGAAAAAACTGCTTCTTTCGAAGCAGTTTTTTCTATATTCGTTTTTTAGTTTTTATTGTACTTCGATTTTATGCATATTTTCGATTTCATCAAGTTTTGGTGCATGAATTGCAAGCACACCTTCTTCTAATTTTGCTGTGATTTCGTCTGCTTTTACATCTTTCATGTAGAAAGAACGTTCCATCTGGGACTGTCGTCTCTCTCTATGGATATAATTATCTTTTTCCTCGTTTACTTCTTGATTACTATTTACGCGAATAACAAGTCTATTATCTTTATAGTCGACTGTCAAGTCTTCTTTCTTCACTCCAGGCAAGTCCGCTTCAATTAAATATTCTGTGTCATTATCTTTCACGTCAATCTTAAAGGATTCATACTTACTTACATTCGCCGGGATTAATCCGTTGCTAAAAAAGTCATCACTAAAAAAGTCATCCATAAGATTGAAAAAGCTGTCATTATTCTTTGCTACTTGGTTTCTTCCATAAGGTACTAATCTAAACATATGAATTCCTCCTTTAAATATATATTGTTAGCACTCTCACTGAACGAGTGCTGATTACAAGTATAATATAACGCACTTCTTGGATTATGTCAACCATTTTTATGAAATTATTTGGATTTTTTGAAGTGATTATTTCCCATTTAAGAAATTACTGGTATAGTGATGTGTAAGTGGAAACCTTCTCCATCTGGTGACCCACATGAAAACGTTCCATTCATTTGACTGACCCTCTGTTCCATCCCCAATATTCCATATCCTTTTTCAAGCTTTTTACACCCTTTTCCATTGTCAACGATAATAATATCTGTAACTTCTTTTGAAAATCGAACTGCAATCATAATTTTGCTTGCACTTCCATGTCGCAAGGCATTTGTCATACTTTCTTGACAAATACGATAGATTGCATCATAACATTGGGGTTTTAACTTTGTCTCATATTTATTTGTAATAAATTCAACGTCAATATTTGACATCCTAAACTCTTGAATAAGACCTTCAAGTTCTTCGATAAGTTGTTGATTACTCATATTTGAAGATCGTTTTCGCGTCAATGATTTTCTTAAATTAAGTAAGCTATCTCGAGTAATTTCCATTGCAAGTGTCAATTTTTCTTTTGCCTCTGCATTGTTATGATTATATACTTGACGACAAGCTTCTAGCAAAGATATAACCAAAGTCATTGAATGACCCAAAATATCATGGACCTCTTTTGACACATAATTTCGTTCTTGTTCTAGAATAAGACGTTTATTTACAGAAATATTTGCATTAAGTGTTCGATTAATTTCCTTTAAGAATTTGTTTTTCTCTTCAAGTTCTACGAGTAATTGATGATGTTCCGTCATATCTATAAACTTAATAATCATGCCTCTGTTATTTTCTTGTTTTAGCTTGATTTTTTCCATACTAAGAATATAATACTTGTCCTCATTAAACTTAGGCATATTCACTTCAACCTGCTCCGTCAATGCCTCTGTAATCAAGAATCTTTCAACCCTAGTCATTAGTTCTGGAAAGATCTCTTCAAAATACATATATTTATGTAAATCCATATGTCCTTCTAACATTTCTTCTGTCTTCTTATTATATTCAACAACTCTATTTTTCTCATTCAGAATAATAATCGCCTCATATAAGTTTTCAAAGATTCGGTATTTCGTCATCATTTGAATATCATATTGGTTCTCTCGAAATGCAATAAATGCAAAATTCAATAAAACGATATTGATTGTAATTGGTGTCAAATCAACAAATATAGGTAACAAACCAAATACATAGATTACATTTATAGCAAGTGGTATCATTAAACTCAGGCTAATAATAAGATAGTCACTTTTTTTAAAGGCTTTATTTGCAGGGCTCGTGACTATGTAGTAAATACCAAGTGCAATTAAAATATAAGAAAATCCCGTGTGTACATAAAAAAAAGGACCTTTTATGCTATTATAAATTGCAATCTGTTTAAAAAACAAAAAATGCTGGTTATTTGTTAATAATATAATGTAATTCACCGTAGATAATAAAATCAATCCAATATGCAGAAATGGTTGAAGCGGTCGGTTATGATAGTATAAATATGCAAAATAAAGCAAAACAACCCCAAAATAGCAGATGCCAAAATATTCAATAGCAATCCATATTTTTAATCCATTCGTTGCATTGACCAACACTTTAAAAAATTTTCCAATCATCCACAATACAATTAAAGATTGAATTCGAAAATATGCTAATACTAAGGGAATTTTTCGACTTCTTAAAAATAATAATGTATTTGCAATAACTGTTCCCATCAATGCTAGCGTATATATTGTTAGTTGAATAAAGTCCATGTATCCAAAAACGCCCATTTCACACCTTCTATATCAAATTATTTTTAACGGCAAAAACAGCAACTTGCGTTCGGTCTTTTAAATCAAGTTTCGTTAATAGTTTAGAAACTTTGTTTTTTACCGTTCCTTCCGTAAAATTTAGCATTTCAGCAATCTCTCGATTACTTTTTCCGTTAACAAGTTCTTGAATAATTTTGATTTCGATCTTTGTCAAATCGTATTGATCAATCATCTCATGATTATTCTCACTTTTTTGCTTTATTTTTATAATTTCTTCTTTAAAAATCTCAAGGACATTTCCATGCATGACGTATAGATTATTAGCCACGCTTTTTACAGCTAGAATTAATTCTTCCGGTCGAATATCTTTTACGATATATCCATCTGCTCCATTTTTTAATGACTTAAATAAGCTTTGATCATCTTCAAAGGTTGTTAATACCATAATCTTAATGGATGGATATATTTCTTTAATGATTTCCATCGCTTCTAGCCCGTCCATTCTAGGCATTCTCAAATCCATCAAAATAACATTCGGTTGATGCTTTTTACAGTTTTCTATGGCCATATAACCATCTTCACCGCCGTCGACACCCATTAGCTCAGCATCTTGCTTTAACATAAAAAGTAATGTTTGTTTTAAAAGAATTTGATCATCAACCACCATAACTTTTATCATACAAATCCTCCCATTTTCTTATACTTAGCTACGGCTAGACGAATCTCTTCTAGACTGCTCCTTGCTTTGTCTATTGCCGATTGAATCGTTTCCATGGCATCTTCATCATTTTTTTCCAATTGTAGCCCCGTCACTTCAATTAAGGCTAATAGCTCAGTCATCGAATGGCCTAAAGTATCATGAATCTCTGTCATAATCCGATTAATTTCTTCTTCAACCGTCAACTTTTCAACTGCCTTTAGATATTTTTTCAATTTTATATTTGCCACATTTAATTCATTATTCTTAGCTTCCAATGCATTGTAAAGACTATATATCTCACTCATATCAAAAAAAGTTATTAGTGTCGCTACTTTGTTCCCCTTATAATCCAATAAGGGTTTAGCTGTATAATAAATGACGATTTGCTCATCGATTTCTAATGTTCCTTTCGTAATCTGATGATGATTGGACTTAACACTTTTATATAGGTCCGTCAACGTTTGTGTCTCTATTGAGTATATTTTTAACCGCTCCACAAAATTGTAAATAGTTTGAAAAGTTTTACTATCATACATATCAAATTTTTTTTCAAAAAACAGTGTATTGTAATCAATGATATTTCCATTATTATTGACAACCAGCATACCGTCCATCGTATTATCAATCACATAACGAATAGCACCTGGAATAATATCTAAAAATTGATATTTCAGTATTAGCATAGTTAAAATAAACATCGAAAGTGGTAAGAAAAGAATTGAAATCATAAAATCAAATTTAATAATTCCCACAATCTGTAAAATATGAAAGACTAAGGGCATAAGAATTGCAATAGAATAGTAAATGCTTTGTGTTCTGTACACTGGATTTTTTTCGTCCCTTTTGAATAAAAATAACAATGCGCCTAAAAACATATATATCCCCGTAACAAAAAGAATATAATAGGTGAAAAACCCAAATTCAATCCTTTGAAATTGAATTTTTTGATAAAATTGGTGGTGATACTTATTAGTAAGTACACTGAAATATCCAATCAGAGGTGGAATAAATGTAGCGATAAATATCTTTCGATTCATATGTTTGTTTTGAGTATATCGATAGGCAAAGTGAAATAGAGTAACACCTAAAAAACAAATAGCTATATATTCTAAGGTAATAATCATCCAACGCATCCTTAATGTTGGTGCTAGTAATTCAAAAATATATAAAATATTCCAAGCTATTACTAAGATTTGACCAATAATAAAGAAAAAACTATTTTTTGCATTCTGGCTTTTTACATAAATATACACACATAATATACTTGATATAAAAGCAGAAAGTAATAATAATCCAATAATTAATTTTAAATTAGCTACGATATTCATAAGAATCTCCATTGTTCTTAGATTTATGCTTTTATCATATCGAATAATTCTTGACAATGCAAGAAGCGATTCATCTGAATCGCTTCTTAACCCCTGAAATATCTCTATTTTCCTTTACATAACACATTTTGCTTGAACTTATTTTAAATCTCTCTCATCTCTCTTGTTTATAATTCTACAACGATTCAGAATAATTATCTAGTATCTTAAGTAACTATATTCGATGACTTTCGTCACTTTTGTAAATATAATTGACCTTATAACCATCCAGCTATTGGTGTATTCTTTCCTTTGATAATTGTTCTAATACTTTAAGTAAAGCTTCCATTGAATGATCATCATATCCTTCTTCATCCAACCGCTTAAAGTAATAAAAATATTCCATTTCATTCCATTCATTAAAGAGTTTCGCAATAAATCGAATAAAACTTCTATAGGTTTCTTCCAGTATTGGTTTTTGACCTTGCTTTAATGGCATATAGATAAGTTCCACTTTCATTTGGTCCGCGCGCTTATCAATATAAATCCATTCCGGTCGTAATGCGAAATTTCTTTCATAAAGCAAGTTATTTTCACTTTCACGTATAATCAACCGAATTTGTTCTAATGCGCGAAGTAAATCTTTATTAGATATATTTTGCTCTGCAAGGTCAACAAGAGACGTCTTATTTTTTCCGGGATAATATAAATAACTTCTTTTTTCCGTCATACTAAATCGAAATGGTTTTATCCCAGCTATCGTTCGATAATAAAAAATTTTCATTTGATACATTTCGATACTCTCTGTCTCACATTCTAAAATCAAAAATTGGTCATCTCTAATTTCTAACATACTACAACGAACCCTCCTCATCCTTTCAGCGCGTCAATATTGAACTCTTCAAATATTTTTGTCATAAATTTTTCTATTTCTGTCTTAAAAATTAGGGCTAAGCCTATTAATATAATAATTATTAGGGCTAATTCAACCATACCCATTCCTTCTTCACTTTGGATTAATTTATCAAGAAAACATTTACTTTTTACATATGTTTTTATTAAAATTTCGTTCATTTTTTTCTCCTTGTCATTGTCAACATGTTACATCATATTTACTTCCATGAATGAGGGTACTATTGTTATTAATAAAATTACAATAAAAATAATCAGCATGGGGAAGACTAATTTGGAACTTGCTTTTTCACTATCTTTACGTGCATTTCTTATCCGTTGATCCCACATTCCCTCTGACAGTGTTGCAAGCTGTATCGTTAAATGATGGTCCCCTTGCCGTAAATTCTGTAAAATCAAACGGCAAAATCGTCTTCCTTCAATAAGTGAAAAACATTTTTGAAAGTCATCAATAATTTCGTAAAATTCACGTTCTTGTTGAATCATCATTTGCCATTTCATAAAATATGGTCTTATTTTCTTATCCTTTTCTAAGGTTTGTACACGATTTTCAATGGATAAATGAAAACTTTTTTGAATCGTCAGACCTGAATGAAACATTAAAATAAAATTATTCAAAAAATACATTAATTGTATACGTTTTTCTTTTTCAAAAAGTTCTTTTTGATGCCGAACTTCATAATGGGAAAGGAATGAAAAGCTGAGAATCAGCAGAATGATATAACCAGGATATTTTCCTTTTTCTA
>DDQW01000043.1 GCA_002342805.1 Clostridiales bacterium UBA2432 | reverse complement strand
ATTATGAGATAGAAGTACCTCTTACAAAGAGCGGAAGAAAAAAGAAAGTAGGATTAGTTGGTCAACTTGGTGGTGGGAAGAAACACTTAACTGGGAAAATTGATGTCCCTTGGCTTGATACCTTATTTCTAGCAATGCCGATTGCATGGAAAGGTACAATTACATAATATGCCGGAAGACTTAACCGAGAATCAGAAGGTAAAAATGAAGTTCGTGTATATGATTATGTAGATGTACATATTAATAAGATGGCCAAAATGTATTCAAAGAGATTAACAGCATATAAGGCTGTTGGATATAAGATTAAACCTGGGGATGTGAATGAAAATGTCGGGGATGAAATATTCTCAGGAGATAATTACTTTAAAGAATTGCTTATAGATATTGAGCAAAGTAAAAAAGTGATTATTATTTCTGCCCCTTTTATTCAAAAACGAAAATTCGAATCTATTAAGGCGATTTTATTTAGAAAGCATAACGAAGGTATTCGTGTTGTGGTATGTTGAGTAATGAATTATATGGTGCCTTGAAATAATGCTAATGAAGATTGGAGATAATAATGAAACGAGCTAAGATTATAGATCTAAAGAAATATCTGAAAGGAAAATCAGAGAAAGAACTTATCGATGAAATCGTTGAGCTGTTTAAAACTAATAAGCAAGTTCAGGAAATCTATTCAATAAAGTTAAATCCACAAAATGAAGAAATTCTTTTAGAAGAATATAAAGATAAAGTCATTCAACAATTTTTCCCAAGTAGAGGTATGAATGTACTGAATTATAATGTGCTAAAGAAATTAATCTCTGATTTTGAAAAAGTAGCAATAAAGAAAAGCAATGTTATTGAGTTGCTCTTATGTTATGCTGAAAATGGAGTTGATTTTACAAATTCGTATGGAGATATTGATGAACAATTTTACAATAATATCTCCAAGATATATGAGAAAGCTTTATATTTAATTGCCGAGAACAATTTAGAAGAGAAATATTTAGAAGACTGCCAAAATATAATGAATGATGCAACAGGAATTGGTTGGGGCTTTGGGGATTGGATGGATGAGTTATTCTATGATTATTTTGGTGATTTTATAAAAGAATAAGTATTATCCTGAATTATTCATCTAGTTTCATTTAACGGCGTTTGACGCCGCATTGTTACTGCGTTTTTGATTACTTTTGCTCTTCACTTAAAAAGTGAAGAAAAACAATAGAAAAAGAGTTCCAACTTTGTTAAAATTTAAGTGACCAAACCAAAATCAAACAAAGGAGAAACTCTTCATATGTCTGGTTTAGATGGACTTCAGTTAGAAAGCAATAGTAAAATCAAAATAAATTTCGATGGAGGCGATTTATCTTCCGATTCCGGGCTACTTCTCAGCAAGGAATTCGCCCACAAGTTTGGATTTCATAATCATGTCAGCAACTTCAAGACGGATGATAAGATCAGTCGTCGCCATAAGGATGACCAGAATCTTTATCAAATGGTGTATCAGATCATCGCCGGTTACTTCGAAGATGACGATGCCGATGAGCATGCGAAAGATGTGAATCGACACCATAAGCCATTACTGACTATACTCGGTTAAAAAAGATGCCTACTGTCGATTTTAAGGTTGCTCATGGCTGGATGAATAATTCAGGTTTATCATACAATACAAGCATGATAAATGATTTAAGTTAGGTATTAGACATAATTAATGTTTCCTGATAAACTATAAACAGAAAAAATAATTGTCAAAAAAAGGAGATGTTGAAATGAATTATCACATAAATCAAAGTACCTATTTAGTTAACAATAATAGAATGGAAAGTATAATGTATAAAGATGTATGTGCCAAAGAAATCGGCGATTCTTGGTGGCAAAAATCTTCTCTTCGCATGTATATAGTTAAGAAAAGAAAAGTTATAATAAGTTACGAGTAGCAATTATGGAGGTCATATGGATATACGAGTGTTGAAGTATTTTGTTATGATAGCAAAGGAAGAAAACATTACAAGAGCGTCTGAAAAACTGAATATCACCCAACCTACATTAAGTCGTCAAATTCAGGATCTTGAGGAAGAAATAGGGGCAACTCTTTTGATTCGAGGCAAACGAAAAGTAACGTTGACAGATGCAGGCTTTTTGTATCTTCAAAGAACGAAAGAAATTCTCAGGCTAGTGGATAAAGCGGAACGGGATGTTCAAAATGAATCTGATACCGTTGCAGGAATTGTGACTATTGGATGTGTAGAAACCAATGCAGCTGAATATTTAATGGAAATGGTAGCTTTATTTATGAAAAAATATCCATTAGTCACCTTTGAGTTTTACAATGGTTTTAGTGATGATATTAAAGAGAAGCTAGATCTTGGAACTATTGATGTGGGCATATTGATTGAACCTGTTGAAGCAGCAAAATATGAGCTTTATCAACTACCAATTAAAGAGAGGTGGGGATTGATAGCGAATGCAGATGATCCTATAGCAAAAAAGAGTAACATATCCATTGAAGATATTCTGGATTTACCCTTAATAGTAACAAATCGTGATATCGTTAAAAAAGAACTTGAAAGTTGGTTAGGTCATGAGCTTGAAGAACTTAATATCGTAGCAACTCAAAATCTGTTGACAAATACCACTTTATTACTTCAAAAGATAAGGGCTTACATAGTTGCAGTTGAAGGTGCTTTTACAATAAGACCATTGGAGAACTTGACATTCATTCCTTTTTCTCCAACCAGAGAAACAGGACACGTCTTGGCATGGAAGAAGAATAAGGTGTTTCACACTGCAGTGTCAAAATTCATTGAAGAGTTCAAATAGCGAATCGTTTAAGGGAAATATGGTAATTTCATGCTTCTCGATACAATTTCCTACTGTTTTTTTAGCAATAGTATGGCCCTTAGCCACCTAGAGCATCTATGATTTTAATCAATGATACTCTAGGTTTTTGATGGTTACTTTAAAAATGACGCAAACATACTTGAATACAAGCAATTATATACGTTACAAATCGCAACGTAAAATGCAACGCAACAGTTTTTGGTATAATATTGATATGGAGGATTTAACAATGGGAAGAATTGAAAGAGATGAATTAGAATACAAACAAAGTGTTTCAAATACATTTTTAAAAACAGTTAGTGCATTTGCAAATTATAGAAGTGGTGAAATTGTCTTTGGAATTTCAGACGCGGGCGAGATTATTGGAGTGAGTAACTTATACGATCAGTATTAATGAAAGTAATAGCACCATATCCCAAATGTGAATCTAGGGGCTCATAAATCCTAGTTATATAAAAATAAAGTGTATAAACGTTCTGACACATTAACTGTTGAAGTTGATCGTATTGAATTTACTTGAAATCAGTTCTACTAGAAATGATACTATTAAAGATTTTTAAATGTAGTTCATAAAGTTCATCAAAATGAGCTAATAGAACTTCATAGACATTTATGTCTAACTTTTCAGGTACAAATGTACTTAGAACTTTCTTAATATCCTTTTTAGACATTTTAGGTCGATAAGGCCGGTCTTCGGATAATGCAGTGAAGATATCAGCAAAGGCTAAAACTTCCATAGGTAATGAAAAATGATCTTTGGAAAGGTGTAAAGGATAACCTGAATGATCGTGCTTTTCGTGATGTGAAGATGCCCAAGTAGCAATATCATCAAAACCTTCTATATCTTTAAGGATTAATGAGGTATACATTGCGTGTTCTTTAATTGTATCAAATTCTTCCCCATTTAATTTACTTGGCTTTTCAAGAATTTCGGTGGGAGTTGCTATTTTTCCTATATCGTGCAGATAACCGGCAATGCGTAGTTGAAAACATGTATCAGGATCTAAACCGACAAATTTACCTAATCGATAAGCAATGGCACTCACGGATTGACTATGTGTACTTGTCCATGGACTTTTATAGTCAACAATCTTTGCAAAAATCAAAGCAAGATTTTCGGCATCGACATAATTCAAGTCATGTGTTTTACTTTTTATTGACCCATGTACTAATTCTTGATAAGATTGATTATTTATATTTATCCAAAAGGAGCGGTCGTCAATAATTTGATTAAATACTTTCTGTAGATCAGGATGAAAAACTTTTCCAAAGCGGTTATTAATTTCAAGTTTTAATTTATTTATTGTCTCTACATCATTTTTACCATTGGTCATGATTTCAATACGATCAGCTAAGTGTAAAATATAACATTCAAACGGAACATCCTCTGCTTTTGTTAAGCCTTGTTGCACATCAATATATCGGATATGGTGATGTAAAATAATCCGGCGTATTTGATCAAAGGGTTCAAAACCTTCCAGTATTTTTGCGCCAAGTTGCTCATGATGTGAGGGTTCTTCAACATCAAGTTTAAGTAGTTGATCCCTTTCTTTTACATTAAGAGCCCCAATGTCATGAAGGGATGCTGCCAAAATTAGCTCAGAAAGATTAATGCTCTTTTCTGCATAAGTATTGCCGATATAATAGGCAATAATCGAACAGCGTCGATGATGGTCCTTCAGAATATAATTATATAAATCAATTGATTTAATAATCGATGCAAGTGAGTTAAAGAGTGAAACAGGTTGCAGATTCAACATTGTCACCTCCGATATTTTTAAAAAAATACGTATAATAATTATATCATTTATCGTTTATATTGCAATACCTGGTTATAAACCTTAGTATGACCTGTACAAGACACTATCACGAGTTATTATTTCGGTTTCAACTTCAATTCTTAGGGGTAAATTATATTCAGATGACATTAAATCTACCAGTCTTTTCATAGCTGTTATACCGATGTATTTTTTGGGGACGTTGACACTTGATAGATTAGGTTCTATATATGAACAAAGAGGAATATCGTCAAAACCTATGATGGATATATCCTCAGGTATTCTATAATTTGATTCTTTAAATGCTTTAAGTGCACCAGCTGCTATTAAATCATTGTCCGCAAAATAACTATGAGCGACAGGCTCTCCTTTTCTGATAAGCCTTAGCATATCGGCATAGGCGCCTTCGAAAGAAGGCGTAAGCTTATGAGTAATTGTATTAGAGGTTGAAAAACCACTAGCATTAAGAGCTTTATAGAAACCTAGCTTTCGTTCATAAAAATTTTGTGTAGAATAAAGTGAACGTAAGTAACCTGGATGAAGGCCGTTTGATTGAATGAGATGATTGGTAGCAAGATAGGCCCCACGTGTATTATTAATAGAAATACTGTCAACTATAATATCTGTAAAATAACTATCAACTAAAACAATAGGTATAGAAAGTTTAGAAAAGGGGATATAATCTTCTTTTTTTATTTCTGTACCTAATAAAATAATTCCTTTACAACCCTGACGTACTAAAGTCTCTAATTGTTGTTCGATATCTTGACTTGAATAAAAGTAGGTTACATTCAAATAATAGTTGAATTTTTCACAGCCATAATTAATACCTTCAGTTATAAGGGAGAAAAATGAATTGTCCGTAATAATCGCACCATTTTTCTTGAATATTACGAAATGAACAGTTCCTTTCGCTTTTTTTGCGTCAACGAATGATGTTTTATTGGAAAAATCGTAGTTATGCTCTTTTGCAACCGCTAAAATCTTTTTTCTGGTTTTAGTACTAACCCCGGGTTTGTTGTTAAGTGCCATTGAAATAGCAGCTTCTGATATATTAAGTATTTTGGCTAATTCTTTACCTGTTATAGACATAGCTTTAGACTCCTTTATTATAAGCATAGTGTAACCATAAAACATTAAGTGGATTAAGTCAATATAAATCTAAAATTGCTTAATTATTAATTGGAATTAAGTGAAATTCATACGATAATTTGAATATAAAAAACAAGGAGAAAGAATATGTCAAATTTTAATATTCCAAATGAAAAGAAAAGTAGAGTTATTATTAATACTGATGCCAAAAATGAAGTGGATGACCAATTTGCAATAGTGCAAGCCTTATTAACTGAATCCTTTGATATTCGAGGAATAATTGCGGCACATTTTGGTGATCAAAAATCTAAACAATCTATGATAGACAGTTATGATGAGATTATTAAGCTTATGGACTTAATGGACATGAATAAAATGGATTTGGTTTATAAGGGTGCCAAAAATGCTTTAAGTAGTAATAAAGACGTAATAGAATCAGATGGGGCAAGGTTAATAATTGAAGAAGCCCTTAAAGAGGATACTAGACCATTATATATTACCTTTCTTGGTCCATTAACGGATATGGCCACAGCATTATTAATGGAACCAAGTATTACAGAAAAAGATATTATAGTTATATGGATAGGCGGTAGAGACTGGCCACAAGGTGGTTGGGAATACAATCTTTCTAATGATCCATTAGCGGCTAATATTGTTTTTGAATCAAGTTTAGAAGTGTGGCAAGTTCCTAGAAATGTTTATCGTATGATGCCGGTTACATTCGCCGAATTAGAGGCTAGGGTAAAGCCGCATGGAAAGATTGGACAGTATTTATGTGACAGTGTTATTGAGTTTAATAATGCGTCTATAAAAAGACCAACAGAATTTAGAATTCTTGGGGATTCTCCAGCTATTGGTTTAATTTTATTCGATGATTGTGGACAGTATTCAATGAAAACTGCCCCTAGTTTTGATGAAAACCTGAACTATATCCATCATAATAAAAATAGAGATATTAGGGTTTATAAAAACATCGATGCAAGATTTATATTAGAAGACCTATATGCAAAATTAGCTTTGTTCAGCGAAAAGAATGTGATGAAAAATCATTACAAATGGTCTGTAAGAATGACTGAGTCAGTCATACATAAGTTCCCGGAATTACGTGATAGATGGGCATATGATTATGGAGTTTTATGTCGAGGAATTGAAAGAGCCTTCGAAACCACAAAAGATGATAAATATTTCAAATATATAAAAGATAATATGGATTACTTTGTTAATGAAGCAGGAGAAATCAAGTATTATGATTTCAATAAGCATAATATTGATTATATTAATAATGGTAAAACATTACTATATCTATATAGAATGACAAAGGAAAATAAATACAAGCTTGCTTCAGATACGTTACGTAAGCAACTAGATGAGCAGCCTAGAACAAGTGAAGGTGGTTTCTGGCATAAAGATATATATCCACACCAAATGTGGCTTGATGGACTATATATGGGTGCGCCATTTTATGCTGAATACACAAAAATATTTGGTAATGTCAATGACTTTGATGATGTAGCTAAACAATTAATATTAATGAATAAACATGCTAAAGATCCAAAGTCAGGTTTACTTTATCATGGATATGATGAAAGTAAAGAGCAACTTTGGGCAAATAAAGAAACAGGATGTTCACCTCATTTTTGGGGTAGAGCTATGGGCTGGTATGCTATGGCCCTTGTTGACGTATTAGATTACTTACCTGAAAATCATAAGAATAGGGCTGAGATTGTTGAAATTGCTAGAAGTATGTATGCATCTGTGGCCTTAGTTCAAGGGAAAGAGACAGGTGTTTGGAGCCAAGTTTTAGATCAAGAATACAGAGAAGGTAATTATATTGAATCATCATGTACATGTATGTTTACATATGCAATAGCAAAAGCCATTAGAAAAGGTTATATTAGCCATATTTATAAACCGGTTGTTGAAAAAGCAATTCATGGAATTATCAAAAACTTTGTACGAGAAGACGAAGAAGGTTACTTAGATTTAATAGATACTGTATATTGCTCAGGTCTAGGAGGTGCCCCTTATAGAGACGGTACTTATAAATATTATATTAGTGAAAGAAAAGTAACGAATAATCTTTTAGGTATTGGTGCCTTTATACAAGCTTTTTCTGAGTGGGAGATAATGAACATATAACGTTTATAAGTCCTAGTCATCAGCAAAGTGAGTTTTGTTTGAAGTTATTTAGTGAAAAGGTCATTATAATGTCATAATCATTTGATTTTACTTAAATTTACGAATATAATAATGAATAAGCAAGCAAGTTCTTTAAAGAAAAATCATCTAAAATGAAAGGCAGGAAAACATGGCAGGAATAAAGTTTGAAATCATTAAACATATAGGCGTTCTTTCAGAAAATGCAAAAGGATGGAAGAAGGAAATCAATCTTATAAGCTGGAATGACAGAGAAGCGAAGTATGATATACGGGATTGGGATCCGGAACATGAAAAGATGAGCAAAGGAATTACATTGAGCAAGGATGAATTGGACCAACTATTCATCATCATGAAAGAAACGAATGAATAAAAAGATAGGGATTGTATTCGTTGCTCTTATAATCATTGCCATCTGGTTACATTGGGGGAATACGTCCATACAATCGACATATATAAACATTCATAGTGAAAAAATACCTGATAATTTTAACGGATTTACCATTGTTCAAGTATCTGATTTGCATAATGCCAGTTTTGGAAATCGCCAAGCGGATCTTCTTGAAGACATCAAAAGTGCATCACCGGATATTATTGCAGTTACAGGAGATTTGATTGACTCCAACCGAACGGACCTTGCAAAAGCCATGAAATTTATTAACGGAGCTATTAAAATAGCACCGGTATACTACGTTACCGGCAATCATGAGGCGCGATCTCATCGTTATGGCGAGTTGAGGCGACAAATGATTGAAGCAGGTGTAACTATATTAGATGACGAAAGTATTCCCGTTAAACGTGACACGGATGTCATACATTTATTGGGTGTTAACGATCCTAATGTAGCAGATCCTGACAATATGACCGGAAATGCAAGACAAATGGATGAGAAACTGAAAACGATAGTGAGTAATGACAAGGACTATATGGTTTTATTGTCACATCGACCGGAATTGTTTGGTGCCTATTTAAAAAATGATATCGATCTAATCTTATCCGGACATGCACATGGGGGACAAGTACGTTTACCCTTTATTGGAGGTCTGGTCGCACCGGATCAAGGACTTTTTCCAAAGTATTCACAAGGTTTATATGAGAGAAAAAACACAAAGATGGTGGTCAGCCGAGGACTAGGAAACAGTATTATACCTCTCCGCGTCAACAATCGACCGGAACTCGTGATTATCACTTTGAAAATTTATCAGTAATGTAAAGGAGGCAACAATGACAGAGAATAAAATACTTAACAAAACCCTTGAGCTACTTGATAATCAAGGAATTCACGAGGCCTATGATTATCTGCAATTACATAAACAAGATTTTGATACCTTAAGTTCTCAGTATTATAACTATCTCTATTGTCTAGCTGCTTTAGATGATCAACCAGACGAAGCGCTTCACTATCTAGAGGAAGCAATTATAGGCAAAGAGCTTTGGTATCGACCGGAAGTTTTGGAAGATGAGGACTTAGACTCCATCAGAGACACCGACCGTTTTAAAACAGCTAAACAAATCTCCGATAAGCGCTATCATATGGCAATGGAAAATACACAGACTTTATCCACATGGAATGAAAAGAAAAAGGAACGCCTGATTTTAGCCCTACATGGCAATCAACAAAGTATCAAGGACAGTCAAGAAGACTGGGCCTTTTTAGAGAAACTGGGATATCAAGTCGAATATGTCCAATCTGAGGAAATTGATTCTTGTGGAATTTATCGATGGGAAGATGAAGGGACAGGTTCCACCCAACTAAAAAAAGTAATTGATGCAGTAGAATGGTCTGATTATCAAGAGTCCGGCTTATGTGGATTTTCATCAGGATGCAATGTTATTCTAAAAGCTATCTTAGACTATGATTTTCCCTGCAATACAATTATATTGCAGTCACCATGGATTCCGATGATTGATGATTCACTAGAGACATTGACGACAAAAGTAAAAGAGTTGAAGACTAAAGTCCTTATCATTTGCGGAAGAGAAGATGAGGATTGCTTTGAACGAAGTCAAGCACTCTATCTACATCTAAAAGAACAAGGTGTTGACGTGAGAAAACAATGGATTGATGGATTAGGCCATGAGTTACCCGAAGGTCATGACCGTATAGTTAAGCAACTTTTGGAGATGGAAGATGGAGATTAATCTAAACTATGTCGATGTTGGAAGGGGTCTACCCCTTGTTTTACTCCATGGAAACGGAGAAGACCTAACATATTTTACGCACCAGATCGAATATTTTAAACACACCTATCGAGTGATTGCTATTGATACCCGTGGCCATGGGAAAAGTCCTCGTGGGCAAGTTCCATTTACCATTCGTCAGTTTGCCGATGACTTATATGATTTTTTTCAAGACCATCAGATAGAAAAAGCACATATTCTAGGCTTTTCAGATGGTGGAAACATCGCTATGCTTTTTGCCTTAAAATATCCCCAGTGTGTCAATCGCCTCATTCTCAATGGTTCAAATCTTAATCCCAGTGGGGTAAAAGCTATTTATCAGCTCCCTATCACGGGTATATACAAACTGCTACACTTATTTGCCCCAATCAGCAAAAAAGCTGAGCAAAGGATAGAACTGTTCGAATTAATGGTCAATGACCCCAATGTGAATCCGAGTGAGCTAGCCTCTATTCAAGTCAAAACGCTAGTCATAGTGGGGACAAAGGATATGATAAAAAAGGAACATACAGAATTAATTTACGCATCCCTTCCCAATGCCTTCCTAGAATTCATCGAGGGTAATCACTTTATTGCCAATAAGGAACATGAAGTCTTTAATAAAAAAGTGGATGAGTTTTTGAAATGATTACAAAAAGAGAATAATTATAAATTAAGTCTTGATAATTTTTCATAAAACGATTAAAATAGAAAGTGGGAGGTGTAAGATGCAAAAATATGTATGTACTGTATGTGGTTATATTTATGATGAAGCTTTAGAAATCCCTGATGATTTTTCCTGTCCTTTATGCGGAGCTTCTAAGGAAGAGTTTGAGCTACAGGAAGAAAAACAGAATGATGAACAAACTTATGTAAGCAAAAAAGACCAAACAGCACAAGTATCCTTTCAATCATCAACAAAATTAGCACCTGAATTATCTAATGCACAGTTAAGTGTTGTTTTTTCAAATCTAGCAAAAGGATGTGAAAAACAATATTTACCAAAAGAATCGGAACTTTTCACCCAATTGTCTGAGTATTATAAAAGTGTGAGTGAAAAGGTTGAAGGTGATTCATTTGATGTAATTAAAGCGCTTTTGCAAGAAGATTTAGGCACAAAATTTGCAGTAGCGACTAAGATTGCTGGCCAAGAAGCAGATCGTGGAGCCCTTCGAGCGCTTACATGGAGTGAAAAGGTAAGTAAAATCTTGAATTCAGTTTATGTGCGTTATGAAAAGCAAGAGCAGGCATTACTGGAAAGTACCAATGTATATGTATGTGAGATTTGTGGTTTTTTATCGATTAATGACACTCCACCAGATATCTGTCCGGTATGTAAAGTACCAAGCATGAAGCTGATGGAAGTGCAAAGGGGGAGAGTATAATGCATGCAGTTCGAAATATACGATTATGTACCAAAGATTGTTTGTGTTTATATGTCTGTCCAACTGGCGCAACAGATACAGAAACCGGTCAAATTGATCCCGAAAAATGTTTAGATGGATGTCGCTTATGTGTTGATGCCTGTCCGTCACATGCGATTTCACTTGTTCCGGAGGAATATCCGCCACAACAAGTGAAAGAAGACAAGGTGGTTGAGGCGCTTCTTGACTTGGCAGAAAGCAAAACAAAACAAGAACGTATTGCGGAGACAATTGTTCAAAGCACTGAGGATTCAGTTATTCAACAATTGGCCAAAGCCGTGAGTCAATCTAATCGTATTATGGCTGAAGACCTTGTACGTGAAGCGGGATTCATGACACCTCAAAGTGAAAACACGCGAGAACTTTTGCAAAAAATTCTAGACACCAATCAATCGGATGATTTTCCTAAAGAAACGGTTCGGCAATTGCTGAATGTATTAAAAACAAGTAAAAATGAAGGAGATATGATCATGGCAGAAGAAAACAAATACGCAGGAACAAAAACGGAAAAAAACTTAATGGATGCTTTTTCAGGTGAGAGCCAAGCGCGAAATAAGTACACATATTTTGCAAGAATTGCACAACAAGAAGGTTATGAGCAAATTGCAGATCTTTTCTTAAAAACAGCCCGTAACGAACAAGAGCATGCAAGAATATGGTTTGAAGAATTAGGTCATTTAGGATCAACAGCTGAAAACTTATTAGCTGCAGCTGAAGGCGAAAATTATGAGTGGACAGATATGTATGAAACCTTTGCAAAAGATGCAGAAGAAGAAGGATTTAAGTCGTTAGCGGCTAAGTTTAGAAGAGTAGCAGCTATTGAAAACGCTCATGAAGACCGTTATCGTAAACTTCTTAATGATGTTGAAATGCAACAAGTATTTGAAAAAAGCGAAGAAATCATGTGGGAATGTCGTGTCTGTGGCCATCTCGTCATGGGCAAAAAAGCACCAAAAGTATGTCCGTTATGTGGTTATGAGCAAAGTTACTTTGAACAACGAAGCGAAAATTTCTAATTGTATTCATGAAAACTAAATATAACGATTATAGGGTCCGGTAGCTTATGCTACCGGATTTTTTGTCCTTTTATGTTGTATAAAGACAAGCCTGTTGACAGTTACTTTTTATAATGTTAAAATAATTTAATTAAAACTAAAGTAAAATATCAAAAAAGGAGATAGGTATGTTGACTAAGTTGAAGGTAATGTTTGTTTTCGTATTGGGGGGATTGTTGCTTATGGGATGCACAAGGTCAAAGTCAATGGATCGAGAAGAGCTTCTTAATATGGCAAAAACGGGTGAAGTAAGAGAAGAAAAAGAGATTGAATTTGCTGAAGTCTCGGTACATGATCCATCAGTGGTTAAAGTAGAAGATACCTATTATATTTTTGGATCCCATTTAGCTTCAGCAAAGTCCCAAGATTTGATGAACTTCGAACAAATAACTCGAAGTGTTGCAGGGAATAAACTTTTTCCGGATGCAAAGAATACATTAGAAGAAGCTTTGACCTGGGCTCAAACAGATACATTTTGGGCAGCGGATGTTGAGCAATTAGACGACGGTCAATTTTACTTCTATTATAATGCCTGTCGAGGCGATTCGCCTTTATCAGCAATGGGAGTCGCCAAGTCAGACAATATCGAAGGTCCATATGAAGATTTAGGTATATTCTTAAAATCCGGTATGAGCGGAGAAAGTAATGACGGAAGCCCATATAATGCCAATCATCATCCCAATGCCATTGATCCCCACACTTTTTATGACCATACAGGTAAGCTTTGGATGGTTTATGGGTCCTATTCGGGCGGTATCTTTATATTAGAGATGGATTCAGAGACAGGTTTTCCTGTAAAAGGTCAAGGATATGGTCAGAAGTTACTAGGTGATTACCATGCTCGAATTGAAGGTCCATATATTTTATATAGCCCAGATACAGAGTACTACTACTTATTCTTATCCTATGGTGGTCTTGATGCCAATGGTGGCTATAATATTCGGGTTGCGAGATCAAAGACACCGGATGGTCCTTACCTTGATAGCCAAGGTCAAGATATGATTGAAGCCAAGGGAGTCGAGGGACAGATCTTTTATGATCCGGCCTATGCACCCTATGGACATAAACTTTTAGGAAACTTTGAATTTGAACACATCCAAGGTGAAGTGGGGCAGAAGTCTCATGGATATATATCCCCAGGACATAACTCAGCATATTATGAAGAAGAGGAAGACAAATATTTTATTCTTTTTCATTCCAGATTCCCAAGAAAAGGTGAAGCACATTATATACGCGTCCATCAATTTTTTATGAATGATGAAGGCTGGCCGGTCATTGCACCTTATCGTTATACGGGAGAAACATTACAAGCTCTTGAAGAAAATGATATTGTGGGTGCCTATAAACTTGTCAATCATGGAAGAGATATATCTGCAGATGTTAAGGAATCCCATCTGGTTGGATTGTTAGAAGATGGCCGGTTAACAGGTGACTTAGAAGGAAAGTGGACCTTAGAAGATGATGCGAAGATAACGATTACACTTGGTGACGTTGAATACACAGGAGTTGCATTAAAACAATACGACGAGCACAATAAAATTAATACAATGACCCTTACAGTTGGAGCTAATAACGGTGAAAGTCTATGGGGAAGCCAGATATATTTGGTGGACTAATTAAAAATAAAAATCTAGACATTATAAAAAGCCGATACGTTAATTTCTAACCATCGGCTTTTTACCATACCATATTCAACTTATTATTATACATATACTAATTGCTTGTTCATTCCTTCCAAAGCATAAATACTACATTTACTTAATACATATACTTCTAAAATTTACTTTTAAAAATTTACTTCTAAATAAACGACTCTAAAAGTATTGCATATTACAATGATTCTTTTACTACTTCAACACATTACTTGGTGTTGTACTACTTTGATACTAGGTATCTTTTATACCCAACTTCTATACTACTACTTGATACCAATTACTTTTAAAACATTTCATCAATGGTAATAAGTGAATAGGGTATGTAAGAAGAAGTGTTTCTTAATTTCTTCTATAAACTAATTATATCACACATTAAGAAAAAGTAAAGAGAAAAATCAGATAATTTGCAAGAAAAATGGTAAGTATTTTGTCCTATTATAAATTGTGCGCAATTAAATTAAGCTTTACATAACTTGCCGACTGTGCTATACTAAACTTAATAAGTCAAGGGAGGTTGTAAAATGTTATACGATATAAGTGTACGTGACTCAGAAGGTAAAGATGTGAAATTCCACTCTTTTGCATCAACATATACTTTGTTATAGCCTGAAGCCATTGATTCCACTGGGATTCAGGCTTTATTTTTTTTAATTTTTAGTCATACTTATATGGCGTAATCTATCGAATTATGATATAATTCATAAGTGA
>DDQW01000064.1 GCA_002342805.1 Clostridiales bacterium UBA2432 | reverse complement strand
TATATGAAGTTATGCTATAATGTAACAGATAAGTTATTAATGCGAAAGGAGTGGACATTTGTCCACTCTTTTATTTGCAGAAGGAAAGGATGTGTTGCTATGGCTTCGAAAGATTCAATCGAGAAATTAACCAATGAACTTCTTGAACCTATTCTACAAGACAATGGATTTGAATGTGTTGATGTTGAATATATCAAAGAAGCGAATCAATGGTATTTGAGAGTATATCTGGATAAACCTGACGGTATTACGGTGAATGATTGTGAAATTGTTAGCCGGGCATTGGACAAAAAACTTGATGAAAAAGATCCGATCAAAGAACCTTATATTTTGGAGGTGAGTTCTCCAGGACTAGATCGTCCTTTGAAAAAGGATAAGGATTTTGAACGACATCTAGGTGATATGGTGGAACTCAAACTTTATAAAGCGATCGATAAAGTCAAGGAATTTACAGGTGAATTGATAGCTTATGATGAAGAAACGGTTACGATTGATATTGAAGGAGAAACCCAAGTGTTTCCTCGAAAAGATATTGCAATCATACGCCTAGCAATCATCTTTTAGGTAGGTTTAAGGAGGATATTACAATGAATGCTGAATTTATTCAGGCATTAGAACAAATTGAAAAAGAAAAAAACATTAGTAAAGAGGTTTTGTTAGAAGCCATTGAAAATTCCTTATTAACGGCTTGTAAAAATCATTTTGGTACGTCACAAAATATTCAAGTGACGATTGACAACGAACAAGGTAATGTTGTTGTTCTTGCTGAAAAAGAAGTTGTCGACAACGTGGAGCATAAAGAACTTCAGATTTCTTTATCAGATGCACGAGAGATTGATCCGAATTTAGAGTTAGAAGACCATGTTCAAATTGAAGTGACGCCTAAAGATTTTGGTCGAATCGCAGCACAAAAAGCCAAGCAAGTTGTCGTTCAGAAGATACGCGAAGCTGAGCGTGATTTATTACTCAATTCATATCAAGAAAAAGAAAAAGAAGTTGTGACAGGTATTATTCAACGTAGCGCAAAAGACAGTGTTATTGTAAACCTTGGAAAAATCGATGCTATCTTAGCGGACAAAGAACAAGTTCCGGGAGAAGCTTACCTAATGAATGAACGTATAAAGGTTTATGTCATCGAGGTAAAATCCGGAACTAAAGGTCCCAAGATTTATGTGTCGAGAACACATCCGGATTTAGTGAAACGTCTTTTTGAAAACGAAGTTCCTGAAGTTCATGACGGAACGGTTGAGATTAAATCAATTTCTCGTGAAGCAGGTTCACGTACAAAAATTGCGGTATATTCAACAAAAGAGGAAGTTGACCCTGTCGGCTCATGTGTTGGCCATAATGGCTCAAGAGTAAGTATTATTGTTAACGAGCTCAATGGAGAGAAAATTGACATTATTCCTTGGAATGAAAATGTGGCAGAATTTATTGCGGCATCGTTAAGTCCTTCAAAAGTTGTACAAGTAGCTGTGAATAAACCAGAAAAAAGTGCAAAAGTTATTGTACCGGATTATCAACTATCTCTTGCAATCGGTAAAGAAGGCCAAAATGCGCGTTTAGCAGCTAAATTGACAGGATATCGTATCGATATAAAGAGCGAGACGCAAGCCAAAGAGATTGGATTTATTTCTAAAGAAGAATTGGATAATCCAGACGTCTTATTTTTAAGCGCAAGTACTGGCCAAAATGTGGAAGTCGATGTCAATCCGTTTGATGAATCTTTATTTGAGGAGTAATCTATGGCTAAGAAAAAACCATTACGTAAATGTACAGGATGTCAAGAATTAAAAGATAAGCGCGAAATGTTACGAATTGTCAAGACATCAGAAGGTGATTTTTTAATTGATATTTCCGGAAAAGCGAATGGTCGGGGCGCTTATATATGTAAGTCAAAAGAATGTCTAGAAAAGTCGCTGAAAAACAAAGGACTCGAGCGTTCTTTTAAATGCAGTATTCCCAAAGACATTGGAGAGTCACTAAAGGAGGCACTAGATCAACTTGAATAAGACCTTAAGTATGATTGGACTATGTCAAAAGGCAGGCAAAATCTCATCGGGAGAATTTTCTGTCGAAACAGCAATAAAAGCAGGTCATGCTCACCTCGTTATTATTGCCGACAACGCATCAGATAATACAAAAAAGAAGTTTACAAATATGTGTAATTATAGACAAATTCCTTATAAAATAGATTTTGATAAGGATGAATTAGGTCATGCTATTGGTAAGCAGTTTCGAGCGACCATTTGTGTTACCGATGAACAATTTGCAACGAGCATTGAAAAAACATGGAGGTGAAAGGATGTCAAAAAGACGTGTACACGAAATAGCAAAAGATTTAGGAATTGATTCCAAAGATCTGATTAACACGCTAAAGGACTTTGATATACCGGTAAAAAATCACATGAGTTCGGTAAAAGAAGATGACGAAAAAGTCATTGTCGAATATTATCGTGAAGATAAAGAAAAAAAAGAGGAACCAAAACAAGAAGAAACAAAAAAAGATGTTCCTGAGACAAAAGATTCAAAAAATGAATCATCGAATAAAAGACAAAAAACATCAAAGAAGCATCGTAAGGAAGAAGAGACAGAAGAAAAAGAAGACGTCATCTACATTGGTGATGAAATTACAGTAAAAGCTTTAGCCGAAAAAATTGAATGTCCTATATCTGAGATTGTCAAATATCTTATGCTAAAAGGAATTATGGCTACAGCCAATCAAGAGATCAACTTTGCTTTAGCTACTGAAATCGGATTAGAATATGATATTCTTGTTGAAAAAGAACAAGAAAAAGATTTTATTGAAGAATTTTTCGCAGCAGATGTAGAAGATGATACAGATAAAGTAAAACGTCCACCAGTTGTTGTCGTTATGGGTCATGTTGACCATGGAAAGACTTCCCTGCTTGATGCTATTCGTCAAACCCAAGTTACAGAAGGTGAGCAAGGGGGAATTACCCAACATATCGGTGCATATTCTGTTGAGCTTAACAACGAAAAAATCACATTTTTGGACACACCAGGTCACGAAGCATTTACAGCAATGCGATTACGTGGAGCGATGGCTACCGATATTGCTATTCTTGTTGTTGCAGCAGATGATGGGGTTATGCCTCAAACAGTGGAAGCAATCAATCATGCCAAAGCAGCAGGTGTACAGATTATTGTTGCAATTAATAAAATTGATAAAGAAGGCGCCAATCCGGATCGTGTAAAACAAGAACTTATTGAATATGGTCTTGTAACAGAAGATTGGGGTGGAGATACCATTTGTGTTCATGTTTCAGCAATTGAAAAGACTGGAATTGATCAATTACTTGAGATGATTTTGCTTGTTGCAGAACTTGGTGAGTTGAAGGCGAATCCTAAGAAGCCTGCTCGTGGAACCATTGTTGAAGCACAATTAGATAAAGGGCGTGGACCGGTAGCTACTGTTCTTGTACAAAACGGAACCTTAAAAATCGGAGATTCTATTCTTGCCGGAACAACACACGGAAAAGTACGTGCCATGATTAACGATCAAGGAAAACGTGTACGTACTGCAGGACCTTCAACCCCCGTTGAAATCCTTGGATTAAGTGAAGTTCCTTCAGCAGGAGAAGCCTTCTATCAAACGTCGAATGAACGTGAAGCGCGACATTTGTCTGAAAAACTTCAATCAAATGTTCGTGAAAAAATGATTCAAAACACACCACAGAAAGTTACACTTGATGACTTATTCCATCAAATTCATGAAGGTGAAATGAAAGAACTTAAGTTGATTGTTAAAGCAGATGTACAAGGTTCTGTTGAAGCTGTAAAACAAAGTTTAATGAAGCTATCAAATGAAGAAGTCATTATTAATATTATCCATGGTGGTGTTGGTGCAATCAATGAATCTGATGTTATGTTAGCCAGTGCCTCAAACGCTATAATTATCGGCTTTAATGTACGTCCGGAATCAAATGCAAAAGTTACAGCAGACCGAGAAAAAATTGATGTACGTTTATATCGTGTTATTTATAATGCAATTGAAGATATCGAACTTGCTATGAAAGGTATGCTTGACCCAATATTTGAGGAAAAAGTTACCGGCCATGCTGAAGTTCGAGATACGTTTAAAGTTTCTAATGTGGGAACCATAGCCGGTTCTTATGTAACTGATGGAAAAATCGTTCGTAACAGTCAAGTACGACTTGTCCGAGACGGTGTCGTATTATATGAAGGGGCATTAGCATCATTAAAACGATTTAAAGATGATGCCAAAGAAGTTGCAACCGGATACGAATGTGGTATTATGCTAGAAAAATACAATGACATAAAAACAGGTGATGTCATTGAAGGTTTCGTGATGGAAGAAATACCAAGATAATGAGTTTGAGTTAAGAAGGTGATTATATGAAAAAGAACAGTAATCGTATTATACGCATTAATGAAGAAATCAAGCATGAGATTAGTGCTATTATTCGTAATGGTCTAAAAGATCCTCGCGTTGACACATTAATAAGCATTGTCCATGTTGATACAACACCTGACCTTAAATTTTGCAAAGTACACTTTAGTACCTTAGGCGATGAAGAAAAGCATCAAGAGACTTTAGAAGGTCTTAAAAATTCAGCAGGCTTTATTCGTCGTGAATTAGCTCAAAAAGTTAACTTGAGAAATACTCCGGAATTAATTTTTGTCATTGATCATTCAATTGAATATGGAGTTAAAATGAGCAAGTTAATTGATGAAGTCAATCATCCTGATGAAAATTAAAAGCAGGTGATAATATGAATTATATTGAATTAAAAAATCATTTGTCACTGGATGAATATGTCTATATTACCGGACATGTTCATCCGGATGGAGATTGTGTGGGTTCGGCGCTAGCATTGTATCATTTACTTAAAAAGGATGGTTACAATGTTCGCGTCATACTTGAAGAGAAACCGAACGGATATGAATTTTTAAACGGATATGAAGAGATTTATACTCTTAGCGACTACACAAAATATCAAGGTCAGATTATGAGTTCCTCCTATCAATTAATCATTGTTGATTCAGGGGACTTAAGTCGTATTGAACCATTTATGGATTTGTTCTCCCAGGCGCGGTTAACAATAAATATTGATCATCATAGCAGTAATGACCATTTTGCTGATATCCAGCAAGTGGATGTCCAAGCAAGTTCAACATGTGAAGTTATCGGCATGATGCTAGGTCTTCATAAGCATGAGCATATTGATGATGTTCATATAGCCACCGCATTATATACAGGCATCATCTATGATACAGGCTTGTTTAAGCATGATTGTACGCGAAAGGAAACTCATTATATTGCGGCAAAACTTGTGGATGTAGGTGTTGATCAAACCTTTCTCATTAATAAGCTTTATTTTACAAAAACCGAAAAATCATTAAAGGCTCTTCAAATAGCCTTGTCAAATATGAAAGTGTTTGGAAAAGGGCATATTGTTATGGCCTATATTTCATATGAAGATATGGAAAAACATAATCTTCAAAAAAGTGATACTGAAGCTATTGTGAATCAATTGGTCGAAGTTGATACGGCTTACATCAGTTGTTTTATTCTTGGGATAGATCACGAAAAGTATAAAATTAGTTTGCGTTCAAAGTCATTGATTGATGTATGTGAGATTGCCCAAAAATACAAGGGTGGCGGTCATATTAAAGCTGCGGGATGTTCTGTGGATGGAAAACTCACTGAAGTTATTAAGTCCTTTGAAAGCGAGTTGGTTAATGCCTATGAACGGAATTCTTAATGTCTATAAAGAAAAAGGAATGACGTCCTTTGATGTTGTGGCCATACTTCGCAGGATAACTAAAATCCGTCGTATTGGTCATACAGGTACACTAGATCCGGATGCAACAGGCGTTTTACCTATATGTATCGGAAAAGCAACAAAAGTGGTTGATTTACTTACAAATAAAGATAAAACCTATCGCGCAACATTTCAATTAGGTTTTCAGACGGACACTCAAGATATTTCAGGAAAGGTTATTTATACTTATCAAGATGTTATTTCAACATCTGATAGGGATGTTCAACAGGCCCTTCTATCTTTTTTAGGTGAATACATGCAAGTTCCACCCATGTATTCGGCTATTAAAAGGGATGGAAAGCGACTATATGAGTTGGCAAGACAAGGAATTGAAGTTGAAAGAGAAGCACGTCCGGTTCGGATTCTTCATATTGATAACTTCCTTCCAATGGGTAACTATTCATATCGATTTGACGTCACCTGTTCTAAAGGCACATATATTCGTACATTGATTCATGATCTAGGTGAACTACTTGGCTACGGAGCATGTATGACTGATCTTGAAAGAGTAAAGGTAGGGAGATTTGATCTTGCTGACGCATTCACCTTATCTGAAATTGAGGAAATGATGGAAAACAATCAAATAGAATCGAAATTACATTCAATTGATTCACTATTTGACGAATACCCCAAACTTGTTGTATCATCAGAATATGATGCATATATTCATAATGGGAATAAACTTCCAACAGAGTTTGTTCATACGTATATTTCAATAAAAGGAAATGATTTAACCTTGAATAAAAGGTATCGACTTTATGATTCAAATGAACATTTTGTCGGTCTTTATGTTATAGATGAACAGAATGATACTCCGATATTACGTGTCGAGAAAATGTTTTATTAGTGAGGTATGGGATGAAATTTATTAATGATATTCAAAAGAGCACTATAAAAGATACTGTTGTTGTGCTTGGTAATTTTGATGGACTGCATAAAGGCCATTTAACACTCCTAACAAAGGCAAAAGAAATTGCAAAAGAGCGACAATTATCCACCGCTTTTTTCACTTTTTATCCACATCCAACCCATGTTTTGTCCAAACATGAAGTTGCTTTAATTAACACGGACATGGAGAAACAACATGTTGCTGAACATGAAGGGATGGACTATTATATACAATTTCCTTTTACAAAAGAAACAGCAAGCATGGAACCGGAAACCTTTATACAACAGATTTTATATGAACATTTAGGTGCAAAAGCTGTCGTTGTTGGTGAAGATTATGCGTTTGGAAAAATGCGAAAAGGTAATATTGAAACCCTTGAACATTTTTCCAAGCAATATGGATATACCTTACACGCATTAAAAAAGATTTCCTATAATAACCGTATCATTAGTAGCACATGGATACGGGAAGCTATTCAAGAAGCAGATATGGATTTGGCTGAAACACTTATGGGACGACCGTATTTTGTGACTGGTGTTGTTATTGAAGGTGCAAAACTAGGACGTACCATTGGATATCCAACGGCAAATGTAAAACCGGATGGTCATAAGCAACTTCCTCGTAATGGAATCTATGCGACAGAAGTTGATGTCCTTGGCAAGACCTATTTTGGTCTGACTTATGTAGGAACGAAGCCAACGATTGATGAAAATGTCTATGAAATACTTGTTGAAACGTATATTATTGATTTTGATCAAGAAATTTACGGCGAACGTATTTTGGTAAAATTCCATAAATTTTTACGAACAGAAGAAAAATATGACTCCATTGAAGAATTAGTAACACAGATGAAAGAAGACGAGAAAGATCTAAGAGCCTATTACAACTTGTGAAAGGACGATGTATATGTCAAAGTCAAAATGCTGTGGTAAATGGAAAAAAAAGGGCAAATATTGTAGTGACTGCCCTTTGCTTGAATTGAAGGATGCAAAAAAGAAGAAAAAGAAAAAAGAGAAAAAGAAAAAGAAAAAAGAGAAGAAAAAATAAGTCTTTATCCTTTACAATAAAAGGAAACTATGCTATTATTTTTAATTGGAAGTTAGCCAATGCTAGGGGTTAGGAATCTCCGTCCGATTTCTTGGCAATGGCGTTATCATACAAAAGGAGGTTCATATTATGAACAAAGAAACAAAGCAACAAATTATGAAAGACTTCGGTCGAACTGCAAATGATACTGGTTCACCAGAAGTTCAAATCGCTTTATTAACAACACGTATTAATGAACTTAATGAGCATTTAAAAATGCATAAGAAAGATCATCACTCAAGACGTGGTCTTCTTAAAATGGTTGGTCACAGAAGAAACTTATTAAGATACTTACAAGATACAGATATTGAAGCATACCGTGCATTAATTGCTCGATTAGGTCTTAGAAAGTAAATTTTATAGAGCGGATTATTTCCGCTCTATATTTTTATAGGTCAAACCTATACAAATAATTTTTTATCTAGTATAATTAAAACAAGGCGCCCTGAAGTTTTATTCTATTAGTCTCTAGTTTTTGTTCTCCAAATAAAGACGTGGAGAATAGACACTAAAGACTAAGGACTCAGGGCATAAAGAAAGGAGACATTTTATGTCAAGAGTATATTCAACAGAATTAGCCGGTAGAACACTTAGTGTTGAAATCGGTAAAGTAGCAGGTTTAGCTAATGGAGCATGTTTGGTAACCTATGGAGAGACTGTTGTCCTATCAACAGCAACTGCTTCAGAAAGACCAAGACCGGGAATTGATTTTTTTCCTTTAAGTGTAGATTATGAGGAAAAATTTTATGCCATTGGTAAAATTCCAGGAGGCTTTATTAAACGTGAAGGACGTCCAAGTGAGAATGCAATATTAACATCACGTGTTATTGACCGTCCTATTCGCCCCCTATTTCCAAAAGACTACAGAAATGATTGTGCCGTTACCAATACGGTTTTATGCGTTGATCAAGATAATCAACCGGAACTTGTTGCTATGAACGGGACATCAATCGCCTTATCTATTTCTGACATCCCATTTCAAGGGCCTACAGGAGCTACTATCGTCGGACTTGTTGACGGGGAATTAGTATTTAATCCAAATGCTGAAGAACGTGAAAAAACGGATATGACCTTAACTGTATTTTCAACTGCCGATAAGATTACAATGATTGAGGCTGATGGGAATGAAATTCCTGAAGCAGTTATGATTGATGCGATTTTTAAAGCTCATGAATTAAATAAAGAGATTGTTGCTTTTATTAATTCAATTGTTGAAAAAGAAGGTAAGGAAAAACAAAAATACGAAGTTGTGGGTATTCCAGAGGACATGTTTGCTTCTATGAAGGAACTCATTCCTGCTGAAGAAATGGAAACGGCAGTATTTACTGATGATAAACAACAGCGTCAAGAACGACTTGGTGTTTTTAGAGAACGTCTTGAAGAAGCATATGTAGAAAATGAAGATTGGATGAGCTTAATTGATGAAGGTTTATACCAATATCAAAAGAAAACTGTTCGTAAAATGATTTTAAAAGATCATAAGCGTCCGGATGGCAGAGCTTTAGATGAAGTTCGTGCATTAAGTGCAGAAATAGATATATTGCCACGTACTCATGGTAGTGGATTGTTTTCACGTGGAGAAACACAAGTATTAAATATCACGACGCTTGGAGCCTTAGGTGATACACAGCGTATTGATGGTTTAGATGATTTAGTTACGGGAAAACGTTATATGCATCATTATAACTTCCCATCATATTCAGTGGGTGAATGTCGCCCTTCACGAGGACCGGGACGACGAGAAATTGGTCATGGTGCTCTTGCTGAAAGAGCCTTATTACCCGTATTACCATCTGAGGAAGAGTTCCCTTATGCCATTCGTACAGTATCCGAAGTTGTAAGCTCAAACGGTTCAACCTCACAAGGTAGTATTTGTGCAAGTTCATTATCCTTAATGGCGGCAGGTGTTCCAATTAAGAAACCGGTAGCTGGAATTACATGCGGTTTGGTCACTGGAGATACGGATGATGACTTTGTCTTATTGACAGATATACAAGGACTTGAGGACTTCTTCGGCGATATGGACTTCAAAGTTGCCGGAACAAAAGATGGTATTACAGCGATTCAGCTTGATATGAAAGTTAAAGGAATTACAAATGAGATTGTTGAAAAAGCAATTTATAACACCCAAAAATCAAGAATGATGATTTTAGATGATGTTATGAATGTATGTATCAGTGAGCCACGTAAAGAGCTATCTCCATATGCACCTAAAATCATTCAAACAATGATTGACCCGGAAAAAATCGGTGAAGTGGTTGGACCTCGCGGAAAAACAATTAACCGTATCATTGATGAAACAGGTGTTAAGATTGATATCGAAGATGACGGTCGTGTATTTATATGTGGGGAGGACCATGAAATGGTTCAAAAAGCCCTTAATATTATTGAAATGATTGGAAAAGATATTGAAGTGGGTACTGTTTATAATGGTACAGTTGTTCGTATTACTAATTTTGGTGCATTTGTTGAATTAGCACCGGGTAAAGACGGACTTGTCCACATCAGCAAATTAGCAAAAGAGCGTGTGAATAAAGTGGAAGATGTTGTACAAGTCGGTGACAAAATTTCTGTCAAAGTTATGGAAATTGATAGTCAAGGACGTATTAATCTTTCTAGAAAAGCTTTATTAGAAGATTAAGCAAACGCGTTAATCCAATAAACATCGTTGAATAAATAGCTAATCTTAGGGAAAACATAGACTCGTTTGTGTTTTCCCTGAAATTTATGTTTAGCTATAGGAGGAATTACTTGTTATATAACAAAGAACTATCAAATCATATGCGTATTATTGGAGAAGAAGTGCCTTTTGTAAGGTCTGTCTCCATTGGAATCTATATAAAAGTAGGATCCGTTGATGAGAACTTAATCAATAATGGAATCACCCATTTTATTGAGCATATGTTTTTTAAAGGAACACCTAAGTATACAGCGAGACAATTAGCCGATACCATGAGTCGTATTGGTGGAAGAATAAACGCATACACGTCCAAAGAATATGTGTGTTTTTACGCCCACGTACTTGATGAACATCTCGATGAAGTCATTGATATTTTATCAGATATGATCCAACATTCTAACTTTTACGAAGAAGACATTGAAAAAGAAAAGGGAATTATCCTAGAAGAATATTCCATGTATGAAGATAGTCCGGAAGAAATCGTATTGGATGAAATGCATTCCACAATTTGGCCAAATCACGCAATCGGTTATAATATTATAGGAACCAAAGAAACAATAAAAAGTATGAATCAAAAAATGTTACAAGACTATGTTGCATCACGTTATGTTGGAGACAACATGGTTGTCTCAATTGTTGGGAAGATTAACTTTGAAAAAATTGCGAAAAAGCTTGAAGATGCCTTTTCAGATATCACTTCCGGAGAAAAAACACGTCGTACTTCTCCAATTTTATATGCTCCCGGAAAAAAAGTCTTTAAAAAAGACATTGAGCAGGGACATCTTGCGATTAGCTATCCTTCGATTGATTATTTTCATGAAGATACTTATGGCATGAATATATTAAGTGCCATTGTCGGTGGTGGATTAAATAGCCGACTCTTTCAAAGTGTTCGAGAAGAAGAGGGGCTGGCCTACTCTATTTATAGCTATGTAGAAACCTTTTATCAAACAGGCCTATTTACAACCTATGCTGCAACAAGTGCATCGCAAATCCCACAATTATACGGTGCGATTCGACACGAAATGGATAAGCTCCTTAGTGATGGGATAACACCGCGCGAATTGATTGAAACAAAAGAACAACTAAAAAGCAATACAATTATCGGTATGGAAAACATGGGTGCACGGATGTCCCATTATGGAAAAGGTAGTCTTTTAAAAAATGATATTACGTCCATGGATGACCTCATTGAGGGTGTCAACAATGTTACGCTTGATGATGTTAATCGATTGATTCATGAAACCTTTCAATATAATCAAGAAAGTATTACCTTAGCAACCCCTTTTGACGAGGACCTTGAAAAGTTATAGCAGATAAATAGAAACGAGGAGAGACTATGGAAAAGATAAAAGTTTTTATTGAACGAACAGAAGAAGGAAAGACACTCAACTTACCTGCATATCAAACGGAACACTCAGCCGGTATGGATTTATATGCCTGCTTGGATAAAGATAAAATACTAGAGCCCGGTCAGATTACATTAGTCCCTACTGGGATTAAAATTGCCATTCCTGATGGTTATGAAGCGCAGATTCGTCCACGTAGTGGCCTGGCTTTAAAGCATGGAATATCTTTAGTCAACACACCGGGAACCATTGATGCAGACTATCGTGGCGAGATTAAGATCATCATGATTAATCATGGAAGTGAAAATTTTTCAATTATTCATGGGGAACGTATTGCACAAATGGTATTTAATCCAATCGTACATGGTGTATTTGAAGAAACTAATCAACTAGAAGAGAGTCTACGAGGTGAAGGCGGCTTTGGGCACACAGGTAAATAATCAAAAACGTAGTGGAAAAGAACGTTTACGTGGTGAATATGGATACACACGTTATATGAAGCAACATAATTATCAATGGGCATTTATCATGCTCATTGTATGCCTTCTAACGTTTTCTCTTGGAAAAACTGTGTTTTCAGGTGGCGAACCCATATTTATGGTGGTGAGTGCCTTGCTTATTCTACCATTTGCCCAGTTTTTAGCTAAAGCAATAAGTTTTTCCGGTTATAAGTGTTTAAGCGAGGAAGCTTTTAATGGTTTAGCGACAATAAGTGATGACTTTTTGGTCCTAGGTGAACTGCCAATTATTCGTGGAAAAAAGACCTATTTTTTTCAGAGTTTAGTCATTACATCCGTTGGCGTATTTGGATTGATTTTAGAAAAAAATAATCCTAGCCAAGCAAAAAAAATCATGGAATCCATTATTCAGCCTAAAGGGCACCATGAGCCCGTTAAAATTTATAAAGATTATGATCAACTCTACTTAGAACTTAAGACCAAGATAAAATCTCAAGTTCATGGGGCTGATGAATCTAAAATGGAGCGAATAGCAGAAGCAATTATTATTAAGGTGCATTAATGAATGGATGATATATATGAAATCGATAGAGATCACGAAACAATATGCCGGAGAACGTGTAGATAAGATTTGTTTCAAAGTTTTAAAAAATGCCAAGAAATCCTTTGTTTTTAAAATGTTTCGCAAGAAAAACATTGTGTTAAATGACAAAAAAATTAAAGGTGATGAACGTTGTCAACTTGGTGATTCACTTCAGTTTTACCTTGCCGACGAGACTTTTAACAAATTTTCCGGGATTCAATCAAGTAAGGATGAGGCGAAAATAAAGGATACACTGACAAAAGAGGCTCTTTTAAAAGATCATATAATATATGAAGATACCCATGTATTGATTTATTCAAAACCTAAGGGCATATTATCTCAACCCAATGGAAAAAATGTCAATGTGGTTGATCAGTATGATCAGTATGCAAAAGCTCAAGGGATTGTCTATGATCAACTGTTAGACCGGTATGGTGTATGTAATCGGCTCGACCGAAATACAAGCGGACTTCTCATTATCGGTAAAAATGCGCTTGCACTTCGGCGTATGAATGAAAGTATAAAAAATCATCAGGTGGATAAACGCTATCGTGCTCTTGTCCTTGGACGCCTGAATAAGTCAATTGAACTCAAGGGCTATCAAAAAAAAGATAAAAACAATCAGGTGACAATGACAATGGATAAAGCTGATGATTATATACACACGGTCATTCATCCAATCGATTATCACGCTGATGAAGATTATACCCTTGTTGATGTTGAACTTCATACAGGTAAAACTCATCAGATTCGCCATCATTTATCAAGCATTCATCATCCGATAATTGGAGATTTGAAGTATGGTGATAGTCAACGCAATACATACTTTTTGAAAAAATACAGCATTAATAATCAATTGTTACATAGTTATTCCTTCACATTCTTAAATGTTGATGATCCATTAGCCTATCTCATTGACAAAACATTTATTGCTCCTTATCCCATGGAATTTAGAACACTTTTAGGAAAAGGTGATCTTTTATGACACGACAAAATAGTATTCAAGAATATGCACAATCAATTGGTATAGCTGATATTGGGTTTTGCGATGCAAAGCCTAACATTGGTTATGCCAATTTTATTAAAGAGAGAAAACAGGCGACAAAATCATATCTCGATGTTGATTATAAGGTGACGACATCCGAAGTTTATGATCCTTCCATACATTTAGACCAGGCGAAAACAATCATTGCACTGATATATCCATATCATATGGACTTTTCGAAGACGGACCCATTGCAATCCGACGAGGTACGTATCTCAAAAGCATCTATCTTCACAGACTATCATGAAGGTGTACTAAAGCAATGTCATCAATTAGAAGAATATTTACAAAGGACTTATGCCGCGAATACGAAAGCCTATTCAGATATGGGCCCCTTAAATGATAAATCGATTTTACTTCGAACCGGATTAGTAAAAATCGGACGAAATAGTTTGCTCATTCATCCAAAGTTCGGTTCACGCTTTTATATCGGTTATATCTTAACGGATTTAGACTTGGGGATTGAGACAAAAGCTATTGAATCAATCGATGAATATGAACGTTATTTCCATCCCTTTTGTCAAACATGTGGACGGTGTGCAAGGAGTTGTCCCAATCATGCCATTCAGACCTTTGGTCGTCTAACATCAAAGCGGTGTATCTCTTTTTTGACCCAGTCTAAAGAATGGGATGAAAGGCTTAATGAGCTTGGTGACGATTTGACCTTAGATGGTTATGTGTATGGATGTGATACATGTCAACGGGTATGTCCCTTAAATGGTATAAGGCTTGATGCATATGACTATAAAGCGCTTGTTGAACCCAATCAAAAGATTAATGATCTCCTAGCTTTATCCAATCGAGGCTTTAAAGAAAAATTCGGTCAAACATCCGCCGGTTGGATTGGGAATAAACGTTTCAAACGAAATATTTACCAAATACAAAAAGAAAGAGAAGGTAAATAAAATGGCTTATTATCGTAGCCGAGGACTTCGAGGAAGTGCCTTAGAAGAATACATAAATTTAACCAATGTGAAATATCGAGAGCACCAGTTGGGTTTGATTCAAAAAATACCGACGCCCATTAAACCGGTCGAACTTGATTCAGTTAATGGAAATATTAAAAAGGCTTTTTTTGAAGAACGGTCTACAGTAGATTATATTGGACTAGTGCAAGGCTATCCCATTTGTTTTGATGCCAAGGAAACGAAACTTAAACGATTTCCGCTTAAAAACATTCATCATCATCAAATTGCTTTTATGAAGGACTTTGAGAAACAAGAAGGGATTGCCTTTTTTTTAATTCATTTTAGCTCAGAAGACACTATTTTTTTTGTACCCTTTACATTTATCGAAAATAAAATAGCCCAATCCAATGAAGGTGGTCCCAAATCAATTCCCTATGAGGAGTTTACTAGCTTTTATCAAGTGCATAATAAAGATGGATATATCGTCCATTATATTGATGCCCTTGACCGCTTTCTCCAAGAAACATAAAAAGATTCCGAAAAACAATTGACAAGCATAGGATCATCCCATATAATAAAAAACAAGTTTAATAAATTAGCAGATTAGCACTTTACCATAATAAAGCAAGGAGTGAAGAAATGAATAATCAAATATTACACACCGTTGAAGGATTAAGAGATATTCATCCTTTGGATACGCGTAAGAAACAACAAATTGAACGCAATATTCTCGATCTATTTAATCACTATGGTTATGAACAGGTTCAAACACCAACCTTTGAATATTATGATATATATCATTATGAGCGTGGTACAGAGGATAGTAAAAATTTATATAAGTTTTTTAATCGTGAAGGAGATATTCTTTCATTACGTCCGGATGTAACCCCAAGTATTGCACGATACACAGCAACCTTTTATAATCATGAAAAATCACCCAAACGTTTTTCTTATCTTGGGAATGTATTTTATAATAATGAGAACTATCAAGGCAAACTTCGTGAATATACCCAAGCCGGTGTTGAATGTATCGGGATTGCCAATGCAGATGCCGATGCCGAGAGTATAGCTCTTGCTATTAATGCTTTGTTGGCATCCGGCTTACAAGAGTTTCAACTGGATATTGGTCATGCTGGATTTTTCAAAGGATTGGCAGCAGAAGCCGGATTATCCAATGAGCTTAGTGAAGAAGTTCGCAAATTAATTGATGATAAAAATTACATTGCTATTGAAGAGTTGTTAGAAGACCTGAAAATAAATGAAGCAGCAAAAAAAGGTCTACTTGAATTATCCACTTTGTTTGGACAAGAAGAAATCTTAGAACGTGCCAAAGAGCTTACAAATAATGCTGTTGCTCTTGGTGCCATTGATCGGATTAAAGACGTTTATGGAATCCTCAAAGACTATAACTTAAGTGAATATGTTTCTTTTGATTTAGGCATGGTCTCTCAGTTACAATATTATACCGGTGTAATATATAAAGGGTATACATATGGAACAGGAGTGAGTGTTGTTGATGGGGGCCGTTATGACGCTCTATTGAGTACCTTTGCTTATGATATGCCGGCTGTCGGATTTGCCATTCGCATTGATGAATTATTAAACGCGATTACACGTCAAGGTATAACGATTGAAGTTCCCTCCATTAATACATTAATCGTCTATGAGCCTCCCTATCGAAAAACAGCAATACAATTAGCAGAAGTATTACGTCGTCAGGGAATGACGGTAGAGTTAGACACGCAAAACCATGGCTTAGATCATGGCAAACAATATGGTCAGCAAAAATCCATTGGTGGTATGATGTATATCAATGACGCTAACACCGTCCAATTGATCGATTTGAAAACAGATGTGACAAAGACAGTAAATCTAAGTGACTTGTCAAAAGGAGGCCTATAATGCGATACTTAACATTTGCTTTAGCAAAAGGTCGATTAGCAAAAACTGCATTAAAAATGTTGGAACAACAAGGGATTACCTGTGAAGAAATGTATACAGACACCCGCAAACTAATTTTTGTCAATGAAGAATTAAAGTTAAAGTTTTTCTTGGCAAAGGCAAGTGACGTCCCAACCTATGTTGAATACGGTGCCGCAGATATCGGTGTCGTCGGTAAGGATACAATTTTAGAAGAACGCCGCAATCTCTATGAAGTGGTGGATTTAGGCTTTGGCAAGTGCAATATGGTTGTTGCCGGTCCGGAATCCATGAGTGAGCAACTCAAATATAATAATTCCATCCGTGTTGCTACCAAATACCCCAATATTGCTAAAGACTATTTTTATAATAAAAAGAATCAAAAAGTAGAGATTATTAAACTAAACGGTTCGATAGAATTGGCTCCACTCGTTGGTTTATCGGAAGTCATCGTTGATATTGTAGAAACCGGAACAACACTTAAAGAAAACGGCCTTGTTGTCCTCGAAACAATTTGTCCATTATCCGCACGCATGGTTGTTAACCGTGTAAGTATGAAAATGGAGAGTGAACGTATTAGTAAAATTATAACGCAATTAAGAGATTCGCTACAATAGATGAAAGGGTGAGATCATGAAAACCTATGATTTGCGAGAAAGTAAAGCCTTAAATATTGATGATTTTTTAGCAAAGCGTGAACAGACCTCCTATGATGAATATGAAAATCGTGTCAATGATATTCTAGAAAATGTTAAAACAAAGGGGAATGCAGCACTAATTGAATACACCGCCCGATTTGATCAGGTTACACTAGATGAACAATCATTATATGTATCAGACGACGAAATCAAAGAAGCCTATGAACAAGTGAGTCCGGAATTGATTCGTGTGATTAAGCGAGCCTATGATAAGATTTATACTTATCACATGAAACAAAAGCAATATTCATGGTTTGATACCGATGAATTCGGAACCATGCTCGGTCAAAAAGTGTCGCCCATAGAGCGGGTGGGTGTTTATGTTCCGGGAGGGACTGCTGTTTATCCATCCAGTGTGTTGATGAATATTATACCTGCCCTTGTTGCAGGGGTTCAAGATATTACAATGACAACACCCCTACTCAAAAGCGGAAAAATAAATCCGACAACCCTTGTTGCTGCCCATATATGTGGTGTGACAAATATCATTAAAGTAGGCGGAGCGCAAGCCATTGCTGCCTTGGCTTACGGAACGACCACCATACAAAAAGTGGATAAAATTGTAGGACCCGGAAACATTTATGTTGCACTTGCCAAGAAAAAAGTCTATGGTCAAGTCAATATTGATTCTATCGCAGGACCTTCGGAGATTTTAATCATCGCCGATGAAACGGCGGATGCTAAATATGTTGCCGCCGATATGCTTTCACAAGCGGAACATGATGCCCTTGCGTCTTCGGTTCTTGTTACCACAGATGCTCAGTTGGTTGAAGACGTCAAAGTCGAGTTAGACAAACAGGCCAATGCCTTATCACGAACAGAGATTATGTTAAAATCGTTGGAAAACTATGGAGCCATTATATTAGTGAAATCCATCCAAGATGCGATTACTATTTCTGATCAAATCGCACCTGAACACCTAGAGATTTGTACAAAAGAACCGGTCATGGTTATGAATAAAATCAAACATGCCGGTGCCATGTTTTTAGGTAACTTCTCACCGGAGCCTTTAGGCGATTATATGGCCGGGCCTAATCATGTGTTACCGACCAATGGAACAGCGCGATTTTTCTCCCCATTATCTGTTGATGATTTTATTAAGAAGAGCAGTATTATATATTATAATGAAGACGCACTGGCCTCTTTAAAAGATGATATTGTGACTTTTGCAGAAAATGAGGCTTTAACCGCTCATGCCAACGCAATTAAAGTGAGGTTTTTAGATGAATAAGTATATGCGAAAAGACCTGCAATTTTATAAACCCTACCATTCACCGATTAAACCCTATGAAATCAAGGTAGATGCAAATGAAAGCCCCTATCCTCATCATGAAGCCTTTGTTGAACACATGAAACAATGGATGAAAAACAAAGACAACATAACACGCTATCCGGACACAGATGCTGTCTTGTTACGTCGACGTATTGCAAAACACTACGAAATATATAATGTTCACGAAGAAAATGTCATATGTGGGGTAGGATCGGATCAAATTATTGATATTATTATTAAAGTCTTTGTTGAACCGGGAGAAACCATATTAGCGCCTACACCATCCTTTAGTATGTATAAACTCGGCGGATTGTTAAATCATGCTTATGTCCATGAATATGCATTAGATGATGCGTTTCATTATGATATACCGGCCTTATTAGACTTGATTGAATTCGAAGCCCCCAAACTTGTTTTTCTCTGCACGCCTAATAATCCAACAGGCGGGCTCCTAGATCGAGCCTCTATTATTCAAGTTTTAGATAAAGCTAAATGTCCGGTTGTTATTGACGAAGTCTATGCGGAGTTTTCAGGAGAGACCATGTTAGATCTTTTTGAAAAATATCCAAACATGATCATTTTACGCTCTTTTTCAAAAGCATATGGGCTGGCAGGACTTCGTACAGGTTATGCCATTGCTAATAAAGAGATGATTGACACCTTATATATTGGAAAGCCACCCTATAATTTATCCAATTATTCACAAGAAGCTTCTATTTTTGTCTTGGACCACCATGAATTTTACATGGACCAAGTTCAAGCAATAAAAAAAGAACGAGAAATCATGAAAAAACATCTTGAGACGTTACCCTTCGTAGAAAAAGTCTATGAGAGTGAAACGAACTTTTTACTTATTAAAGTTGATCGTACAGGCATTCAAAAACTGTTAGAAGAGAAGTTGATTCTTATACGAGACTATCCACCAACAGGGAATCTGGCCGGATGTATTCGTATTACCATTGGAACATCTGAAGAGAATCAACGGATCCTAGAGAAATTGAGGGAGGTTTAATATGGGACAAGAACGTAGTGCAAAACTAAGTCGTGAGTCAAAAGAAACAAAAATATCTATTGAAGCAAATCTATATGGAACCGGTCAGTATAGTATTCAGACCGGTGTCGGTTTTTTTGATCATATGTTGAGCCATTTATCAAAACAAAGCTTTATTGATTTAACCATTGATGCGAAAGGAGATACCTATATTGATTCCCATCATACGGTTGAAGATGTGGGTATTGTCCTCGGCACATGTCTATCCGAAGCATTCGGAACAAAGGATGGCATTAAACGCTATGGTTTTTCCGGAATTCCCATGGATGAAACCATGGTCTTATGCAGTATTGATTTATCCGGCAGACCCTATTTAAGTTTCAATGCCCCCTTTACATCAAATCAATTGGGGGATATGGACACTGAAATGGTGGAAGAATTTTTCCGAGCCTTATCAACAAATCTAAAGATGAATTGTCATATTGAAGTTCTTCACGGCAAGAATAATCATCATATTGCAGAAGGTATTTTCAAGGCTTTTGGTAAAGCACTCGATGAAGCGAAAACCATTGATCCAAGAATTCAAGGAGCACATTCAACTAAAGGACTATTCGACTAGGAGGACAACCATGGCGATTGGAATTATCGATTACGGTATGGGAAATTTAAAAAGTGTCTCAAATGCCAT
Source organism: Clostridiales bacterium UBA2432 (assembly GCA_002342805.1). Classification (GTDB taxonomy): domain Bacteria; phylum Bacillota; class Clostridia; order Lachnospirales; family Vallitaleaceae; genus UBA1351. Next base: position 29,897 of record DDQW01000064.1, on the reverse strand, counting down.
TCAATTTTTAGGCGGAGAGTGTTTTATTAGTGATGACTATGATGCCTTATGTCAGGCAGACCAACTTATTCTTCCCGGTGTTGGTGCATTTAAAGACGCAATTGAACTCATTCGCGAGAAAAAATTTGATACCTTGCTTAAGGAAGCTCAAGAAGAAGGAAAGCCTATTCTTGGAATCTGTTTAGGAATGCAGCTGATGTTTGACTCATCCGACGAATTTGGTCATCATCAAGGTCTTGGATTGTTACCAGGTAAAATAGTCAAACTTGATGTTCCGCTTAAGATTCCTCATATGGGATGGAATCGTTTAGATATTCAAAAACAAGCTCCTTTATTTGACAATTTACCTGAAGAAGCTTATGTGTATTTTGTGCATTCTTATTACCTTGAAACCCATGCAGATATTGTCAGTGCAACGACATATTATGGAAAAGAGATTCAAATAGCAGCTCAACAAGGCAATACCTATGCCTTACAGTTTCATCCTGAAAAAAGTGGTTCAGTAGGACTTCAGATCTTAAAGAATTTTATGAGTTTGTAAATGGAGGTTATTATGCAATTATATCCGGCAATTGATATTAAAAACGGAAAATGTGTTCGTTTATTTCAAGGACAGTTTGATCAAGAAACCATCTATAATGAACATCCACATGATGTCGCAAAACAATGGGAAGATTTAGGTGCAACATATATCCATGTCGTGGATTTAGATGGTGCCTTAGACGGACAATGGGTAAATCAAGAAGCTATGCAAAAAATTATAGATACGGTAAAGGTGCCTATTCAAACCGGTGGTGGCGTACGTACGCTAGATGATATTCAACAACGTCTTGATCTTGGCATTGAACGAGTTATTATCGGAACCATGGCTATTAAAAATCCGGACTTTGTTCGAGAAGCGGTTCAGCGCTTTGGTTCAAAGCATATTGCTGTAGGTATCGATGCAAAAAATGGGAAAGTAGCCACCCATGGATGGGAACAAGTCAGTGACATTGAAGCTGTTGATTTTGCTCGAACCATGAAAGATATGGGTGTAGAGGTTATTATCTATACGGATATCAGTAAAGACGGAACTATGGCAGGGCCAAATATAGAACAGACAAAAGCCTTGGTGGATGCGACTGGAATGGATATTATCGCCTCCGGTGGTGTTTCAAAAATGCAAGACTTGGAAAACACCCAAGCAATTGGTGTTCAAGGTACCATTATCGGTAAAGCGCTTTATTTAAATGCTATCGCTTTAGATGAGGCCATTGCAACATTTGAAAGAGGTGAATAAATGTTATCCAAACGAATTATTCCTTGTTTAGATGTAGACAAAGGGCGCGTGGTAAAAGGTGTCCAGTTTGTAGATTTAATTGATGCCGGCGATCCGGTTGAAGTGGCGAAGGCATATAATGAAAGCTTGGCCGACGAAGTGGTATTTTTAGACATTACCGCTTCACATGAAGATCGAGGAACCATTGTTGATATTGTTCGTAAGACAGCTGAACAAATATTTATTCCACTCACCGTTGGTGGGGGTATTCGAACAATTGAGGATTTTCGCCGTATTCTTCTTGCCGGTGCAGATAAAGTATCGGTAAATTCTGCAGCCATTGCCAGACCGGAACTGATTAATGAAGCTTCTCAAAAATTTGGTTCTCAATGTGTGGTTGTTGCCATTGATGCAAAATACAATGCAGAACGAGAAAGTTGGGATGTCTATTCCCATGGTGGCCGGCAAAACCGTACCTTAGACGCAATAGAATGGGCCATAGAGGCAGAAAAACGGGGTGCAGGTGAAATACTCCTAACCAGCATGGATCAAGACGGTACAAAGGCCGGATATGACAATGCCCTTACACGAAAAGTTAGTGAATCGGTAAATATTCCGGTCATTGCCAGTGGAGGTGCAGGAACAATGGAACATTTTAAAAGCGCAATTGTGGAAGGGAAAGCCGATGCAGTTTTAGCCGCTTCCTTATTCCATTTTAAAGAAATTGACATTAAAGACTTAAAAGAGTATCTTAAAAACGAAGGTATTCCGATGCGAATGAACTAATATAGATTTTAAGGAGGACAATAAATGATGAATTTTTCAGATTTAAAGACGAATGAGCAGGGACTGATTCCGGTCGTCACACAAGATTACAAAAGCAATGAAGTTTTGATGCTTGCATATATGAACGAAGAGGCATTTACCAAATCAATGGAGACAAAGAAAGCCCATTATTATAGCCGCAGCCGCCAAGAATTATGGTTTAAAGGTGAGACAAGCGGACATTTCCAACATATCCAATCGATTTTAATTGATTGTGATAACGATACCTTAGTTTTAAAAGTAAAACAAGATGGCGCCGCATGCCATACCGGTGAATTTTCCTGCTTTTATCGTGAGATTATGACCGCCGAAGATATGCTTGACGTTCAAGACCTTGTCACTTCAAAAGTTCTAGAAGAAGTCTATCAAGTTGTGCTTGATCGTAAAAATAATCCCAAAGAAGGATCCTATACAAATTATCTGTTTGATAAAGGCATTGATAAAATCCTAAAAAAAGTAGGTGAAGAAACAGCCGAGGTCATTATTGGCGCAAAAAATGAAGGTTGCGAAGAGATTATTTATGAAATCAGTGATTTATTATATCATTTAACCGTTTTAATTGTCGATAAAGGCGCCACATGGGATGAAATCTTTAAAGAGCTTGGTAAGCGTCGATAGAGTTCTTGCTTATTTAGGTGTAAACAGATGCGTTATATGATGAATAGGTCCAAACATAATCACACGATCTAAGGGAAGAATAACCTGTTCATCATCAATATCGCCAATATATATATCGCCGCGTTTGATGAATAAAACTCGAATACCATAGTTATTACTAATGCGCGATTCAAAAATTGTTTTGTTGGCTAAAATTGTAGGCACTTCAATAATTTTCACTTCAACGATACCGTATCCATGAAAATTATCAAGAACAAGTAAGGGATTTGATTTTTTTGAATACATCCATCGATTGGCAACATTTTTAATAAATGCATTGAGACGTGTTTTTATAAAAGGTACGCGTCGATGCATAATAATGATAATCAAAAATACGAAAAGACCTATAAATGCTTGAATATAATTAAATGTTGGGTCTCGATATAGATTAATGGTAATATTAACCAAGGTAGAAATGACGGACACATTCAGAAGGTTTCCGATAATCATAACGATGATAGCTAACTTCCGTCGACGTCTTGAAGTAACAATCACTTCACTTTCATTGGTTGTAAAACCGGAATTTGTCAGTAGAGAAATAACTTGAAAAATTGAGCGTGTATGGGATAAGCCAGTGAGCATAAAAATCACTGTAAAAATTTCAATAATAAAAAGGTATATGGATATTAAAACAAGTAGTACGAAAAAAGCTAAATTAAGTGACATTGATGTTCTCCTTTCAAAAGGTTTTCTTATATTTTATCATAAATACCTATTCTATCATATTGTAAATCTTGTAAAAATATGCTAAACTTATTTTTGAATATGAATATTCATAAATGGAGATGATTAAAATGATAGAAAAAATGTTCAATAGTCAAAGTAAGAATATTATTCATAAAGCTTTAGATGGAACTTGGCAACGTAATCAACTACTTAGTGAGAATATTGCTAATGTTGATACGCCCAATTATAAGCGCAAGGATGTTACCTTTGAACAATCCTTAAAACGTGCAATACGTAATAATAAAACGACTACAAGAGATTTAGAGACAATGAGTTTTCGAACAATTACCGATCAGCCTGGATTAAGTTACCGTAAAGATGGCAATAATGTCAATATTGAGACTGAGATGGTCTATCTAGCAGAGAATCAACTAAAATACAATACACTCATCGGTTTATCCGGTTATGATCGAATTAAATCTGTTTTAAACTAGTCGATGCCGCATTTATATGCAGCATCTTTTTTTATATAGGATTAAAGTCTCAGAACACTTAGTTTTGACAGTCCCTTCATATATGTTATAATTAAAAGTGTATCATTAATTTTGTTTATGTATAGGAGGTATGTTGGATGAGAAGATTTCTTAAGAACGACTTAACAAATTTACTTAATCATGAAAGCGAATTATGTATATCCATTTTCGTACCGACACAGGAAGTTGGAAATGAAGCACAGCAAGGTCGGATTCGATTAAAAAATATGTTAGAAAATATTTCACAGGAATTGAAGAAAAAAAAATATAAATCAGATACAATTCAAGAGATGCTAAAACCGGCAAAAGATTTCGTGGATGATATTCCCTTTTGGAGTCATCAAAGTAAATCATTAGCGATTTTTATATCTTTAGATGACTTTTTTTATTATCAATTACCAATAGATGTTGATGAAATGATGATGATTAATCACCGATTTTATATAAAACCATTAATTCGAATGATGAATGCTATCGATCAAGCCTACGTCATTGGCGTTAGTCAAAAAGACGTTAAAGTATTTCATTGGACGACCTACGGAATCGAAGATGTTACTCCGGATGATTTTCCCACAAATATATGGGACGAATTAGGATATGATACTCCGGAACGTCATTTGCAAAATAATGGAGGAACAAAAGGAGTAAAAGGCTTTCACGGACATGGTGGAATTGAAGAAAATGAACGTGCAAATTTATTCCAATTTTTCAGGAAAATTGATCATTCAATGAATGAAATTATAGAAGATCAAGGAATTCCTTTGATTTTTATAGGTGTACAATATTTATTTCCGATATATAAGGAAGCCAATACGAAGAATAATCTTTTAGCTGATTTTATTGAAGGAAATCCGGATGAGTTTACCCAGGACGTTATCCATAAAAAAGCAGAAGAATTATTGACGCCATATTTCGAAGAACGTTTACACAAAGCATATCAAAAGTTCAACGCAAATCAAAGTAGTGATAAAGTCTTAACTGAGCTAAAAGAAATCGCTGTTGCTTCTTATTTTAAAAAGGTTGATCAACTGTTTATTCCCAAGAAGAAAGTTCGATGGGGTAAAGTAAATATAACGGATACAGAGGTTGACATTCATTTTGAACATCAAGATGCAGATGAAGACATTTATGATTTTGCCGTTTATCACACATTAATTAATGGGGGTCAAGTATTTGAACTTCATGCAAGTGACGTTATAGAAGCAGGTGCGGTTGTTCGGTTTTAATAGTAAAAAGGGACTTGAATTTAAGTCCCTTTTTTGTTAACTTGCATCCGATTCTTCGATAAGATATAATATAAACAAGAATGTTTATGGTTTGATACATATACCGCATTCATAATATAAGTGAAGAAAGGATCTGAATTTATTGAAACGATTAAAGAAATTAATTGATTCAAAAACATTATTTACCGGAAGCTATAGTGATGCCGAACAACACCATGATATTAACATCATACGCTACGATGAGGACGGTTTGCATTATAGATATGGTATTTTTGATAATGAAAATCCATCCTATTTAGCATGGGAGGAACCGAATCTATATGTATTACATGAGCTTGATGAAGAAGTAAAGCTATCTACATATAGTTATTTTAAAGGTCCAATTAGCATATTCAAGAGTAATGAGGCCAGTATAAAGGGCGCAGGTGCCTGTCATATGTACACAACTCCGGATATGGCTTACATATTTGTTTCTTGCTATGGAAGCGGACATATTCATATTTTTAGCAAAAAAGAAAAGGCGTTTATTAATACATTTACACCAGCTGATGACCATAAAGAGGAAGCTAGAGCACATGGTTCAATTATAACAAATTCCGAAAAATGGTTACTAGCTGTTGATCTTGGTCGAGACTATATTCGTGTTTTTAATATGGATAACATCACAGAAGTTCCTTTGGTTGAGCATTCTAAATTTTCATTGCCTCAAGGTTCAGGCCCCAGACAAGTGATTCTATCAAAAGAAGATCGATACATATATTGTATGAATGAATTAAATAACAGTATTATGATATTAGCCTTTGATAACGCGACAGGGGAAGTGACCGAATTGATTGATACGATTCAAGCTTCAGAACAAGATGTTAACGCGGTAGGAACGAGTATTTTGACAAAGGATCATTCGATTCTTATTGTACCGAATCGAGGCCCCAATTCCTTGTCGCTATTTAAAGTTAAAGATGAAAAATGCACGAAAATTGATGAAATCGATTGTATGGGAGATTGGCCACGTCTCATTGCTTTTAGCAAAAATGAAAAAGAAGTGTTTGTTGCCAATCAAAAGAGTGGGCAACTATCGGTGTTTAATCTTCAACGAACAGGAAAATCAATATTAAAATACATCGATTCGATACCCATCCCATTAATTAGCTATGTTGAAGAAATACTTGAGTAAAAAGGTAAGGGAGAAGAGGGAGAGAGAAAATGGATTTACTTACGCGGATAATTAAACAACAAAAAGCGTATTTCTTAGAAGGCAAGACGCAAAGTTATCATTTCCGTATTCAGCAGCTCAAAAAACTCAAAGAAATCGTTCGCTATTATGAAAAGGATATCATTAAGGCTCTTTACTTAGACTTGAACAAGGCAGAATTTGAGGCATATGCCACAGAAGTCGGTATTTTTTATAAAGAATTAAATTATACAATACGACATCTTGGCAAGTGGATGTCAAGAAAAAAGAAGCCCACGCCGATTGTTCATCAACCTGCATGTAGCTATGTTTATCAAGAACCATATGGCCTTGTTCTTATTATCGCACCGTGGAATTATCCTTTTTTACTTGCCTTACAACCTTTAGTCGGTGCACTTGCTGCCGGAAATTGTGTGACTATCAAACCATCCGAATACGCTCCGGCAACAGCTAAGATTATTGAAAAAATAGTCCTTGATTGTTTTGATAGTTCCTATGTACAAACAATCTTAGGAGATGCAAATATATCAAAACAATTAACGCATGAAAACTTTGATTACATTTTTTTCACCGGAAGCACTCAAGTCGGTCGACACGTTATGCGTGCGGCGGCAAATACATTAACACCGGTTACACTTGAACTAGGGGGTAAGAGTCCCTGTATTGTTGATCATACTGCCAATCTTAAACTTGCTGCTAAACGTATCGTATGGGGGAAGTTTGTTAATGCAGGGCAGACATGTATTGCCCCAGACTATATCCTTGTTGAAAAACATGTAAAAAAAGAACTAATGTATTATATGCAAAAATATATACAGCAAATGTATGGTCACAAACCGTGTAACAATGAACAATATCCAAAAATAATTCATCAAAATCACTTTGACCGTTTAGAGCAATTACTAGAAAAATCCAAGATATACTATGGTGGGAGGTCAAATAAGTCATGTTTAAAAATTGAACCAACCATAATTGACCAGCCGGATGAAAACTCTTCGGTCATGCAAGAGGAAATATTTGGTCCAATTCTCCCAGTAATAGCTTACTCTTCATTAAAAGAAGTTGTTCATTCATTGAACAATAAACCAAAACCATTAGCTTGTTATATTTTTAGTGAAAACAAACAAAATGTGAATAAACTTATTCATGATTTACATTTTGGTGGTGGGGTGATCAACGATACTATGATCCATATTGCTAATCATCATCTTCCATTTGGTGGAATTGGAGATAGTGGCATGGGTTCATATCATGGCAAAACTTCTTTTGAAACCTTTTCACATGAAAAAAGCATATTAAAAAAGGCCAATTGGCTTGACCTTCCTTTTAGATATGCTCCCTATAAATTACCGCTTAAATTATTACGCCATTTGATGGGCTAGCGTACGCCATTCACCACCACAGGCTAAATAGTATGTGTGAAGCCATAAAATATGCCTGCATCCACATTCTGAACAGTAAAATTGTGTTTCTTGATATTGATCTTGCTCAACATACTCATAAGCAATTTGTAATAGGCCTTGCTTAACATAATCGAGTGCTTCTTCTTTGATTTTAAGTAGTTGATCATGGGATTGAACTGTTTCATATTTTCTGAATGGTTTGCACACCTTACACATAATTTAGCCTCCTATAGTGTTAAATTAATAACAATTATTTTTAAAAAATATAATACTTTCCGTAGAAAAAAGGTGATTTCATGTAAAAGTATTATATTTAAGAATCATTTATTGTTATTATTATAACACAATTTAGATAATTTGCAAGTCTCTATATTCGTTTTTTAAAAATACTTATATTTGATGCATTTACTTCAAAAGTTCCTGTATCGGTATATTTGGTAATTGCTTTACCTTCAAGAAGGGCACTAACAAATTCAATGGTCATCGATCCCCATGTTGCATTTCTTTGAGATAGAGCACAAGAAATCGCTCCCGACTCAATGTATCCGGATATTTCTTTTGTATAATCCATAGTAATTAATGAAAAGTTTGGCTTTCGTCGCGTAATATATTTTGCTGCATGTTCCCCCCAATTAATATCTGTCGTAAATAAAACATTGATGTCAGGATGAGCTAATAACATTTTATCAATAACGCCAAATATTTTATCATCATCGCCGTCACTAGGAATAGGGTAGGAAACAGCTTCTAAATTTGTCTCTTTTTTTATAGCTTCGATGAAACCTATGGCTCTTTGATCAATGGCATCAATCGTAACATCTTGCCAGCGGCCAACAATTGCTTTTCCTCGATTATTCGTAATTTTTGCAGCTACCTTAGCAGCACTTTTTCCTGCATTGTATCCATCCGTTTGAATGAGAGCTTCGTATGGAACATCCTCTAATTTAGAATTTAAGAAAATGATACGACTACCATTTTTAACACAAGTTTGAAGATTTTTTACAATATCTTTTGAATAAATTGGACTAATAGCAATTGCATCATAATGGTTTTCTATTAATTGTTCTGTAATTTCTTTCATTTCCTCAGTTGCGGTATTACGAGACTTCGGTGCAAAAAAATCAATAGAATAATTAAATATTTTTGCCGCTTTTTCCGCATCGTATCTTGTTGGATGCCAAAAGGGAACATCAATATCAAAAATCATTGCAATAGAGATGGTTTTTGACGTGGCCACATCGACTTGAACGCGTTGAAAATCTTGATTGATTTTATCGACATACTCTGAAAGCAGTTCGGTCATTTGAGTAAGCATGGATGTAGAGCTATTTTGATACAAGGTTAAGCTTGCTAACTCCTCGGTTGTTGCTGTTGATTCTTCAACGACAGACGCCACATTATTCATCATAGAAACAAGTTCATCTTTTTGTTCGCTTAATCCTAAAAACTCGTCATTAAAGTGGACTTGTTCTTCAATGAATTTTAAAATATATGCATTGATTTTATCGAAACTTTCAACAACATCGTTAACGGATTTTTTTTGTGCGTTAAATATATCCGTCGACTCATCAATAACATTTTTCAAATCATTGAGTTCATTGGTGACCATAAGTATAGAATCATTGATGTCACTACTGGCTTTTCGACTTTCTTCAGATAGTTTACGCACTTCATCAGCGACGACGGCAAAACCTTTTCCGGCTTCTCCTGCTCGTGCCGCTTCAATAGATGCATTAAGGGCAAGCAAATTCGTTTGTTCTGCAATAGTGTAGAGAACATTGGTGATATCATTAATGCTCTCTGTTTTTTCTAAAACTTTATATATTTCTTCTGTGATTGTTGTAATAACTTTTTGGTTTTTTTCTTGATTTGTTATAAGACCATCAACGGACTCCCGGCCGGCAGAATTTACTTGACCCATGGAGTTGGCTAAATCAATGAGGGCTTTTGAACGACTTTCCATTGTATTTAAGCTTTCGGCAAGTTGTTCGGTTAATGCCAGTCCTGTAGCAACATCTTTTGCTTGGTGATTCGCTCCGTCAGCAATATAAGAAGATGCATCTTTTATTTGCTCTGATGAATCCGAGAGATCTTGAATAATACCTTCTAATTTACTCGAGACATCCATCACTTCATTAAAGGCATTGGAAAATTCAGAAAAATACGTTTTGTAGTCCACATAAATTTCATAATAAGGAGAATCATTTGTAGAATTGACATTGGTTGAATCAAATCGTTCCGTAAAATCCCAATCTTTTATTTTGTGCATATATGGATCATTTGAAGCTTTCCTTGATAATACAGATAATCTTTTTTTCATAACAATACCTCCTGTTGTTATTCTACAGAATAATATGTAATTATTCAACATATTTAGTAAAAAATGCTAATAAACTTTTTTCTATAACAATGTATCATTTACTTTATTGCGTTTTACTGTTAAAATATAGACACATTATCTAGGAGGAATTTATGAAAATACAACAAGTACTAAATATATTAAATGGCGAATTAATCTGTGGTAAGTCAGAATTGCTTGAAGATGAAATTGATTATGGGTACAGTTGTGACCTTATGAGTGACGTGCTAGCTTATGTTCAAAATAATGTCTTGCTATTAACCGGCCTTATCCATCCGCAAGTTATCCGAACGGCTGAAATGTTAGATATAAAAGCAATTCTAATTGTAAGAGGCAAAAAACCCTCAGAAGATATTATTGACATGGCCAATGAACGAGATATCGTTATTATACGAACGACGCATTCATTGTTTACAGCATCTGGCTTATTATTTCAGCAAGGATTACTAGGAGAGGAAATTGCTCACGATGAAATTCACTTATGAAGTAGAAGGAAATGAGTTTATTGATGCAGGTGTTGCCTCATCAAAATTTAAAACGACATTAAAGCAACTAGGACTCCCATCAAATTTAATACGTAAAATTGCAATTGCAATGTACGAAGCTGAGATTAACATGGTTATTCATGCAAATGGTGGAAAAATCGTTGCTGAAGTCACACCAACAAATATATTTGTACGACTTGAAGATCATGGACCGGGGATACCGGATATTGACTTAGCAATGCAAGCGGGCTACTCAACGGCCTCTGAGCAAGCTAGAACAATGGGATTTGGGGCTGGAATGGGACTGCCGAATATTAAACGCTATAGCGATCATTTAAAAGTACATTCAGAAGTGAATGTCGGAACAATTGTCGAAATATCCTTTGATATTCAATGATATGGTTTAAATCTAGGAGGAAGCATTTATGGGAACTTCACATTCAGTAACATTGGATTGGGAAAAATGTATTGGGTGTACCGATTGTATAAAACGATGTCCAACTGAAGCAATACGTGTTCGTAATTCAAAAGCAGAAATAACGGATAATCGATGTATCGATTGTGGCATGTGTATTCGGGTCTGCAAAAGTCATGCAAAAAAAGCAATGACGGATTCGTTTGAAAAAATTCATGAATATAAATATAAAGTAGCCATTCCGGCGCCAACACTGTATACTCAGTTCAAAAAAATTCGCGATCCAAATATTATCTTAACAGCCTTAAAAAAAATAGGCTTTGACGAAGTCTATGAGGTGGCACGAGCTGCCGAAATTGTAACAGAATATAGCCGTCAAATTATGGAAAAAGGAAAAACAGCTTCTCCGATGATATCAAGTGCTTGTCCTGCTATCGTTAAGCTTGTAGAGATGCGATTTCCTTCATTGATTCCAAATGTTTTGCCTGTAATCTCCCCAAAAGAGGCGAGTGCAAGGTATGCGCGCCAATATTTAGTGAAAAAAGGAATTCCTTCTGAAGATATCGGCATCTTTTTTATAACCCCTTGTGCTGCAAAGGTAACAGATTCAAGATATCCCCATACATTCGATCATTCAGAAGTCGATGGGATTATTTCGATTAAAGATGTTTATAAATTAATGCTACCGATTATTAAAAATATGCGACCGGAAGAAGTGGAGATACTTCAAACGTCTACAAGTCGAGGTATTGGTTGGGCAGCAACAGGAGGAGAAGGGCTAGCCTCAAAGGTCTATAATCACGTTGCTGTTGACGGAATCGAAAATGTCATCGAGATTCTCGAACGCGTTGAAAACAATAAGTTGGATGTTGAATTTGTTGAATGCCTTTCATGTACAAACGGGTGTTTAGGAGGTCCTCTTACGGTGGAAAATTCATTTGTTGCGACCAACAGAATGTCCAAAGTCAAAAAATACATAAATTCTCTTGGAAAGACAAGAGAGTTAGATATGTATAGGGACACAATCAATCTTGATTGGCAATATTCATTAAAAAATAAACAAGTGATGAAACTTGATGATGATATGACCATTGCCCTCCAGAAAATGGAACGTCTTGAGCAAATTTTTGAAACCTTACCTCAAATCGATTGCGGTTCATGTGGAGCACCGACGTGTCATGCGCTTGCGGAAGACATCGTTCAGGGCAATGCAAATATAGAAGACTGCATCTTTATGTTACGTGAAAAAGTTCGCGACGTTGCCCAAAATATGGTTAGTCTTGCAGGGAAAATGCCACCATCAATTCGACACATGGAAAACAAAAAATAGGAGGTTTTAGTGTGAAAATTAAAGATATAATTGAACCGTTAAGTTTAAAGATTATTACAGGGGAAGAACAATTGAATCGTGAGATTAATGATGGCTATGTCGGTGATTTGCTTAGTGTTGTCATGGGGAAGGCGCCTGAAAATTGTGTTTGGATTACTGTTCAAAGCCACATAAATATTATAGCCGTCGCAACCTTGGCAGATGTGGGCTGTATTATTGTATCAGAAGGTTTTTCTATTGACGAAGATGCTGTTGAAAAGGCAAAGACAGAAGATGTTGTGCTATTATCTTCAAAAGAATCCTCGTATTCAATCGCAAAAAAATTAGGACAGATGGGTTTATAAAATGAAAGAGCTTTCTTATCATATTTTAGATATTGCAAATAACAGTATTCGTGCAAAGGCAAGTCATCTAATTATTAATATCCATGAAAATAGGGAGAAAAACGAATTAAAAATTATCATCAGTGATAATGGAAATGGAATCCCACCGGATATATACAAAGATATTAAAAATCCCTTTACAACAAGTCGAACGACTCGAAAGGTTGGCTTGGGTATTCCACTGCTCAATGATACATGTTTAAATTGTAATGGTCATTTAAATATTGATACTGAACTTGGAAAGGGAACACGATTAGAAGCTTTGATGGAGTTGACCCATATTGATCGCCCCCCAATGGGTAATCTTGTTTCCACGATATTAACCCTATTTGTGTCCCATGAAGATATAAATATTGATTTTACCTATCAAGTAGATGAGACTAGCTTTTCATTATCGACACAAATGCTTAAAGAAATCCTTGGCGATATTTCATTAAATACGCCTGAAATTTCACAATGGATTCGTGAGTATTTGATGGATAACATCACGGCATTGCATGATAGTGAATGAATTAACGAAAAAAGGCAAAAAACGAAGGGTTAGAAAGTTTTTTTGCCTTTTTCTTGTTCGTGAATATTGTATACAATGTGCAAAACGCGGAAAGTGTTGATTTATTCATGGTCCTAAAGAACTTGATAGTTTATTAACACACCTTGTAAATACGGGGAAAATGTTTTATTATAAGTATGATAAATTCGAAAAAAATTAGACAGGGGGTCTAGAATGTCCAGTTTAACATTTAAAAAAGGGATTCACCCAAAACACGCTAAACATTTCACAAAAGACAAAGCCATTGAATACATTCTACCGGAAGGTGATGTAACCATTATGTTGCAACAACATATTGGAGCGCCTTGTTCACCATTAGTCAAAGTTGGGGACGAGGTACTTGTCGGTCAAAAGATCGGGGATTCAGAGAGTTTTGTAAGTGCTCCTGTACATAGTACAGTATCTGGAAAAGTCAAAAAAATTATGGATGTATTGCATCCAAACGGTTCAAAAAGTACGGGAATCATTATTGAGAATGATGGCTTATACAATGAAGTTGAAATGACGCCTAAAGATCCATATTCAATGAGTAAAGACGACATTTTAGCAACAATCCGTGAAGCTGGAATTGTCGGTATGGGAGGGGCTGGATTTCCAACTTTTATTAAGTTGAATCCACCTAAAGATAAAATCATTGATTATATTATTGTAAATGGAGCTGAATGTGAGCCCTACTTGACATCTGATCATCGCGTTATGCTTGAAGAGTCCGACCGTATTATCAAAGGATTGTCGGTTATTCTTACAATCTATCCTGAAGCAAAAGGTATTATCGGAATTGAAGATAATAAACCGGATGCAATCGAGGCTATGAGAAATGCTTTGTCAAAGTTTCAAAAAGAATCCGATTTAGATATTGCTAAAAACATGGAGGTTGCATCCTTAGCAACCAAATATCCTCAAGGCGCTGAAAAACAGCTTATTTATTCTGTAACAAAACGTGAAGTGCCTGGAGGAAAGTTGCCTGCGGATGCCGGTTGCATCGTACAAAATATTGATACTGTCGTTGCCATTCATCGAGCATTTTTTAGAGGACGACCTTTAATGCGACGTATTGTTACATTATCCGGCGAAAATGTAAAAAACCCGGGAAACTACAAGGTAAAAATCGGAACAAGCTATCGACAGCTGATTGAATATGCTGGAGGCGATGTTGAGAATACGAAAAAAATTATTTCCGGTGGTCCGATGATGGGGCTTGCAATTTTTGATATTGATATTCCGATTATTAAAACGTCATCGTCGATTTTACTTTTATCTGATGAGGAAATGCATTCAGGTGAAGAAAGTCCATGTATTCGATGTGGCAAGTGTGTTGATGCATGTCCGATGAACCTTCTGCCTCTTGATTTAGACCGTTTTGCTCGAAACAATGCCACTGAAGCTTTTGAAACATACAAGGGAATGCACTGTATAGAATGTGGTTCATGTTCTTATGTATGCCCCTCAAAACGTTATCTTGTTCAATCTATTCGAACAACACGACGTACAGTTATGGCTGAGCGTAGAAAATAGAAGGAGGATTATTATGTCAGAATTAACGATTGTATCATCATCTCCGCACGTGCGCTCAAACGACACCACGAGTCATATCATGCGAGATGTTATTATTGCATTATTACCTGCAACACTCGTAGGGTTTTATGTTTTTGGACTAGCAGCAGTATTTACAGTAATTATTTCAACCGTTTCAGCCGTATTTTTTGAATACTTATATCAAAAGCTTATGAAAGAACCCGTTCGAGTGAATGATGGTTCAGCTGCTGTAACAGGATTATTATTAGGCTTAAACTTACCGGCGGCTTTACCCAATATGCCTTATTTGTTAGCTATTGTTGTACCAATTATCGGAAGTTTATTTGCAATCATTGTGGTTAAACAATTGTTTGGTGGCATCGGTAACAACTTTATGAACCCTGCATTGGCAGCTCGAGCTTTTTTAATTATATCTTTTGCAGAACATATGACATCATGGCCAAGCGTTGATACTCTTGCATCGGCAACTGTACTTGGTTCATTAAAAGAAGGTGGAGTCGTTGATCAAAGTGTTTTTGAAGCCTTCATCGGAACAGTATCCGGAAGTATCGGTGAAGTTTCAGCTCTAGCTATTTTAATTGGTGGTCTATATTTAATTGCTCGAAAAGTAATACACTATCGAATTCCTGTGTTTTATATAGCTACTGTAGGTGTCTTTGTTCTTCTATATAGCGTCTTTAATGGTGGATTTGACTTAAACTACCTAGGCTATCATCTGTTTGGCGGTGGTTTAATGCTAGGAGCTTTTTTCATGGCAACAGATTATACAACCTCACCAATGACAGCGCTTGGCCAAATTATTTTTGCAGTAGGATGTGGAATCATTACCGCTTTAATTCGATTATTCGGAGCTTATCCAGAAGGTGTATCTTTTGCAATAATTATTATGAACCTTACTGTTCCACTCATAGATCGTTATACAATACCACGAGCTTTTGGGGAGGAGAAATAGTATGAAAAAAGATTCGATATTAAAAAATGCACTCATCTTATTTGGAATCACATTAATAGCAGGTTTATTACTTGGTTTTACGTATAGTTTTACTGTTGATGCTATTGCAGAACAAACGAAGATTAAAACTGAAAATGCACTTGCGGCTGTTATGGCTAACTCCAGTTTTTCTGAATATGATGTCGACGGTGATGTTGCGTATATAACACGTGTCTATGAAGCCGTTTCCAAGGATTCAGGTGATGTGAGCGGATATGCTTTCCAACTGGAAACAAGTGAAGGGTACGATGGCACGATTAATATGATGGTTGGTATCAATGCAGACGGAACAATTAATGGTATTGATATTATCAGTCATACAGAAACGCCCGGATTAGGTGCTCAAGCCGACGAAGACCCTTTTAAAAGTCAGTTTGTTAATAAATCAGCTTCGTTATTAAGCCTCGTAAAAGGAAATAGTAACGATCAAAATATTGATGCTATTGGTGGTGCAACAATCACATCAGCCGCAGTTACAAACGCTGTTAACGAGGCAATCATATATTACAATGACATCATTAAGGAGGGGAACTAATGGCTAAACTTACGAAGTTGTTAAAAAATGGATTATTTGACGAAAACCCTGTTTTAGTACAAGTCCTCGGAATGTGCCCAACCTTAGCGGTTACTTCAAGCGCTATGAACGGATTAGGAATGGGCCTTGCTACAACAAGTGTACTTTTTGGTTCAAACCTAGTGATATCAATGCTTAGAAAAATTATTCCTGCAAAAGTTCGTATACCGGCCTTTATCGTTATTATTGCAACTTTTGTTACTATAGTGGACCTATTATTACAAGGATATATTCCGGCATTATATGATGCCCTTGGAATATTCATTCCTTTAATTGTTGTTAACTGTATTGTTCTTGGACGTGCAGAAGCCTTTGCTTCAAAAAATGGTCCATTACATGCAATCTTTGACGGTATCGGTATGGGATTAGGATTCTCTCTTGCTTTAACTATTCTTGGCGCTATTCGAGAACTCTTTGGAGCAGGTAGCATATTCGGAATTCAACTGCTAAGTACATCATGGTATCAACCCATTACGATCTTTATATTAGCACCAGGTGCGTTTATCGTATTAGGATTTATGTTTGCAGGATTTAATAAGATTAAAGCATCAAACACGAAAGGATAGGAGGAACATATGGAATTCGTATTATTATTTATTAGTGCGGTATTAGTTAACAACGTCGTATTATCAAGATTCTTAGGAATATGTCCCTTCCTAGGTGTATCAAAAAAGATTGAAACATCGATTGGTATGGGGATGGCTGTAACTTTTGTTATGACCTTAGCTTCCTTAATTTCACATATTGTGTTTTATGCGATTTTAAAGCCATTGAACATTGAATATTTGTATACTATCGCATTCATTTTAGTTATTGCATCACTCGTTCAATTGGTTGAAATGGTTATTCAAAAAACAAGCCCGTCTTTATATCAAGCTTTAGGTGTATTCTTACCACTGATCACGACAAACTGTGCAGTACTTGGTGTAGCTGTTATCAATATGCAAAAAAGCATCCAATCAAATGGTGATTTTGGATTAATTCATTCTGTCATTAATGGATTAGGTACTGCTGTTGGATTTACATTAGCGATTGTACTCCTTGCCGGAATTCGAGAGCGTATAGAGTTTAATCCGGTACCAAAGCATTTCAAAGGCTATCCGATTGTACTAATTACGGCCGGACTTATGGCCATTGCCTTTTTAGGATTTTCCGGAATGATTAAATAAAGAAAGTAGAGGTAAATGATGGATATATCAAGTATTATTTTTTCTGCTGTCAGCATAGGTGGATTAGGCCTTGTCTTTGGACTCGGACTGGGTTATGCAGCTAAAAAATTTGAAGTTAAAGTTGATCCGCTTATTCCCGTGGTAAGAGACGCTTTACCTGGAGCCAACTGTGGTGCTTGCGGTTTTGCAGGATGCGATGCCTTTGCAAAAGGAATCGTTGAAGGACAAGCCCCCATTAACGGATGCCCTGTGGGTGGTAGCGAAACAGCAGTAGCATTAAGTCAAATTATGGGTGTTGAAGCTAGTGAATCCGCACGACAAGTAGCTTATGTAAAATGTAATGGTACCTGCGAAAATGCAAAAGAAAAATACATTTATGCAGGAGTAACGGACTGTAAGAATGCGGCCTTTTTACAAGGCGGAGGTTCTAAAGGTTGTGAATATGGTTGTTTAGGATTAGGAAGCTGTGTTGCTGTTTGTGAGTTTAATGCCATTGATATTATTGATGGTGTCGCTGTAATTAATGATAATTGTGTCGCTTGTGAAAAATGTGTTGCAGCTTGTCCTAAGGCAATTATTGAGATGGTACCTGATGCATCTAAGGTTCGAGTTGCTTGTAACTCAGCAGATAAGGGGAAAGAAGTTAAATCAAACTGTAGTGTGGGATGCATCGCTTGTAAAATATGTGAAAAAGCTTGCCCGTTTGATGCTATTCATGTTACTGACAATTTAGCTCGTATTGATTATGAAAAATGCACACAATGTGATGTATGCGTCGAGAAATGTCCAACAAAGGCTATCCCGCATTTAAAATAAGTTCTTTAAGTTCCTTTATTGATTAACATTAATGATTATGATAGAATAAGATGACATTAAAGATAAAGGGAAGGGAATGAAAGACATTGGCATACAATACACGGAACGGCAAAAACGGTTGGACCCTGTTTTTATTACTATTAGCAGGCATTGTTATCGGAGGATTAATTGGTGAATTAGCATCCGGCGTCCCATTTTTGACTTGGTTAAATCTCGGTTATACTTTCGGATTGGAAGATGCTATATCACTTGATTTGAAAATTATTACACTTTTATTTAAGATCACATTTGATATAACCGTTGCCAGTATCGTTGGAATAGCAATTGCTATATTCACATATAGTCGATTATGAGAACTACAAAAAAATTAATTTTAGCATCTCAATCAGAGCGAAGAGCTGATTTATTAAAACAAATAGGCATAGATTTTAAAATTATACCTAGTGAATTTGATGAAAACTCTATATCTAAAACACATATTGAACCGAAAGAATATGTTCAAACTCTGGCTTTAAAAAAGGCAGAGTTTCTTTCGTGTCAAGGTATGGATGAAACATTAATATTAAGTGCTGATACAATTGTTGTCATTGAAGGACAAATTTTAGGAAAACCAATCAATAAAGAACAAGCGTATACATATCTAAAACTTCTTTCTGGTAAAACCCATGAAGTTTATACAGGCGTATGTATATTGGATCCCAAAAATTCAAAAAAAATAGTACGTTATCAATGCACGACAGTTCTTATGGATACAATGAATGAACATGATTTTGACTATTATATCGGTACGAAAGAACCATTTGATAAAGCTGGCGCCTATGGTATACAAGGTATAGGTGCCCGCTATATCAAAAAAATTAATGGAGATTATTTTAATATCGTTGGGCTTCCGATTAACTTAACAATACATATGTTAAAAGAAATGAATTATATCCTTTAACATATGCATTCGATGTAAAAGGAGAAAATATATGCCCTATAATATGAAAGAATTACCAATAGAAGAAAGACCTTATGAGAAACTAGAAAAGTACGGTCCCAAAGCATTGACAGATGCTGAATTATTAGCCATTATTATTCGTACCGGCTCACGTGGGGAAGCGTCAACCATTACTGCGAGTCGAATTCTTAATATCGATCGTCGTGGTTTGGCAGCTATACACATGTTAGATATCAAACAGTTAATGACAATTAATGGAATCGGTCGAGTTAAATCTATACAATTAAAAGCGTTAGCAGAGATCGCAAAACGATTATCCAAATCGACAAGCATCGAAAAATTATGTATTGATTCACCTTCTTCAATAGCAAACATTTATATGGAAGAGATGCGCTATCACGAGCGCGAACACTTTAAAGTTATTTTTCTAAATACAAAAAATGCCATTATTGGTGACAAGGATATTTCTATCGGCACCGTAAATGCATCCTTAGTCGACCCACGAGAAATATTTAAAATGGCTTTATCCTATAAAGCAGTGCATTTAATTTTAATGCACAATCATCCAAGCGGAAATCCAACGCCGAGTCAAAGCGACATTGAAGTGACAAAGCGTATGGTAAAAGCCGGAAATGTATTAGGTATGGACATCTTAGATCACATAATTATTGGTGATGGAAATTATATAAGTCTAAAAGAACAAGGATTAGGTTTTTAACCTAGGAGGGGCTATGAAGCGACATTCACAATTCACGATTAAAAACTTCATGATTATATTATTTATCATTTCTTCTATATCCATGGTATTCACATGGGAATTACGTCAATCCACGTCACCTATTGAACAGAGTATTACCTATGTGATTATCCCCTTCCAAAAAGGAGCAACCTATTTTGGTGATTGGATCAAAGACAAAGTAGATTTTGTTAAAAATATCAATGAACTAGAGATTATGAACGCACGGCTCACAGAGGAAGTTGACCAATTACGTTATGAAAACAAACTCTTAGAATTGGATAAAGTAGAACTGGAGCGACTGCGCGAATTATATGAACTTGATCAACAATATGCAGATTATCCGAAAATTGGTGCAAGAGTTATCGGAAAAGATCCCGGTAATTGGTATGAAGTTTTTATAATTGATAAGGGAAGCGATGAAGGACTTGAAGTGAATATGATTGTAATGGCCGGAAGTGGTCTTGTTGGTCGAGTCATTGAAGTTGCTCCAAACTATTCAAAAGTCCGTTCGATTATTGATGACACATCAAGTGTAAGCGCAAAAATCATTCGTACATCTGATATTGCAACAGTTAGTGGGGACAAAAAACTAGGGGATCAGGGATTTTGTCTTATTGAAGATATCCATGAAGACGTTAATATCATTGAAGGCGACGAAATCGTCACATCACATTTAGGCGAATACTTTCCACCGGGAATCTTAATAGGATATGTTAAACGTATCGAATCAAATCCAAACAAGTTAACAAAAACGGCTATACTCGAACCGGTTGTTGATTTTAAGCACTTAGAAGAAGTTCTTGTTATTAATTTAAAGGCAATAGATTAAGAGGATACTATGGTAAAAAAAAGTTTAACTGCATTGATCATTATATTCATTAGCGTATTACAAACCACTCTTTTTCAACACTTAAGTATAAATAATACCACTCCAAATCTTTTCATTGTTACCATTGTATCGCTAAGTGCATTGATGGGAAGAAAGGAAGGGCTAGTGTATGCCATCTTTTTTGGTTTAATACAAGATATTCAATTTGGGGGTGTTGTCGGTTTTTATGTTCTTATTTATGCATCAATTGCTTATGTCGCCGGATACTTGTATCGCAACTATTATGCGGAAAGCATGGTAATACCGCTTATCGTTATCGGTTTATCCGATTTTTTTTATAATTTAATTATTTTTATTTTTACATATTTATTTCGAGGGCGTTTAGACCTTGGATATTATTTTGGGTATATTCTTGCACCTGAAATTACATATACGGTATTTATGGGTGTGATTTTTTATAGAATTTATATTGCCTACTATAATTTTTTACGCAATTATCATAAGCAGAAACGAAAGGGGGAGGAAACATTCAATGAAGGAGATTATTAAATATATTTTTACTTTTTTAACCCATCGACTTTTTGTCTTAAGTCTCGTTCTCATTTTTATGATATCTATACTCCTCTCAAGATTATTTGAACTACAGATTATAAACGGAAGCCGATTAGACGAAGAATTTGAACTAAGTATTCTAAGGGAAATTGATATCAAAGGACAACGTGGAGTGATCTATGATCGAAAAGGAACGCCTCTTGCAATAAATGAGATTGCCTATACCGTGAAATATGATAACAGTGTTTATTCGGTTGACCGTAATCAATTATTGTTAACCATGATTCGGATTCTTAATGAAAACGGAGATCAACTAAGTATTGAATTTCCAATATATGTAAACAATGACGGAATCTATCAATTTAAAGAAAGTCAAAGTCAACTTACACGATTTATAAAAGATATTTATGCAAGCCAAATGGCAAAAGATCCTGATTTTACTATGGATCAAACTCCGGATGAGATTATTGAGTATCTGTGTAGCGCCACTTTTTTTGCTATAGATGAAAAAGAAATTGAAGAAAAAAACATCAGTCAAGCTGAGCTTATCGATTTATTGTCGATACGTTATGCGCTTTGGAAAAAAGCTTACTATAAGTTTATTCCTCAAGAAATTGCAATTGATATTAGCCTTGAATCTTTGGCTGAGTTAAAAGAAAATAAAGATATTTTACCTGGAGTGACGATTGTTGAAGACCCTGTTCGCAAATATCTATATCCGGAGCTTATGTCACATATTTTAGGATATACTGGCCGGATAAGTGATGAGGCACTTGAAGACTATGAAGCCTACGGATATGATCAAAACGATATCATCGGACGCATTGGAATAGAGAAATCCATGGAATTGTATCTTCATGCACAAGATGGTAAGCAAACGGTCGAAGTAGATAATCTTGGCCGTACTATGAATATAATTGAACAAATCGACCCTGTTGCAGGAAAAGATGTATATTTAACACTCGACTTAGAATTGCAGAAAAAAACGGAAGAGATCCTAGTTAAACAATTAGCGCATTTACTCTCAGAAAAACTCGTCTTAAAAAGACCTTCTTTTGGAGAAATGCGTGTTCCTGAGCTAAGGGAAGTATATTATTCTTTGTTTGAAAATAAAACCATTGATCTTGAACGAATATTGACCTCAACAGACAATACCCCCTCGACATATGCAATTTTAAAAGAGTTTCAGGCATATCGTAATACTCGAATCGAGAATCTTCGTAATCAACTTGAAACGAGTGATACATCGAAAAATGAAAGCTTATCTCGATACAACAACTATCTTTTAAATACGCTTGCAAGCGATGGATTATTACAAAATAATCATACAAGTAGCAGTGGCTTTTTGGATTATGATAATCAGATTATTAGTTTCAGAGGATTGCTAAACTATTACATTAAAGAAGACTATCTTCAATTTGAAAAATATAGTGAAGATATATTTAGTGACGGAGATACTATAAACGACAATGACCTATATCTCTACTTAATGGAAGAAATTATTCTAGGTGATTATGTAGAACGCCATCAGTTTCAGTTGAATATCTTCTTGGAAATGATTGAAAATGAAGAATTTTCATATATTGACTTATCTAAACTGTTAATGGAAATTGATCTTATTGAATATGATGAGACTCGATATGACGCCTTATCAACACGTAAAATTAGTGCCTTGAATTTTATGAAGGACATTATTGCTAATATTGAATTAACACCTCAGCAAGTGGCGCTTGATCCTTCGACAGGAGGTGCTGTAATAACGGATGTTAATACAGGAGCCGTACTTGCACTTGTTAATTATCCAAGTTATGACAACAATCGTATTTCAGACTATAATTATTATCAAGATTTATTAAATGATCCGAGTCGTCCATTATACCCAATTGCTACCCAAGGGAAAACAGCACCTGGTTCAACGTTTAAGATGATTTCTGCTGTTGCAGGTCTTGAAGAAGGAATTATTGAGGAGCATACTCATTTCAACTGTACCGGTCATTTTACAAAAGTTTCACCTTCTGTTGCATGCTGGATTGCAGCAAGTGGTGGACAACATGGAAGTATTAATGTTGTTACTGCAATTGCCGTAAGTTGTAACTCCTTTTTTAATGAAGTGGGTTATCGTCTGGGAACAAGCGAAGATGGCACTTACATTCCTAAACTCGGAACAAATAAATTGGCAGAATATGCAGCCATGTTTGGTTTAAATTCAGTAACAGGCATTGAATTAACTGAATCGCCACCATCCTTACCCGGCAACACAACGACAGGTTTTCCCAACCCGGTAACTGCAGCAATGGGGCAAGAGTACAATTCATATACACCAACACAAATTGCTAGATACATTGCAACCTTGGCAAATGGTGGCACATTATATGAATTAACCTTAATTGACCGTATATATAACTCAGATGGATCTGTTTACGAAATTAATGAACCCACAGTAACTAAGGATAATAAATTCAGTGAAGAAACCATTCGACTCGTTCAGAAGGGTATGGTTGAAGTGACCTCCGGTTCTCGGGGGACGGCAAGAAGTTTTTATGCGGATTTTCCTCTTCTTGTTGCCGGTAAAACTGGAAGTGCACAAGAGAATAAATCCCGGGCTTCCCATGCTGTGTTTGGATCTTTTGCACCAGCAGAAGCACCTGAAATTGCCATCACTGTTGTTATTCCTTATAGCTATACAGCCGATTTTTCATCCGGTTTTATTGTCGGAACAGTGACGCGAGATTTATACGCTGCCTATTATGATATTTATAAAAATGATTCTTCTTTTAACTATATGGGTGAAAATGCTTTTGAGACAATTGTTTCAGAGGAGAATTAAAACATTTTAAGATTTATCTATACATTGTTTTTGTTTTTATGTATAATATGAAATAAGGTATAAAAATACCTTAGCAAAAAAAACGAGGTAATTTATGAAGGATAATATTCTAATTAAAGGGAATCAATTCGGATTATCAATACATATCGATGAGCAATCAACATTTGATTTGATATATGAGGAGCTAAAACGGAAATTAATTGATGGCAAGAACTTTTTTGGCAACAGTAAAGTTGTGCTTTCCTTTGAAGGAAAAAAACTCACTTCGAAGGAAATGGATCAACTTTCACAATTAGTGTCTGATGAAACAAATCTTCAAATAATTTGTTCTCTTCATAAAGAATTTGATTTTGACCGTGTTGAGGAACGTATTGAAAAAGTTGCCAATGATTCGATTGAACCTAAGATAAAGGCTTATAAAGATTATATTGAACAACTCGAATCACAATTACGTCTTCAAGCACAAAAGTTCCGCGAACAAGATGAACAAATCGTGTTTCATTTTTCAAATCTTCGTTCAGGACAACAAATTGTCACTAAAAGTCATGTTGTCATTTTAGGTGATGTGAATAATGGTTCGAGAATAGAATCCGGCGGTAAAGTTATTGTTTTAGGACGTTTAAAAGGTGTTGTTCAGGCAGGTCTCGATCCTCAACAAAAAGGATTTGTATTTGCTTTAGACATGAACCCCATTCAGCTTAGAATCGGCAATGCTATTGGCCGAGCATCTGATCAGCCTAATGTAAGTTCAAAGTCCGGTGAAGCTCAGATTGCATATGAAGAAGACGGACGTATCGTTATAGAGAATATACATAATCAAGTCTATAGAGATTTAATTAATGAAACAAACTAGAATAGAAGGAGCGAATTAAATGAGTGAAGTTATTGTAATCACATCAGGAAAAGGCGGTGTTGGTAAGACAACAACGAGTGCTAATATCGGAACCGGATTAGCCATGCTAGGAAAAAAAGTTGTATTAATTGATGCTGATATCGGATTACGTAATCTTGATGTTGTCATGGGCCTAGAGAATAGAATTGTATACAATTTGATTGATGTTATTGAAGGTAGTTGTAAAATAAGTCAAGGTCTTATAAAAGATAAAAAAAATCCAACATTATATTTGCTTCCTGCCGCACAAACACGAGACAAAGATGCAGTTTCTCCCCAGCAAATGAAAGATTTATGCGAAACATTAAAAGAAGATTATGATTATATTATTATTGATTGTCCAGCCGGTATTGAGCAAGGCTTTAAGAATGCCATTGCTGCAGCTGATCGAGCAATTGTAGTAACAACGCCGGAAGTTTCTGCAATTCGTGATGCCGATCGTATTATTGGATTACTCGAAGCAAATGAAATTCGAGACATTCGACTCGTCGTTAATCGTATACGATATGATATGGTTAAACGAGGAGATATGATGGGTATTGATGATGTTATTGAAATTTTAGCTATTGATTTAATAGGAATTATGCCTGATGATGAAAATATTGTCATCTCAACAAATACAGGTGATCCTATCGTATCCAACGAGAACACCATTCCTGGAAAAGCTTATATTAATATGTGCAAGCGAATTACAGGTGAAGAAGTGCCATATTTAGATTTAGAGACTCCAACAGGATTCTTTGGCAAATTACGTACAATAATGGGAATGAAAGGTTAGGAAGGTGGAATAATGGGATTTTTTTCAAGGAAGAAAACCTCTAAGACGGTAGCAAAAGATCGTTTAAAGCTGGTTTTAATTCATGATCGAGTTAATTGTTCAACTGACGTATTAGAAATGATGCGTGCTGATATTCTACAAACAATCAGTAAATATATGGATTTTGATGAAGGTGAGCTGGAATTAAAAGTAGGTTCCACGCGTTCAGACACCTCTGGGAATGTTGTACCTGCTCTTTATGCGAATATACCAATAACCAATATTAAAAAGCCAAAAGGATAGAGGCAATATATGTTTCGTAGTTATAATTACAAGCGCTATGATTTTTTAAGCATAATCCTCTTATTCTTACTAATCACAGTGAGTTATTTTGTTATTGGTAGTGCAACTCGGATTAACAGTGTTGAAGGAACGGATTATTACTCGCAAAGACAGTTATTAGGTTTTTTTATCGGTTTGATTTTGATGCTTATTCTTTCTTTTTTTGATTATCATCTTTTGGGAAAATTAGCTATTCCTATTTACCTTGTGAGTGTTGGCCTACTCGTTGCCGTATTAATGTTTGGAAAAGAAGTCAATGGTGCTGTTCGGTGGATAGAGATTGGAAGTATGACCATTCAACCCAGTGAATTTTCTAAATTTTTTATGGTTATTGTTTTAGCAAAATACTTCGATAAATTTCAAAAACACGTTAATTCAATTTTTGTATGGATCGGGGCAGGGATCTTAATTATTATTCCCATGATGCTCATTCGCGAACAACCTGATTTGTCTACGGCACTTGTTTTACTATTTTTACTCGCTATTATGTTATTTTCTGCGGGTATTAAATATCGTTATATTTTTATTCTTGTAGGCATTGCAATAGTAATAATGTTTGGTGTATTATGGTATATACAACAACCCGGACAAATATTGCTAAGCAATAACCAATTAGGGCGAATTATGGCAATGATCAATCCTGAAGAATATGAATTATCCATTGCACTTCAAACACAAAATTCGGTTCAAGGAATCGGGTCCGGGCAGTTGTTCGGAAAAGGTATATATAATGGTAAGCTTAATCAATACAACTATTTGCCGGAATCACAAACAGATTTTATTTTCTCGATTATTGGCGAAGAGTTCGGTTTCATCGGATGCTCTATTGTATTGTTATTGCTATTAGCGTTAATGTTAAGAGTATTATATATTGCAAAAGACAGCAAAGATTTAATGGGGCAACTTTTATGTGCAGGTTTTGTTGCCATCGTTGGATTTCAGACATTTATTAATGTTGGAGTCACAACAAATATTGTTCCAAACACTGGATTGCCTTTGCCATTCATTAGTTATGGTTTAAGTGCTTTATGGAGTAACATGCTTATGTTAGGTCTTGTTCTTAACTTAAGTATCCAGCGAAAAACTAACAAATAGGGGGTTCTTATGAATATCGGATTAGTAGCACATGATACCAAGAAAAAATTAATGCAAAACTTTTGCATTGCGTATAGGAACATTTTGCATAAACATGATCTTTATGCAACGGGAACGACAGGGCGATTAATTGAAGAAGTCACGAATTTAAACATACATAAGTATTTAACCGGACATCTTGGTGGTGTTCAACAACTAGGGTCTCAAATTGCGCATAATCAAATTGACGTAATGATTTTTTTACGGGATCCTGTTTCACGCCAAGAACATGAACCGGAAATGGGTTCGTTGATTCGCTTATGTGACATACATAATATTCCGGTTGCTACAAATTTAGCAACGGCAGAATTATTAATACGAGCACTTGAACGTGGAGATATTGAATGGCGCGATGTATTAAGATGACTTTCTTGCATAATAAAAGCTGGTGTCACTAGACACCAGCTTTTTTACAAATAGCTTTAAGCCATTGAAAATTCTTGAAGGAATTGAGGTAAATTGTTTTGCTTACAATTAATACTTGCAACAAGTTTTACTCCAAACTTATTTGTAATCATTTTTAATTTTTCAATCAATTCATCGGAGTTATCAATTTGATTAAGGTGCGCCATCCGCAATAGACCGTCAACGAAGATATAATCAATATCGTTATCTTCTGATAAGATACCGCACATAAAACCAAAAAACTCATGATAATTATTAATCGGAAATTCAGAAATATTTATATATCGGATTTCATGCTTGAGATCATACATATGTGTATTATCAGCATCAATATAAACAATATTTCCATTGGTTTCATTTAACTTTGCATTTGCTGCTTCGATTAGCTCTTTTGTTTTTCCCTCACCTGTATCACCTGGAATTACTTGTATCATGGTAATCTCCTCCTTAATAATAAATGGACTGGTTAATCGATTAGTATATATATGTATTCTATGAAAAATGTACAAATCCTTTTTATAAATCGAAATATTTTCGTTTATTTGTTTTAGACTTAAATAAATTATACTATGATCAAACAGAGAAAGAAGTGTTATCATGTCAGAACCTAGATTTTATTCATATAATGAATATCTTACAAATAAATACGATGTAAAAACCTATAAATGTCCAATTAATATCCCGTCAACATGTCCCAATCGAGACGGTAGTAAAGGACGACAAGGATGTTCTTTTTGTAGTGCCAAAGGTACGGGATTTGAAGCACATGAAGATATGATTCCTGTTAAAGACCAAATCAAGGCAGCACGCCTTAAAATGATAAAGCGATATAAGTCCCAAAAATTTATTGGTTATTTTCAGAATTATACAAATACCTATATGCCGCTAGAGACGTTTTTAAGTTATATAAATGAAGCTATTGAGTGTGATTTGGTAGGAATTGATATCGCAACGCGTCCTGACACCTTACCTGATGAATATTTACGGGCTCTTAAGAAGATACAAGAAGAAAATCATATAGATATAACCTTCGAATTAGGTTTGCAAATTGCCAATGATGGTGTATTGGAATCGGTTCATCGTGGACACTCTGTTGCAGATTATGAAAAAGCCGCACTACGTATTAAGTCATTCGGTTTTAACTTGTGTACCCATCTTATTTTGAATTTACCGGGAACAACCATAGAAGATGTTGAAACAACCGTAAATTTAATGAATGAAGTAGCTACAGATATTGTAAAATTACATTCTTTATATATTGCAAAAGATAGTATCTATGAAAAAGAGTATTTAGATGGTAAAATCATAGTTGGTGATATAAATGATTACATTCAACGTGTTATTTATTTTATTACACGCTTAAATCCGGATATAGCCATCGCAAGACTAGTGTCTAGAATACCCAAAGATGATTCTGTTTTTTCAAATTGGGAGACAAGCTGGTGGAAAGTATATAATATGATTATCGAACAGTTAACCGAAAATGATTTTAGACAAGGAATGTATTATTCAGAGGGACGATATGGAAAATAATCGATATAAAGCAAGTGCAAATAAAAAAAAGAGAGAAGAAAAAGCAAATAAACATATAAATTTTGTGGTCATTGTCTATGTTATTTTAATGGCCTATTTATTGTTTATTGTATACCATTCACTGACAAAAGACGCCATTCACTATGTATATGCAGAATCCGGAGAAATCTTAAATGAAGGATCATTTAAAGGTGTCTTTTTACGTAATGAAGATATTGTCTATAGTAATGATTCCGGACCTGTTAAATATTTTGTACCTGAAGGCGATAAGATTCGCTTGAACACATATGTGTGTGTTATCAACCAAGATCCAGAGATGGAACGAATACTCAATGAGCAAGTCAACGAGCATTTAAATCAGCTCAATCGTGCGGCTACATACACCATTGATGATTACAGTATTTTGAAGGATCGAATACGGTCTTATGTCGTTGAAAAAAAACGTAATGATTTAGGCTACGCTTCAATTGCGAGAGATAATATCGAAACAACACTTTTTGACATTTCTCAAACAGTAATGATTACAGACCAGGATCTTTTTGATCAAATTCAAAAAAAAATCCAATCCAATCAAGACAA
>DDQW01000061.1 GCA_002342805.1 Clostridiales bacterium UBA2432 | reverse complement strand
ATACTTTTTTATTGTTTTTTTTATTTAGGTGGAAAAATCACAGGAAGTTCAGATTTTATTTATCTTATCATTTTCCGAATGATTTTCGATAAAAACAGAATAATGTTCGGAAAAGTGTTGACTTCGTTGGTGAATACTTGTAAAATAACCATAAAGAAGTCTGACATACACAGTGAGGTTTATTATGAATGTTTTATCAAAGAAGATCGGTATTATCGGCGGCGGGCAACTAGGGAAAATGATGATTCTTGACGCAAAACGACTCGGATTTTATTGTATAACATTAGACCCGAGTAATGACTGTCCGTCCCATTCCATTTCGGATGAACACATACAAGCAGCTTTTGACGATCGCGAGGCCATACGTCAATTGGCTGAGCGTTCCGATGTCGTAACTTATGAATTTGAGCACATCGATGCTGAGTTCCTTAATATTCTTGAAGATGAAGGCTATACAATATATCCTTCGCCAAAGTCACTCCTATTAATCCAAGATAAACTACTACAAAAAAATACCTTAAAGGAAGCGAATATCCCGGTTCCTGACTATGTTCAAGTTGAAAACATATCTGAACTCGAAAATGCAGTTAAAAAATTCGACGGTGCAGCCATGTTAAAAGCCAGACGAGGCGGTTACGACGGAAAAGGAAATGCTTTAATTTCCTCGATGGATGCAGTTCATGAGGCTTATGAGCAATTAGGGAGTGGTGAGATTCCCTTAATGGTAGAACGGCTTGTTCCTTTTGAAAAAGAAGTGTCTGTACTGGCATGTCGTGGGATCCAAGGCCAGATATCCATATATCCGGTAGGGGAGAATCATCACAAGAACAGCATTTTAGATGAAACGATTGTTCCGGCTAGAATTAGCCAAGGGGCATATAATGAGGCCTTAAAAATAGCAGAAAAAGTTCTAGATGTTTTTCACGGGGTGGGTATGTTTTGTATCGAACTCTTTGTGACTAAAGACCAAGAAGTGCTTGTTAATGAAGTAGCGCCTAGACCACATAACTCAGGCCACTATACCATCGAAGGATGTGTGACGTCCCAGTTTGAACAACATGTGCGAGCCATAACGGGCCTTCCGTTTGGGAGTAGTCACTTACGCTTGCCATCGGTGATGAAGAACCTACTAGGCCAAGATGGATATTTTGGTAAAACACTAGTAGAGGGAATCTGCCAAGCATATCAAGATGCTGACGTTAAAGTACATATGTATGGGAAGACAATGACAACACCCTTTCGCAAAATGGGTCACTTAACCGTATGTGCAAGGGATGTTGATGAAGCGCTAAGTAAAGCAAGACAAGCCTATGATAAGATAAAAATTAAAGGGGAGGACAAAGCATGAGTGAAAAAGTAACTGTAAAAATAGGTATAATTATGGGTAGTGATTCGGATCTACCTGTGATGAGTGAAGCAGCTAAGATCCTTGAAGAGTTAAAAGTGGATTACGAGATGACCATTGTATCTGCTCATCGAACACCGGACCGCATGTATACTTACGCAAAAGGCGCAAGAGATAATGGTATTGATGTCATTATTGCCGGCGCCGGTGGGGCTGCCCATCTGCCCGGAATGGTAGCCTCATTAACATCCGTTCCGGTTATTGGCGTTCCGGTGAAGACAAAGACAATGAGTGGTATTGACTCCTTGTATTCCATCGTTCAAATGCCACCGGGAATTCCGGTAGCGACCGTTGCCATTAACGGAGCCAAGAATGCAGGAATTCTAGCAGCACAAATTGCATCTTTAAAAGACAGTGCCATTGCAAATCGTGTTGACGCAT
The DNA here is from genome assembly GCA_002342805.1 of Clostridiales bacterium UBA2432. Taxonomy (GTDB): domain Bacteria; phylum Bacillota; class Clostridia; order Lachnospirales; family Vallitaleaceae; genus UBA1351. The sequence goes on along the minus strand of DDQW01000061.1, from coordinate 10,347 downwards.
ATAAAAAAAGTTTAGAAGTTATGGTAGAGACAAAAGCAAAACGCTTAGAAGCATCTGGATATGATAACTATAATTCAATGATATAATCCTTATGGAGGTCCCATGGAAAAAAGAGAGCAACTATACGAAGGAAAAGCAAAAAAAGTATTTAAGACGGATGATCCAAACTTACTCATCGTCAGCTACAAAGACGACGCTACAGCATTTAACGGTGAGAAAAAAGGAACGATTGCAGCAAAAGGCGCTGTGAACAACCGGGTTAGTAATCACATGATGTCCTTGTTGGAAAAAGAAGGTATAAAAACCCACTATGTTGAAACCTTAAATGACCGTGAAACCCTGGTTCGCAGTGTTGAGATTATTCCCTTAGAAGTTATTATGCGAAATATTGCAGCAGGAAGCTTAAGTAAACGTCTTGGATTACCGGAAGGAACTAAATTAAGTGTTCCGGTGTTAGAGTATTGCTATAAAAAAGATGAACTCGGCGATCCCATGATTAATAATTATCATATTAAAGCGATGGGGCTTGCGACAGAAGAAGAACTTCAGGTTATTGAGTCCATGGCCTTTGCAATTAATGCATTTATGACTCAGTATTTTAAAACTGTGAATATTGAACTAATTGATTTTAAAATCGAATTCGGTAGAACACCTGAAGGAGAAGTTATTTTAGCCGATGAAATATCTCCGGATACCTGCCGCTTTTGGGATACAAATACCAATGAAAAACTCGACAAAGACCGTTTTAGAAGAGATTTAGGTAACGTAGAAGAGGCGTATCAAGAAGTCTTGAAGCGCCTATTAGGTGACCACTAGATGGAGGCAAAAAAATTGATGGAAGATCTGTTTTTAGATGATAAGTTAAACGAAGAATGCGGAGTGTTTGGCGTATATAAGGATGGAGCTAATTTTGATCCGACGAGACTGACCTATTACGGACTATTTGCATTACAACATCGTGGACAGGAAAGTGCAGGAATCGCAGTCAATAATAATGGAACAATTCTTTACAGAAAAGAAATGGGCATGGTTACAGAAGTTTTTGATGATGTGGTATTGGATTATTTAAAAGGTCATTCTGCAATCGGTCATGTTCGTTATTCGACAGCGGGAGACAGTTTGGCAGAAAATGCCCAGCCCTTGGTTATTAAATATACAAAGGGTCATATGGCACTTGCCCATAATGGAAACTTGACCAATGCAAAGCGATTACGCACAAGTTTGGAAAATCAAGGAACAATTTTTCAAACAACAACAGACTCAGAAGTCATTGCAGCCTTATTATCTCGAGCAAGAATCCGATTCAATTCAATCGAAGATGCTCTTGTTGATGTGATGAAAGAAATCGATGGTGCATATGCACTCCTCGTTATGACGCCTCATAAACTGATTGCGGCTAGAGATCCACTCGGTATGCGCCCACTTGTTATTGGAAAAAAAGATGGTGCTTATGTCTTTTCTTCAGAATCTTGTGCTTTTGATGCATTGGGCATTGAATTTGTACGTGATGTTAAAGCCGGAGAAATCGTTATTGTTGATGAAGACGGTATGCGTTCGATGATGGTTGATAATGCAGCCGAAAAATCAGCCATGTGTAGTTTTGAATATATCTATTTTGCTCGACCGGATAGTATTATGGAAGGTCTAGAAGTCTATACATCAAGATACCGTGCAGGTGGCGTTTTAGCAAAAGAGCATCCGGTAGAAGCGGATGTTGTTATTGGTGTTCCTGATTCAGGTTTATCTGCAGCCCATGGTTATGCGGATGCATCAGGCATTCCTATTGTTGATGGATTTATGAAAAACCGATATGTGGGAAGAACCTTTATTCAACCGGACCAGGCCTTGCGTGAACTTGGTGTCCATTTGAAGTTAAATCCCATTCGGTCTCAAGTTGAAGGTAAGCGTGTCATTATGATTGACGACTCTATTGTTCGAGGAACAACCTCAAAGCATATTGTGCGACTACTTAGAAAAGCCGGAGCCAAAGAAGTACATGTACGAGTAAGCTCGCCACCGGTGACCCATTCTTGTTTTTATGGAATAGACACACCGGAACGACAGAATCTGATTGCTTCTTCTCATAGTGTTGAGGAAATTTGCGAGGTCATCGAAGCGGATTCGTTAGGTTTTATCAGTGAAGAAGGATTAAAAACAACCTTAATAGGTGCAGGCTGTAATTTTTGTACAGCATGTTTTACAGGAAAATATCCAACCCGTATTGAAAATGAGGAGATATAAGAATGAATTATAAAGAAGCTGGTGTCGATGTAGAAGCTGGATATAAAGCGGTTGAATTGATGAAAGAACATGTAAAACAAACCCATCGTGAAGGTGTGGTTAATGATATAGGCGGTTTTGGAGGATTGTTTTCCTTAGCAAAATTTTCTATGGAAGAACCGATTCTAGTTTCCGGTACAGATGGTGTCGGAACAAAACTTAAAATAGCCTTTGATATGGATCGACATGATACAATCGGGATTGATTGTGTTGCTATGTGTGTTAATGATATTATATGTGCTGGTGCTGAACCCTTGTTCTTCTTGGACTATATTGCATGTGGCAAAAACTTTCCGGAAAAAATCGCAACAATCGTTAGTGGGATCGCGAAAGGGTGTCAACAATCCGGAGCGGCACTTATCGGAGGGGAGACAGCTGAGATGCCGGGATTTTATCCGGAAAGCGAATATGACTTGGCAGGATTTTCAGTAGGGATTGTCGATAAAAAAAATGTGATTGACGGTTCGACACTTGAAGCGGGGGATATCCTCATCGGACTACCATCCTCAGGTATCCATAGTAATGGATATTCACTTGTTCGAAAACTCTTTGACCCAAATCCGGAGAAGCTTTCGGTACATATTGATGCATTAGGGACAACCCTTGGAGAAGCCTTGATTGAACCGACAAAAATTTATGTGAATTCTGTTAAAGCAATCAAAGAAGTGACAACAATTAAAGCCATCAGTCATATTACCGGTGGTGGTTTTATCGAAAATATTCCGCGAATGTTAAAGGATGGAACAAAAGCTGAGGTTCAATGTGGTTCATGGCCCATTCACCCAATATTTACCTTGATGCAAAGTATAGGTAATCTATCAGATAATGACATGTATAACACCTTTAATATGGGGATTGGTATGATTGCTGTTGTTAAAGACGGGCAACAAGAAAAAGTCCTACAAGCACTTGAAAGCATTGGCGAAAAGGGATATATTATAGGTAAGCTTGTTGAAGGTGAAAAAGGAGTTGCATTATGCTAAAAATTGCTGTATTGGTATCCGGTGGAGGAACAAATCTACAGGCTATTATTGACGCGATTGAAGCAGGCCATATTACAAATACAAAAATTGAAATCGTCATTAGTAATCGAAAAAAAGCCTATGCACTTGAGCGAGCGCAAAATTATGGCCTTCAAACCCGATGCATTCGGCCAAGAGATTATACTTCATCAGATGCATTTGCTGATGCAATGATTGATTGTCTTTTGGAACATCGCGTTGACCTTGTTGTATTGGCAGGTTATCTTGTGATTTTAAATGAAAAAATCATTAAGCGATATAAAAATCGAATCATCAATGTACATCCTTCTTTGATACCGGCTTTTGCAGGTGATGGATACTACGGATTAAAGGTACACGAAGCAGCGATAGAACGCGGTGTAAAAGTTTCCGGAGCAACAGTGCATGTCGTGGATGAGATTACAGATCATGGACCGATTCTTTATCAACAATGTGTTCCGGTATATGAAAATGACACGCCGGAAATTTTACAGCAACGTATTATGCAAGAAGCAGAATGGAAATTATTGCCTAAAGCAATTAATACATTTGAAGAATGGTTTGAAAAATTAAGTTGAGAAAGGTATGGTTATGAAAGTACTTGTTATTGGAAGCGGCGGAAGAGAACATGCGATTATTTGGAAATTATTGCAAAATAAAACGATAGAAGAGATTTACTGTGCTCCCGGCAATGGTGGTATTAGTGAGTTGGCGACATGTTTAGATATACAGGCAACCGATGTAACCACCCTAGTTATGTTTGCGAAAAGTAATCAAATTGACCTAACGATTGTAGGAATGGATGATCCGTTGATGTTAGGCGTTGTTGATGCATTTGAAGCCAAGGGGTTAAGGATCTTCGGACCGACAAAGAATGCGGCAATGCTTGAGGGAAGTAAAGTTTTTGCCAAAGATTTAATGAAGAAACATGGGATACCTACAGCAGGCTATTCAGTATTTGAAGACGCAGAACTTGCGGAAAAATATCTTGAAGCATGCCAATATCCGCTTGTTTTAAAAGCAGATGGGCTAGCTCTAGGAAAAGGTGTTCTTATTTGTCAGACAAAGGATGAAGCATTAAAGGGTGTTCAAGATATTATGGTGGATAAAAAATTTGGAGCAGCAGGAGATCAACTTGTTGTGGAAGAATTTATTGAAGGCCCTGAAGTGTCAGTACTCTCTTTTTGTGATGGAAACCATATTTTACCCATGATTAGTGCGCAAGATCATAAGCGGGCCTTTGATAATGATGAAGGACTTAATACTGGTGGTATGGGTACTTTTTCTCCGAGTAAATTTTATACGGATGATGTTCACGATTTTTGTGTAAAGAACATTTATCAAAAAACACTTGATGCAATGAAGGAAGAAGGAAGACCCTTTACAGGTATTATTTTCTTTGGATTAATGTTAACAAAAGATGGGCCTAAGGTCCTTGAGTATAATGCTAGGTTTGGTGATCCGGAAGCGCAAGTTGTCCTACCTCGACTAAAAACAGACTTGGTTGAAATTATTGAAGCAGCTATTGATGGTCGCTTAGATCAAGTGACATTAGAATGGGATGAACGAGCGACGGTTTGTGTTGTCCTTGCTTCAGGTGGATATCCGGTTTCATATAAAAAAGGATATGAGATCACCGGTTTAGAAAAACAAAGGTCAAAAGATAATATAATTGTTTTTCATGCCGGAACGAAAATAGAAAAAGAAAAGATTGTTACGAATGGTGGACGTGTACTTGGTTTGACAGCTTTTGGTAAAGATATTGAAGAAGCAAGAAAAGTTGCCTATACAGCTGTTGCAGAAGTGGATTTTGTGGATAAGCAATATCGAACAGACATTGGTATTAAAAAGTAATGAATGATTTCTTGTCATTATGACAATCCTCTTGTATAATAAAAGGTGTTTTACAAAACGACGAAAAAGAAAGTGGAGTTGTTGAATGGCAGAAATAGTTAAGCGCTCAAATCATTTACGGACAGACATACGTAAGGCTTATGCGAAACTGAGTATTGCGATGACATTGATTGTTTTATCCGTCCTAGCATTGCAGATCAGTTATTATATTTCTCTTTTGATTATTGGAGCAATGGTTATATGGATTATGATGACAATGAATCATATAGAGATATTAAAGTTTGGCCTACAAGGAGAAAAAGAATCACTGGATTTATTGAGTAAATTACCGAAAAGTTATAAAGTGTTAAGTGATGTACATCTTGTTGACGGCAAAAAATCAAGTCAAATTGATTTTGTCATTATTGGTTCGAATGGTCTTTTTATCATGGAAAGTAAGCATATTATCGGTGAAATAAAAGGACGAGAGGATGATACCTACATTCAGAAGATTAAAACCAGTCGCAGTGGTGATAAATACTATAAACGCATGTATAATCCGATTAAACAAATCAGCGGGCATAAAAAAGGCATGGACATTTTTCTTCGAAAGAATGGCTTTAATCAGAAGGCTTTTCCGGTACTTTATTTTTCAAACGATTGTATATTGAATATAAAAAGTCGCTATGTCAAGATCATTAATGATCCGGTTTTGGTTATTGATTACATAAAAAGATACAATGAACAAGGTGTCTATTTAGCACAAGATCAACAAGAAAAAATTGCAAATGCACTTAAAGAATTAGATTAAGAAAAGGGATGCCATACCAAATATGACATCCCTTTTACCATTCTTGACATTTAGTTATTATTTAAGAACTTTATAATAGTAAAATGAGTGCATGAAAAATAGTTTTGGTTGGAGGTCAATATGTTTAAAGCATTAAAAGAGTTAAATGTTTATATAAAACCATATAAACGGTTATACATTATCGGAAGTTTGATAACACTCCTGTTTGCATTAACAGCATTAGTCGATCCCTATCTTACAGGTAGGATTATTGATGCGATTTTAGTAGATAATGACCAATCGTTTGTTATTAAAGGTTCTTTGATAATTATTGGAGTGACCATGTTTCGGACTTTTTTTCGTTATCAATTTTTCATGAAGTTTGAAGAATTTTCGCAAAATATTGTTTATCAACTACGTAAAGATTTGTATAAAAAATTACAAGGTTTAGATTTTACATTTTTTGACCGAACACCTAACGGACAGATTATGTCCAACATGACTGGCGATATTGAAGCCATCCGACATTTTTTTGCATGGATTACCCATGTGAGTTTATTTCATGGAGCCGTTTTTGTCATTGCGATTATTTCAATGCTAATTATTAATCCAATGCTTACAGGATTATTAGTTGTCATAGTGCCCTTTATCGGCATTTTGTCATTAAAATTATCTAAAAGTGTAAAGCCAACCTTTGTAAATATTCGGACACAGTTTTCAAGGTTAAATACCGTTGTTCAAGAGAATATAAGCGGGAATCGTGTTGTAAAAGCATTTGCAAGAGAACCCTATGAAATCGAAAAATTTCAAAAAGAAAATATTGCTTTTATGGAACGGAATCTCGAATCTGCCAAGGTATGGGAAACGTATTTGCCTGCATTAGATGCATTTGCTATATTATTTAACGTTATTGTTCTGTTCTTGGGAAGTTTACTTATACTTAATGAACAAATGACCATTGGAGAGCTCGTAGCATTTAACCGACTTTTATGGATGATTAATAATCCATTACGTATGCTTGGATGGTTAATCAACGGATCACAAAATTTCTTGGCCTCCTATGAACGTGTTAAAGAATTATTAAATGAAGAAAGTCGAATCACACAGAAGAAAGAGCCGGTAAATAAAAAAGACATTGAAGGATATATACGCTTTGAAGATGTTTCTTTTCACTATGAAGATCTGCCCGTATTGGACGGGGTTAGCTTTAGTGTGAAACCGGGGGAGACGGTAGCGCTTTTAGGCTCAACAGGAAGTGGGAAAACGACCTTGACCTCCCTGATCTCTCGTTTCTATGATGCAACTGCAGGTAAGATTTACATTGATGATCATCCGATTGAAGATTATGATATACAAACCTTAAGAAATAATATTTCCATAGCTATGCAGGATATCTTCTTGTTTTCAGATACAATCGAAGGAAATATCTCCTATGGTGTTCCGAAGGCAAGGAAAAAAGACATTCGATTGGCGTCAGAGATTGCCGGTGTGAATGAATTTATCTATCAGTTTGAAGAAGACTTTGATACAGTTGTCGGAGAACGCGGTGTTGGACTATCAGGAGGTCAGCGTCAGCGTATTGCTCTTGCCAGAGCCCTTATACAGAATCCGTCCATACTCATACTCGATGATACAACATCTGCAGTTGATATGGAAACAGAGTATAAGATTTTGACAGAACTTAAGAAAGTAAATGCCAAACGGACGACCTTTATTATTGCCCATCGAATATCTTCAGTCAAAGATGCAGATATTATATTAGTTATGGATGGTGGTAAGGTCATCGAACGTGGTACACATCAAGAATTAGTGGACAAAAAAGGATATTATTATGATGTCTTTACACAGCAAATGGGCGAATTTGATGACATGAGAAAGGTGGGCGCTTAAGTGAATGAGAATAAGAAAAGAAACACCTTTGGTGAAGACGAAGAGTTACTCGACGAATTTAATTGGGAACAGCTAAAAAAGTTGCTTCGCTATGTTAAACAGCACAAGAAAAAAATGATTTTAGCTTTTTTTGTCATTCTTATATCAAGTTTTGCAAACTTAATGACCCCCTTACTTATGAAATTTGTGATTGATGACTTTATTCCCGACCGTAATGTCAATGGACTGATTTTAAGCTCCCTTGCATTTATATTGATTATACTTATCTCAAGTGTATGTATGAAGTTTAGAATTCGTTATATGTCTCAAATCGGACATCAGATTATACGAGATATTCGGTATGATATTTTTTCCCATATACAAAAATTACCCTTTACCTTTTACGATAGTCGACCTCATGGCAAGATCCTAGTCAGAATTGTGAACTATGTAAATGCATTGAGCGATTTGCTATCTAACGGTTTAATCAACCTTGTTGTCGATATTTTTTCCTTCTTTGTAGCTTTTTTTATTATGATTCAACTCGATTATCGCTTAACCTTCATTGTGCTTTTATTCGTTCCGATTGCAACTTATTTGATTTTTATCGTAAAAACGAAGCAACGACGTTCAATGCAAGATGTGAGTGTAAAACAATCGAACATGAATGCATATATTCATGAAAGCATTAGTGGGATGAAAGTAACACAGTCCTTTACACGTGAAAAAATGAATCTTCAAATTTTTGAAGATGTTATGGGAGAATATAAGGATAAATGGATGGAGTCCCGTCATTACACCAGTCTTATTTTTCCTATCGTGAAAAATGTCTCCATTATTTCCCAAGGAGTTATGCTAGTGTCAGCATTAGTTTTATTTCCAGAGCAAGTTAGCGCAGGAGTTGTTGTTGCTTTCTTAGGTTATATGGGGAACTTTTGGATGCCCTTATTAAATGTAAGTGAATTCTACAATCAATTAGTATCAGCTTCAGCTTATCTTGAACGAATTTTCGAGATGATGGATATCCATCCGGAGATTCAAGACGCTGAAGATGCTTATGAATTACCAGAAGTTAAAGGTGATATTCGTTTTGAACATATAAACTTTGGTTATGAAAAGAATCAAGTCATTCTGTCGGATTTTGACTTAGAGGTAAAAGCAGGTGAGCGAATCGCACTTGTCGGACCGACTGGAGCCGGTAAAACAACGGTCGTAAATTTGATTAGTCGCTTTTATGACATTAATGAAGGTCGATTGCTCATTGATGGACATGATATATCAAAAGTTACCCTACAAAGCTTACGGGAGCAAATGGGCGTCATGATGCAAGATACTTTTATTTTCTCAGGAACCATTATGGAAAATATTCGCTATGGACAATTAGATGCCTCCGATGAGGAAGTTATTGCCGCATCAAAAGCGGTTCGTGCCCATGAATTTATATCGCTTATGGAAGATGGATACAATACTGAAGTGAATGAACGCGGAAGCCGACTGTCAACAGGGCAACGCCAACTAATATCCTTTGCGAGAGCCTTATTGAAAAATCCGCGGATTCTTATTCTCGATGAGGCGACATCAAGTATTGATACACAAACAGAAAAGTTAATTCAAGAAGGTCTTGAAGAACTTTTGCGAGGACGGACCTCCTTTGTGATTGCCCACCGTTTATCAACAATTAAGCAGTCGGATCGCATATTAGTTATTAATAATAAGGGCATCGAAGAAATAGGAAGCCACGATGAATTAATGGACTTAAAAGGACATTACTACGAATTGTATTCTGCGCAAATTAAGTTTTTACAAGAAGCGGTTATCTAAAATAATCCTTTACATTTCTATATTCGTATATTATTATATACTTACATAATAATATACGAATATTATTTTTTTGTACATTTTTAAGGAGGTTTTTATGGCAGACGTATCATATTTAACAGCGTTTGCACATGGTTTTCTTACGTTTTTTTCTCCATGTGTGATTCCGTTACTTCCGCTGTATTTTAGCTACTTGGCAGGAGAAGCGTTAAACGCAAATAATGATAAAAAAGTACGTGCAAAATTGATTGTAAATAGTATAGGGTTTATACTAGGGTTATCCCTATTAAATTTAATGATAGGATTTGGAGCAAAATTCTTATCCGATGTTCTGATTCGAAACAAGGACATTATCCGTATTATCGGGGGAATACTGGTCATTGCTTTTGGCCTTTATTTTGTATCCGGAATGAAGATTCCGTTTTTGGAAAAAGACCGAAAACTTGTATACACAAGGTATTCACCTAATTTTTTGAAATCATTGCTTTTAGGATTTACTTTTAGTTTGGGGTGGTCAGCCTGTAACGGGCCTATTGTAGCCTCGATTACACTTATTGCAGCATTCCAACAAGACTATCTCAAAGCGGGTACTCTTATGCTTGTGTATTCGGCAGGATTTTCAGTCTTGTTTTTGCTATCAGCTGTTTTAGCAGGAACATTTGTAAAAAAAATGCATACCTTAAAACCTTACTTAGGTGTTGTTAAAATTATTTCAGGAAGTATCCTAATCATTATGGGAATACTTATGTTGGCAGA
>DDQW01000046.1 GCA_002342805.1 Clostridiales bacterium UBA2432 | reverse complement strand
ACATTTTTTAATATAAAAAAAATTGAATAAAAACATAGTCATTAATAACTTTTATATTTTATTTTATTCATAGCAGATAAGCTTCCTGCTTCATTATTGTTATTTTCCTTAGGAAAGCTTCGCTACATTAATACCGGATACTTCGCTCAGCAAGCGGTGTCAGATATCGAGATGGAGCTTGAAAAAGTTCGCGTGGCTCTGGATATGGGCGTTGAAGCAATCATGGATTTGAGTAATTACGTAAAAACGGCGTGGACTTTGTAACCATTCATGCTGGAATGAATAAAGCGGCATCGGAGACTTTTCTTAAAAATCGTCGATTAATGAATCTTGTATCACGAGGGATGGTTCCTTAATGTTTGCGTGGATGCGATTGACAGGACATGAAAATCCTTATTATGAACATTTTGATGAGCTGTTAGACATTTGTGCGGAATTTGATATTACATTAAGCTTGGGTGATGCATGTCGTCCCGGCGGATTAGCGGACTCAACAGACGCTAGCCAGATTCATGAACTCATCACATTGGGAGAATTAACTAAACGTGCGTGGGAAAAAGACGTTCAAATCATTATTGAAGGTCCGGGTCATATGTCTATGGATGAGATTGAAGCCAATGTATTATTAGAGAAGAAGCTATGCCACGGAGCCCCCTTCTATGTCTTAGGACCTTTGATTACAGATATAGCTCCCGGATATGACTATATCACAGGAGCAATCGGAGGCGCTATAGCAGCTTCGGCTGGCGCGGGCTTTTTATGTTATTTTACTCCGGCAGAACATTTACGCCTTCCTACAGTCGACAATATGAAGGAAGGAATTATTGCAACAAAAATTGCTGCTCATGCGGCAGATATTGCAAAAAAAGTGCCAAAAGCAAGAGATTGGGACAACAAGATGAGTCAGGCAAGAGTGGACTTGGATTGGAAGCAAATGTTTGATTTATCCATTGATCCGTCAAAGGCACGTGCATATCGAGAACATGCAGAGCTTGAAGATGAGACGACCTGTTCAATGTGTGGAAAAATGTGCGCAATACGTAATGTCCATGAAGCCTTGAAATAAAAAATATGTGTAAAACCCCCATCAGCCTAAGTGGTATTGATGGGAGTTTTTATGGTGCGCCCTGCATGGGAGCAATCTCACGAGTGAAAGTCTCCAACACACCCTAGTAGTGGGAAGTGTATAATTATGCCGGTTAGAGATTTATTATCACACTTTCGTTCTTTATGTTAAAATATTTATGAGGGTTATTAACATGGGAGGAGAAAATACGATGATTGCATTTTTAATGACAATAGAAAATAAAAAAATAAGGAGAATAAATGCAAAAGAAAAAAATATATGTGTTGATAATAGCTCTTGTTTTATTGATGTTTTATATAATAAATGAGAGTGACGATATAAGCAGTGAAGACAAATATGAGATTAGTGAAATTATTGACTTAAATATTGATAAGATACTTAAGTCATCAACAATTGATTTGTCCCAATCAAATCCATATGCATATACTGATAATCAGTTCTTCAATGAAATAGTTTTATTGGGTGATAATGCATTAAGCTATTTGTTTTCAGAGCTGGAAAGTGCTACTAATAGTGGGTTGAGGGAATATATAATAGCTTTAGCATGCATTGAAATTCTAGAACTAGAAGAAGATAAAAAAACATGGAGCACCGGAAAAGAGTGGTATGAGCAATATAAAGCTGAGTAATACAAAATTGATGGTATTATTCATAACAATGATAATTAATATGAGGATTTTATAATTCTAGGATAGTTGTTGGAGAATTATAATCCGGATATCTCCGAGCGTAGTTTCAACCATTAGGTCAAAGGATTACGTGAAGAATACAATATCCTAAAACTTCTTTATCCAAGAGGCTATGAGGCTATGAATGAATTTCATATTGGTCATCAAATATTACTGGACTCTGGGATTAAAAACATGCCATTACATAATCGAAACGGTTCTAAAAAAGTGTGTTTCTTAGCTACTGTTATGGCTCATTTAAGATATAAATATGGATATTTTAGGATAAACCATTCACAATTGCTGAGCTGATTCACGGAAGGAATCTAATGAAGTTTATGGTAAGCCCAGCATAGGAGATCAAACGTCTTTTCCGTAATTGGCTTTAATAAATTTTAACATTTTGTCAGCACTATCGGTTAAAAAATGATCTGTTTTCCTGGCAATGCATATGGTGATGGGATTGATATTTTCGATAGGTATACCCACAATGTCTGCATCATCAGCTAGAGTTTTTTCGATTAATATGGACGAGGCCAGATTCTCCTTGATAAAACGTCGGATGGTGTTGATTTGAGTTGTTTCCATAATAATATTCGGATTAACGTTGATACTTGAGAAATGTTCTTTAACAATTTTACTAATGACAAAATCACGATTAAAGAGGATTAAAGCCTCTTTTTTTATGTCTTGAACCTTAACGGATTTTTTTGAGGCTAAGGGATGGATTTTGTTCACATAATAATGGAAAGACAAGCTTGTAATTGGACTTGTCGCGATGTTTTTATTATCGGTTGTTTCTTCGAGTATGAAGGATAAGTCGAGGGTATCATCGAGAAGATAATCCATTATCTTGAGGGATCCGGATTCTAAGATTTCTAACTGGATTTGGGGATGACTTTGACTAAAGTTACGATATATTTCAGGAAATAATAAAGTGCCCATCATAGGAGGGATTCCGATTTTAAGAATATTGTTGTTGGATCCAAGGGATATCATTTCTCTGTTTAAATCATCTAGATTCTTAAGAAGTGGTATCAATTTTTCGTAAAAATGATGACCATGATTGGTTAGTTCGATGTGGTTGCGAATTCGGTGGAAAAGACTGATGCCAAGTTCGGTTTCTAAATTTTTAATCGCAACGGTTAAGGAAGGCTGGGAAATGTTGAGACGTTTTGCAGCCTTTGTAATGCTACTTTGGTTACTGACTTCGATAAAATAATAAAGTTGATTAAGGGTCATTGGAGTCTCCTTTTATAGACAAAGACGTTGAATTTAAATAATAGTAAAAAAATATATGATGTATAGCATAAAACTATTGTAACATAGAAATCAAATATTTTACAGGCCATAATGTATCCTTCATAATAGACTTATCAGTGTGGTTTAGGTGTCTAAACCATAAGTTTTTGATTAGGAGGTAAGGCTTTTGAAATTTACAGAAACCATTCTCAGAGATGCACATCAAAGTCAGATAGCGACAAGAATGCATACGGAAGAAATGATTCCGGGGCTGGATTTGTTGGACCAAGTGGGCTATCATGCGGTTGAAATGTGGGGCGGAGCCACCTTTGATGTGTGCCTGAGATATTTAAATGAAAATCCCTGGGAACGCTTAAAAACCATAAGAAAACATATGAAAAACACAAAGCTTCAAATGCTTTTAAGAGGCCAGAATCTTCTGGGTTATCGCCATTATGCCAATGATGTGGTAGAGCGCTTTATTCAACATTCCATTGCAGAAGGTATAGATGTTGTTCGGGTTTTTGATGCCCTCAATGATACTAGAAATCTAAAGACAAGTATGAAAGCCATTAAAAGAGAAGGCGGTCATTGCCAAGCGGCTATTTCTTACACAACCAGCCAAGTCCATACCATTGAGTATTATGTGCAGCTGGCTAAAGAATTTGAAGATATGGGCGCTGATTCTATCTGTATTAAAGATATGGCAGGCATCTTAACGCCAACCAATGCCTATGACTTGGTTAAGGGCATCAAGGGTCAAGTGAAGCTACCTTTGGAACTGCACGGACATGCGACGAGTGGCATATGTGAAGTGACGTACTATGAAGCAGTTCGAGCGGGCGTAGATATTATTGACACGGCCTTGTCACCATTTGCGGGTGGTACCGCACAGCCGGCGACAGAATCCATGTACAAAATCTTCTCAGATCAAAAAGTAGCTGACCCCCTTAATGAGGAAAAAATGAATGCAGCCGCAGCCCATTTTGCCAAGGTTAAAGAAGACCACATACAAAAGGGGAATTTTAATCCTCGAGTTATGAAGATTGAACCGAAAATCTTACACTATCAGGTACCGGGTGGCATGCTTTCTAACTTGCTTTCTCAATTGAATGACCAAAATGCAGGTGACCGTTATGAAGAAGTGTTAGCGGAGATTCCAAAAGTGAGAAAAGATTTGGGCTATCCTCCACTAGTGACACCGCTCAGTCAAATGGTTGGAACGCAAGCTGTCTTTAATGTGCTTCTTGGCGAACGCTATAAGGTTATTCCCAAGGAAGTAAGGGAATACTGTAAAGGAAAATACGGACGATCCCCAGCTCCGATTTTGCCATGGATTATTGAAAAAGCCATTGGTGATAGTGAACGTATTGACGTGGCTCCGGCAGATATTTTAGAACCGGAACTTGATAAGGCAAAGGAGGCCGTAGCCCAATATAGTGATGATGAAAAAATGGCTATTGCATATGCGATATTTCCGGATGTGGTTAGTAACTATTTTAAAGCAAAGCAAAAACCTGAAATAGTAAACATAGAAATTATATAGTAGGAGGCATTATGAGTTCAGATATTACCTTGTTGCAAGCGATTCAGATAAGCGGTGCCTGTATGGCCATTGTTTTTGGAACCTTGATTATTATTATGTGGATGATTGACCTTCAAAAAATATTTTTTAGTTTTGTGGATCGATTTGAGAAAAAAGATAAAAATACACAGACAATCACGCCGATAACAATGCAGACGAGCGTTCGAGGAAAAACAGTTGACCAACTTGAAGATGATGATGAAATTGCTGTGGCCTTGACGGCGGCTATTGAAGCCAGTGGCGGACAAGATATGAGTAAGGTTAAGATTGTAGCCGTAAGACAAATAAGTGAATAGTTATCAATAGAAATGGAGAAAACGATGAAAACATATAAGTTGAAATTAAACAATAAAATATATGAAGTGGATATAGAACTTGTGAATGAATCTGCAGATATGAGTATAAGTGATACAAGTCGACCTGCTTCGACGCCTGCACCTTCTGCAAGCCCTGCGGCGAGTGCAACAGCATCCGGGGGCAGTCAAGAAGTTACGGCACCACTTCCGGGAAAAATTCTGGATATATGTGTTAAAGAAGGGCAAAATGTTAAAAAAGGTGATCTTTTGGTCATCGTTGAGGCAATGAAGCTCGAAAATGAAGTTTTCTCGGATTTTGAAGGTATTATTCGTGCGATAAAAGTGAATAAGGGTGATAATGTTAATACGAATGATGCACTTATTGCTATAGGATAGACGGAAGGGACGATATTATGTTGACAGACTTTTTTAACAGCAGTGGATTTATGGCTTTGACGTGGCAACAAGTTATTGTCATCTTGATTGCTTGCATATTCTTATATTTAGCTATTTACAAAAAGTATGAACCCTATTTGTTGATTCCGATTGCTTTTGGTATGTTGGTTGTCAATCTACCCTTAACGGGATTAATGAGTGACGAGGGATTATTTCATTACTTATACAAGGGGACAGAACTAGGAATATATCCACCCTTAATTTTTCTGTGTGTGGGAGCCGGAACAGATTTTGGTCCATTAATTGCAAATCCTAAGAGTATTCTTCTTGGTGCAGCAGCCCAATTTGGTATATTCTCCGCATTTATAGCAGCTATTTTATTAGGTTTTGACGGTGCGCCTGCGGCAGCAATTGCAATTATTGGTGGTGCTGACGGACCGACAGCCATCTACTTAACATCAAAATTGGCACCGGACTTATTGGGCCCCATTGCTCTTGCAGCCTATTCTTATATGGCCTTGGTTCCCATTATTCAACCACCGATTATCAAATTATTGACGACGAAAAAAGAACGTGCTATTAAGATGGAGCAGTTAAGAGTGGTCGGTAAAAATGAAAAAGTGGCCTTTCCTATTATAGTGGCGATTTTTGTTATCCTTTTATTGCCGTCATCAGCACCTTTAATAAGTATGCTTATGCTAGGGAACCTTATTCGTGAGTCAGGTGTTGTGCCTAAGTTGGTTGAAACAGCTCAAGGTGCCTTGATGTATATTGTGACTATTGTTCTTGGATTAACGGTAGGAGCCAAAGCGGATGCGGCATCTTTCCTTAATCCGGAAACACTTAAAATCATTGCTATTGGCTTGTTTGCCTTTGCCATAGGGACGGCTTCAGGTGTCATCTTTGGAAAAATTTTATGTAAAGTAACAGGTGGAAAGATTAATCCTATGATTGGTGCAGCAGGCGTTTCGGCAGTACCTATGGCTGCTCGAGTTGTGCAAAAAGTCGGACAGGAAGAAAATCCAAGCAACTTCTTGCTAATGCATGCGATGGGCCCCAATGTGGCTGGAGTTATCGGATCGGCCGTTGCGGCGGGGGTATTATTAAATATTTTTGGTTAATGAATTTAATGTTCTCTTCCTAAGAAAAATATGTTAAAATTAAATGAACGATAAATTATTTAGCGGATGCATTGCATCCGCTAAGTCTATGTAGGAGAATAAGAAATGTTAAATCAATTTTCAAGAACAGAACTTCTTTTAGGAAAAGAAGGGATGGAACGTCTAAGTAAAGCACGTGTTGCAGTATTCGGAATCGGAGGTGTCGGAGGATATGTTTGTGAGGCCCTTGCCCGTAGTGGTGTCGGTGCCTTTGATATTATCGATGATGACCAAGTCTGTCTTACAAATATAAATCGGCAAATTATAGCAACGAGAAAAACAGTGGGCAAAGACAAAGTTGAAGTGATGAAGGAGCGTATTTTGGAAATCAATCCCAAAGCAGATGTACGGACCTATAAGACCTTCTTTTTGCCCGAGAATGCAGATACCTTTCCCTTTGAAGAATATGATTATGTTGTCGATGGAGTCGATACAGTGACAGCCAAGATTGAACTCGTCATGCGTGCAAAGGAAAAAAGTGTGCCGGTGATCAGCAGCATGGGAGCCGGAAACAAATTAGAGGCAAGTCAGTTTAAAGTAGCAGATATATATAAGACCAAGGTATGTCCTTTGGCAAAAGTGATGCGCCGTGAATTGAAAAAACGGGGTGTCAAAAAATTAAAAGTTGTGTATTCTGAAGAACAGCCCATGAAACCGATTGAAGATATGTCCCTAAGCTGTAAAGCTAACTGTATCTGCCCTCCGGGTGGTGAACGCAAATGTACAGATAAGAGAGCAATTCCCGGAAGTGTTGCCTTTGTACCGCCGGTCGTTGGATTGATTATAGCCGGTGAAGTTGTCAAAGACATTATTAAGCGGTAAAAAGCACAAACATTGTTGTGGAAGGTAATGCCAAAGATATGGAGGAGTGATTATATGTTGGCAGATAATAAAGAACATGTAAAACTGAATGATTTTTTAAAGATGAAGTTTGAAGATAATGGAATCTATGAACTTTTGAATGGTATTATTTGTATGTCACCACGTCCATCGACCTTTCATCAGCGAATATTAACACGCTTATCTATTGAAATTGGCAAGTATTTAGAAAATGGTACATGTGAAGGAGTCAATGAAACGCAGATGATTATTGGTGAGCATTTGTTGGTGCCGGATTATTTTGTGTATTGTGATGAACAGAATATGGGAGAACAACAATATACAGGTACAGCAACTTTAGTCATTGAAGTATTAAGCAAATCAACAGCCTTTAGAGACCTTAGTACAAAATTGAACATTTATAAAGAACATGGAATAAAGGAATACTGGGTTGTATCCCAGCATTTAAAAACAGTTGTCATTTATGACTTCACAAAGGGGAAGAATGACGTCAAAATAGACGAATATTCACAAGAGATGATTGCGACATCAAATGTATTTGAAGGTCTAAAAGTTGATTTGCATAAAATCTTTAAACAATAAGAATAGGTATTTCGCTTACATCAAATTGATTTTTCTGTTATAATAGAACTATAGTGCGATTAAAGCTATGTGTTTTTGGGCAAATATAAAGGAGAAATGAAATGTTTGAAGTAGGCGATTATATTATTTATGACAACACAGGTGTGTGTCAGGTGGAGTCAATAGGACATTTAGACATGTCGGGTGCATCAGGGAAACGGTTGTATTATACATTAAAACCGCAGCATGGCAAGAGTGGTACGATTTATACTCCGGTAGATAATGAGAAAGTAACAATGCGACCGGTAATGACAAAAGACGAGGCCATCGTGCTCATCGATGAAATTCATAACATCGGAACATTAGACTTATCTGATGAAAAGAAGAGAGAAGTTGAGTACAAAGAAGCGTTTGCAAAATATGATTGTCGAGAATTAGTGAAAGTGATTAAAACTATTTTTTCATTAAAAGAAGACCGCATTGCTGAAGGAAAAAAAGTGACGGCCTTGGATGAAAA
This sequence comes from Clostridiales bacterium UBA2432, assembly GCA_002342805.1. Classification (GTDB taxonomy): domain Bacteria; phylum Bacillota; class Clostridia; order Lachnospirales; family Vallitaleaceae; genus UBA1351. The sequence continues at coordinate 8,738 of DDQW01000046.1, read as the reverse complement.
ATATTATGACTTGGCTGAAGAAAAACTTTATGGAGAATTAGCCATATCTTTGGAAAAGGACTTTGATTCAGTTAAAGAATATGTAATAGAGCATGTGCAACAATACGATATGTAAATTTAACTCGCTTCTCTCAAACCTATTGAGTGAAGCGAGTTTTTAGAATAGGAATGCTTATGGAAAAACAAACATATATTAAAATAAAAGGTGCGAGAGTACATAATTTAAAACATGTTGATTTGAATATTCCAAGAGAAAAACTGGTTGTGATTACTGGTTTAAGTGGTTCGGGAAAATCCTCTCTTGCTTTTGATACCATCTATGCAGACGGACAAAGGAAATACATGGAATCGTTGTCTTCATATGCGCGTCAATTTTTAGGACAAATGGACAAACCGGAAGTGGATAGCATTGAAGGATTATCTCCGGCTATATCAATTGCACAAAAATCGACCAATCATAACCCAAGGTCAACCGTGGGTACGGTAACGGAAATATACGATTACTTGCGCTTACTTTTTGCCCGTATAGGAATACCCCATTGCCCCGAATGCGGCAAAGAGATTCAACGTCAAACAGTTGACCAAATGGTGGAACGAATAATGGCCTTACCGGATCGGAGTAAGATTTTTGTGCTTGCTCCAGTGGTTAGACAACGTAAAGGACGGCATGAAAAAGTATTGCAACAAGCAAGCAAAAGTGGCTTTGTACGGGTGATGATTGATGGAGATATGGTTGAACTTAGTGAACCGATTGAACTTAATCACAACAAAAAACATGATATTCAGATTGTTGTGGACCGATTAGTAATAAAAGAAGGTATTGAAAGTCGTTTAACCGATTCCCTAGAACAAGCCATGCATTTAACAGAGGGAAGTGTACAGATTGATGTCGTTGATGGCGAAAGTTTTGCGCTTAGTAGTCATTTTTCCTGCCCGGATTGCCATATCAGCTTGTCTGAGATTGAACCCATTCATTTTTCCTTTAACAATGCCTTAGGAGCTTGTCCCCATTGTGAAGGAATTGGCTATGAGATGGCCTTTGATGAAGAATTGATGATACCGGACCCTTCCTTAAGTATTGATGAAGGTGCTATTCAAGTTTATAGCTGGCAATCTAGTAAGGATAAAGGAAGTTTTACAAGGGCAATATTGGACAAGCTATCTGAAAAGTTTGATTTTCGACTAGATGTTCCCTTTGAATCCTATTCTAAGGAGATTCATGACATTCTTATTTACGGAACAGACCAAGAAGTGACAGTTTCTTATAATGGACGCTATGGACCGGGTGTTTATGATATTGCCTTTGACGGTCTAATCAAAAACGTCGAACAACGTTACCACCGAAACACTGGAGCGGGTGCAAAAGCCGAATTTGAATCCTTTATGCGTATTACACCCTGTAAACACTGTGATGGAAAACGTTTAAACAAAGAGGCGCTGGCAGTGACGGTGGCTCATAATAACATTGATGATATCGTCAATATGTCAGTAAAAGAACTGATTCCTTTTTTTCAAGGGTTGACATTATCAGCTCATCAGCAAGCGATTGCAGAGCGGATCCTTAAAGAAATCAAGGAACGGATTCGATTTTTATCCAATGTGGGTTTGGATTATCTGACATTGGAGCGTGGTGCTTCAACCCTATCCGGTGGTGAAGCTCAGCGTATTCGTTTGGCGACACAAATCGGTTCGGGACTAGTCGGTGTGACTTATATTTTAGATGAACCCAGTATCGGATTGCATCAAAGAGATAATGATAAACTAATAGCCACATTGCACCATTTGCGGGATTTAGGCAATACTGTTTTAGTGGTCGAACATGACCAGGACACAATCAAAGCAGCGGACTATATTATTGATATTGGCCCAGGGGCCGGGGAACATGGTGGAGAAATTGTAGCTGAAGGAAGTTATGAAGAAATTCTTGCCAATGACCATTCGGTGACAGGAAAGTATTTACGTGGCGATTTGAAAATAGAGGTACCTAGCCAGCGGCGAGAACCAAGGGGCATGCTTACAGTACGTAACGCTCATGAGAATAATTTAAAGCATATTGATGTCGATATACCCCTAGGTGTATTTTCCTGTGTGACGGGGGTATCCGGTTCAGGGAAAAGCTCTTTGGTTAATGAAATTCTATATAAAGCGTTGGCAAAAAAGCTGAACCGTGCTCGAACAGTTGCAGGAAAGCATGACCGGATTGAAGGAAGTGACCAACTGGATAAAATCATCGATATTGACCAAAGTCCCATTGGACGAACACCTCGGTCCAATCCGGCTACCTATATTGGCGTTTTTGATATGATTCGAGACTTATTTGCATCAACACAAGAAGCAAAAACCCGTGGATACAAGAAAGGACGCTTTAGCTTTAATGTGAAAGGCGGTCGATGTGAAGCTTGTTCTGGTGATGGAATTATTAAGGTGGAGATGCACTTTCTTGCGGATGTATACGTACCTTGTGAAATCTGCAAAGGAAAACGGTATAATCGTGAGACCCTAGAAGTTAAATACAAAGGAAAAAACATTCATGACATTCTTGAAATGACTGTGGAAGAAGGTTTAACTTTTTTTGAAAACATTCCGAGAGTGCTAAGAAAAATACAAACCCTCAATGATGTTGGTCTAGGATATATTCGGTTGGGACAACCTTCCAATACCTTGTCCGGTGGAGAGGCCCAGCGAATTAAGTTGGCTTCAGAACTTAGTAAACGAAGTACCGGAAAAACCATTTATATCCTCGATGAGCCGACGACTGGATTACATTTTGAAGATGTCCGAAAACTCATCGTCATCTTGCAGCAACTTGTGGATGAAGGTAACACCGTCCTAGTTATTGAGCATAATATGGATGTGATTAAGAGCTCCGATTATATTATCGATATTGGACCTGAAGGCGGTGACAGTGGTGGTACTATTGTTGCCAAAGGAAGACCGGAAGCCCTTGTTAAAGTTAAGAAATCCTATACAAGCCAATACTTGAAACAGTATTTAAATTAACTAAAGTATTGACCATAAAATTAAAATATGATACTGTTTCTATAAATGAGTCGAATTTTATACAGAAAAGAGGAACAGTATGAAAGTCAAGCTTAGTGACATTGCTGAAGAACTGGGTGTATCCATTGCGGCTGTATCCATGGCATTGAATAATAAAGGTGGTATTGGAGAAGATACTCGTGAAGAAATTTTAAAAACAGCAGAGCGCATGGGATATAAAGCTAGAAAAGCTTCAAAACCTTTGCCGGAAGTGAGAGATCCACGTTTTATTAAATTGTTGCGGATCAAAAAGCATGGAATGGTTGTCATGGAAACGGAATTTTTTGCAGCGGTTATTCAAGGGATAGAAACTCAGTGCCGTAAAATAGGCTATCAGCTTCTGATTGCCAATATTACCTTAAATGATGAGGAAACGCATCAGATTGCTAACGAATATCATGATGACATTGATGGAATGATTTCCTTATGTACAGAATTGGAAGAAGAAGATATTTATCAATTAAAACAAATGTCTTGTCCACAAGTTGTTATTGATCGAAAATTTTTATGGAATGTCAATACGGTACTTATAAATAATCAAAAGGGAACTCGGCAGGCCGTTGAACATTTGTTTGAAAAAGGGCACCGGAAGATTGGATATCTTAAAAGTAATACCGAAATATACAATTTTAAAAGCCGCTTCAAAAGCTATCGAGAGTCGATTGAACGCTTGGGACTAGAGTGTCAGGAGAAATATATTATTCCTCTAGAGCCAACGATTGAAGGCGCTTATCAAAATATGAAGAAGTTTTTATCAGCAATAGAGTTGGACAAGCTACCCACGGCCTTTGTTGCGGACAATGACAACATCGCGCTTGGAGCCATGAATGCGTTTAAAGAATACGGGATTAACATTCCGGAGCAGGTATCCTTAATTGGGATTGATGATATGCCCTTTTGTAAAATTGTTGATCCACCTTTAACCACGGTTAAGGTATATAAAGAAGAAATTGGAAGGCAAGCGGTTAAGTTACTTGTGGAAGAAGTTCTAGGCGATACGGAATGCTCAAAAAAAATGGAAGTAGATACGGTTTTAGTTGAAAGAAGTAGTGTTAAAGATTTAAATGCAGTCCTATAAAAGGAACTGCATTTTTTTTAAAACCAACCACTTAAATTAACTTAAATTATTGACCTATAACTGAAAAAATGATACAATGAATCCATAAAATTCAGTAAAATATATAAGGCGTTTTAGAAATGGAGGATTTGGAATGATTAAGATTGGTGTAGCGGCAACGCGGCGGTTTGTTTTTAGTAAAGAAGATGCCCATAAGTATAAGGATTTAGTTTTGGAAAAACTTAAAGGTATGGATAATATTGAACTGGTGGATATTGAATCCATTAACTCGGAAGGTTTACTTTTTGATGATGATGCCCATGCGGATCAAATTAGTGAGCTCTTTATTCGAGAAAAGGTCGATGCTGTATTTTTCCCGCATACAAATTTCGGAACAGAAAACACGGTTTGTCGGGTGGCCAAAGCGGTCAATAAGCCGGTTTTACTTTGGGGCCCCCGTGATGAAGATCCCTTAGAGGATGGTATGCGTTTACGTGATACCCAATGCGGATTGTTTGCGACAGGAAAAATTCTTCGACGTTTCAATGTACCTTTTACCTATATTCCCAATACGCGATTGAATGATCCGATTTTTGAACGTGGATTAGAGAATTTTATTGCAGCAGTCAATGTTGTAAAAGCAATGAAAAAGTTGCGAATACTTCAGATTTCAACACGTCCTGCTGGTTTTTGGACCATGATGTACAACGAAGGTGAATTATTAGAAAAATTCGGTATTGAGATTTATCCGATTACATTAGTTGATATTAAAAACCGCACAGATGAACTGATAGTTTCAGATAACGCAGAAGTGGCAGACGTAGAAAAAACGATTAAAGAAGCCATGGAAACAGGTCATGTTGGGGATGAAGCAGTGCGAAAAATTGCAGCCTTGAAAGTAGCTATGGGACAATTTGCAAAGGAAAAAGGTTGTAAAGCCATTGCGATTCAATGTTGGTCGGCAATGCAAGAAAGTATGAAGATTATGCCCTGCTTAGCCAATTCTCTATTAACCGATGAATTTATTCCGGTTACCTGTGAAACGGATATTCATGGTGCAATCACATCCGTTATGACCCAAGAAGCAGCGCAACGGTCAACACCAACATTTTTTGCGGATTTGACTGTACGTCATTCGGAAAATGATAATGGCGAGCTTTTGTTCCACTGCGGAAACTTCCCAGTGTCACTAGCTTGTGAAGGCTGTAATGCAGCAGCCCAAAAACATTTCCTCTTTGACGACCATTCACCGGGAACCTTTGAAACGGAGATTAAAGGTGGAGAAATGACCATTGTCCGTTTTGACGGTGACCACGGAGAATATAATCTCTTTATGGGCCATGCTAAAGGTATTCAAGGAAAATATAGCCGGGGATCCTATGTATGGGTTGAAGTTGACGATTGGGTAAAATGGGAACGTAAGCTTGTTGAAGGCCCTTATGTACATCATTGTGTGGGTATTCATGCTGACGTCATCCCTGTCTTATATGAAGCAGTAAAATATATACCGGGAATTCAGCTAGATTTAGTGGATACAACAGAAGATGCAATTGTTCATTGGTTGAATGGAGGTTCGAAAGCATGGATATCAGAAGCTTAGAAAAGCGGGCGGTTCAAATCAGAAAAGATATTATAGAGATGATTTATGGGGCTAAAACCGGACATACCGGAGGAGCCCTATCCTCTACAGACATTATGACGACTTTGTTTTACGGTATTATGAATATAGACCCAAAGAATCCAAAGAATCCGGACAGAGACCGATTTATTCTCAGTAAAGGACATTCAGTAGAACCCTATTGGTGCCTCTTGGCAGAACTTGGATTTATTGAAAAAGAAGAGTTAAAAACCTTCAGTCAATTTGGGACGCGTCTAATCGGACATCCAAATAATAAAGTGAGTGGTGTTGAGATGAATACCGGCTCGCTAGGACATGGTTTAAGTGTTGCATCCGGCATGGCGCTTGCGGCCAAGATGGATGAAAAAGCCTATCGTGTATTTACGCTGATGGGTGATGGAGAACAGGCAGAAGGCTCGGTTTGGGAAGGGGCCATGTTTGCAGCCCATTATAAGTTGGACAACCTTGTGGCAATTATTGATCGTAACCGGCTACAAATCAGTGGATGTACAGAAGATGTTATGGGACTAGACCCTCTTGACAAAAAATGGGAAAGTTTTGGCTGGAATGTGATTGAGATTAACGGAAATAGTATTCCGGAACTCTATGAAATTCTTGAAAAAAAACCTGCATGTGAAGGGAAGCCGACACTTATTCTTGCCAATACAACCAAAGGTAAAGGCGTTTCATTTATAGAAAATCAAGCAGCTTGGCACCATAAAGTTCCGACAGATGCTGAGTATCAACAAGCTATGCAAGAACTGGATGAACGGTTAAAAGCCTTGGAGGTGTCTTATGAATAAAATACCCAATAGAGAAATTGTTAATGATGTTTTGGTCCGGCATGCCAACAATAATAAAGATATTGTTGTTCTTGCCAGTGATTCAAGAGGGTCAGCTAAGTTATCCCCCTTTGCAGATGCCCATGAAAAACAGTTTATTGAAACAGGTATAGCTGAACAAAATATTGTCGGTGTAGCGGCTGGTCTGGCAGCGTCAGGGAAAATTCCCTTTGTAGCTTCTCCGGCATGCTTTTTAAGTATGCGTAGCGTTGAACAGGTTAAAGTGGATATGGCCTACTCCAATACAAATGTTAAGCTAGTTGGTATTAGTGGTGGTATCAGTTACGGTGCTCTTGGCATGTCGCATCACTCGGTGCAGGACCTAGCAGTCATGCGGGCCATACCTAATATGACTGTTGTTCTTCCGGCGGACCGATTCGAAACAGAAAAAGTCGTAGAAGCGTTATTAGAAACCTATGGACCGACCTATATGCGTATCGGTCGCAATCCTGTTGAAGATGTCTATGAATCTCTTGACTATGAATTTACGTTGGGAAAAGCCAATGAAATGCATCAAGGATCTGATGTGACACTTATAGCGGCGGGAGAAACTGTACGAGTGGCTCTTGATGCAGCCTTGATGCTAGAAGAAGACGGAATACAAGCCCGCGTATTAAACATGCATACGATTAAACCGCTAGACACGGAAGCGATTATTAAAGCAGCCAAAGAAACGGGGTATATTCTTACCCTTGAAGAGCATAGTATATATGGAGGTCTTGGCGGAGCAGTTGCTGAAGTGGTGGCAGAAAACTGTCCGGTTAAAGTCAAGATTATGGGAATACCAGATGAGCCAGCCATTGCCGGAACAACGCCGGAAGTCTTTGAACATTATGGCATCAGTGCGGAAGCGATTCATCAAATGCTTCGCAATGAGCTTAAAGGCAATAAGGAGGCGTAGGATGTATATCTTAGGAATCGATCAAAGTACATCAGGAACCAAAGCCCTAATTGTTGATGACCAGGGAAAGATTCTTCATAAAGAAACAATAGACCATAAGCAATACTATCCCAAACCGGGATGGGTGGAACATGACCTTGAAGAAATATATGGCAATGTTATAGGGCTCATCAAAGGGGTTGTCCCTAAAGTTAGACCGGGCCAAATCAAGGGATTGGCCATTACAAACCAAAGAGAAACGATTGCTTTTTGGGATGCGAAGACGAAAAAACCCTTATGTCATGCCTATGTTTGGCAATGCCGACGGGGATCCGAGATTTGCCAAGACTTAAGTGACCAAGGTTATGATGCAGCTATAGAAAAAAAGACAGGCTTAAAATTGGATACCTATTTTTCGGCCAGTAAGATTAAATGGGCCATTGAGAATGAAGAAGCGGTTATAAAAGCTAAAGAAGAAGGAAGACTTCGCATTGGGACCATAGATGCATGGTTAATTTATTGTTTGACGGATGGCCAAGTCTTTGCTTCGGATCATACCAATGCCAGTCGTACAATGTTATATAATTTAGAAACATCCGATTGGGACGATGAATTAGTGGAACTGTTTGGTGCCAATCGAACCATGTTGCCTCAGATTATGGCATCAAATGCAAGGTTTGGATTCGTAATGGACACTCAACTTCAAGAAATTCATGGATTGCCAATAGCCGGAGTCATTGGTGATAGCCAAGGTGCTCTCTTCGGACAATTGTGCTTTGACGTAGGGATGGCTAAAGCAACCTATGGAACAGGATCGTCCGTCATGATGTATACCGGGGAGAAACAAGTCCGTTCAAATAATGGACTAGTGACATCGGTTGCTTGGGCCTTGGATGATCAAGTCTTCTATGCCCTTGAAGGGCTGATTAATTCATCAGGAGATACACTGAAGTGGTTAAAAGAAAATCTGGGTCTATATCAAGAGGACAATGAAGTTGATGCCTTGGTTCAAAGTTTGGATTCCAATGAAGGGGTCTATATTGTTCCTGCATTTGTGGGATTAGGTGCGCCATATTGGCAGCCGAATGCTAAAGCGTCCATTGTTGGTTTGTCCCGAAAGTCCAATCGGGCCCATATTGTTCGAGCTGCAGTAGAATCTATGGCTTATCAGGTGGCGGACTTGATTCATTTGATGGAAAGTGATGCCGGAATCGCTATTGAAACCTTAAATGCAGATGGAGGGCCAACAAAAAATCCTTTTTTAATGCAATTACAAGCAGATGTGCTTCAAGCCAATGTTCG
>DDQW01000048.1 GCA_002342805.1 Clostridiales bacterium UBA2432 | reverse complement strand
AAGAAGGAGGAAAAATATGAATTTAGGAGCGTTTTCAATTAGTCTTAGTGTTAAAGATTTACAAGTTTCAAGAGATTTTTACGAAAGTCTTGGCTTTACAGTTTTTGGAGGTGATATGCAGTACAATTATTTGATGATGAAAAATGGCGACGCGATCATTGGCATATTCCAAGATATGTTTGATGACAACATTCTTACATTTAATCCTGGATGGGATCAAGATGGTAAGAACGTAAAAGAGTTTCAAGATGTTCGTGAACTCCACAAACATATAAAAACACAGAATATTGACACAGAGCAAGTAAATATTGAGAACGAAGAAGGTCCGGGAAGTTTTGTCATTAAAGATCCGGATGGTAATATTATTTTAATTGATCAACATAGATAGGAGTAAAATCTATGAAAAATTTTCTTTCAGCTTTTTTTATGAGCATGTTTGTTTTATTTATGTTTTTGTTTTTTGGTGGAGGGCTTGTTTTTCAGAGTGTCTATGGAATTCTAATGTTTTCATCGCTGATATTTGCTGCCTTTATCACGGGATTCATGAGCCAAGAAGCAAAAATTTCAGAACTCGAAAAGAGAGTTAAGGCTTTAGAAAATCAGGAAGGTGAATTCGATTAAACACACTTGTTCATAGGAGGGATTAGGATGAAAGAGATAGCAGTAAATATCGCAAAAAAATATTACTCAATAGAACCTACATCAATCTCTAGCCTTGGCGCTGGATTCTATGGATGTGTCTTTTTAGTGGAACTTAAAAAACCACCCTATAAAATTGTTGTAAAGATATACTTCAAGAATGAACTAGCACAAAAAGAAAAACAACAAATAGAGGTTTTGTCAAAGTACACATTAATTCCAATGCCGAAAATCTATTATATTCATATACATGATCGTTCAATTCCCAATGATGTTTTAGTTATGGAATATATCGATGGCGTTAATGCAGGAATGCAAACAAAAATAAATGAAAAATATGTGGATAAAATGGGCAATCAAATTATTGATAATTTACTTGCATATCATTCGATTGTCAATAAAGAAGGTTTTGGTGAATTAAACGCAGACACTTTTTTTAAAGACTGGAGAGATTACTACAAGATTCAGGTTACGAATATTCATCAAAAAGCATATGTAATGTATGAGGATGGAAGAATAAGCGAAAAAACCTATGACATCATCGATGAAGTATATAGAAAATATGACAAGATATTTTACTTACCTATTACAGAAGCCTGCTTAATCCATGGAGATTACAATATGTGGAATATCATGTTAAATAAGAACTTGACGGATGTTATTGCTGTCATTGATCCTTATAACTGTCAGTGGGCAGATGCGGAATTTGATTTATATCAATTAAACAATGCAAATGGAAAAGACTTTTCCTTGCTTGAGCGATATGCTGAAAGAAAACAACTTAGCGAAAACTTTGATATTAAAAACAGTGTTTATGAACTATTTACAGAAGTTAATCATTTTTATGATGCAAATGTGGATCCAATACATTCAAATATTCCGGCCCAAGCGCTGTCCTTAAAGGAGAAAATCTAATATGCGATTAGTCATCAGTGATCTAAGTCACGAACAAGTTCATATATTACTACCTACATTAGCAAAAGGTGATGTAATAATAACACACGATGATGCCATTAACCATTGCATTGGGTGCTTTGGATGTTGGGTAAAAACACCAGCGACCTGTGTGATACGTGATGCATATGGTGATATGGGAAAACTATTCTCTCAGAGTGATGAAGTGCTTCTTATCAGTCAATGCACTTACGGCGGATTTAGCCCCTTTGTTAAAAATGTTTTAGACCGAAGTATCTCCTATGTCCATCCATATTTTGTTATTAAAAATGGGGAGATGCATCATCGTAGACGGTATAACCATTCATTCAACTTACGTGTGTGGTTTTATGGGGACTTAATTACAGAAGATGAAAAGATAACAGCAGAAAAATTAGTAAAGGCAAATGCAATCAACTTAGACGGTCACGTGGATGAAGTGAAGTTTTTATCAGGAATAGATGCATTGGAGGGACACATATTATGAAAATAGGACTCATTAATGGAAGTCCAAAGGGCAAAGAAAGTGCTTCAGAATCTGTCTTAAAAGCAATAAAAGATTTATTACTTCAAGAGAATGTTGTGGTTTCAGAATATCATTTTTCCAAGTCTCAATTGAATATAGAAAATATAGAACAATTTATGGACAATGAATGTTTTGTTTTTGCCTTTCCATTATACGTCGATGGAATTCCGTCCCATTTATTACACTGCTTATTACAATTAGAAACCCTTGCAAAAGCCCAGCCACAAAAAGAAATATATGTGTATGCATTAGTAAACTGTGGGTTTTATGAAGGGCATCAAAATGCTTTAGCAATTGAAATGATGAAAAATTGGACAGTAAAAGCCGGGCTTATTTGGGGACAAGGAATCGGAGTTGGCGCAGGCGGAATGTTAACTATGTTAAAATCGGTTCCATTAGGCCAAGGACCAATGAAAAGCTTAGGGAAAGCACTAACCCAATTTATAGATACAATAGTTAACAAAGCTTCCCAAGACTCTATCTACGTAACGGCCAATTTCCCGAGACTATTATATAAATTCGGTGGAGAAATGGGTTGGAGAAAATCGGCAAAGGCCAATGGATTAAAACGAAAAGATTTGTTTAAGGGAGCGTAAGTATGGCAACAAGGGTCAAAATCAAAATAAGCGATAATAAAGAGCTTAGAAAGCAGATTGACTTGATTTATGAATCGGCTAGTCAGGAAGTGGCGGCGCGATGGGCTGTAAGTATTGCAAAACATATTTTTGATTGTGTTGGTTTAGACTATCAAAAAATCGGTGATGTAATCGAAGGTTTTCAGCTTAATGAATTTTGGCAAGAGGGTAATGCAAGTATGCATGAGATTAGAAAATCAGGTTATAAGGTACATAAGCTTGCAAGAGAAGAAGAAAACATTATTGAAAAAACAGCATTGCGGGTTGCTGGACAGGCAATAGCTGGTGGTCATATGAAGGAGCATGCCATGGTTGCATCAGACTACGCAGTAAAAACGATTGGTTTATTATATCAAGATGATATGATGGCAATTACCCGTGAACGAGAATGGCAACTACATGAGTTAAAAACTATTCTACAGATTAAGGATGACAAATATGAGTGAAAAAGA
>DDQW01000088.1 GCA_002342805.1 Clostridiales bacterium UBA2432 | reverse complement strand
TCACTTAATGGGAATTTACGTCGGTGCAAGGGGATTCTACCGATGATTATTGCTGCTAAACAAGCTGGATATAGTAATATTATATTACCAAAGGAAAATCTTCAAGAAGCAGCATTAATCGAAGGATTATGTATCATGGGATTTTCGACATTAAAGGAAGTTGTTGCATTTATGGAAGGCAATGGGGAACTTGAAAGTTATTCAAGTGGAGGAGAGGTTCAACCGATTAAAGAAGTCAATGGATTATCCTGTGACTTTTCAGAGGTTCTTGGACAACAAAATGTTGTTGAGAAAGCCATGATTGCAGCTGCCGGTGGACACAATATTCTGTTAATAGGCGAACCGGGATGCGGGAAATCAATGATAGCAAAACGTATTCCAACGATTTTGCCACGTATGAGTAAACGGGAAGCTTTAGAAGTGACAAAAATATATAGTGTTGCAGGATTATTATCTGATCAAGGAAATCTAATAACAGAGCGGCCTTTTCGATCACCACATCATAACGCATCCCTGAGTGCACTGATTGGTGGTGGTCGTAATGCAATGCCTGGGGAGATTTCCCTTGCTCATAATGGGGTTTTGTTTCTCGATGAGATGGTTGAGTTTAGTCGAAAAACTTTGGAATCCTTAAGACAACCGATTGAAGATAAGATTGTGCAGATTACACGCGTTAATGATGTGAACACCTACCCAGCTAATTTTATGCTTGTTGCGGCCATGAATCCTTGCCCTTGCGGATATGCGGGAACACCAAAGTGTCAATGTAGCGCAAGTCAGATTCATAAATATCAACAGAAGCTTTCCGGTCCAATTATGGATCGTATTGATATTATTGTTGAGGTAAAACCCGTCGATTTTTTAAGTGAAGCTAAACAAGTATATAGTCCTGCGTCTTCCATGCTTAAGGAACGTGTAGAATCCGCAAGATATATCCAGAGGAAACGGTATAAAGCCTATCCCACCATTCATTGCAATGCACAGATGACCCCACAACTAGCAAAAGTATTTTGCAAGTTGGATGATGCGTCCATTGATTATCTTAAAAAGGTCCAACAACTTGGCGGATTAAGCGCTAGACGTTATACGCGAATACTAAGAGTAGCACGGACAATTGCTGATATGAATGAAAGAGAAAATATTGCCTATGAAGATGTCGTTGATGCAGTACAAGGGATTGAGCGGTAAGGAACAAGTGGAATGAAAGCAAGTGTGCCAGGTAATATGAACAAATAGACACTATCAGTTTAGTTGAAAAACATTAGAATCCTTAAGATAATCGACTTTACTTGAGGAAAAACCTCAAGTAAAGTTGTATAATATATCTCTTTGGGGTATAATATGACTATGATATCATAACGAGGAGGTTTTACAATGCTAATTGATTATAGGTTTTCAAATTTCAGATCGTTTAAAGAGATGACCAGTCTTTCAATGAAAGCAGGTAGACAAACCACATTGAATGATAACCTAATTAGAGAATATGACTTGAGGATTGTTCCTTCAGCTGTATTATATGGCGCAAACGCTAGCGGTAAATCCAATATCATTATGTCACTTGCAGTGATGAAGGACATTGTACTTTCAGGATCGCTTGAAGCAAATCTACCAAACCTAAAGAACCTGGAACTCTATCCTTTTGCTTATCAAGAGTCAGAGAAGTCGATGAAATTTGAGATTGATTTCATTTACGGTGGAAAGCGTCTTGAGTTCGGATTTGAGATTGAAGTGAGCATTTTTAAGAAAGAAACTAGGCGCATTGTATCTGAATTTTTAACTTACATTGATAAGTCTGACCAAAAAAACATTATCTATAGAAGAGAACAAGATAAGATCCATATCAACAAAGATAAAAAAGCATTGAATATAATTGAATTTGATGAGAAGCTACTCAAACAGTTTGAGAAGAAAATCAATGAAAACATTGATGAATCTGAGCTGTTCTTGTCGAGAGCTTTCAAAAGTACTATCAGCAATGAACTGGCAGACTTGGTTCTTGACTTCTTTAAAGAAAAACTCGTTGTGGTAAGTGATTTTAATCTGAAGAAAACGAATTTAACATTTTCATTAGAAGATAGCTCTAAGAAAGATTTCTTCGCTTGGAACAAAATTCTTGATGGGTTTGTAAAGAATGCAGATTTTGGACCTCAGGGAATTGCTTTTAAATCAAACAAGACGGAAGATAAAGAGTCATCCAGCATGGAACTTGTCTCAATCTATAAATATCACGATGAGAATATTGTAATCCCTGCAGAGCTTATGGAATCAAGAGGGACAATCAAACTTATTGACTTTGCGATACCGTTTGAAAAACTCTTTAGGTCTGGTGGCGTATTCATACTTGATGAGTTTGACGCAGCGATTCACCCTGAACTGATTAAAGGGATTCTGGCACTTTTTAATGATAGTGATTTAAACAAAGCCGGTGCACAGTTGATTTTCACGACCCATAATCCGATTTATCTGAATAACAAGATATTCAGGAGAGATCAGATTCGATTTGTTGAGAAGGATACAGATTCCTACGAAAGTATCATTTATTCTCTCGCAGATTTTGGTGCTGAAGAAGTGAGAAATGATCATAATTATCTAATCAACTACTTTAAAGGAAATTATGGTGCACTTCCCTTCATCGACTTTTCTAAGCTTTTAAATCAAAACAGAAGTGAGGAGGACGAAGTTGGCAAACTATAGAAAAGCATATCTATGTATTTGTGATGGACAGCAAGAAATAATGTATCTGAATCATGTGGCTAAGCTAATTAAAGATTTTCCACGGAAAGTTGTAAAGTTTAATACCTTTGAGGATTTACCGCATCGTCTTGAAAAAAGATATGAAAACTATGACAGCGCTGCAGTATTTGATTTTGACTATAATGAAGTGGAATTCAAAAGAAATATTGAAATCTGTGATAGGTTGAATAAAAAACTCAGTCCTTCAAAAAGAAAAGAAGGGAAACATATCTATCATGCATATAGCAGTGTAAATTTTGATTTATGGTTAATCCTTCATAAAGAGGAGTATAATAAAAGCGTTACAAGAAATGATGCATATATCTCAGATGTTCGTAGAATCTTTGGATTGAAGACTACAGAGGATATTAAGAACGAAGAAGTCATTAATAAGATACTTAGTCAGATAACCTTGGAGGATGTGAAATCAGCTATTCGAAGAGCGGAAACGATTCGTAACAGAAAAGTAAAAACTGATAGTACAAAAATTGGAAAAACAACAATTTACTCGAACCCCGACTTTTCTATTCACGAATTTCTTAGAGCCGTCTTGGAGGACAGCGAAGATTTATGAAGTAAGTGTTCCAGGGAATTAAGAAGAGTCTCAAGGCTGTTAAGATCTGTAGAGAAGGGGGAACAGGGAATGGTGCTAGGGCGAAGTGAATGAAGAGGCCTCATAGGGAGAAATCCTTATAGGGTTCTCTTTTCGCAACATTAGCTGCGTTATCACTGCGCTCAACAAGCGTGTCAGGACCCATGAACATACCACTTATGCTCAAAACGTAAATTTTTTTAAGAAACGTTTTCAAATATAGAAGTTGCAAAAGATTTCGTCATAAATTATTTACCACAAAGCATTATGGATATCGTTGATATAAATACATTAGAAGTTCAAAAAGATAGTTTTATTAATGCGGATCTTGAAGAAGCGTTTTCAGACATGCTGTTTAAGATTAATGTCAATAAGCAAGAAGGATATTTGTATTTTCTATTTGAGCATAAAAGTTATGTAAGTAAAAACATCACCATTCAATTGTTAAAATATATGATTGAAATATGGGAAACTAAGGCAAAGAAAGAAAACATACGTGAGTTGCCGATGATTATACCCCTCGTGATATATCATGGAAATAACGAATGGAAAATTAAGACGAGTTTAGGCGAAATGATTAACGGATATGATGCGATACCTGAAGATGTTAAAAAGTATGTGCCGGATTATGAGTACTTATTTTATGACTTGTCGAGATATACAGATGAACAGATTAAGGGAGAAGTGAAATTAAGAATTGTGCTGACTATTTTTCGTGACATTTTCACAAAGGATAGTCAGGTTATTAGAAAATCTATTTTAAGGGCGACAGAACACCTGAGAGAATTAGATGATAAGCAAACTGGCATTGAATACTTCGAGACATTCATGCGATATGTTTTAAATGCCGGTCAGAAGTTAACAAAAAAAGAGATGAATGATATAATTGGAGCAATAGAAACAACTTTTCCGGAAGGGAGTGAAACAGTTATGACATTAGCTGAACAATTTAAACAAGAAGGCAGAGAAGAAGGAATACAAGAAGGCGAAGCAAATGCATTAGCTAAAATGGCCATACGACTTTTGACGAAAAAGTTTGGATCCTTATCTGAAGATAATAGAATTAAAATCAAGAAATTAGATTCAGTAACACTAGAGATTATAATTGACGAAATATTAGAATAAAGCAAGCTTCGCTGCGTTATCACTGCGCTCAGCAAGCGTGTCAGGAACCATGAACAAATTGTCTGAAAACTTATCTTGTGGGAAACTGCAAGATTTTTTTGTATGCAATAGCTATGCGCGAAACATAAGTTTTGTGCATAGCTATTGTGTGATTGATGTGGAATATTGCAAATGTGTATGATATAATTTAAGGAGATAGAGTACTCAAGATTACTAGAAATGAATGGGGGAAGCCAAGGGATGCAAATACAAAATCCACACGATAAATTTTTTAAAGAAACGTTTTCAAATATAGAAGTTGCAAAAGATTTCATCATAAACTATTTGCCACAAAGCATTATTGATATCGTTGATATAAATACATTGGAATCTCAAAAGGATAGTTTTATTAATGCGGATCTTGAAGAAGTGTTTTCAGACATGCTGTTTAAGATTAATATCAATAACCAAGAAGGATACTTTTATTTTTTATTTGAACATAAAAGCTATGTAAGTAAAAATATCACACTTCAATTGCTAAAATATATGATTGAAATATGGGAAACAAAGGCAAAGAAAGAAAATATACGTGAATTACCAATGATTATTCCACTGGTTATCTATCATGGAAATAATGAATGGAAAATTAAGACGAGTTTAGGAGAAATGATTAACGGATATGATACGATTCCTGATGATATAAAAAAATATGTGCCGGATTATGAATACTTGTTTTATGATTTGTCGAGATATACCGATGAACAGATCAAAGGAGAAGTGCAACTAAGAATTTTGCTGACTATATTTCGTGACATATTTACAAAGGATAGTCAGGTTATTAGAAAATCTGTTTTAAGGGCAACAGATTTTCTGAGAGAATTAGATGATAAACAAACGGGCATTGAATACTTTGAGACGTTTATGCGATATGTTTTAAACGCCGGTCAGAAATTAACAAAAAAAGAGATGAATGATATTATTGAAGCAATAGAAACAACTTTTCCGGAAGGGAGTGAAACGGTTATGACATTAGCTGAACAATTTAAACAAGAAGGTAGAGAAAAAGGTAGAGAAGAAGGTAGAGAAGAAGGTCTAATAAAAGGTATTGAAGTAGGTATAGAAAAAGGAGAAAAACAAAGAGCTATTAATGTGGCGCGAAAGTTATTAAAGATGAACATGTCCATCGATCAAGTGGTAGATGCTACAGACCTAACAAAGAAAGAAGTCGAAAAAATAAAAGAAGAGATTGAATAAAGTGTTGACAATCCTTCATGTTGTGATTGCAATCCTGGGAATTTTTACTCCAGTAGCTGTTCCTAGATAAGAGTTGTCAAAAATTAAGATTGTTATGCGAGATATAGATTTGGGCAAATACTCGAAAATATCGATGAATTGAATATATTATAATAAGTTGGAATGAACATTAGAGTAAGAAGTATATATCTCTCTATAAAAGAAATTCTAACCAGTGCTCGTAAGAAAGCCTATAAAGCCGTTAATTTTGCCATGGTTGAAGCATACTGGAATGTAGGTAAGCTGATTGTTGAAGCACAAGAAGGAAATGAACGTGCTGAATATGGAGATTATCTAATAAAGAATCTTTCAAAAGAACTTACAAGAGAATTTGGAAAAGGGTTTACTATTACCAATTTGAAGTATATGCGCCAGTTTTACCTTGCTTTCTCAATTGGTCACACACTGTGTGACCAATTGTCCTGGTCGCACTACAGGCTCTTATCTAAAATCGATGATGAAGACATCAGACGATTTTATGTAGGTGAATGTGTAGAAGGCAATTGGAGTGTGAGACAATTAGAGCGACAAATTAACTCGTTCTATTATCAAAGGATTCTTGCAAGCCAGAACAAGCAGATCGTTCGAAATGAAATTAAAAAGTTGGAAAAAGGAATACAGGCGGAAGATATTATTAAAGATCCCTTTGTGCTAGAGTTTATGGGCTTGAATGATCAACAAGATTTTACAGAAATTGAAGTGGAAAAAGCATTGATGGACAATCTGCAAAAATTTCTCTTGGAGCTTGGTAAAGGCTTTTCATTCGTCGTAAGACAGAAAAGGATTACTGCAGAGGGAGATCATTTTTATATAGATCTTGTTTTTTACAACTATATCTTGAAGTGCTTCATTCTTATTGATTTGAAGGTAGGTAAATTGAGTCATCAGGATATCGGTCAAATGGATTTTTATGTGAGGTATTATGAGAAAGAAGTTAAATCTGATTCTGATAATCCTACAATCGGTATCATTTTATCGTCAGAAAGAAATGAAACGGTTGTAAAGTACTCTGTGCTAGAAGAAAGTAAACAGCTTTTCTCTGCGTTATCACTGCACTCAGCAAGCGCGTCAAAATAATAACAGCGTATTGGCCTGATAAAAATAAATGGAAGAGCGAGTTTAAAACGAGAAAGGGGTAGGAAAAATGAAATGTGCAAGTTGTAGAACAGGTGAGCTAGTTAACGCTACGCATTCATATTTTGCCGGAGAACTTTTGATTATTGACTATTCTGATAAAGTAGCCTAGTTGGGATTTACCATGTGCCAAACAACATATATTGCTTGAATAATAATAGTATGTCTGCTCCCAGCAGGCCAAAAGGAATAGTGTTTATGCTACACTAAGAATAAACACTATTGAGGAGGTCTGTATGGGACGTGAAAAACGTATCTGGTATCCCGGAGCGGAATACCATGTAATGAATCGAGGAAATCGCCGTGGCGATATATTTAGAACACAGCAGGATTATGAGGTTTATTTAATGCTTGTAGCTAAAGCAAAGAAGCGCTATCCATTTGAATTATTAAGCTATTGTCTGATGACAAATCATGTTCATCTACAAATTCGAACGATTGATATTGAATTATATCGAATAATTCAATATATCCACTTCAATTATTCAAGATATTTCAATGAAACGTACAATTTAATAGGACATTTATTTCAGGGGCGTTATACAGCGCAGATTATTGAGGATGATGAATATTCTTTAATTACGAGTCGTTATATTCATCTTAATCCGATCAAGGCGAATATGGTTGCATTACCCATTGAATACCAATGGAGTAGTTATGAAACAATACTAGAAGACAAACAAAGTAAATTTGTTGAGCTTAATCGTGATTTAATCTTAAACCATTTTAATAAGGAGCGTGAACGCTCTTATCAAAAATTTGTCGAAGAAGAATCGCCAAATAAAGATGAAAAATTTACAGAAATTGCAACAACTATTGAGGATGAGGAAATCTTATGTCAACAATAATGCAAAACTTTGTTCTGCAAGGTGTTGATGCACGTACCATAGATATTGAGATCAATTCAACTTTTGGAAAACCAATGATGGCGATGATTGGTTTAGCAGATCAAGCGATTAAGGAATCGAGTGAACGTATAAAGGCAGCGGTTATACATAGCGGATATGAAATACCAAAAGGGAAGATTGTCTTTAATTTGGCACCGGCGGATATGAAGAAGCGTGGAACACATTATGATTTGGCCATGGCTCTTGGACTATTAGTAGAAGATGAACAAGTTGTGAGTACGCGTATTGAGTCATGTATTTTTTTTGGTGAACTTTCACTTAATGGGAATTTACGT
>DDQW01000089.1 GCA_002342805.1 Clostridiales bacterium UBA2432 | reverse complement strand
CACCAGCGATTTGGTACAATAGTAGTGATAAGAATTTTTTGGGAGGATTGACTTGATGAATGCTCAAGAGCGCAGTATTGCAAGATTACAATTTCAAAACAAAATATTCAAAGCTAATGGGCAAGCATTTGAAGATATCTTTACTCAAACAATGTATTATGCTCATCCTGGGTTCCAAGCAATAAAACCTTGGGGAAATATTGGAGACCGGAAAAATGATGGGTATATAAAGAGTGAAGGTACATATTTCCAAGTGTATGCTCCTGAAGAGATTACAAAGTCATATGTGGAGCTTGTTAAGAAAATTAATAGAGATTTTTCTGGACTGATTGAACAATGGTCTCCAGTTGACAATTTTTATTTTGTTGTAAACGATAAATACAATGGTGTAAATGCTGACTGTGAGCAGATTATTCAGGGTTTAAAAGAAACACATAACTTAAGGGATGCTAAGATACTTAATGCCAAAGATTTAGAGAATACAATATTCTCCTTAGAAGATGACCAAATTTTTTCGATCATAGGATATCTACCAGATCCGAGTAACTTAAAGAATGTAGATTTTTCAATACTAAATGAAGTAATTTCTTACATTATGGAGTTACCTATAGATAATAATAAAGAGTATAGAATTACACTTCCTGATCTAGACGAAAAGATTCAATTTAACGGGTTGTCAGATGTTACTGCTGAGTATTTATATAACGGTCTTTTAAAGGTGGTATATTTAGAGGAATTTCTATCGAACAATAGTAACTTTGTTGCAGATTCTTTAAGGGATAAATTAAGTGAGATTTACCATCAAGAAAAAGAAAGATATGTCGCTGATGAGCTGTTTTGGAATATTGTCAATCGTTTAAGTCCCAAAGTGCAACAAGTATATCAGACAACAGTT
Source organism: Clostridiales bacterium UBA2432 (assembly GCA_002342805.1). GTDB lineage: Bacteria > Bacillota > Clostridia > Lachnospirales > Vallitaleaceae > UBA1351. Next base: position 18,952 of record DDQW01000089.1, on the reverse strand, counting down.
ATAATTATAATGTCTAAGTATTTTGAAACTTGTGATATTTTTGAAGAACCTATTAAGGAGGGAGAAGAATGATAATACCAACTAAACATACCCATTTTTCAGAATCCCTGTTAGGTTTTGGTGCATATTTATTAGGAAAAATAGATTCCATAAAAACTATAGATTCATTATGGAACGAATATCAAAATGATTTATCTAAGAATCGATTTTCTGCAAAACATAGTTTTGACAACTTGTTACTCACTCTTGTATTTCTTCACTCTATAGGAGTCGTTGAAGAAAAAGATGGGGGTGTTATAAGATGCAATTAAAAAAGGTTTACTCCAATAGACCTAGCTTTAGAACTGTAGAATTTAATGAGACTGGATTGAGCTTCGTTGTTGCTAAACAGAAAAATCCTGACAATAAAAATAATGGGAAAACTTATAATGGCGTAGGAAAATCTCTACTGGTCAATATAATTCATTTTTGTATGGGATCGAAAAAGAAAAATTACACATCCTTCTGTAACAAGCTCCCTGGCTGGGAGTTTTATTTGGATTTTTCTATCGGGGGAATAGATTATACAGCGAAGAGATCTACAGATAACCCAAATAGGATCGTACTGAATGATGAAGAACTAACACTAGCAAAATTTAATTCTAAAATGGAGTCTATATGTTTTAATATACCAGATGATATCTCACATTTAAGCTTTAGATCCCTATTCCCGTTTTTCATAAGACCAAATAAAAAATGGTACGTCGATTTTAACGGCGCTTCAAGTAGCTATAATCAGTATCAGACAATGCTATATAATGCATTTCTTTTAGGTCTTGATGTTTTTCTAGCTCAGAAAAAATATAACATTAGAAAAGAACAAGACAGAATTAAAACTTTAGAAGGCAATTTCAAGAATGATGAATTGTTAAGAGATTTCTTTACTGGTAACAAAGATGTTGCATTGACTATTGTTGATTTGGAAGAACAAATTGAAAAACTGGAAAGAAATCTTAGCAACTTTAAGGTTGCGGAAGACTACCGGGATGTGCAAAAAGAAGCAGATAGGATAGAGAATGAATTATTTGCTCTAAATAATAAAATAATTCTGATTCAAAACAATATTGAGTCTGTAAATAAGAGTTTGAATATGGAAACAAAGACTAATCAGGATGATATTGCAAAAGTATATGAAGAAGCGAATGTTCATTTTACTGAAAATCTACAAAAAACTCTTAACGACTTAGAAAGATTCTATGAGAAGCTAGTTACAAACAGGAAGAAAAGACTTCTTGAACAAAAAAATAAGTTTGAATCAGAGATTGCAGCTAAATCTGAGGTGGCAAATAGATTAAAAAGTGAACTTGATCGTTTAATGAAGTATCTTGGAGACCATCAAGCTCTTGATGTATTTTTATCACTTAGTGATAAGAATGCTCATTTGAAGACAAAACTAGAAAGCTTAAAGAAATATCAATCCCTTCAATCAGAATACAAAGAAAAGCTACGTGATGCAGAGAAAATTCAACTTGAACAATCAGAAACAGCAGAGAATTTTCTTGCTGAAATTGAGGCTGAAATTAATGTGTTAAGAGATTATTTTAGAGGTTTAGCAAAGCGATTTTATCCAAATGCTGTTGCAGGTTTATCAGTTAGTAATAACGACGGAGAGAATCTTCAAAGGTACAATATTGATGCAAAAATTGAGTCTGACAACTCAGATGGAATAAATAATGTAAAAATCTTTTGTTATGACATGACACGACTATTTAAAGGTCAAAATCATAATATTGATTTTCTGTTTCATGATAGTAGACTATTTGATGGTATTGACGAAAGACAGAAAGCCGAGTTGTTTAAGATTGTATTTGAAGAATTTGTGGACTCAAGAAAGCAGTATATAGCTACCGTAAATCAAAACCAGCTTAATGAAATTAAACAGTGTATGGAACCGGAACTCTTCCAGAAAATTGTAAATGACAATATTGTGTTAACTCTTACAGATGATCATGAATCAGAGAAACTTTTAGGCATTACTGTTGACATTAATGAAGGCTAAATCTGATTTGTTTCAGGAAATTTAATTTAGTTTACTGCAACCACCAAGATGGCATCTAGGCTCGGCATCAGTTCCGAACTTAGACCGAATCTTGGTGGTTTTTTGTTTTTCGAAGGAATCTCGACAGGTTTGCGATTTCAGGCGATATAGCTCGAAGTTAAACAACAGTATATGCCTTTTACAAGGCAAGGAATTAATTATATTTTAAAAAAATATGGAGTAAAAGCCAGAAAAATCAATCCATCTGAAATACCTAATGATCTTAGTCCGCAAAAATGAGGCATACAGCCGCAATGGAATTAGTAACTGCAGGAGTGGATCTGATTTATATTAGAGACCTTCTTGGTCATTCAAGTGTTATTACAACTGAAGTTTACGCTAGAACGGATGCAAATTCTCAAGAGAAAAGCAATCGAAGCAGCTAGCAATGAAATTTTACCACCTGAGGATGCTTCTTGGGATACAAACATTACATTGAGAGACTGGTTAAAAGGTTTCAATAAATATCCTAAAGCGTAAATATTTACATAACCTTTTGCTCTTGTAACATATATCACTAAAGACATCTGTAATCCAAAACCTACAACGAGTGGAATCATCCAATATTTATAGGTGTTCCATTGGTTTATCGCGTAGTCTACGGATTCAAACCCAACTAAAACAATCCAATAAAACCCAACGAGCAGAAAACTCGCACCTATTCCGGCCAACAGTGGACTATATCTTTTTCTCTTCATAATACTAATCTCCATATATTTTGTTTTATTATGTATACAAATTATGGCTAAAATATGACAATAGCGGTTAGAGTGTCAGGGAGGCTTCTCAAGAACTGTGAATATGTGCTACAATTAAGTCAACTACTTGAACGTCATGAAGGAGAATCAACGATGAAATATATATGTATAACAGGGGCAACTCGAGGAATCGGTGCGTTTTTAACTAAAGTATTTTTGGATGAGGGCTATACTGTTTTTGCCGGAAGCATTGAAGAATCAGAACAATTACTTAAGTACAAGCAATTGTATGAAAATCAATTGCATATTGTTCACATGGATATCGGAAGTGATCGAAGTGTCAAAGAAGCGACTGCTTATATATATTCCCAAACGAAGTATCTTGATGTGTTAATTAATAACGCAGGTATCTTGGGGGATATCGAAAGTACGATAAAAACGGATTTAGATTTTGATGAAATGCTTACGGTCTATAATGTCAATAGTGTCGGTCCCTTACGAGTGACACATGCCTTACTTGCCTTATTGCAAGCGGGAAATGAAAAAATTCTGCTCAATATTTCATCGGAAGCGGGAAGTATCGGTAATTCTTTTCGGACCAGCTGGTATGCCTATTGTATGTCAAAAGCCGCGCTTAATATGCAAAGTGCCATGCTTCGAGATCATCTGCAGGAAGATGATATCAAGGTTATTATTATGCATCCGGGATGGGTGCAAACCTTCATGCGCGGTAAAGTCGATAGTGATGCAACCTATACACCCAAAGAGGCTGCGCAAATGATATATAACACTATGCGTCGGCAAGCCGCAGAGCCTTTTTCACGTAATAACTTTATAGATAGCGAAGGGAGACAATTACCATGGTAAATGGAACCACATCTTTTGATAAAAAAAGAATACTTGTGTTAGGAGACGATGAGAATGCATCCTATCATCCTATTACACAAATAGAAGACGTTTTGATTGAGATTTTAAATGAATACGATGTGAAGTGTACCAAAGATCGTAAGGAACTGAAAAATTTGAAGTCTTATGATGTGTTTTTGAGTTATGTAGATTGTTGGGAGCAAAAATTAGATAGTCAGTACATGGCTGATTTGCTTTCCTATGTAGCTCAGGGTGGTAGGATGTTAGTTTTACACAATGGTATTTCCTATCAGGAAAACTATGAATTTGCCTGCATGCTAGGGGCGAGGTTTATTGGCCATCCAAAAAGACGAGACTTAACCATTACAATGGTAGGCGATCACGAGTTAATTCAAAGCCTTGAACCCTTTGTCTTGTTTGAAGAACCTTATCAATTTGAATTTATTGGTCAAAATCATGAGGAATGGATGCCAACGATTCTCATGGAATATGAGATGGAAGGTATTAAGTATCCTGCTGCCTGGGTTCATCAGTATGGCGCAGGTCAAGTATGTTATTTTATGCCCGGACATGATGTTTCAGTTTTTGAAAATATTGAATTTCAAAAGGTCTTGAAACAATTGGTGTCAGGAACCATGAAAAAATAAATATATTGTAGTAGGAGGATGTAAAAATGTATGCATTAAGTTATGAAGAGGTTGATAAACAGGTGATCAGCTTGTGTAATGATGAGAAATTTGAAGAAGCGGTTACAAAATTAGAATCTGTACTCGATCAATTTCCGAATCATTTGTTTGAGATGACTTGGGATATTGCGGTTCTCTCCTCATTTATGCGACCACGTAACAATGAGAAGATTATGGCGATTCTGGAATTTGGGAATTCAAAAGGACTGTGGTATTCATTGAATCCTCAAGATAAGCGTTGGGAAGAATGCAAAGATCTGGTAAGATTTCAAAAGTTGGTAACTGAAAATGCCAATAGAAAAGCCTTGGCACAAGAAAAGGCAAAGAAAAAGAGCGACGTATATCTACCCAAACACTATCATCAAGACCAGAAGTATCCCCTACATATTTGTATACATGGATGGGGTGAAGAGAGTGCTTTTTTTAGAAAATATTGGACATCCGCCGGATTAGAAAATGAATATATATGTCTGTTTGTTCAATCATCGCAAGTAGCAACACCCATAGGCTATTGCTGGGATGATATAGAGATGGCAAGGCAAGAAATTATAGAAGCATACCAAGAGGTTACCAGTCAGTATCCTATTGATATGAATCATATTAGCCTAGGCGGATTCTCTCAAGGTGCTACCATGGCAATGGATATTGCCCTACGTGGAAGCATACCGGTGGAAGGTTTTATTGCACTATGTCCGGACCGACCGGAAGATTTTGACAAAGAGCATATTCAGTCGATGCGGATGAAAAAGATAAAGGGCCTTATTCTAACAGGAGAAAACGATGGTGGCCTTGAAGAACAAAAGAAAATGGTCCATGAATTTGAAAAAATGAATTTTCCACATGATTTTATCATAAATCCGAACCTAGGACATTGGTTTCCGGAAAATATAGATGAACAGATTGATCACGGATTAAACTTCATATTCTTTAAGGTTTGAAGAATCTTATGTTTGTTGTATAAGAGTAAAATCAGCATTCCGCCTATGCAGGTGATTCCTGCAACATAAGCGGACATGCGGATGCCGAAGTCATTTTAGATGGTTGGAGCGATGATGGTCAGAAACCCAAGAAAATCTACCTGTTGGATAAACAAAATACCAGGATTTAATGGTGCTGATGTAGCACCTAAAAAGTATGTACAAAATGTTAATTTGTGATATAATATAAATCAAACAATAAAATATGAACTAAATTTAATGTATTAGATTGTTAGTTCATAATAGGTCGTGATTATAATTAAAGATTTCAGCTCTTGGTTAGAATATGAAGGTGCTTCAGAAGGTAGTGGGCGTAGTGAAAAAATTTGGTTAGTAAATAAAAATAGTGGAGACATAGGATTATTTAAGTTTAGAAAAACCGAGTTTACAACGGAACATCTATCAGAAAAAATTGCTATGCAACTAGCTAGATTACTTGGCATAGAATGTATGGAAGTAGACATTGGATGTTATAAAGGCAGAATAGGCTCTTTAAGTTATAGAATTAACAAAAAAGATGAAAACTTAATAGAGGGCATACAATTAATTAATAAATATTATCCAAATTACAATCCATTAACTTTATATGATGAGGTTAACAAAGAATACTATTCCTTAGAAATGATTTTAAAATCTCTTCAGCATTATAAGTTTAAGAAAGAGTTTTTAAAAATACCTATTTTTGATTTTTTGATAGGAAATACAGATAGGCATCAAAACAATTGGGCTATTTTACAGAAAGACGATAGCGTTAGAATATGCCCTTTATATGATAATGGATCTTCTCTTTGCTGTTATATAGATGAAAGTAAGATTGATGGATATTTAGGGAATGATAAGGTTCGATTTAGCGCTTTGATAAATAGTAAATCAACATCTAGAATAAGAATAGATAAAACCATAAAAAAAGAACCTACGCAATTAAGTGTTCTAAAGTTTTTGTTGGAAAACTACTATGAAGATGTAATTGATATTATTATGTGTATTGTGGATAAGATGAATGAAGAAAATATAAATAATATAATAGAACCATACATCGGATTAATGAGTGAAAAAAGAATGGTTTTAATTCGAAAATTCTTAATAGGAAAAGTGGGTTTAGTAAAAGAAGAGCTAATAAAAAGGAAGGAGGAGTAAATGTGTCAAGGAAAGAAGGAAAAGATTATCTATATTTGATTTGGAAAGAACCTGATTCAAGACGTAATTATGTAGTAGGACAATTGACTAAAAATGGCCAGTATGAATTTTGTTATGGATATGAAGTGCAAAAGGCTATTGAGAAAGGGTTCGAACTGCTAATATCTTTTGAAGATATTAATAAGACTTATAAAAGTGACACTTTATTTCCAACTTTTTCAAGTAGATTACCTGACCGTAAAAGAAGAGGGATTGAAAGAATCCTTTCTAAATATGGTTTGGATGTATTTGATGATTATAAACTGTTAAAAAGAAGTGGGGCTAGATTACCAATTGATACGTTGGAATTTATCGACCCAATTTTAGATACTTATGATGGAGAGATTGAAAGAGTCTTTCATATTGCAGGGATAAGACATTATATTGGGTGCGAGGGAGAAAACTGTGAAGAAGCCCTTCAATTAACAAAAGGAGACAAATTAAGGCTAAAACCGGAGCCATCAAATCCATATGATAAAAATGCAATCAAAATATTAGATGAAGACGATAAACATATCGGATATTTACCTAGATATTATTGTGAAAGTGTTTTAGAATATTTAAAAAAAGGTAGTAAGTATACATGCACAGTTCTTGAGATGAATAAAGATTCGAAATGTAATGAATGTGTTAAGGTGAAATTTGAAATAGAATGCGATGTAAAACAATTGGATAAAATTAGTTGATTGTTAAATTAGCATAATGTGAACATATCAAGCAACTCAGTAAGGATTTCCTTATAGGGTTGCTTTTGTGTTATACGACGTCTTTAGAAATGAACAAAAAATAATTTCATGGTATAATAAGTCTATATATAAATAAGTTTACAATGAGGAAAGGTGAGATGATAATGAAAAACGGAGTTATGTTACAAGGTTTTGAATGGTATCTACCTGAGGATGGAAACTATTATAAAAATATGATGACCAAGGCTTCTGAAATAAAATTTGCAGGCTTTAGCAGTGTTTGGCTTCCACCGGTATGTAAAGGCACCGGAACCAATGATGTAGGATATGGAGTCTATGATCTGTACGACTTGGGTGAGTTTGATCAAAAAGGAAGTGTCCGGACAAAGTATGGGACTAAAGAAGAACTTCATGAATTGCTTGAGACGCTTAAGAATGAAGGGCTTGACGTTTATGCGGATGTTGTATTGAATCATAAAGCCGGAGGAGACCGACTCGAACAATTTAAAGCTGTAGAAGTTGATCCGGATGATCGAAGAACAGAAATCGGACAAGCTAGGGATATAAAAAGCTGGACGGGATTTGACTTTCTGGGAAGAGACGGCAAATACTCTCAGTTTAAATGGAATTTTATGCATTTTACGGGGGTAGGATATGATGATATTACGGGTGAGCATGGAATATATAAAATACTAGGTGAAAACAAGGGCTGGGGCTTTGAAGTTTCCCCTGAAAACGGCAATTTTGATTATCTCATGTTTGCCAATATCGACCATGCACATCCGGATGTAAAGGAAGAACTTAAAAAATGGGTGCAATGGTTTATTCAAGAAACAGGTGTCCATGGATTTAGAATGGATGCAGTGAAACACATCGATATTGACTTTTTTAGGGAGTTGACGACGAGTATTAAAGAAGCTGATGGTCAAGACTTTTATCTCTTCTGCGAATATTGGACCGGTGACATGGAATTGATTAAAAACTATGTTGAGGAAACCCAACATCAGTTGGATTTATTTGACATTCCCTTGCATTATAACCTTCAACAAGCCTCGACCGATAGAGATGGCTTTGACCTAAGAACCATATTTGATGGCACCATTGTCCAAGCCTATCCCACATTAGCGGTGACCTTTGTCGATAATCATGACACACAACCACGGCAATCCTTAGAGTCATGGGTAGATCCTTGGTTTAAAGAGATGGCCTATGCGCTTATCTTGCTTAGAAAAGATGGATACCCTTGTGTTTTTTATGGAGACTATTTTGGCATTGATTCCCAAGAGGACTATACGGGTGTGAAAGATGAGATTAATCGACTTATGTTCTTGAGACAGCATTATTGTTTTGGAGACCAAGATGACTATTTTCAAGAGGCTAATCTGATTGGTTGGGTTCGACATGGGGACGCGGAACATCCGGCAAAAGCAGCTATCGTTCTTTCCAATAAAGAAGGGGGGGCGATACAGATGTTTATTGGAGAAGGTTATGCCGGTAAAACCTTTATCGATCAAATGGAGCGGGACGAAAATCATGTGACTATCCAAGGCGATGGATTCGGTGAGTTTTCAACGCCTTCAGCTGGATTAAGCGTCTGGGTAAGTGAGGAGGATGCGTAATATGTTAAAGGATAAAGTAGCGATTATTACCGGTGCCGGTTCAGGAATCGGAAAAAGTACAGCAAAGCTATTCCTGAGTGAGGGAGCAAATGTTGGACTTATTGATATCGATAAAGAGAGTCTTCAGCAATTAAAGGATGAAGTAGATGCTGATGAAAAAGTAAGATATAGAACAGCCGATGTAGGCGACGCGTCAATGGTTAAGAGGGCAATTGATGAATTGGTCGAATCTTTTGGACGTTTGGATATTGTTATTATCAATGCAGGCATTAATGGAAGGGTCGCGCCGATTGAGAATTTAGAAGAAGAGGATTGGCATAAGACCATGGAGACCAACTTCAAGAGTACATTTTTGACATTAAAGTATTGTATACCTTATCTAAAAAAACAAGGGGGAAGTGTTGTGATTACGAGTTCCATTAATGGAAATCGCGAATTTGGCAACATAGGTATGTCCTTATATGCTTCCAGTAAGGCAGCACAATTGGCTTTTGGAAAAATGGCTGCCCTTGAATTATCAACTTATCATATTCGCGTCAATGTGATTTGTCCCGGTTATGTGAAGACGAATATTCAAGAAAATACAGATAGTGAGCATCATTTACTTAATAAAGTTCGGATTCCTGTAGAGTATCCGGAAGGTAATCAGCCCCTTGAAAATGATGGGGCCGAAGCCGAAGATGTCGGCGAGCTCATTTTGTTTTTAGCGTCGGATCGGTCAAAACATATTACCGGAACCGAAGTATATATCGATGGTGGATCAACACTATTATAAAAAATGCATTCGTAGGAGGAAATGATGATGACAAAAAATGATTTACTTCAACAATTAAAAGCGTCTAACATTAATACCAAGGGAACACTCATGGTCCATTCATCCATGAAGGCTATAGGCCAAGTAGATGGAGGCCCGGAGGCAGTGATAGATGCCTTATGCCAATACATGAGTCATGGTCTCCTCTTATTCCCGACACATTCGTGGGATGAGTGGAACTTGAAGGACAATGTATTTAATGTAAGAACAGAAAAAGCCTGTGTCGGTTTGCTGCCAAACACCTTTTTATTACGAGATGATGTGGTTCGGTCACTCCATCCGACCCATTCTGTTGCGGCTTATGGAAAAAGAAAAATCGACTATACAGATAAAGATAAAAGCATCATTCAAAGAGGCGACGTGCTAACACCCTGTCCCAGAGAGGGGTGCTTCGGGAGCCTCTATGACGAAGATTCTCAAATTCTCTTTATCGGAGCGACCTTACAAAAAAACACCTATATTCATAGCATCGAAGAGTGGTTATCGATTCCAAAACGTCTGGCAGAAAAACCAAGAACAATAAAAGTAGTGGACTATGATGGAACAAGCTATGATATCGATGTGCTTCCCCATAATAATACTCGTGGAAGTGTTTCACAGAATTATGACCGTATTGAGTCTGTGCTCTTTGAAAAAAATATCGCAACGACATTTGCCTTAGGTAATGCAAGCTGCAAGCTCCTTCAAGTCAAAGAAATGACGGAATTCGTTTTAGAACTATTAAAAGAGAATCCGAACTATTTTGGCTTTGATTAAAATTCATATAAATTTCATACAATATTCACATTAAGTTCATGAATCTAACCTACCATAAAAGTAGGTATATTTACCTAATAATTCTGATTATTAAGTGAATTTTACTGAAGATGATGGGAGGCAGAATTATGAAAATCGTTTTATTCTATGCAACAGAAACTCCAAAAGCTTTAAAATTAGTTGACCATTTTGAAAAAGCCAATCAAGAAAAGGGCCATACTGTGGAATGTGTTGAAGCGCGCAAATATCTTCAATTAGAACATAAGGTGGATTTAGCAGAGCCTGATACCATTTATGGTTTTGGAGTTTCCGGACTTAGTGAACAATCAAAAAAAGATATGCTATTATTAGCCAAAATGTTAAAAAATGAATATATTAATAAACCTGCATTTATTTTTTCTGGAACAAAAAAAGACTTTCTAAAAATAAAACGAAACTTGCAAAGTATTTTAAGAGATAAAAACTTTGATGTGGTTGTAAGTAAAGTCAATGATTACGATTCGGTGGAAATGGATGAAGCCATTGAACATGTGCACGATGTTTATCGTCAGTATTATAAAGATCGAACAGAAAAAAAGTCAAATAATAATCCGGCATGTAATGTTTGTGAGGTTTGCACGGAAATTATTGAATAAAGTTTAGTTAAGAGCACCTATAAAAAAGGGTGCTTTTTTGATACAATAAGATAGTAAAGTGTAAACAAATGGAGAGGAGAGATTGTATGATTGAAAAGATTATTACTCAGTACAATGATCGAAATTCGGTTTATGGAGGTCAACTGACCAATCACTTGAATATGGGGCTCTATGCCTTATATCGCATGGGGGCAGATGAGAAAAAGCTTCATGACTATGCAAAAAGCTATTTAGAACGTAAGAATATATCGCCTCAGCCCCCATCCGAGGTGCCGATTCATTTGGCGAACTATGAATATTTTTTAGGTCACATGGGGTACTACAGTTCGTTTATTCCTTTTTTTACAGAGCAGATTGAAATCTTAGGTGTTGAGGAGACCTTGAGAAAATTTTTAAATCGTTTAATTGACGGTAGCGCAGGTGGCGCCTTTCATGGCATTATTCGAACAGCCTATGCCTATGAATTAGGGGATAAGAAAGAAATTGCCAAGGCCTTAGCCTATTTTTCGGAATGCTATCAAGCCTATCCAATCAATATAGAACCAGACTCAACAGCAAATCCCCTAGACCATGTTAAAAAATTAGCAACTATGGATTATTTTAAAAATTTTGCCTTTAAACGTTCACTAATTACAGGTAGAATGATGGATATTTATGAAGATCCAGTCTTCCACAGTGAAGTTCGAGCCTTAGATACGAGTCTATGTAACAGTGAAAGCTTTGCAGATTTGACTTTGACTTTATATGGAATGACAGAAGATTTCACCATGCTTCACGGCTTTACCTCGACACATGCCATCCGAGTATTGAAAGAATTTTTTGATGATTATACCGAGGTTTTGAAGCAACACTGGATAAATTTGCAGTTGGCCTATTTATCAACAGGGTGTACCCCCTTAAATCCAATGCCGGAAGCAGAGGAAGTTGATGAGTGGGATCAGCTTTTTAAGAAGGCACTAGAGGTGAAGGATGTGCATACAATCAAGCTCATATATAGCTTACACGAACAATCCCGAATCGGCGCCAAAGAAGATCGTGCCTATCGTTTAATAGCTCAACAGCGAGTGAATAATTCGCAGTAGTGACTTATAATGGAACATTTACTAGAGTTAGAGCGTCCAATGAGTATACAAACAAATCAACTCAATGAGGAGGTCTACTATGAAAGTAAAATTAATCATATCAATGATAGCTATATTAGCGATTCTTGTCGCGTGTTCAGCCCCTGATGAAACTCCGGTGGATGGTAATGATATGCCATCCGATTCAGATTCTCAACTAGTGGTCTATGGCGTTGCAGGAAACATAACGGAACTCACAAGCAATGACAACGGTACCATGACGATTTTAGTTGAAGGCGACTTGGCGACAAATGGTGCGGATTATGATCGTGGTTATGTAACAGTTAATGACGATACGGTCATATATCTGGATGAAGAAGTGGGCATGGAAGTCTTAGAAGAAGGACAATATGTGAATGTCTTCTTCCAAGGGGATGTCATGGAATCATATCCTATTCAGGCAACCGCTCGACAAATCAACATTATACCCGAAGATCCAATCGATAATTAATTAAATAATGAATGGATGAAAATCCTCATAGGGAGTTCTCCTTATGGGGTTTTATTTTTATGTATGCTTGTGATATAATTTGTAGGTACAGAAATAGGGTGATTAGGGTGTTTTAATATGGGAGGTTGAAGATGAGAAAATCAATCGTATGTTTAAGTGTTGTACTAATTCTATTAACGAGTTGTTCGCAAACAAAACCTCAAGAGACAGGAGTCGAAGAAAACATACAAAGCTTGGAAAACACACAAAATGTAGAAGCTGAAGAAGAGATACAAGAAGAAATAGAAGAAGAAATGCAAGAGGAAAAACAAGAAGAAGTGCAAGAAGAAGTGCAAGAGGAAGTGCAAGAGGACTTGCAAGAAGAGGATGAGGAAGACAAAAATTCCTATATATATGCAGAGGCTCTTGGCGAGACAATGCCAAATATACTTGAGCAATATGGAGAACCCAAGGAACAATATGATTATAACGGAGGGGTTTACTACGAGTATGAAATAGACGGATATCGATTATTATTTGTTACCCATGCATACGAAGAGGTATCAAAATCAAGGGTTCGGCAAGTCGTCGTTTTTAATCCGGAAATTGATTATAATGGCTTATCTGTTGGGATGACTATTGAGCAACTTACGGCATTAGAAGAATATCAATTAACAACCATATATAATGAATGGGAAGAGTGTTTATCATTTTCATATTCATTTGGAGAAGACTACATTTTTGTGGCGGAAATATATGATCAAGAAAATATATTTGACATACAAATAATGAATAGAGACACATGGGAAAATGCATGGTACGCATCGGAGGGATGATATGGAGAGATTAAAAAAAAAATTAACTGAAAAATACGGTGGTGAGGATATTCGCGGGGTGGTTTCGCCCTTACGAATATGCCCTCTTGGAGCCCATGTGGATCATCAAGGTGGGCGTGTAACAGGAGTGGCATTAGATTCAAGTGTTAACCTAGTCTATACACCCAATGAAGAGGGGTTTATTCGGATTCAAAGTATGGATTTTCCTGATGAAGAACATTTTCATCTAGATAATATTCCGGAGATGGTTCCGGCTTCATGGGGTAATTATATTCGTGGTGCAGCCTTATCCTTGAAGCGGGATTTTGTACTTAAGAAAGGATTTAACGCCATTATCAGTGGAAAACTTCCAATCGGTGGTTTGAGTTCGTCTGCGGCGGTAACGACAGCCTATCTTATGGCCCTGTGTGATGTGAATGATATAGAGGTAGATAAGATGGCCCTTGTTCACTATAGTCATTGGGTAGAGACAGACTATATTGGTCTTAAAAATGGTATCTTAGACCAAGCGGCCAATATTTTGAGCCAGAAGAACAAGCTGATGGTTATGGATTGCAACACGGACGCCTATCAATTGGTTGAAAAAGCTTCCCATATGCCGGAGCCTGAATTTGTGGTTGTATACTCAGGGATTTCCACGGCCCTGATTGGTACAGATTATAATAATCGCGTTGATGAATGTAAGGTGGCTTCATGGCTATTGCATGAACTATCTGAAAATCATGTTCCCAGTCTTAAAGATTCGATTTTACGAGATATTTCGGAGGAAGTTTTTCAAGCCCACAAAGAGTGGCTACCCGGACGATTCAAAAAAAGAGCAGAACACTATTTTACAGAACAAAATCGAGTGACTGAAGGGATTGAGGCCTGGGCCCAAGGAGATTTGGAGCGATTTGGTCAGTTAATGAATGCCTCCGGCGAAAGTTCCGTGCATCAATATGAATGTGGATGTCCTGAATTGACGACCATCTTTGAAATATTAAAAGAAACACCGGGAGTCTACGGCGCTAGGTTTAGCGGAGCTGGCTATAGAGGTTGCTGCATCGGACTCATTAACCCGGAATATAAGGACAGTATTCAAGAAAAAATAGAAGCAACCTATCCAAAAATACATCCAAAATATAAAGACGTTTACAATATCCATTTTTGCAAAGTTGCAGATGGTGCCCATTATGCTAGTTTATAAACCAGGAGGTTGACATGAAGTGCATAATATTAGCAGCAGGATATGCTACGAGGTTATATCCCCTTACAGAAAACATGCCCAAACCCTTACTAGAGGTGGCGGGAATAACCATATTAGATCGGATTTTACACAAGGTGGACAAACTTAAAAATATTGATGAGATTTTTATTGTGACCAATCACAAGTTTTTTCAGACCTTTCGTGAGTGGGCCCAAGAGTATGAAGGGTGGCAGAGTATTCAAGTCCTTGATGACCAGACGACCTGCAATGCTAATCGTCTAGGGGCTATCCGTGATATTGCTTTTGTCATTGACGAAAAGAAGATTAAGGAGGACCTTCTTGTCTTGGCCGGGGATAATCTTTTTGACTTTGAATTGACGGATTTTCTTGCCTTTTATCATGAAAAAAACACGGATTGTATTACAGCCCATGTTATTGAAGATGTTGAACGGATCAAACGAACAGGTGTGGCTGAGTTGGATAAGCATAATAAGGTAATCTCCTTTGAAGAAAAACCGAAACGACCAAAGTCCAATTATGGGGTTCCCCCATTTTACATATACAAAAAGGACACCCTCCCACTTATTCATCAATTTATTGATGAAGGTCATGATGGGGATGCGCCTGGTATGTTTATTAGCTGGCTTTTAAATAAAGTGGATGTCCATGCATATTTGTTTGAAGGAAACCGATATGATATCGGAACATTGGAAAGTTATCAAGAAGTACAAGGAATTTTTATCAAATCTTAATCGTTTTCAAATTGTGGTTATGGAGAATTTCGTTTATAATATAAATATAATTGTGTCCGGATAATTTGGATTAGATGGAGGATGGACAGTTATGGATCGTAAAGAATGGAATGAACATACAAGTGAATTTAGACGAAATATAAAAGAATCCATGCGAACAGGAAATTTTAAAGGGATTGATCATGATATAGGCGGTGTCGTTAGCGATACGGTCGATTTGGCCATTCATGAAGTTCAAAAGACAATCGGTTCAATCCAGTATAATTTAAAGCAACAAAACAATACAAAGTATGAGCCGCCTCGTGATACGACCTACGTTCGTGTCGAACAGCCGGTCAAAAAAAACAAGAAGCGCAATATTACCTTTGCCTATAATCCCATTGGAAAAGTTTCAGGAATGCTTCTTCAAATTTTCGGAACCATCGGCACGCTTGGTTTAGGAATAGCAGTTATGGTATTAGGGATTATTGGATTATCGATAGGTAGTTTCGCGGCATTTACCATTCCCATCGGCATTATGCTACCCCTCTTAGCGGGGAGTATGATTATGAAGTCAAGAGGGACGACCCTTCGAGGTCGATATAAACGGTTTGACAAATATCTGCATATTATTGGCAACCGACATTTTATTGAGTTGTATGAGCTAATGGAACTAAGTGGATTTTCTTATAAATATGTTGTTAAGGATCTTAAGAAGATGATACGTATTGGTATGTTTCCTCAAGCGAGTCTGGATACAGAAGACGGCATGATGTATCTTTCCAGAGGGGGTTATGAGCAATACCGCTATTTAACCGGACATGAAGCGGAACCGGTGAATGAGGAAAACTCAGAGACAGAAGATCAGGAATCAAAAGTAAATATAGTTGCTAGTATGGGACGGGATTATATTCAGCGGATTAATGACCTGCGAGTCAAACTAAAGGATTCGGAAGCGGCGAGTAAGATTATCCATATGGAAGCTGTGCTTTTGAAAATAGTCGAATATATTGAAAAACACCCGGAGCAAAAGGATGAAGTACGTCGATTAATGGATTATTATTTGCCTATGACCATTAAGTTATTGACGGCTTTCTATGATTTTGAACAACAACCGATTCAAGGTGAGAATATTATTAAAACAAAGCAAGAGATTAAAGCGACCTTAGATACAATCAATAATGCTTTTGAGAAACTGCTAGATCAGTTGTTTAAAGATTTGGCCTGGGATATATCCACGGATATCTCGGTAATGGAAACTATGTTGGCCCAAGAAGGCCTTACAGAAAATACAATCAATAAATCAAAGACGATGGGAGAATGATATGAGCGAGATACCTACACTGACCTTTGAACCTTTTAGTGATGATCAAAAAACAGAGACAATCCTTGCAGAAGAGGAAAAGAAAATTGAAAAAGAAAGCGTCTTGTCAAAAGAAGAACTTAAGATGGTGGATGAGTTTGCGGATCAGATTAATTTGACGGATTCAAACATTATTCTTCAATTTGGCGCTGGGGCCCAGAAGAAGATTGCGGATTTTTCTGAGACGGCTCTTGAACGGGTCAAGACCAAAGACTTGGGTGAAATCGGAGACATGCTCTCGGGTGTTGTCAAAGAATTGAAGAACTTTGATAAAGAGGAAGAAGAAAAAGGCTTGAAGAAACTTTTCAAAAAGCCGGCCCAAAAGATTAGTGATATGAAAACCAAGTATGCCAAAGCAGAGACCAATGTTAATCAGATTACAACGGCCTTGGAAAATCATCAAGTAACACTCTTAAAAGATGTTGCCATGTTGGATAAAATGTATGAACTCAACAAGACCTATTTTAAAGAGTTAAATATGTATATCCTTGCAGGTAAGAAAAAATTAGAGATTGCCAAGAATAAGGAATTACCGGAACTTGTTAAGCAGTCAAATGAGTCCGGTCTAGCGGAACATGCCCAAGCGGTCAATGATATGAATAATATGATTAACCGTTTTGAGAAAAAACTCTATGACTTGGAATTAACCAAAACGATTTCCTTGCAGATGGCACCTCAGATTCGTTTGATTCAGGAAAATGATTCCATCATGGCAGAAAAGATTCAATCAACCATTGTAAATACCATTCCTTTATGGAAGAGTCAAATGGTTTTAGCTCTTGGAGTGACTCATGCCGGACAAGCGGCGCAAGCCCAACGGGAAGTAACGGATATGACCAATGAGCTTCTGAAAAAGAATGCAGAGACACTGAAGATGGCAACCATTGATGTGGCCAAAGAATCCGAACGGGGTATTGTTGATATTGAAACCTTAAAATATACCAATGAATCTTTGATTACAACCTTAGATGAAGTGCTCAAGATTCAAACGGAAGGCCGACAAAGACGCCAAGAGGCAGAAGTCGAGCTTAACCGCATTGAGAATGAATTAAAACAAAAGTTGTTGACCATTCGTCAATAGAAATAGAAAGGTGCCAGGAACTATGAACAGAAGTCCATAGTTCCTGACACCTTTTATCTTTATCTCTAATTATCTATTTCTTCGTTTCCATCCAACAAAGCCAAGGAGTGAAGCTCCACCCAGAACAAATGCCGGAAGTAAAGATGCAGAAGCTACGCCCGTATAAGGGACTTCTTCTACGTCCATATCTACGGATTGCAATGTAAATCCATCAGGAATTAAGATTGCGTCGATAATGTGAACAACTCCGTTAGAAGCTTCAACATCAGCAGTAGTTACGCGAGCGTTATTGACCATAACACCATCCGATAAATCGAAAGTAAGGGCTTCTTCTTGTAAGGAATTGGCAGTTAAACCATCGGATAAATCTGTGCTCATGACTTTTCCGCTAACAACATGGTGTAATAAAACTTTGGCTAATTCAGGTTGTGCCATTAATTCATCGGCTGTAATATCTAAGCTAGCTAATAAATTTTCAAAGGCAGCATTGGTTGGTGCAAATACAGTAAATGGTCCCTCACCTTGAAGGGCGCCGACAAGATCTGCTTTTTGTAATAACATAACGAGCATACTAAAGTCAGAATTACCGGTTGCAATGTCAACAATACTTGGTTTTGCTTCTTCTTCCATCATTTGATCTTCAGCATCGTCTGAAAGTGTAAAAGATGCAGGTACTAATACAGCGTCGATGACATGGATAACACCGTTGGTTGCGTCAATATCAGCAGTGATAACAGTCGATGAATTGACCTTGACACCATCGGATAAATCAAAAGCAATCGATTCACCTTGAAGGGTATTGGCAGTCAATCCGTCAGATAAATCAGTACTCATTACTTTTCCACTGACAACATGGTATAATAAGACATCGGATAAATCCGGATGTGCAAGTAATTCTTCAGCTGTAATTCCTAACTGGTTTAGTAATGCGGCGAAAGCATCATTGGTTGGTGCAAAAACGGTAAATGGACCCTCGCCTTGGAGTGCTCCGACAAGTTCGGCTTCTTGTAATGCGGCGACGAGTGTTGAAAAAGTGCTGTCACTTGATGCGATATCGACAATGTCATTTTCTGCGGCTTGTATATTTATTGTGAATAGAAAGGTTAAACTCAATGCAATGGCTAAAAATTTTTTCATTTGAACTCCTCCTTATAACTAATTGATGAATATCTGATAAATTGAATATATCACAATATGTAATATAATGCAATAG
>DDQW01000072.1 GCA_002342805.1 Clostridiales bacterium UBA2432 | reverse complement strand
CTTTGAATATCCTCTTCTGTGACATGGGCAAAGCCGCATAACACATTATAAACCTTCCACTTCAATGTAGCATGTACGATAGCTTGTAAATCCACCGACTGCTCCATGCTTAGATTTTTATACCATGATACAGCCTTATTTCTATTGCCAATAATTTTATCACTTAAGTTATAAACACCTTGACCGGTTTTCATACAAACTTCGGTTAATTCCTTAGATTCATAATCTAATAATTTGATACGTTCATTAATATCAAGGGTTGTCGCACTTTCCTCTTCAATATTAGCTGAAATATTTTCAAAAGAAGCACTGATGTCATTTAAATTAGTTTTCATATGGTCAGTCGAAGCTTTGGATTGGTTGATGGCTTCCTTCGATTCATTAAATATGTTAACCGTTTCATCAATTTTCATGGTGACTGAAGAAAATTCATTTGTCAGATTATCAATCTTGTTTTTAATGTTTCTTGTAGACACTTTGGTGCTGTCAGCCAACTTTTTAATGCCATCGGCTATGACAGCAAAACCTCTTCCACTCTGTCCTGCTCTAGCTGACTCGATGGATGCATTCAAAGCCAACAAATTGGTTTCTTCAGCAATGTCATTAATAAGGTCGCTGATATTCGATATATCATGAATATCAACGACAAGTCTTTCAATTTCATTCTTGAGTGAAGCAACCTTACCATGGGCTTCTTCAATTTGTCCAAAGGTACTTGTTATGGAATCTATGGACTCTTGAGACTGGTTAATCACATCAACCGTTTTTGTCATTGAATCATGAACCTGGTGAGCTAAATCCTCAATAGCTGAACTCATTTCACCTGTACTCATATGAATACTCTCGATAGCCTCTTTTTGCCTTGTAATATAGTCAATCATAAGCTTAATATAATCCATCTCAGTAAGATCATTAATCACTTGACTTGTATCCAAGAAAAGCTCACGAATCTGTTCTGTCCGCAAATCCAACAATTGATTGAGATTATCCGTCAAAGGCATATCCGTTTTGATCGATAAGACTTCACCAAAACCTCTAAACACCTCATATTTAACCATCATCTCATCTAACTCTTTTGCCATTGCATCTAAACGATTCTTATCTGATTCGACTTGCGAAATATTCTTTTTACTCTTTTTAAAAATAATTGACATCGACCTAACACCTTCCCATTCTTTAATTATTACACACTATACCGTAACTTACCCCTCATAGTAAGGAACAACATTATGATAAATTTTCTTTCATATTATTAATCCAATACGTTTGATTCTCCATATTAAGTTGACCATTCCTAAACTTTTCAAAATAAATATCAATAAAATTCTTCCATGAATCCTTTTCCTTGGTTACTAAAATTGGATAAAACCAAACGTCATTCTCCATAGCTGCCTTGTAATCCCCTAAAGCATCACCAATCATAATGATCCTATCTTTGTCATAGCCTTTATCCTTAAGCTTTCGAATACATTCTGCCTTGGTCCCATCTGACTGGGAATAGAAATAATCAACCATGTCATATAAGCCACAGGTTTTCCACTCTTCTTCTATAGCTTCACGATTTGCTGACGATACAACAGCAATATGCCCATTTTCTTTCATTGTTTTTATGGCATCATAAACACCATCAAAGGGCTCTGCTAGGGGCATAGATTCGATGATTTCATTAACTCGGTCAGACCAAAGCAATGCTTTATGCATAATATTTAATTTTGACTTATCGTAGGCCTCTTTCAAAGCAGTTGCTGATAGTGCTTTTGTGGCCTCCGTCCATTCCATTAGTTTAGTGATTTCACTTACATCATCCAAATGAGAATATTTTTTTAATATGGTGACCAAGCCTTGAAATCTATTGATTCCACGAGATAAAGAATAAAGATTAATGCGATTCCACTCTGTCAAAATTTCATCTCTATCATCCTGACTAACATTCCATACTTCGATAAATGCAGGGCCAAAGGCTTCCACATGTTTTATTGTCATAGAATCAATGGCACATCCATCCGAATCAATACAGATTAATAAATCCTTCTTTTTAATTTTTATCAGTTCATTATTAATATCCATAATATCTTCTTCTTTAAAAACGGCTCTCATCTTATTAAATACCCATAACAAGGTAATCGGTGCATCTGGAGTGGCTCTTTCTACAATTTGAGGCGCCTTCTCCCTTAAGATATCCCATGCCTCTTCAGACTTCATAAGGTTTCCAATCTTATCCTTGATTGAATAGTAGCCTTCAGGAAAATAATCAAGCTCACTTTTTTCCTGTGTGAACCAGTTTTCTACATTCAGCCCTGGGTTGGGGTCAACAAATACATAGGATTCTTCTTTTTTCTCTGTTCTTATCCATATACCCTCATCATGAAACTCTTCACTATCCATAAAACCTGTAACGCGTATTTTATTTTCTCCCATCTTCAATGGAATGTCTTCAAATATAAAAACAGAATCCGAAGATTGCTTACTTATAAATTCATCATTGACATAGAGGGATAGTTCATCCAGATTACTATAAGCTTTTACATTGATCTTTTCATGACTTCTTTTGACAAATCTCTTCTCACAAAGGTGGACAAACTTTTGGTCTGACCATCTTGATTTGTAAAAATAGAAAGCATCCTTTTTCACCTTTCTGTCAAAAGTCACAAGGCCTTTGGCATTCTTACCGACGGTACCACCTTCATTTCGAACAGAAGATCCAAAGTCAAACATATTCCATACATAAGAACCCCATAGATATGGTTTTGATTCAATTATTTTATAGGTCTTTTCATGATAGACCGCTTGAAATTCCTCTGAATAGTCTTTTACCTTGGGTTGGTCACTATGGAATTTCAAGTTACAATCTGCTCCATATTCTGATATACCTAATTTTACTTGAGGATTTTCTTTATGAAAACAATCTAGCCAATCATTTAATTCTTCTTCTTTTCCATAATACCAACCAAAATAATGGTTGTAGCCTAAAAGATCCGTAATAAAATTTAAGGTAGAGTCATTTTTTACAAAATTCATATTTGCAGATGCTGATATGCCTTTGGGTAAAATCTGATGGAAAAGATCATTCAGATCGTTAACCCCTTTATACATTTGCAGTGATTCTCCACCCATGGCAATTTCATTTTGAATACCCCAGAAGCATATTGATGGATGATGTACGTTTTGATAAACCAGCTCTTTTAACTGTTCTTTGGCATTATCCATAAGATTGATGCTATCTGGCATGGACATCATTGGAATCTCAGCCCAGACAACATAACCCTCACCATCGCAAATATCATAAGTTTCTTGATTGTGCTGATAATGAGATAATCGAACACTATTGGCACCAATATCATCAATCAAATCAAAATCTTTTCTCAAGTGATCGGTTGTTATTGCATTTCCTACTCCTTCAAAATCTTGGTGTTTAGCTACTCCATTAATTTTAAGAGCTTTATTGTTTAGGAAAAATCCTTTGTCGCTATCAAGACTACATTTTCTAAAACCTGTCTTAATCTTGATTTGATCCACAATCCTATCATCCATAATCAATTTGGCTTCAAAATCATATAGATATGGGTCTTCTTTACCTTTCCACATTCTACAATTATCTATAGTTATGCTAGATTTTAGAATCGCTTTATCATTTAAACGAAGATCCTTGCATTCATCTGCTACAATCCTTCCATCAGAGTCACAAAGAGTGTAGTTAATCTTTAGGTCTTTATTAGCAACGATATGACTTTCAATGTCTAATATTCCTCTACCCTCATTATCGAGTTCAGGTCTAAGAATGACCCCTGAACTTCCATGAAACATAAGGTCAAAATGGGATTCATTAACACAAATAAGATTAACGGATCTATATAAACCACCATAGATAGTAAAATCACCCAAAAGGGGTGATACGTCTTCTGTTTGACTGTTATCAACATAAACTTTTAATTGGTTTTTACCATCCCATGAATAGAATTTTGTCAACTCAAATCTAAACGTCGAATATCCTCCTCGATGCTCACCAATAAACTGATCATCTAGATAAACCTGACAAACCGTGTTGGCACCTAAAAATTCAAGATATAACTTATCCTGCTTATGTGTAGGGTCAACATCTAAGTCTTTAACATAAACATATCTTCCTCTATCAACATTTCCATTCTTATTCCAAGTATGGGGTAAGTCAATAAGCTCTACATCACATAATTTCTGAGGGTCCTTATTCACTTGTTCTTCATAAAATGACCATCCACGGTCAAGAGTATATTGTTTTCTCATAGTTATTCCTTTCAAATACAAGACAACTTCTCACATTTAGGCAAAGATATATTCCAATCAGCTTTGCCTTCTGGGAGAAGTTGTTCGAGTTAATATCTAGCTTATAGTTTTGTTACCCAAGTGTCACACCAAACATTTTCGTTATAGGCACCTGTAAATGGTGACTTACCAACAATTTTATTAATTGCAGCTCTTATGCATGCTCGGGTTGGCGCGTAAGCGTTAATAAATGTTTTCATCATGGGAAGGTCATAAAGATGATTGGTATAATTTAATGAAACACATACGGTTGGCACTTCATGCGTCCACCAAGCTAATTCATTTGAGTGTGGGGCTGAAAGTTTAACGCGTACATTATTTTCCTGAGCATACCCTTTCATATTTACAAATACAAAAACGATATCATATTGGCTTTTTAAATTTTCTACTTTTGGCTTATCCATTATCTTAAAGCGATTAAACCTTGAAGCACCTTCGAGTTCATAGTCGTAATATGATTTATTAACGTCTACCTCAAAACCTGCACTTTCAAGTTCTTCAACAACAATTCGTCTTGCCTTATCTGATCCATCAACTAAAGATACAGGCGCACTTTCATAAAAGTACAACTTTGCACGTTTCTTCTCTTTAACTGATACCGGTAACAGTTTCTGAGTGTCTTTAACCAAGGTTATTGCTTTTTCTGCTATGTTTTCTGCTATCTTAAGATGTTCTTCACATCCAAGCACCTTTTTTTCATCAAAGACTTCAGACATTCTTTTTTTGTGTAAGCCTAGCTTTGCCTTCATACCTAAAATTCTTAACATAGCTTCCTGAAGACGTTCTTCTGTTATCAGCCCAGAATTATAGCCCTCCAACATATAATGCACATCTTCCTCTGGATTTTGAAAGAAAAGGAACATATCACAACCGGCTGCAATTGCTCTAGGTACTTGTAATGAACGAGGCAACATTGTATTCATGCCGCCCATATGCGAAGCATCGGTTACAACAATTCCCTGAAAGCCAAGCTTATCTCTTAAGAGTCCTTGAACGAGTTCTGGCGCTAATGAAGCCGGCATGATATCATCATCTGTAAGATCTTTATTAAATTTCCTACTATAAGATGGAAGGGCAATATGGCCGACCATGATTGATTCAAGTCCATCATCAATCAAGGCTTTGTATACTTTTCCAAATGAATTGTCCCATTCTTCACAGGATAATTCATTGATACCTAAGACTAAATGCTGGTCTCTTTCTTCTGTCCCATCCCCCGGAAAATGTTTTACACAGGAAAGGACATTACTTTCATTATTCCCTTTTAGATATGCTCTACACATATCAAGAACTGTATTAGTATCTCTTCCAAAAGATCTGGTATTAACAATGGTATTTCGCCAATTCAAGACGATATCTGCCATAGGTGCAAAGTTCCAATTACATCCAAGGGCTTCCGCTTCACGTCCACTGACAAGTCCCATTCCATAAGCGGAGCCAGAATCTCCTGAAGCTTCACATTCAGCTTCTGTTGCTACAAATGTTCCTTCTTTGCATATTCCGTTACCACCTGTCTCACCGTTAACTGCAACAAACATAGGGACTTTACTATACTTCTGATAATTTTTGTTCTGGTCAAAAACTTTTCTTGCATCTGTTTCTGTAAATCTAGCTCCACCTATATGATAATTTTCTACTAAATTACGTACATAGTTTTCATCAGAGCTCGCACCTAAATTAATAAACATCTGGCCTATTTTTTCTTCCAAGGTCATGCTATTCATCGTCTTATTGACCCATTCAATAGCTTCATCATCAAGAAAAAACGGACTCTTCTTTAAATCTACTGCCATATTTTCCCCTTCTAATTTCATTATGTCATTTTTAGCAAACTTCTTTTTCGTTTCCATGCACCATACCATTCACTAATCCTACTTCCATATGGAGTTGTAATGACATTAAAAACAAAGACGAATACTCCGGTCACTGCCATAGATACAGCCGCACCCATTTCATTGGACAATACCGCTTGTAGTCCGTATGTCATCAAGGATAATGTTACGGCTCCCATAAGCGTACCAATCGCTTCACCACAGTACTTACTTAAAGCCAATCCAATAAAGACCGGAAGAATATTTGTAAATAAGGCCCCTACTGTTGAAAGCGACGTGAAAGAAGCGGCTCTGATCGCTTGTGGTGTCCATATGATTGTAGCAAGTCCAAAGAGCATACCACTATATACGTAAGAAATAATAACATTTTTCTTCTCATTAATTCCAATGTCTACTGCTGCACTTTGATTTTTAGCTAAAAGAAGGGACTGTTTTCCTGACAAGGTATAGTTCTTATAGAAGCTATATATCAAGATTGACATTATTAACGGTATCAATACTCCAGGATATACCGTCAACTTTTTTAGATCCAGGTTAGCAATCAAGTTTACACCTGCTCCATTAAATACTAAAGGAGTGATTGCTTCAAATATTAAAGCCATTGTTATGGTCGTAATAGCCACCGGCAATCGCCCATATACATATAATAGAGAAACCATAACACTGAATAAAGTGGTTAAAGTAATGCAGAGTACTGCATATAATATAATATTGCTCCCCATTTTAACGGCAATATTTCCACTGATGATTGCAGCCAACAACATGACTGCACCACCAGAAAAATCAAAACGTCCATTATTGAACTGGAGGCCTATACCTAAAGCCATAGTAGTCGCTACAGCAATATTTGTCATTAAAGGCCTCCACATATTCCACGTACCATAGTACATTTTTCCGTTGGAATAGCTAAACACCATCATGATTACAAACATTAATCCTGGTAATAGCAATGTACCTACTAATCTTTTTGTGATACTCATTTTCTTGTTCATCTTAGGAATTGACCTCCTTGTTCTAAATCTAATTAATTACTCATATGCTTTTTCAGAGAAAGCATCCGATAACATAAATTCTTTGAGTTCTGCATAGGTTGCATCAGGATTATATCTTGTTAAGAACTGCTTTCCTTTTTCCAATGTAACCGATAATTTGGACATATCTGCATTTGGTATAGGACTATTGTCTTCAATATTTGTCATGATTTCATCACTTGATATTGTGACATACACACCATCAAGAACTTCTGATTGTTCAAAATCATCATACATATCACCTTGGATTGCATTATCAAGCATGGCTAAAGGAAAGAAGATTTCTTCATAGTTTGGTAGGTAAAGAGTTTGCACTATACCTGTTCCAACATCGTCAATTAAAGCTTGCTCGTTTTGAAAACCAGCAGTTAAAAGTTTCGTATCAGGATTAGCTAATCCGTTTCCAATAGCTGACGCAAGAGCTGGGTAGATAAATTGCTGTCCCGCACATAGACCAATGATTGCATCCAAATCTTGATTTTCAGGTTCATTGAAGAATGATTCATCCATTGGGCTGAACATCAAGACGATACCTTCTTCACCTGTGATTTCAATCGGTTCATCAGCTGTTTTGTTATACTCTTCAATTTCTGCTCGTAATGTTTGGTCTGCAATGGTATTTTGGGGATAAGCAAAGCCTGGGAACATTGCAACAGCTATTTTTTTATAGCCTTTTTTAACAACATCGTCAAAATACATTTTTCCACTATCAACACCACTTGCATATCCAGGAGCTACTGTTCCTAGAAATCTATCATTTGTTGCTGCTGAAGCACTGGCACCTTCCGGACCATAAACTGAAGCCATATCTGATGCTAGTCCTGCAACATAAAGATCTGGATATTCATCAAGAATATTGCCTATTCCCCCGTCTTGCATAGCAATCAAACCAACAACATCATTTGTCATGGCATTCTTCACTGCTTGTAGGTTACCTGCTGGATCGTTTGAAGAATCTCCATATACTATTTCATATGTATACCCTAATTCTTCTGTCCACATATCCAAAAAGGCAATGTTGAAATCGTATACAGCACCACTGCTGTTACTTGATAAAAAGAGAATTTTACCTCCCACAGTATCAGCATCTGATGTATCCGTAGATTCTGTCTGCGAATTACTATCTGAAGTATCTGTAGTGGTATCTGTAGTAGTATCTTCTGTAGCACAAGCTGTCAAAATAGCCAAGACCAATAAGACCGCAAGGGCATTTGTTAACATTTTCTTTCCTAATAATTTCATAATAAAATCCTCCTAAAAATTCTTAATATTATTTTTATTGGATTACTCTATATCCTCATAAAAATCAAGCATATACAGCAATCGGTTATATAAAAAACAGACTACAAATGATATGTCCGGATTCAAATCATTCTTCCTGTCCTCTATCGTTTCCAGTGATTTATTTAGGTAATGCTCCATATTTCTTACGACTTGTCAACAGAACGACAATTAGAAAGATTGTTGCTTTTATAATAAAAGTCATTCTAGTAGGCAATCCAACTAAAGGAAGGCCTACATCAAGAATAGAAAAAGTAAAGGCTCCTACAACCGCTGCTGATATTCTTGATCTCATGCCTCCCGAAACGGGCATTCCACCTAGGATGATGGCAATCATAACATTCATGTGAAATCCCGTCCCTGTTGAGTCTGAAGCGGATCCTGTGTATCCCATTTGAAAAAGCGCTGCCAGTACAAAGCCCATACCAGCAATAATATAGGCATAAATTCTATACTTCACGATACTGATACCACTTTGCATTGCTGTTGTTTTATTTGCGCCTATGGCTCGTGTATACTTACCTATTGCTGTAAAGTTAAAAAAGTATACTGCAATGATAATCTCGATGACTAATACAGCCACCATAACAATAGGTGATTTAAAAAAACTATAATCGATGGTCTTTAAAGAAATACTTCTGGTTCCTAAGTCAGAATATATAATCATTATAATTCCGGACAGAATCTGCATAACAACAACCGAAGGAATAATCGATATAATTTTGAACACCGGACCGGAAGCTCCATTGATAACTGCGATGACAATCGACAATAGGATACATAGAAGGATTCCTGGCAGTAAACTTCCCGTTGCATTTCCCGTTAGGACTAAAATTGTTGAATATAAGCCTATTTGTTTTCCTATACTAATATCAATATTACCTAGGGAGTATATAAAAACAGCTCCAACTGACATTAAAGCAGTCACGATAACATCTGACATTAGTGTTGAAAGTTTTTCAGGTGACCAGATACTTTGACCAGTTAAGGGGGTAACGATCGTGAATAAAATGATGCAGAAAAGCAATCCACTGTATGATATAATCGTAACCCTGTTGTTGTGCCAGAATTCTTTTAAATTGCTTGAATCATTTACATTTATGTTTTCCATATTTTCTCCTTTATCCATTTCTTTAGTAACCATAATCAAATCATATATTCAATAATATCATGTTGCGTTAAATCAGGAGAACGCATGAATTCTTTTGTAACTTTATAATCTTTCATAATAATAATTCGATCAGCCATCCCAACCAATTCTGACAGTTCTTCTGAAATCATGAGAATAGCCTTACCTTCTCTTTTCATTTTCTCAATTAATGCGTACATGGACTGCTTTACTCCGATATCAACACCTCTCGTCGGGCAATCCATAACAATAACATCGGATTCTTTTGCCGTCCACTTTGCAAATGATACCTTCTGCTTATTGCCACCTGAAAGGGTAGAGACTAATTGTTTTCCACCATGACACTTAATACGAAAGGCTTCAATTTCATTTTTGGCCAATTGATGTTCATCCTTAGGTGAAATAAAGCCTCTTTTGGTCAAGCTAGGTATGGAAGGTAAGACAATATTCGCTTCAATAGTTGCACTAAGTAAAAGCGCTTCCGTATCCCTGCTCTTGGAAATATAACCAATATCGTTATTGATTGCCTGCAATGGCGTCTTAATGCTTTTTTCGTGGCGAATAACTTCACCGCCATCTATTTTTTCAATACCGTATGCTATACGACCGATGTCACGCATTCCACAGCCAGACAAGCCGCCAAATCCAATAATTTCCCCTTTATGAAGCTTAAGATTAAAGTTTTTAATGTTCTTATAGGTGACATTTTTCATTTCAAGAGCTAATTCACCTGTATGACTCGAATCATAGTCCTCACGATAGTACTTCTCACCAATCTCCCGGCCAACCATTAGGTATCTAATTCTTTGCGTTGCTCCTACATCATTCATTTCTTCGCGACTTAACTCGCCGACAACATCCCCATCTCTAAGAACTGTCAAAGTTGAGCAATGCTCCAAAATTTCATCCATATCATGAGAAACAAAAACAATGGTTTTATCTTCTTTTTCTGCCATGTCATGCATGAGCTTATAGAGAATTCCACGGCCATCCATTGATAAAGCCGTTGTCGTCTCATCGACCACAAGAATTTCTACATTATCATTCATCAAGCATCGTACAATTTCTATCAACTTTCGATCTTCGAAAGAATATATGTCAATCAGATCACTGCCCTTAATATGTTTGATGCCATATTTGCTTATTAATTCATCCGCCGCTCGATACATTTTATTCATATCTACGATACCAAACTTGGAAAAACGACTCTCACAGCCTGCGAAAATATTTTGGGCAACGCTAACTCCTGGAATGGTGTTGGCCTCTTGAAGAATCATTGCTATTCCATGATTTTGCGCCTCCAACATACTCGTCGGCTTCCATTCTTTACCCTTATATCGCATTTGACCACTTGTTGACGGTATTTTTCCACTAGCAATAGACATGATTGTTGATTTACCCGAGCCATTTTCGCCAATCAATCCTCTGATTTCACCTTTTCTTAACGTCATATTTACTTCTTTTAATGCCACTGTGGGTCCAAAAGTTTTATGCATTTTTTTTATTTCTAGGATAACATCACCCATAATATTCCTCCAAATACTTTAAAATTTTGCATGCTATGTCTTACTTATATATAGGTTAACATATTTTCTCCTAATTAATTAGAAAAATAGAATACAAATTAGTACTATCTTAATTATTTTTTATATTTTCCTTGTTTTTTATTCTTATTTCTTGTTATAATTCACATATATCACTCTTTTTTGCTTATATAACTAATGAATAGGAGATACACTATGAATAATAGAACATTAGATTTCATTTCAAAATTACTAAAAGATATATTAAAACTGGATATGCATTATTTTGTTGAACCATATAACAATATATCTGTCTTTGATCGTTACTTGAGAGATAGTCTTAAAAATTCAGAACAACTCTATCAATCCATTTACAATTTCATTCTTAATATGGAGCATTCAGCTTTTCATATTATCACCGATTTATATGACATGAACTATGTTATGTTTTATCCCTATGCAGAGAAAAAGGATATTATTTCCATTGGACCATATTTTACACAGAAAATTAGCAATGATTACTGGCTATCCTTAACTGAGAGACATAAATTGACACGATCTGATGCCGAAAACTTAAAAGGCTTTCTATATGCTACTCCTGTTATCTCAAATAATCTCGATATCATTTCAACGATTAGCAATATGATTCATTATATCAATCCCGAAGCCACTCCTTTTTCGGTTCTATATCACGATTTTTCAGATATCGATATGGATACCAATAATAGTCACTTTCAATTCAAAGAGGACTATCTTGCTCTTGCTAAACAATTAGAAGATCGTTATGCAACGGAAAAGGAACTTCTTCATTATATCTCTATTGGAGATAGTGCAAGAGCATTTGAAGCTGCTAAACGATTTATTAGTTCACCTTTTGAGCAACGTCTCAGTAACTCTATCAGAGAACTAAAATCCTTATTAATCACTGCAAACACAGCATATAGAAAGGCTGTAGAAGTCAACGAAATTCATCCTGTATACCTCCATGAAATAACCAGCAAATTTGTTAATCTCATCGAAAACGCAACCAGCGAAGCATCCTTGAATAACCTTTTTGAAAAAATGATCCGGGAATATTGTCTTTTGGTAAATAATAAGTCGGTTAAGCAATATTCGCCTATGATTAGAAAAACTCTTCACTATATTGAGTTCAATCTAGACGCTAAAATCAGTCTTGGCGACCTTGCCAAGTTGAATGAAGTCTCCATACCCTATCTAGCCGGACAGTTTAAAAAAGAAGTCGGCGAAACGATTATCCAATATACGAATCACCTTCGTATTGAAACTGCTGTAAAACTTTTAAATACAAGCTCCTTGTCCATTCAAGATATCGCCTCCTACGTGGGCATTCTAGATTATAATTATTTTACTAAAGTTTTTAAGAAGGAAATAGGTCTATCTCCAAGCCAATATCGCAAGAAAATCACCGATAACTAGCACGTTGTAATATCTATTGCAACAACACCATGAGGCGGAATCGTCAAATCAAGTGTATCACCAACCTTTATCTCCTCAGTTATTAGTTCTGAAGCTTGGTGTAATCGCTCGAGAAGTTCTCTGCTAATATACTCCGGTGAACCTTCCTCAAGCCACAGAGCTTTGGCATTGGCGTGTGTATCGTCGACTCTTTTTACTGTCACTGATCTAATTTTTCCTAACCCTTCCAGATGAAGTCGCACAGATTCTTCACGTATGGGTTCGTCTATAATTTCATGATTATAGACAACACACGCGTAACCAAAATCTGTTTTCGTTGCAATCATTTCAACCGTCGTATTTTCCTGGCTACAGCTCAACCCAAGACGCCGATCACCCAGTTTATGAAAAAGCTGAAAAGCTCTGTATGTCGGCTTTGCAACTCCAGCATATGTTTGCAAACCAAACCCACCATGATAAGCACCAGCTAATTGACCATGTTCTTCAAATATATCTGAAAAAGTCCAAAAAGAATATCCCTCAACTAGCCCATCATTATCAACTAATGTTTTGGCAACCATTGCCGCTGCATAAGGTTCGTCATGCTGCTGGTCATTGGTCATCGCCGAAGTATTCCACTCCGTAAAATACACCGGATAATCACCCGCCTCTTTTCGCACTTGTTCCGTCATTTTTCTTAAGACACCTCTATGGTATACACGTTCTTTTCCGCTTTTTGATTTAAAGAACTCTAACGCATCTAAGCCAGAAGTCCACAGTGGATCATCCGTTGGATAATGGTGAGTTGATATAAAATCTAGGGGTACATTATTGTCAGCACAGTACTCCACCGTATCTTTAATCCATGCATTGCACGACGTGGCCGGTCCACCTACTTTTAACTTATTATCGATTTTTTTAATCGTTCTTGCCGTTGATTCATACAACTTAAAATACTCATTTTGATCTCCATCAAAGAAAAAGAATAGATTAGGCTCATTCCAAACTTCAAAAAACCAAGTTCTTACTTCTTCTAAGCCATATCTTTCAATCAAATGTTCTACTAAACGTTTAATTAATTCTTCCCACTGCTCATATGCTTTAGGTGGTGATATATTTCCTTTGTAATGAAATACAGTCCTATCACTTTTTGCGATAGCCGTCGGCATAAACCCTAACTCAATAAAGGGTTTCATTCCATGATCCAATAACCAGTCAAAAATATTATCAATATTAACAAAATTATAAACTAATCCCAGTTCCTCACCCGTGTAAGTTTTTTTCATGATAAGGGTACTCATTCTGTCATCCAACAATCCATGGAATCGTACATATTTAAACCCTAATTCTTCATGAGCCCGTTTCAATTGTTTTCTGTAATCTTCTCTTAGCGCCGTATAGGCATTGGAACTACCAACACACATTTCCCAATAATGGGGAAATGGTGTAATATTATTTTTATCAATCACAAATTTGATCATTTTACACCTCAATCTTAGCTAATTTTTTAAGTAATTTTTTCATCATTTCACTGCTGACACCAAACATATCCAAATATTGGAGTTCTCTTATTCGCATAATTCTGAATTCCTTGTTTTCTCCACTTACGACAGCATATGCCTGGGGACAAGTTTCCTTAAATATTGCCAAGGCCTCAGAATGATTAAGGACATCAAGAGCATAAGAGTTTTCATTATAAGGGTGGCTATAATCTTTAGTTAATTGATACTTGTATTGATAGGATCCTTCCCTTAGTATTGAATTGTAGGATCCTGCATAATCCGGCAAGGTCAAATGGGCCTCACCACCGTATGGAATCGTAATATTCAATTCAAAATTTCCGGCTTTGTCCTTCATCCACTTCACTTCATATAAGCCAATAGGCGATTCAAAACTCAAATCAATATCACTCAAATGATGACTTAATCGCGGTGCAATTTCCACTTTTTTCCAGCCGGGCTCAAGGGATTTTAAGCCTACAACATAGGCATATACAGCTTCACAAACAGATCCAAAGGCATAGTGATTCATTGAATTCATGAGAACACCGCTAATCGATCCGTCAGGATTCAAAGAATTCCACCGCTCCCATATAGTCGTTGCTCCCAAGTTAATCGCATAGAACCATCCAGGTAACTCTTCATTAAAGAGGAGACGGTAAGCTTCTTCTTCCATGCCGTTTTCAAAAAGAGCCGGAAGAAAGAGTGGCGTCCCTACAAATCCACTTTTGATTTTAAACAAATCCTTTTTTAAACGTTCTTTCAGGCTATCAATAATTCGTTCTTTTTGAGGATAAACCTTAAAAGTCAAAGCTAGGATATAAGCCGTTTGAGTATCAATAGCTAGCCGTCCGTTTAGGGTGAAAAACTCATTAAATATAGCTGTTTTGACCTGTTTAGCCAAGTTCAGATATCGCTTGCTCTCTTGTTTTTTTCCGATAGTCTCAGCCGCATAACCCGTCAATTCAAGACTTCTATAATAATACATGGACTTAATATAGGTATCATCCGTTCCACCTTTCATAGATTGGTCGCTAATACCATCCTGGGCCAACCAGTCACCAAAAGTAAAACCTTCTGTAATGATATGAGTATTGTTATTCGCCTCATCTTTAGCAATAAGCGTTTCCACATAGTCCACCATCAAAGGATACTGGTTTGCCAACTCCGTCTTATCTCCATATGCCTGATAAAGATTCCATGGAATAATAGTAACGGCATCCGACCAGACTGCTCCGCCATATCCTGCTGATTTTTTCAACGAAGGGCTGTACATAGGTAGATCTCCATTATAATAAGTCACCTGATCATAGCGAAGGTCTCTCAAATATTTTTTATAGAAATTAAACGTATCCATATGGTAGCAGGCCGTATTGACAAAAACCTGAGCATCAGCTGTCCAGCCTAATCGTTCATCCCTTTGAGGGCAATCCGTCGGAACATCCACAAAATTCCCTCGCTGACCCCATAGCGCATTCTTCATCAAGCGGTTCAGCTGGTAATGACTGGTGGATACATTCAATGTTGATTCCAAATCACTATAGAGAACAATTCCTTTAAAATCTGAAGGATTCACCTCTTCCAATCCTTCAACCAATACATAGCGGAAACCATAGAAGGTAAAGAAGGGCTCTACTTCTTTTTCGACACCATCAGAAATATACGCATAGATGGATTTTGCTGTCCTGTAATTATCATTGTAAAATTCATCCTTTTGGAGAACTTCTCCAAAAGAAAGCTTGATTTTATCTCCTTCAGGCAAACGATTGATAAAGGAACACACACCAACCATGTTTTGCTTGAAATCAAGGATTTTCTGTCCGGAAGGCGATATAAGTAGTTCTGGTTTTAAGACTAGTTTTTCCCGAATCGGTGACGAAAAATCAGGAACAAGCTTGTAATCATCTGCTATGACCTTCACTTCAAACTGTTCCTTAGTCATATCCAAATCATTTCGAATCTCGCCATCATATATAGAGGTCTCCTTAATGACAGACTCCTGACATGTCCAAGTTCTGTCAGTTCCTATAATGCTTTCACTACCATCTTCATAGGTTAACTTTACTTTAGCCTTTAACATATACTTGGAACCATAGGTGTCTCCACCATGATTGTTTAAGCCGATTCTTCCTTTATACCAGCCATCTCCTAGTATAACTTCAATGGTATTATCTTCCTTAATATAGTCGATTATATCATAGGTCTGGTATCGAACATAATCATCATAATCATTAAAGAAGGGCGTTAAATAGTCCTGTCCTACTTTCTCTTCATTGATAAAAGCACGGTAGAGGCCAAGACCTGTTATATATAAGCGTGCTGATTTTACTTTTTTACTCGTGAATTGTTTTGAAAACATAGGTACTGTTAAGGATTCATGGCTGGTGATACACTGTGTATCCAAATCTTCTGCAATTTCAAAATACGCTCTTTCACTTATAGACATTTCTCCTTCCACACACCATGAATATCGCATTCCTTTTTTAAACGGATAATCAATGTAGACATAACTCCTATCATCACGATCTACTGACTGCGTATACACGGAAGAACTTTGTCTCTCTTCATAAAGGTGAATTTTGAAGTTATATCCTTCTGTAACCTTGAAAGAAAATTTATGTGGTCCAGCCCCAATCCCAATGGGATTGGTTTTGTGATTTACTTTTAAATCATATATCTTCATCGCAATCTCCTATTGTATGCCAGCTTTTTAGTTTTGTATCCCATTGACCACAGAATGGATCAACCGGTGACACACCCTTAAATTCACTTCTACCTAGTAGTTTTTCAACAACTGCATCAATGACACTTGGCGCATGACAATAGGCATTAATGAAGGTCCCAATCATCGGCACATCATAGAGATGATAGGGGTTTCCAACACTAACAAAAAGTGTCGGCACTTCATGAACAAACCAAGGAAGGTTATTTCCTGCTCCGAACAAGGTATGCCAATTGATTCTGGCAGTTGTCTTATTACTTGAATTTTCAATATTTCCAATATAGAAAACCAGATCATACTTACCTTTAAACTCCTCAACCTTGGTATCGGTGAAGATTGTTTCCATCGTCTCCGGAACATACTTGGTCACTTGGAAACCTTCTTGAGTTAATAAACGTTCAAAGTGGGTATAGACCCGATCATTCGAATCAAAATCACCTAGTATCTGAAGGAGAACTCGTTTATATTTATCCGGCCCTATCGGTAAAAGGCCATTCACATCTTTAACAAGGGTAATACCGTCATCTGCAACTTGTTTTGCTATATTCTGGTGATCTTTACATCCAACGAGAGCAAATGGGTCTCTAGTTATCTCATCTACGTTGTCCCTGTCTAAAAGTCTAGCCGCCTTTAAACCTAGAATACTTGTAAGGGCTTCTTCAAGTCTTTCTTTAGATAAAAACCCTTTCTTATACCCTTCTTTCATATACTGAATATCTTCTTCCAGGTCTTTGGTAAAGAGAAACATATCACAACCGTTTTCAATAGCCATAGGAACCGCTTGGCTTCTTTGGGTTGACGACATAAGACCAACCATAGGCGATGCATCCGTAATAATAAGACCATTGAAACCCATTTCCTTTCGAAGATAACCCATCAAAATGTTCTTAGACACTGAAGCCGGTATCACTTTTTGACAAGGCTTTCCGTCTATATGCTCTTCCATGGCCGGCATAGCAATATGTCCTACCATAATCGTTTCTGCTCCTTCAGCAATCAATTGACGGTATACTTCGCCGAAACTGGCTTCCCACTCTTCAAGAGATAGGCTATTAACAGAAGTAACCAAATGTTGGTCTCTACCATCAACCCCATCTCCTGGAAAATGTTTAACGGTAGGAATAACACCATGTTCAGTCAGTCCTTTAATATATTCAGATGCCATGGAAAGCACCTTGTCCTTATCACTTCCATAGGTTCTTACGTTCGTGATGGGATTCATAAAGTTCATATCAATATCGACAATGGGTGAAAAGGACCAGTTAAGACCAAGGGCCCTTCCCTCACTACCACAAACTCTACCTAATTCATATGCATGAACCGGTTTATCTGTAGCGCCAATTAGCATTTGGCGTCCCACATAGGTCCCTTCAAAGGCCGCACCTGAGCCGCCATCTTCTAGATTAGCTGCAAGAAGCATAGGAATCTTTGCATTTTCATTGATCGTATCCGTAGCCAACTTCAGTTCGTCACTCTGACTGGGTCTGAACATTAGCCCGCCAAAATTATACTGATTCACCATCATTTTTAGATAATTGGGATCATTGGAATAAAGGAGAGGACAGAAAAGCTGTTCAATTTTTTCATCCTCCGTCATTCTCTTTATTGTATCTTCTACCCATTTAATCTGATTATCCTTAAGTTTATATGGCGCTGCCTTTAGATTTATCATCATTACCACCTAATATAATACCTTTCCTCTAAATCTTATTCTTATCATCGATTATACTTTCTTTCACCTTTAAAAATAACGGATATTTATAGCCTCTTTATATTCATTTTTAAATCTTATTTTCATATATTTATTTATTTAAAATGAAATCCAATAAATTGTATGTTATAATCTATATAATTGTATGTTATATTTTTATTATTGTTTTAGACGTTAATTTATTGACATTTTCTTTATACACTGCAAATTATACATACTATTATATAGATGGAGGTCTTCTCATGCCCAGTAACCCAAGCCTAATTCAGTTTCCTATCGATTTACCCTTACATATGCAGTTAGTTAAAAACGATTTTCCTACTGTCCACTTACACTCAAATACTCAATTAATTTTTGTCCTCTATGGAGATATTACTCTTGTTATCGACGATAAAGCTTATCCTATGAAAGACGAAGACATCTGTATTATTAACCCTAAATCCAATCACGTCATTAAAGGCAACAATTACGAGCTTCTAGTTATATCCCTTCAATTAAATCAACTGAAGTTTAAAAATACTGAAGACCTATATTTTGACCTGAACTCAAGCGGTAATACCTTTAGCTCTAATTACGATACGGTACGAAGACTTATTGCTCAACTTGTCAAAGTCTCTTCTTCCGGCGAAAATAGATACATGACACTTAGTCTTCTCTACTCACTGATTTCCTACTTGATTGATAACTTTCAGACTTCTGCTCCTCTTAAACTCACAATATCCAAAGAAAACAAGCGACTAGGAGAAATTTTAACCTATATTGATGACCATTATAAAGAAAACCTTCAGCTTAATGATCTTGCTAAACGTTTTTCTCTGACACCTTCTTACCTGTCTTCCTATTTTAAAAAAAACACGGATATGACCTTTTTAGATTATTATAACCAGCTTCGTCTCACTGCAGCCGTCAACGAAATGCTAACAAGTACACAAGCATTGGAAACCATTGTTTTTTCCAACGGATTTTCAGACTATCGGTCTTTTACCAAACTATTTAAAAGATCTTATGGCATTCTGCCAAGCGCCTATCGAAAGCAATATACCTCAAGTCTAGATTCAGAAAAACAAAAAGACGCCTCTATCTCTATTGAAGAAAGTGAATCTCTCAATTCACTTTCAAAATACCTTGAACCTATAAAGGGAAGCACCCAACTCTCGACCTTTCAGCATACGGATAGAAAGCAGGTTTTTATCGATGGCGGTAAGATTATCTATGCTTCCCCGAGCATTTCACTGGCACATACCTTTAAAAAAGTCTGCACTGTAGGAAGCGCCAAGCAATTCCTTTATTCTGATATACAAACTATGCTACGAAAAACACAAAACGAAATAGGATACGATTTAGTTAAATTTCACGGTATCCTCTCCGATGAGATGATGGTTTACAAGGAAAACGAACATGGGATTCCTTCCTATACTTTTACACTCGTAGATAAGGTTATGGATTTTTTGTTGTCCATAGGCTTACGGCCTTTTCTGCAGATTTCCTTTATGCCAATTGATTTAGCTTCCGACCCAAGTAAAATGATTGACATGTGGCATTTTAATACCTCACCACCTAAGGATCTTAGCAAGTGGGATAAGCTCATCGAAGCATTTGTCTCACATCTAATTACCCGCTATGGTCAAGAAGAAGTAAGCTCCTGGCCTTTTGTCATCTGGAACGAACCCGATGGTTCTTTGGACTCTTTTGGTTGGGAAAACCCCCATGAATTCTTTGACTTTTACCGTCATACCTACCATCAGATAAAGGCTGTTTGTCCCAAAATTCAAGTTGGCACACCTTCTCTTCTGCCCCAGGCAAATGGTGATCAGAATTGGATTTTAAATTTTTTCAATTATGCAGAGACCAATGACTGTCAGGCTGATTTTATGAACATTCATTATTACGATAACGATTTTTCCAACCAACATTCAGATACCTTCAATACGTTTTCTTTAAATAACCTTGCAAAACCATGTCCTATGAACGAAGATCCTTTTGCTTTCACAAAATTCATTAATGGCATCAAACAGTATCAGAAAAACTTACGAATCAATAACTTTCCTATATACTTAACCGAATGGAATTTGACTATTTCCCAGCGGGACCTTATTAATGATACTTGTTTCAAATCCTGCTACCTCGCTAAAAACCTTCTGGAAAACTATGACCGTCTTGAATCCTTTGGCTACTGGGTTCTCAGTGACTTTATTGAGGAGATGCCAATACCGGACGACCTTTTTCACGGTGGATTAGGCCTTTTTACATCTAATGGTATTCCAAAGGCTAACTACAATGTTTTTCGCTTAATCAACCAATTGGAAGACCAGCTGATTGCAAGAGGTAATGGCTACTTCATTACAAAATCCGCATCAAAAATAACCGGTATTTTATATAACTATGAACATTTTTCCAAGTTATTTGCCACCGGTATCCTTTTTGATGTAAGCAAGGACAATCGATACGCTGCTTTTTCCGAAAAAAAACAAGCCCTCTTCACATTTAAGTTTACGGACTTGCCCTTTGAGAATTGTCTTATAAAGGAATCAATTATTAATCAAGAACACGGTAGTTCCTATGATGCATGGGTCAAAATGGGCTCAAGGAATGAACTGAGTCAGGAGGAGTTGGAAACCATAAACCAAATGTCTGAACCAGGACTTCGTGTTCATTTTGAAACGATTCGCAACCAAGAATTAGATTTAAACTTCACTTTGGAACCCTTGGAGGTAAGACTTTTTGAGATTAGTTTATTGACCTAACAACTATTTATTATTTTTCAATAATTCGTCAAATTCTTTGATAAAATTATCGATTTCATGATCTTCTAGTTTTAATAATGCATCTCCAATAGACACTTCAAAAAAACATTGACCTCCCACTTTTTCCTTTATGTTATTGGTAAATCCTATACCTGTTGAATGATAAAGCTTCACCAAAGCTTCCGTAAGTTTTTCTCTTGAACCTTC
Source organism: Clostridiales bacterium UBA2432 (assembly GCA_002342805.1). Classification (GTDB taxonomy): domain Bacteria; phylum Bacillota; class Clostridia; order Lachnospirales; family Vallitaleaceae; genus UBA1351. The sequence goes on along the minus strand of DDQW01000072.1, from coordinate 6,590 downwards.
AATCGATACATGAAACATATTCGATACTGGGATTTGGGGGTAAGTAGCAACACCCTGAATCTTATTCAACAAAGCGGCAAGGTCTTTAGCTTTTTCATAATATGTCTCCATTAATGGGCGACGTCGATCCATATAATAGTTTGCAGGAATTATATAGGGATATAAACTAATCAGGTCACCGCCATATCGACGTTTCCACACTTTTGCCTCTTTGCAAAAGTTATGATTTCCTAAAAGAACAGCGCCTGCAACAGCCCCAATGCCCTTATAAAAAGAAAGATATACACTATCAAATAATACACATATTTCTTGAAGTGTTTTTTTATAGTAAGGAAGGACTTCAAATAAACGAGCACCATCTAAATGAAGATGAATACCTTTTTCTTGACAGTACTTTGATATCTCAACAAGGTCAGCATAGTCCGGAAGATATCCTCCCATCTCGCGTTGAGGCAGTTCTATCAGTATGCAGCTGATCGGTTGTTCGATAGACTTAATGTCTTGTAACGTTAAGAGTCGCTCTTGATCTCCTAGGAGGATTGTTTTAATCTGATGCAACTTCTTAAGACCATCCTGTTCATGAATCTCTAAATGTGCCAATGGATGATAAGCGATGGAATATATCTTTTTTCGATCACAAGCTATACGAAGGGCAATCTGCTGCGCCATTGTTCCACTCGGAAAAAAAACGCCAGCTTCTTTTCCTGCTTCTCTTGCAAGTTCTTCTTGAAATGCATCAATCCATGCACCTTGTCCATACATATCGCTTGATATATTTGTATCAAGATCTTCAAAAGCCTCTGTTAGTATGGATATATTTCTCGGACCATTTCCATTAATAAACTGCTTGCATTCTACATATACTTTTTTTAAATCGTCCATGTTTGCTCCTTCTATTTCATAATTAAATACTATACCTACCACCAGATATTAATTACTTGCGGACGACTTTTCCACTCGCCGAGTTCAGGCGTCCAGAATTTCACCCATTCTTTTGCTGCCTCATGATTAGGATTGTCTTTGTCTAACATGATTTTTCTGAACTCAATAAATCCACCAACACCACCGACATCTTCAGGCGGCGTTTGCCCTTTTGCCTCTAAAAGATAGGGAAGTTCACCGTCATAGAGATGATAATTATTCCAGTCAAAAATATTCTGTATCAGCTTATGAAAATATGTAAAGCTCATGTCTGCCGGAACTAGTATTTTTCTTTCCGCCGTATAAACTTCCAAATCGAGGGTTATTCTCAGTTCAAATGCACGGCTTTTGTATGGTTGTATCCCTGTCAGCTCTTCCATTGCCTTAATCATTGCCTTATATGGATAAAATCCTCGTCTTTTGCTATTAGATATGTCAACGATTCGATAGTTAGAACTTACACCTACAAGATCACTATAGACCTTGTCAATGCCATTATATTCTCTTCCAATTTGGAAAGCACACTCCAAACCTGCCTTTGATACCCAGGCTGCAGCATATCTGTTACTATTCTTAGTATATTCAAATGCTCCTGCAAGATCTAAATACTTATCCACCATCTCTGCATTTAGATTATATGCCATCAGTGTATTTCTGATTTGCATAGTATCTTTCCTCCTGTAAAACTTCACGTTTCCTCTTGATTCATCACTAAAATCCATAAGATCATCCGTTATAATTTCATGAATCGTTTGGCAAGTGCTCGAATGGGTTTATAGTGAAAACCTTCAAGCTTTTTTGTGACATTTTTTAGTTCTTTCATTATTTTAATTTCTTGGGGGCAATGCTTTTCGCATTGTCCACACTGGACACAAAGAGAGGCATTATGCGGTTGGCTTTTAAGACTTGTTTGCATTATATATTTTGAAAAAGCACCAATTCTGCCTTCAATTTCAATATCATTATAGCAGGATAAACAGGTGGGTATATCAACACCAACCGGACACGGCATGCAATAATTACAGCCTGTACATGGTACTTTAATCTTTTCTTGCAAGGTCGTTTTAACTTTGTCAAACATCACTCTTTCTTCGTCTGTAAGAGTATTGATTTTGCTTTCACTTGCCACTCTCATGTTTTCATCCAACATTTCCATAGAATTCATGCCAGATAAAACTAGGGTTACTTCTGGTTGATCCCATATCCACTTCAATGCCCATTCGGCCGGTGATCGTTTTGTTGTGGCCAAGTCAAATTGTTTGTATACTTCCTTGGGTAAATTGCTAACAAGTTTTCCACCTCGTAAAGGTTCCATAATCATGACAGGTAATCCTTTGGATGATGCGTACTTAAGACCACTTTTTCCTGCTTGATTATTCTCGTCCAAATAATTGTATTGAATCATGCAAAATTCCCAATCATAGGCATCGACTAATTTAATAAACTCATTTTTGCCTCCGTGATAAGAAAAACCTATATTCCTGATTTGTCCACTGGTTTTCTTTTCCTCAATCCACTTTTCAACACCTAAGTCCTTTAATCGATTCCAAGTATTTATATCTGTTAACATATGCATCAGATAGTAATCTATATAGTCCGTCTGAAGTCGTTCAAGTTCCTTATAAAACACTTTGTCGAAATCGTCATATTTTTTGACCAAGTATGGTGGCAGTTTTGTAGCGATGTTTACTTGTTTCCGATAGCCTTTGCTAAGGACTCTACCCAGAATCACCTCACTGTTTGGATATATATAGGCCGTATCAAAATAGTTCACACCATTTTCAATGGCATGAATGATTTGCTTTTCAACGTCACTTTCGCTCTTAGAAAATCGCATACATCCAAATCCAAGAACCGATAATTTTTCACCGTTTTTATTATTAACTCTATATTGCATATTAACCTACTTTCATAAGGTGGGTTATTGGGTGTTGATGGTTACTTTGTTTTTGCCCTCCCTTTTAGACTTGTATAAGGCATCGTCGGCTCGTTTTATTGCGTCATTATAATCCGTATCTGTTTCATCAAACACGGCAAAGCCAACGGATATAGAAACTTTTATATTCCCTTCTCCCGTTTTTATCTCTAGTGACGAAATAGCATCCATGATTTTTTGACCAAATTCCGGAATGATTTCTTCTTTTAATCCCGGAAAAACTCCGATAAATTCATCGCCGCCCCACCGAACTAAAAAATCCGAACTTCGATTCATTTGATTAATGGTCTGACAAACTTCATAAAGCACTACATCTCCCATATTATGACCATATTTATCATTAATAGATTTAAAGTCATCCAAATCAAACATCATAATTGCTGTTGTTTTTTTATTTAATATATACTGCTTAAAATATTCCTGTATGTTTTTTTCTCCAAATCTTCGGCTGAATGTCTTCGTCACTAAATCAATATTTACTTGTTTTTCCAGATTGTGTGTTGAGTTCAATAAATTTCTTTTCTCAAGCAAATATAATACTAAAAATCCGAGAATTAATACACTAAAAATGTATTTTAACGTTTGTATAATTGTATCTTTTGATAATTCACTGATTTCATTATTTATATTTTGAACCACCGGATCTATATCATCAAAATGTACTCCCATGGCTACTATCCAATCGTATTCCTTATATAATTTCGCATACGTCATCTTTTCTGATATTTCATCACTGTTGAACTTTTTGAAAAAGTAAGTATAAAAAATTTCTTCATGTTCTCGTATTCCTTCCAATTCTTCCAAGTAGGGTAAGTTACCAGCAATATCCTGCATCCCTGTAGACAGAGTCATTCCTTCTGTCTCTTTTAGGTTAGGATGTACTCTACGGATTGCGTATGCATCTCCCCCTTCATAGTTTATTATTTCATTCACCCAAATATAAGAATCATTAGAGAATTTTCTATTTCGTATAATATTACCAATTTCATTCTTAGCACTTTGTTCAATATAAGCATTACTCACACCAAAAATTCCTTTGATTGATCCATTTTCAATTTGAGCATAGGAAGATAAAATCGTATCTTTTAATTCATCTATTGTATAATTCAAATTATCTGAATCTAAGTCGGAAGAATCATATAGAATTTCGCCTGTAGCGTCATTCCATAATAGAGCTGTCCACATACCTTCCATTTCATCTTCTTTAAATGTATTTACAAAAAAATCATTAAATTCATTTTCATTCAAATCCAGTTCGTTGTTCATCCACCTTAATCTGGCCTCTGTATTTTTTTTGTAATTTCTATGTTTTGTTTCCCGTATCTCATCCATTTCAATAAACATATTCTCTATTGTGTCTTTAAGAAAATCTTTTTTAAGGTTTAGAATATTTTTTTTAGTGTGTGTCATGTAAATTTCTTGAGTCTTTTGATGGGATAATAGATTCAGATAAATAACTATAAAACATATAAATACAGTTGCAATAAATATGATTATTCGGTACTTGTTTTTATATATCATTTGACTCCTCTTGTATAGTGTTTTTATATTAGTTTATCATATATTCATTCATGAGTGTATTTATGATTTTATCCATGTCATATTCCTCTTGCGTTTCAAATATTATCTCTAGTGTTTCGATATTCTTCTCTAAATGTTCCACATCTTTGGAATAGCTATGACTTATATCCACCATATCCGCTTCATCGAATTCACCCTTTTTAATCCAGCGAATAATTGCAAGCTCCTTAATCATAATCGTACTCATCATGGCCACCTTGATTTTTGAAGACATATCATAATCATAAAAGGATTTCATAAAATATCGATAGACAAAATATGTGAGTATATTTTGAAAAACATGCATCTTTTCTTTGTAATATTGGTTAAAGGCTTTATGCTTTTGAAAATAAAAAGCTTTGTCTGCTTGAGTATTCCAAAACATACTTAAGCCATACTCTAAGTCTAATGGATCATTTGGGTTAATATGCTCTAAACTAGCATATGTCTTAAAATACGCATGTACATTATGATATTTAAGGTCTTCATTCGCCTTATGCGCATCTAACTCTTGAGTCAATTCCCTAATAAAAGAAGGCTTTTCATACTTTTGTCTAACCTGAGCTAGGGCTTCTAGTTCAGCAAAATCCAATCTATCTTGAAGTTCTTGGACAAAGCTAAGCACAATCCCCGCCCTCGCTCCTAAAGACAGGTTGGTCATTTCCAGAATATGGATAATGGCATCCCTACAGCGGAAAAATTCTTCAAGTAGCTCTTGTTCATCCGCCTCATCCGGATTCCCAACTTGGCTATCCGAACTCAGTTCAAAAGTCATTCCTTTTGTCTGGCCTAATATTATTCTAGCTGCTTCTGGGCAAGATAAGGAGATTCCCATTTCTTTTAAATTAAAAAAATCTTCCCTGTATCTTGGATATTGCTTACAGGTGTGGCATAGATATTCTTCACCAAGATCTTTGTGTATATCGCAAAGCAAGTCCTTATTTAAAAAGGGGCACCGGTCACCGTCTAAGACAAAAATATTGTCCCCATCTTGATCGACCACTAGCTTACTCCGTAACCGGTCTCCAAATGCACCCTCCATATCTTGATAGGTTTTATAGGTTTGCGAATCAATAACAACATCCCAACCTGCACAACAGGTATCTTCACAGGCGGATGCTATACATTGAAAGTCTTTATAGTAACTTGGTACGCGTATTTTCATTCTCGTCTCACACTTTCTAAATAAATTGGGATTGAATCTTTAGTCTTATTTATAAATATCTTTTCTATGGCCTACTTTACTTAGCTAAAACGTTATGCAAATAATGATTTCGAATATTTCTATATACATAAAAATCCGAATCGATGGTTAAGATTTCATTTAAATGCATTTTCTCAGATAAAACTATTAATGTCGCATCCGCAAAATCCATAGGAACATCTCCATATTTTTTTGTTAAGTCAATCAACCTTTTTAAATGCGATGAATCGATATCTATTACAGACAGACCTTTCATATCAATCCATGTCAAAAAATCAAGTTGAACTTGAACATTGAATGACAACATATGAAGAACTTCCGTTACGACAGGCCATGTAGTAACTAATGTTCCTTCAAAAGAAGCAATATATTGTAATATTGTTTCATGATATTGATCACTTTTGTCGAATAGTGCAATTAATGGGCCTGCATCAACGATTAAATTTTTCACCAAGGTTCTCCTTTATTCTCGTCTTATATGTAGTTGAGCGATTAACTACTCCACTTGCATGTTGACCAAACAAATCTTTCCCGATTTCATAAGGAGATAATTTACTCTTTGTATCTATGATATACTGCGTCACAGCTTCTTTAACAATATCTGTTTTTGTTTTATGTGTGTACTCCGCTAATTCTTCTAAACTTTCTTCTAACTCTTTAGGTAATCTTACACTAATCATAACATCACTCCTTTGTAATACAATTGTAATACAAAGCTATTTATTTGTCAAATAGCTTGACAAATTCCGCTTGCATTTGTTGCTAAGTGTAATATTCTCAAACCGATTTTTTCCATGACAGAATCCTTGATTTTTTGATCAAAAAATGGTATCATATCATAGAAAATCAAATATAACACATTAAATGAAAATGGTAGTGATGATTTGACAGCAGTCTAATTTTAACGAAAGTTATAAGGGCGAGCTGTCTTTTTTATTGGCCATTTGTATGGAGGAATTTATGCCTATT
>DDQW01000019.1 GCA_002342805.1 Clostridiales bacterium UBA2432 | reverse complement strand
AAGAACAAGACCGCCTTGTTTAGCAATAAGTTTACGGCAAAGCGCTACCTTTGATGAACGAAAAATTAAACTGTGGGCTAATAACGATAAATCATCAAATAAGTAAGGTGAAAAAATGAAATATTCAAGAAGTAAAAAATACAATAGTAAATTTGTTAAGGACAATATGATGGGGCCTAATTCAATGGTAATATTGGAAAACATGTTAGAAGATATTACATTATCACCCAACATGAGAGTATTGGATTTAGGTTGTGGGACTGGATTAACATCAATCTTTTTAGCAAAAGAATACGGAGTGCAAGTATTTGCTGTAGATTTATGGATATCAGCAAGTGAAAACTACAGACGATTTAAAAATATGGATTTAGAAAATCAAATTATACCAATACATGCTGATGCAACACAGTTACCTTTTGCAGATGATTATTTCGATGCGGTTATCAGTGTAGATGCGTATCATTATTTTGGATGTAATGAAACATATTTCGATAAGTATTTATCAAGAATACTAAAAAAGGATGCCTTAATTGCTATTGCTATTCCTGGTATGAAATATGAAATACATAATTGCGTTCCAGAAGAAATGAAACCCTACTGGGAAGATGACGCACTTGCAACTTGGAATTCATGTGATTGGTGGGAAAATCTATTATTAAAATCCAATAATATTGATATTATAAAAATACAAGAGATGGAGTGTTTTGAAGAAGCATGGCAAGATTGGCTAACTACAGATAATAAACACGCTATTGGAGATAGAATTATGATTGAAACAGACAATGGCAAGTATATGAATTTAATATCAATTATAGGAAATAAAAAATAAAAGAATAAAATCAATTTGGATAATATACCTGATTATGTTAACGAAGTTCCAGATATTATCGACTAATCAAGTAAATAGAAAAGACCACCTATTAGTAGTAGTATTTGCATGAGGTAATGACAAGTTTTTCGTCATCGATTTTATAGATTATTCTATGTTCATTATTGATTCGGCGACTCCAATAACTTCTTAAATCATGTTTCAACGGTTCAGGCTTACCAATACCATATGAGAAGCCTTCTCGCTCAATGCTTCTTATGAGTTTATTAATTCGTTTTACTATTTGTTTATCAGTTTTTAGCCAGTATAGATAGTCATTCCAAGCGTTGTCGGTGAATAATTTAATCATCTATTAGCTCTCTTTCCGAGTATTTGGCTTGCTCGTATTGATCAATACCATCTTTGATTTTCTGGTATCTTTCTGGATTGCTAAAGATGCGGAAGTTTTCCATCATATTGTTGTATTCGGCTTCTGACATCATTACTACGTTTTGACCACGTGAACGAGTTATGATAACAGCTTCGACGTCTTCTACTACTTGGTCACATACTTCTTTGAAATGGCTACGTACTTGGGAACTTGCAATAGCGATCATATAATCACCTCCTAAATGTATTGTACCACATGTTGTACAAAAGTCAATCGCATCAGCGGCGCTATACACATTTAGGCAGGGAGGTAAAAATGAGATATATTAGACTGATTTTAATTCTTATCCTTTGTACATTGTTGGATTGTTTATTGAATTTGATAAAAGCGGATATGTTTATAGAAATCGGAAGGAGGAATATGGCTGAATTTGGGTCATATAAAAAGGATGAAAGAAATTAATTTTGAAAACTATTATTGGCAGAATGAACTTGTAAGATTAAGAGCAATGGAACCAGAGGATTGGGAAGAACATTATTATAATTGCTATGACAGCAAGGCGAGAAGAATGCTTCAGTATGAATTGGAACTGCCACCAACTGTGTCGCAAAATAAATCAACAATAGAAATGTTTTCTCATTTTAACCCTGAGACAAAAAGATTGATGTTCACAGTAGAAAATTTAGACGGTGTCAATGTGGGGTCCTTTAATTTAAACAGTATTGATGAGAAAAATGGAACATTTAGTATTGGGATACAAATCGGAAGAGATTATAGAGGCAAAGGCTACGGAACAGCCGCAATGAAAATATTATTAAACTATGCTTTTAATGAAAGAAGGCTGAATAAGTTTAATGTCTCCGTTATTGAAGGCAATGTTGGGTCATCAAAAATGATGAAGAAATTAGGCTGCAAAGAAGAAGGCATAAGAAGAGAAGTTATTTATACAGAGGGAAAATACAAGAATGAAATATTATTCGGATTGACGAAAAAAGAGTTCAATAAACCCGTAGAATTATTGAAGAACTGACTTTAGACTTAGATGTAAAGAAAGGTTCAAGAATATTAGATTTAGGTTGTGGCAAGGCCTTAACGTCTGTTTATTTGGCGATGAAAGAGGTTGATTCAGATGATAAAAGTTAGGAGGCATAAATGAACTTAGATAAAGCGGTAAAATTAAGAAGTGAAGGTAAATTAGAAGAGTCAAATAAAATGTTAATAAATCTAGTCAATGAGAATCCGGATGATGCAATAATAAATTATCAGTGTGCATGGAGTTATGATGTGTTGGAAAAAGAAACTGATGCAATAGCATATTATGAAAATGCAATTCGTTTAGGGTTACCCGATGAGGTCCTAAAGGAAGCATACTTAGGCCTTGGTAGCACATATAGAACTATTGGTGAATATGAGAAATCAAAGAAAACTTTAGAGTTAGCAATGAATAAATTCAAAGATAATTCACTTAAGGTTTTTTATGCAATGACTCTATATAATCTAGAAAATTATTCTGAATCTATGAATATTTTATTGAAGCTATTAGCAGAAACGTCAAAGGACAATACAATCAAAGGATATAGTAGAGCAATTGAATTTTATTCAGATAAATTAGACCAAATATATGATACGAGTATTATAGGAGGAGAAAAATGATACATGGTGGAAAAAACGCTCAAGAGTTTTTAAGTAAGTTGGAAAATGATTGGAGAAAAGAAAAATTGCTTGAAGTTAGAACAATGCTTCTTGATTATTCAGAACTTAAAGAGGATATGAATTACGGTATGTTATCATATGGAGGTGAGAGTGATGATGAACCGCTTTTTCATTTGAATGCACAAAAGAACTATGTCAGTCTATATGTTGGAGATATTAGTAAAATTGATCCAGATAATAGTTTATTAAAAGGCCTTAACCTTGGTAAAGGATGCATTCGAATCTCTAAAACTAAAAATATATCAGAAACTGGATTAAAGGAATTCATTCAAAAAACTGTAAATTTATGGCTTGAAGGAAAGGATACATATTGTTAATCGATAGTGTCAAAAGTTTAATGAAAAAAGAAATCTAAAATCAGATAACTTGATTACTGAGGAAGAATATGATGATAAGAGAGCACAAATTATTGCTGACAAATTGTGATTTCTCTTAGGAGATATATGATTTTAAAATTTTTCTTGTAATATATTTTATAATAAATCATTCTATTAGTATGAAGATGAATGGAGGTTTATATTATGGAATATTTATATGAAATGATATTTAAAAGAAAGTCAATGCGGAGATTTAATGATGAATTAGGTGTTTCAGAGTCTGAGCTACAGATGATCAAGAATCAGATTCAAGGCTTGAGGCCTTTATGTGATGGTATTCACACGGAGGTCGAAATAGTCAATAAGACAGACACAAGCTGCAAACGCGGACAATATTGTTTACTCGTCTATAGCGAAGTCAAAGAACACTATCTATTGAATGTAGGATATATGTTTGAGCAACTTGACCTATATTTAGCATCGATGAACATAGGCGTATGTTGGTATGGTTTCGGCAAAACGCAGGGCAAACATAAAAAGCCTTTAGAATTTGTTATTATGCTTGCATTCGGAAAATGCCTGGAAAAGGATTTTCGTAAAGATATGTATAAGAGTAAGCGAAAGGATGTCAATCAGATTTGGCAAGGAGAAGTTGCTAGGGAAATGGCTAATATTGTCAGATTTGCCCCAAGTTCTTGTAACATGCAGCCATGGAGAATTAGGTCTGAAGAGAATAAAATTCAAGTCTTTAGGACGACGAAAGTTAATTCAATAATGCCGCAAGCCAAGAGACCTTATTATAACTCAATAGATATGGGGATATTTTTATGTTTTCTTGAGATTGTCTTGCATAAAAATTCATATAACTTTGAAAGAGAGCTTTTCGAAATCTATAATGAGGATGAAGAAGAAATCAAAATAGCAGAATATAGAATATAAAAGGAGTTATAAATGATTGATGTAGTGATGTATGGAAAATGAAGCGTAATATAATGACATTAGATTTTTTATAAGGAGGTTTTCTATGCAAAGAATTAAATTGTTCAAAGGTGATATTACGAAGGTGACGGTCGATGTCATTGTCAATGCAGCTAATTCAAGTCTGCTAGGAGGTGGCGGAGTTGATGGGGCCATTCACAGAGCCGGTGGAAAGGAAATTCTTGAAGAATGCAAAATCATTCGAAGCAAGCAAGGGAAATGTGAAACTGGAGAAGCGGTAATAACGACAGCGGGAAAATTACCAGCTAAAAAAGTTATACATACCGTAGGACCGGTATGGAATGGCGGAAAAAATAATGAAAGTGATTTGCTTAGGCGATGTTACAAAAATTCCGTTGATTTAGCCCGTAGCAATGCTTTAAAATCAATTGCTTTTCCCAATATTAGTACAGGAATATATGGCTTTCCCAAAGATTTAGCTGCGCAAATAGCATATGATGAAATAAAAGCGTGCATTAATAAATATGAAGAGCTTGAAGTGATTTTTGTCTGTTATGATGAGGAAAATTATAAGCTATATCAGGAGTTGATGCATTCTTAATTCATGAATCAAATGGATGGGTGGTCAGGATCTTTCAACAAAAGTTTCATTTAATATTTACTGTAATGTGGGGGTAATAAATTGAGTTTAATATTTGAAAAAATAAGTTCTTTTGACAGAGGTATATTATATCGATTATTGGTAGATGGATATTCATTTGACAATAGATGGAAATCATATTTTGAAAAGGATTGGTTAGAATTTGATGATTTTTTCTTCAATCATTTGGATATTGCAAACAAATATGGTTTTATCACTGTATTAGATGGTGAACCTATTGGACATATATCATGGGATCCAAGAAATATGCCTGAATATGTAACGTTAGGTCATAACTGTATTGCATCAAAGTATAAAGGGAAGGGCTATGGTAAAAGACAACTTCAAGAAGCAATTGATAGAATTCGACAGTATGATGGGCTTCAAAAAATAATTGTTGGTACAAATAGTAATCTAATTGCGCCGCATAATTATGAAAGTGTAGGTTTTAAGCTTTGTCAAAGGAGAAAAAACGAAACAGAAACTGAATTTTCGGGTGATTATCTTGATTATGAAATGATTCTATAATAAAAAATTCGATTGAACAAAGTTGTGGTTCTAGTGATTTTATGGACATGCTTAAACCTTACCCGGAAAGCCTATTGGTGGCAACAGAGCAGATGTGGTTCAGTTTGGATTTTTTAATGATATAGGTAATATACAGGACGGCTTTGATGGGAGCGACAGAAGAGAGTTGTATAAACGGTTCTTTAGTATTATGCCAGGATATGAGCTACAAATGGAACAAACAATCCGTGAGATTCAATATGACTTTGAGCGTATTGTGGGAGAGTCAGAAAAGGAAATATCTATTAGAGTATGGGTAGACAGCTCGCCCTACTCAGTATGTGGATATTTTTGTTTATGTGATCTTCTAAGACACGCTAAGTGTCGCCTTAGCAAAGTGGTTATGCCTGAATATTGGCAGGATGATGAGAATACTATGAGCAAAGGTGGATGGAATAGTGTTCATCCAGGGAAGTTTTATCAGTTTCTGAATCTGGAAAAAGATGTTCCTCAAATCGAATGACTTGAGAATAGCGCTAGATGGAAAGAACTGGTAAAAGAGAACGCACCCTTAAGAGCCATCATCAATGGCAGACTGATGTCGGTTCCGATTGATTTTTATGATTATTTAATTGTAAATGAACTTCCTGATACGCCTATTGTTATGGGCAAATTGCTAGGTAGACTCATGATGAAGTATGCCTTGGGAATCAGTGATGCATGGTATAGGTTCAGAATAGAGGCTATGATTAATAATGGGGATATTGATATCATCGGATTCAAGGATGAAAGCCATCCTTATGGTGCAATTTTGAAAAAAAGGGGGGACATATTATGACAAATAACAAACTCAAAAATTACCCATATACGAGCAACATGAATAACATTGAAGATTATATATGGCAGATAATAGAAGTAGATATGGAGAGGTCATTCGATGAAAAGAATAGTGTCAATTTGTATTTTGTTACTGGTTGTTTTGTCCGGTATTAGTACCATAGTTGTCACAGGAAACTCCGGTCCAACATCTTGGCAAGGAACATCTGGGGCTGAATTGTTAAGTATTGATGAAGATACACCAATAGAAGTGATTGAAGAAAACTTAGTGTTTAATTTCAGAGAAATTGTAGATGAAGGCTATACAATAAGCAGTTGGATTACTGCCAGTTATGAAATGCATAATACTAGTAAGGAAACAGAAAACTCTATGATGACATTTCCAATGATATCCTTCAATCCCATTAATCGTGAGGATATTCAAATAACTGTAGATGGTGAGAAGGTGGAGTATGAGCTCCATCCCCATAGTGCTTATGAAGATGAGAATCGTGAGTTTTCAAATATTGTCGAAAATATTCAATCAGACTATAGAAAGGACACTATTTTTAATGGTTTAACAGATGGAAGTCTATGGACTCTTAATCTACGAACATCATCAAGTGAATATGAAGAAATAACTCTAGATTTGATGTTTGATCCTTCAAAGACCCAGTTGCTTACGGATGGCTTTAACAGTGGCCATTATGAGTATGGACATGTTGTGATTGGAGCAGATCTGAAAGATGGCGACGAGGCTTATGTCTATTTCAAGGGAGATAAACCTGTAATGGAATTAAGCGAAAATGCCTCCATAAATGTAGAAAATATGTCTTTTAAGGATTACTATAATACTTATATCGTATCTAGAATTAACAACGATAACAAACAATACAACGATGTGTCTTTATTTAATATGTTAGTTGAGCGTTTACAGGTATATGTATATAACCAATCAAGTGTTGTTGATATTGAACAGTTGGTGGCAATATTAGAAGGTGAACAGATTGTATCTGCCAATTACGAAGTACCCTTTGAACCAGGACAAACTAGAACTGTGGAAGTCAGTTACAAAGTCAAAGCATCTATGAAGAATAAGGCATATGGTGGCAGAGAAGATGCTGCATATACCTTTGAGTATTTCCTGAGTCCAGCTAAGTCTTGGTTAGAATTTGGGGAATTGAATGTAGACATATTGATTAATGAGACATTATGGCAAATAGAAGATTCCAGCCTGACACTTGAGTCTGTGGCGTCAGGCTATAGACATACCTTCCAGGGATTACCTGAAGAAGATCTATTTATAACACTAACAAGACAGCAGACGACAAAATCTGTTGATGTGGATTCGGAGGCTATAGGGTTAAATGAATGGGCAACTTTCACTGTTGCTATTGCTATCTTTTGTTGTTTAGTATTTATAGGATTACTCCTGTTGAAAGGAAGAGGAAAGTTGTAATTTTTTTATGTATTAATTGATTGGATGTTGGTTTTAAGTCAATCAGAAGCATACTGTCAATGATAATAGAGAGGAGGAAAACATATGAACGGTATTGGATTTCCATTTTCATTTATGCCTATACTTGTTGTTGTTCTGTATTTAGGTTTTATCGGTATAGGGCTTTATCTGGCCATACTTTTTGCAAACTTTATGAAAGCTGGTATTAAAGCATTTAATCTTTATGTCGAGAAGAACAAATAGTACAAGGAGAGACTGATATGATGTTTTTGATAGGGTTAGGTTTTTACACTATATGGTTAACACCAATAGTATTTATTGGCAACTTAGTTGGTTTGCTTAAAGCAATAAAGAATGAAGAAGAGACTACAGCATATACCATTTTGTGTGCCATAAGTCTTTGGTTGATTGTCGTACCGATGTTCCTTGCAATCATGCAATCAAATTAATATTTTCATAGACTTAATGATTAAGAATAGAATCAAATTTTGGGGTATTACTACATAAAAGCTGTGTGCGAGAAATGAAGACCTAATCTCACACACAGCTTTATGAACTTTGTTATGAACTATTTCTTTGTCCAAGGAAAAATCATTGGGACTTCTTTTGTATATTCTTCCCACGCATCATATTTTTTCATGTTTTCCTCAAGTAAAGGCGTCGATATCTTGACTAATACAGTGGTCATTAAAACCGGTGAGATTACTAAGATTATATAATAAATCGGATTTACTGAACCTGTAAAGAACAAGGTAATACCGGTAGCATATAATCCAATCCAAATTAATATTTCTCCAAAATAGTTTGGATGACGTGTGATTGACCATAAGCCTGATTGCAGAAGTTTATGGCTTCCTTTATTTATGTGTTGACGTAATTGTTCGTCTCCAACAACTTCAAAAAATAATCCTACAAATGCAATAAGTAAGGCTATGTAAACGAGATATTGGTGAGCAAAATCAAAAGAAAATTCATTGTATTTTATAACGGTATAACTTGCAGACCCAACAATAAAGTTAATAATACCTTGAACCATAAACACTCTAAAAAAGGCAATGAGGACAACTTTATCCCCCCATTCTTTGCGCCACTGTGCGTACCTAAAATCTTCAGGTTTGCCATAATTTCTTTTTAATAAACGTAAGGATAATCTAAGACCCCAAACGCTAATAAATCCAACGATAATATAAGACAAAACTGTAGGATTTTCAGTTACCATCAATGTAAGCCAACTTCCAACAACAAATCCCATTCCCCAACCAATATCAACAATTGAATTGTTCTTAATAGCTGTTGCTATAATAAAGATTGTTGTAAAATATGCAAAAGTAAAAATTAAGGGGACAATGAGCCCGTCTAAACCGATTTTAGTAAATCCCTGTGTTGCTATTGCTAGCGTTGCTAAAAACAATAGAATATAAATGACAATTCTTTTTTTATCCATAAGTCCCCTTCCTATAGTGTCAATTAAGATATGTAATAATAGCTTTTAATAAGGCAGGTAAATCTTTGGGATTTCTTGAAGTTATAATATGTCCATCTTGAACAACTTCTTTGTCAACATAGATACCTCCTGCATTGACTAAATCATCTTTTATGGAAGGAAATGAAGTTATTTCTTTATCTTTTATATTACAACAGGAAGCGATCATCCATGGTCCATGACAAACTGCTGCTATTAACTTCGATTCTTTA
Organism: Clostridiales bacterium UBA2432; assembly: GCA_002342805.1. GTDB lineage: Bacteria > Bacillota > Clostridia > Lachnospirales > Vallitaleaceae > UBA1351. The sequence continues at coordinate 9,021 of DDQW01000019.1, read as the reverse complement.
TCCATATCTTTTACAAAATCAATTGTCGCCTTACATCTTCGCATGTAATCTGGAGAAAAACCACCTGGAATAAATACAGCATCATAGTCTTTCGATGATATTTCATCTGAAGAATGGGTACTTGTTTGCGTTAAACCTGATTTAGAGACGTAATCCGCCTTCTTTTTTGTCCCAATTAAATCAACTTCATAACCTTCTTCTAAAAGTCTATAATAGGGGTAAATGAGTTCTTTTTCATCAAATAAGTTTTCCAATAATACAGCTATTTTTTTCATAATGACTCCTTTCTATAAACTATAAAAACTTGCTAGTTATCATGGTACAATTATAACATTTGTTCACTTTATATACAATATTTGGAATCTATTCGCGAATGCATTAAAAGCTTGTTACAAAATTATATATATCTTCTGGTTCTGTAGCAAAATAGTCAGGCTTACCTGTTTCTAAAAGATTTTTTGGATCAAATCCCCAGAGAACAGCAATAACTTTCACTGCCAATTTTTTACAAGCCTCAACATCCCGAAGTTCATCTCCGACATAGATGATCTCATCTGGCGTTAAATTATTATGTTTCATAAATTTTTTCAATGTTTTATGTTTACCGAAGAGATTGTTGGATGAAATAATGTGATCAAAACCGACAATATTATTGTTCTCAAAAAAATCAGTAATATTATTAACTGAGTTTGAAGAGAGTACAGATAAGTTTAAACCTGTATTTTTCAAGTTAGCAAGTAACTCATTAATTCCATCAAAAGCTTTCAGATGTTTAATACCATCATTGTACAAAGTCATGACTTCAAATGTCATTTTCGGAATTTTGTAGAGTGGCAAACCCACTACTTTAAAACGTTCCTTAAGAGGTGCATTTTTTAATATATGCATATCTTCACGAGTTATGGGTTTATATTTGAACTTAGCCGCAAGTTCGTTATAAATATAGAAGGATAAATCCAGTGAATCTACAATCGTTCCATCAAAATCAAAAATTATGTGCTTAATCATTAGCGTGCCTCTTTTTATTTTATTTTAGTGTTAATATGTGACAATCTTTAGAATATAACTATAACATAATTTTCTTAATAAAACCTCTAAGAGTGTCTATTTTAAAAAAATTGTAGTAAAATAGAATTATCAAATTTATTGACAAAAGGAGAAACATACAATGGAATTGATTTCTGTAAGAGAAAACCCAGAATATAAAGATAGAATGATTAAATATTTTCAAAGTAAATGGGCGAGTGAATCCAGCATGAAAGTATATGAAGATTGCATTGAGAGCTGCTTAACAACAAATGGCCCATTGCCTCATTGGTATATTCTTGAAGAATCAGGAACTATAATTGGTGGTGCCGGATTAATAACTAACGATTTTATCAGTAGAATGGATTTATACCCATGGCTGTGTGCCTTGTATATTGAAGAGAAATATAGAGGCAATGAATATGGCAACATGCTATTGGATAAGGCAAAACGAGATGCAAAAGCAGGAGGGTTTGAAAATTTATATTTATGTACAGATCATATAGGTTATTATGAGCGGTATGGATTCGAGTATATAGGAACAGGCTATCACCCTTGGGGAAGCGAATCAAGAATCTATAAGTTCAAGGTCTGTTAGGCGACACTTGATTTTCGGATATGGAGATATGATATGAAGATTATTTTGAGCAGGAAGGGATTTGACTCAGGATACGGTGGTTATCCCAGCCCAATTTTGCCTAATGGTGAACTGATTTCACTACCAATTCCTGATTTTTCTAAAGATATAACATATGAAGATTTAATAGTGTCTGACAACATTAGATACAGTGACATTATGGAGGACTTGATTGGTTCAAAGATTCGTTTCGAGAATCATGGCAAGGTAGATATATGTGATGTGGGCTGTCACTTTGATCCTGATATTAATCGAAAGGCTTATGAACGTTTACCTGGATGGTATCCAATTTTCGGCCAAGCAGGAGCTGCACGAAGCCATTTGGCGAATCAAGGTGTAGGTGTTGGAGATTTATTTCTTTTTTTCGGATGGTTTAGGCAGACCGAGATAGTAGACGGAAAACTTAGATATTCAAAAGAAGATAAACAAGGAAGACATATCATTTATGGTTACTTGCAGGTTGGTGATGTTCATAAGATTAATACGATGGATGCACATGATTGGATGCTTTATCATCCACATGTAAGACGAGGTGTTACAGCAAGCGATGGTGATTATGTGTTTGTGGCTAGTTCTAGCCTGAGTTTTAATAATAACCTAGAAGGTGCAGGCATGTTCCGCTATTCTGATGATGTTGTGTTAACTAAGGATAACTTAAGTAGGACAAAATGGGATTTGCCTAAGAGTTTTAGAGAGGTAAAGATCAGTTACCATAGTAAAAAGAGCTGGAAAGATGGGTATTTCCAGTCAGCGGCAAAGGGACAAGAATTTGTAATAGAAGCAAATGAAGAGATAGAGAAATGGGCCAAAGATCTAGTTGCGTCTAATGTTGTTGAAGCAAGCGTCACGTAATTATAATAGATATCTCGATATAATAACAAAATAAACAAATATTTATAATGCTTTAGTTGGATTGGAGAGGAAAAATGAAATATTTAGGTTCATGTCTTTGTAAAACAGTTGAATATGAAATCAGTGGAAGTTTTGAAGATTTCTTTTTATGCCATTGTAAATCCTGCCGTAAGGATACAGGCTCGGCCCATGCCGCGAATTTGTTTTCGACAAATGCAAATATCAAATGGTTAAAAGGAGAAAAGGCGATTAAAAGTTATAACCACAATAATTCCGGCCACATTAAAAGCTTCTGTTCTCAATGCGGTTCAGCCTTACCGAATATTCAAATGAATGGAAAACTATTGGTTGTTCCGGCAGGAAGTTTGGATTCTGAAATATATATTAAGCCAAGCGGACACATATTTATGAAGGATAAAGCCAACTGGGATGAAGGTCTTGAACAATATCCCCATTATGAACAATTACCAAAAGGATAAAAGCATGAAGAGGTGACCAATGATTTTACAAGCAAGCAGTGACATTATAAAGAATATACCCATCGATGCTTTATGGGGTGTAGATATTTCAGAAATTTCAGAAGAAAAAAGAATGGATACCATTATACCGATTGGTCAATTACATATTGTTTATAATTTTGCAGATCCATATGAATTGATGGTTGATGGCAGCTATAAACAGGTTCCCAATAAAGTTTTGGTAGGACAGTTAAAAGAACCTGCTAAGATAAGGTATGGCAACACGATTAAACAGCTCGGGATAGCCATTAAGCCCGCATCTTTTTACCGTTTATTTGGACAAGTGGCAAGTCTGTATTCTGAAATTGTCATCGATTCTTCCCATCTTTCCTTTTTCAGTGAATTGCACCGACATGTTGAAGCAGCCATGTCTGATATAGACTTGACGCCTTTGCAACAATTGGAGCAAATCGCAAGTTATTTTAGAGGGAAAACATTTATGGAAACAGATGCTATGGATCTTGATGGGATGATTCAATATATTGAAAACCACGATGGGGGAATTGATATTAAGGAGATGGCTAGACACTTTCATTACTCTGTAAGCTCATTGGAGCGTAATTTTAAAAAACATATGGGGCTGACTCCCAAAGCTTATGCGGATATTATTCGCTTTCAAAAAGCGGTGTTAGAAGATAATCCTGAACGCTTATTTTATGATCAGTCTCACTATATAAAAAACTGTAAAAAATATACGACAAAAATTCCTGCAAGATTAAAAGAATCCAAAGAAATCTCCGTTCGCCATATGCTAGGATTAGAATCTGCTGATTTTATACAATAAGATTTTTGTTTCTCCTGTTATCATAAATCTATTCACATAACATACAAGGAGGGTGTCATGAAACGCATAGTTATTGCCGGGGGTACCGGATATTTTGGAGGATACATGATTAAAAAGTTAAAAGAAGCTGGATTTGAAGTGGTGGCAATATCACGAAGCAAAAAGCGTATTGCCCATCTTAAGCTATATATTGATGAACTCGTCATTGCAGATATTAGCAATCCTAGAGAGCTTCAGGGTATTATGAAAGATGCCGATCTGGTAGTCTCATCTGTAGGAATTACCAAGCAAAAAGACGGTATGACCTATATGGATGTTGACTATCAATGCAATAAAAATTTATTGAATGAAGCCGTGAATTCGGGAGTAAAGGCCTTTATGTATATAGCTGCACTTAATGGAGAACACTTACGTGATTTGAAAATAATGGATGCCAAAGAAAGATTTGTTGATGCCTTATTATCGACAAAATTAAAGGCTTATATTATTCGCCCCAGTGGATTTTTTAGTGATATCAATGAATTTTACAAAATGGCAAAAAAAGGAAGAGTCTATGTACTTGGTCACGGCCAATTCAAAGCCAATCCAATTCACGGATCAGATCTTGCAGACTTTTGCCTTGAAAAGCTAAAGGGAGCTCCGGGATCATATGAAGTAGGTGGGCCGGAGATACTTACACAAATAGAACTTGCCGAAATTGCTTTTGATGTATTGGGGAAACCGGTAAAAATATCGAAAATCCCCCTAGTCATGGCTTGTGTCATAGAAAAACTCGTGGTCTTGATGACAAAACAAACCTTCTATGGTCCGGTAGAATTTTTCTTGACTGTTCTAACCAGAGATATGGTTGCCCAAAAGTATGGTAAACATACTGTGCGAAGGTTCTTTTCTACTCAAAAGTAATATCTCCGGACTGAGGAGGATTTTTATGTTTGAAAGTACAAGATTAATATATAGAAAACTAGATGAAACAGATTTTGACATATTTTATGCGCTATATTCTAATGAAGATGTAATGAAATATGCGTACTTAGATAGACTCAAATCTCGAGAAGATTCAATTGAAGTCTTCACGGAGGTATTACAAAACCAGAGAGATCAGAATAAAGGCACTCAATATGTTGCGATTTTTAGGGAAACAAATGTTGCAATAGGAATAGTTGATTATTCTGTTGACATAAATCATGAGAAAGGCGGAATATTTGAAATTGGATATTTTATAAAACCAGAGTATTGGGGGCAAGGATTGGGTACAGAAATGGGAAAGGCTTTAATTGATTATCTTTTTAATAATTTTAATATACATAAGGTTATTGCCAGCTGTAATTCTAACAATAGAAATTCAGAAAATATAATGCTAAAACTAGGTATGACAAAAGAAGGTGTGTTTAAGAAGGTAAGATACAAAAATGGTCAATGGGATGACGAGATAAAATATGGTTTATTAAAAGAAGAGTGGATGTGCAAAAAGTCATACATCGTCTAAAAGGTTTTTGCCAAAATCGTAGGATTAGGGGTGATTTTTTGAGGGTAGCATTTTTGGATAGGGATGGAACAATTATAGAAGATTATGAGGACGAGCTGTGGAGAAATAAAACAGAGCCAATTTTCTTAGTTGGTTCAATAGAAGCACTTGAAAAGATAAAACAAAAAGGTTATGAAATTATTATTTTAACAAATCAGTATTTAATAGATGAAAAAATTATTTCAATAGAACAATATCAAGATTTTACGGATAAATTCATAAAAAGAATAAAAGATAATGGAATTGAAATATTAGATGTTTTTTATTGCCCTCATTCTAGAGAATCAAATTGTAGCTGCATGAAACCAAAAGAAGGTTTAGTAAAAAAGTCATTAGAGAAATATCCTGAAATAGATTTAAAGGATTGTTTTATTGTAGGAGATTCCTTATGTGATGTTGAACTAGGAAAGAGATTAGGAATAAAGACGTTTGGTATAGGGGTAGGGAAAAAAGAAGGTGAAGTAATAATTATTGATTCATTAGGGGATGTAGCCAGTTATATATAGTGGGAAGAGGCCCAGCCAAAGACAAGGCAACTATGCTAATGAAAATTGCTGAAAAAACCCGCAAGTATGTAACCCTTGATGATCCAAATGCAAGAAATATGGCGATTAATGAACCAGGATTGTTCTTACAGAGATATGAGCCTCCTGTCATTATAGATGAAATACAATATGCACCAAATCTTATGCAGTATATAAAGCTTTACAATTGTTAATGTTGGGACAGGAGCAGTTATATGTATGGTCTGGTGCCTTTGGATAAAAATAATTGGTTGGTGCCTGTTTGGCTACTGTAGAAAGCATAGTTTAATTTTAACCGGAGCATGGATTTGCGGACGCGGGGAGGTAACAATGAGAAGAAATATCGCTTTTTTAGTATTAATAATTATTATAACAGGCTGTATAGAATCATCTCCTAAAAGTGGCCATGAAATAATTGCGCACAATAAAGCAGTTAATGCAAATAATAAGATTGATTCACAATTATTTATTAATGACTATATAGGAATTCAAATGAAGTTGCCTAAAGAATATGAAATATATAAATATGAAGATTTGAATGCCTCAACCATGCCAGCTGATAAAAACATTATCTTGTATGCAACTATGAGCAATACAGAAATAATATACATAGTAGAATCATTATATGATGGATCAGACTATAGATACGAAACAATTGAAGGTCTTGAACAAAAATATCTTGATAGTAAAACAAAGATAGAGTATCAAGAATCGGATGCAGTAATTGGAGATAAGGAAGCCTATTTTTTAAGGGGGATTGAAGAATTTGATGAAAACAGAAAAATGTATATAGATTATTATGTGATTGAACAGAGGGAGTCATTAATTTCAATTGTACTAACTTATGATGAGAAAACAGATATATCAATATTAGATAAATTAATTGATGGAATTGAATTATATTAATTGTAAGAAGCTTTGTCAGGAGTATTATATGGCATCAAAAACGATGTTTACGATTTATGATATTAAAAATATGTTATCTTTATATGAAATTGGTGAAGTTGTTGATTTTTTGCCGATTTCCAATGGAACTGTTCAAACTAATTATATTGTTACAACAACACATGGAAAATATGTGCTTAAATATTATGAAAGTAGAAATTATAAGCAAGTTCAATTTGAAATTAGTCTTTTGAAAATATTAATGTTTAAAAATTTTCCATGTGTTCCGGTGATCTTTTCATATACAGAAAATCTTTGTACATATAATGGGAAATCATATGTTATTTTTGATTTTATTGACGCTGAACATGTAGAAAATCCAAACAAAAAACAATTACATAGCTTAATTAATTTAATAGCAGATTTGCTAAAAATAACACAATCATTAAAACTTGACTATGCAGAGGAAAGACTTACTTATAATACAACTTCCTTGATCAGACTGGTTAAAGAATCTGCGAATAGAATAAATACTGAGAATGCTTATAAAAAAATGGAGTGGTATTTACATCAAATAAAGGCTCTTGAGCTTCCTCAATCACTTTCAATGGGAATCTGTCACTGTGATTACCATTTTACAAATCTCTTTTATAATGGGGATGATATAAAAGCGCTTATTGATTTTGATGATGCTAATTATACGTATTTATTCTTTGATATAATTTCCATTATAGATTTTTTTAAATCCGGTTTTAATCATGAAACGTGGAATAAATATGATAAAAATGATGATATATTCGATTTTACTGAAGCAAAAGAATATATTGATGTTTTCGAAAAAAAGTTTCCTATTCCCATAAACGATAAAATATATTTTTATGATATACTTAAACTTGGAATTCTTATCGATTGCTTATGGTACTTTGAACGTGGTTCTTATAAAGATTTTTTTGAAAAAAGAAAGATAGAAGCCTTAAATCAGATGGGCAGAAAGCAATTTTATAATCAACTTTTTGCTTAAGATTTAATTATATCTGACATAGAAAAGAGGTTCTAATGAATAAAAGTGAAGTTATTGAAAAAATCATGGAACAGCAAGATAGTAATGGGTGTTGGAATGTAGAACATAACAAAGATAACTATGGCCCTGAACTCACCTATTATGTTCCCACTTATAAATCAACACTTTGGACCTTGGTTTTGTTGGCGGATATTGAAACAGATAGAAATGATCAGAGGTTAAAGAAGCCTTTGAAAATTATTACGGAGCATTTTTGGAATGAAGAATACGGCATCTTTACAATAGGAAAAAGTCACTTTCCTATACCATGCCTTAATGGAAACATGATCTATCTCTTGAAATACTTTAATATGAATGAAGACGACAGGATAGAATGTATTGTTGATTTTTTTTCTGAATATCAACGCTTTGATGATGGAGATTTCAGAACACCAAAGAGTTTTCCTTATTATTCTAACAAAAGCTGCTATAGCAAACATACATGTTATTGGGGGGTAGTTAAACTATTAAAAGGACTTTCTTTTATTCCTAAAGATAATCGTTCAGAAAAGACGCAGTCATTAATTCAAATGTGTATAGATTTTGTTTTAATGCATGAAGTTTGTTATAGCTCCCATAACCCTGATAAGCTATTACATCCTATGATTGGACGACTTACAATTCCAAATATGTATAAGTCTGACTTTTTAGAAATTCTGTGGATATTGTCTAGGGAAAAGGTTAGGTCTGACAAGATGTTGAAAGCACATGAGTTACTAAAGAATAAAATGAAAAACGGGGATACATGGGAATTAGAAAGACAAGTGCAAAACTTGATTGTTCCAATAACGAAAGAGCGTCTAGGCAATGCGTTAATCACAAAACGAGCTAAAGAAGTGACTACATTTTTTGGTTAGGAGTTTGGATTTCATGATCATGCTTATTAAAAGGCATAAACATAATTATGCTTTTAAAAGTGCATAAAAGTAAATATGCTCTTGATAATGCATAAATTAAATGATACACTATTATTGAAGCATTTTTATTTGTTTTTCTCTAGGAAAGGAGTAAATATGTATTGTGCAATAATAGGTGACATCGTTAAATCAAAAAATATTAGTAAACGCCAACAATTACAAACAGATCTAGAAGAAGTTTTGGATTATATAAATACAAAATATCATTCCACTATAGCAGCAAAATTCACGATAACACTAGGCGATGAATTTCAAGGATTATTAAATAGTCCGGAAGTTTTAATGGATATAGT
>DDQW01000080.1:13045-263898 GCA_002342805.1 Clostridiales bacterium UBA2432 | reverse complement strand
AATATAAAAAAAGTGTTTTTCAAGGATTACCGGAGATGAAAAAGAATGAATAAAATAAAAGAATGGTTGGAACAACTCAAATTAGTTTTTGAAAAGAAAACAGTGGATGCCATTTTTCCACCATTAGTCTTTTTTTTGATGAACCAATGGCTTTCCATTGAATATGCAAGTGGAATTACGCTTGGCCTTCTTATGGTGCTCATTATATATAGAAAAGTCAAAGGCCAAACTGAAAAATATGCTTTTGTTGGCGTTGGCGGTGTTCTTTTATCGATTGGATTTAGTCTTTTATCTGGAGAGGCGATAGATTATTATATTCCGGATCTGTTGATGACAGGATTGATTGTAATAGCTTGTTTTGTGTCTCTTATAATCCGTCGTCCTCTTGCGGCTTTACTGAGCCATCTTACAAGAGGGTGGCCCATAGGTTGGTATATGCGAAAGGACGTCCAACCGGCTTATAAAAGGGTGACCATTATATGGGGAATTTATTTTTTAATTCGCCTCATATTGCAAGGCTTTCTATTCTTAAGAAGAGAATACACCGGATATTTTTTAGTGAATACAATATTAGGAATGCCAATGAATATTTTTATATTAATCATCAGTTATGTATATGGGGTAGCAATCTTACGAAAACTATCTGGCCCTAGTGTTGACGAATACATGAATGAGAAAGAGCCTCCCTATGAAGGACAAAAAAGTGGGTTTTGAGGTTAGATTCATAGTACCTGTTAGATAAACAAAAGAAAATGGCCACGAACTTAATATTAGAAAAGATTGTTGTCAAAGCATTAACACCACAAAATCAAAAATCCTTTTGATTTCTAATATTTCGAATGTATTCAAAAATATTAAGTTCATTGACTTGAGAGACGACTTCTTCCATAGAGTTGCAATTAAATTTCTTTAAAATATTATTGATTTGGGTTTTGATGGTTGACAATTCAACACATCGAATCTTACAAATTTGTTTTCTTGTATAACCCTGGCTCATCAAATCTAAAATATCAAGTTCGGTTTGTGTAAGTTGAGTGACTAAGTGAAGGCAGTATAAAAAACTGCTTTCACTTTTTTTTACACGTTGAAACTCTCGACGAATTTTTTGTGCAATGGTGGGTCGAATTGGTGAACGGTTATTATATGCATCATTAATACATGTCACCATTTCAGCCGGAGTTGAATTTTTAAGAAGATAATCGGTAACACCTAATTGGAAAGCTTTAAAGACAGTTTCATCATCTTCATAAACAGTGAGTATGATTATTTTCGTATTTGGGAATTTTTCTAAAATATACTTTGTTGCATCTAGACCAGCAGTGCGTGTTTCCATTTCCACATCCATTAATATGATATCAGGCTTGTGAATAGCACAGTTCATAACTGCTTCATAGCCACTATGAACTATTGCAACAACTTTAAAGTTGTCTACTTGATTCAAAAATTGAGTGTATTTTTTTGCGATTGGAACTATATCATCTACTACCATGATTGTTATCAAAATAATCCGTTCCTTTCTATGATTTGAGGGAGTTTAGGGATAACGATTTTAACAGTAGTTCCGATACCCTTTTCGCTTTCGATTTCTATGTGGCCTTCATGAGCTGTTATAATTTTATGAGTTAAAGTTAATCCGACACCCCAATGTTTAGCGATGGGTTGCGTTGAAAAAAATGGGGTAAAAACATTATCTATGTTTTCAGGGTCAATTCCAGCCCCGGTATCTTTAACTAAAATAGTGACCCAATTATTAATTACGTTTAATCGAATAGTGAGTTGTCGTCTTTCCTTGGGTAAGTTATTCATAGAGTCAATAGCATTTGAAAAAATATTATGCAAAGCTTGTTCAAAATATATTGGATCTAGAAGGACATAAATACTTGAAGTTTCACTAATAATAGAAGTTGCGATATCTTGAGTTTCGTAATTAAGATGCGAAAGACATGATTCTAAATATTGATTTAATTCAATTTTTTTTAAATTCAGCTCGGAAGCTTTGGTTTTTCTATGCACATCATCTAAGCGTTCGTATAAATAACTACAGCGTTGAACGACGTTTTCGAGGGCGTTTTTTGTGGGAGCCTCAATTGTCTCTAACTCCGATTGAATTGCGAGCAACTCGTTTTTCATATAATGGCAAAAAACTTTTGAAGTAGTATCAGAGGCTGCAATTTCTTTTGATAAAGAAAATGTTTGCTTTGAAATATTGCGATTAATGAGTGAAGTTCGATACAAAGTATACCCAATGAGCAATAATGAAAAAATAAGATAATAAGGAAATAAATTATAAAAAAATGTGTTTTGATTAAGTGGTATTGTTAAAAAAGTTGTTGTATTTGCAACTTGAGATACTTTAATGAGGTTCATAGGAAAACGAATAAAGATAAAAGCATAGGACATCATAATTAATGTATAACAAATTAAAACATTCATTAAATTAATTCGAATAATGCGCAATGGCGAAGCGATAGAATAACTATAAAATAAAATAAAAATGCTGGATAAAATGATTGAACTATTTATGAGTATGGTTAAATAATTTATAATACTTTGTAAAGCATCATACTGAGCGTGAGAAAAAACTGTATAAATAGTATTGAGATAAAACCAGCGTTGTACGACAGGATTATATATAATAAATTGTAGCATTAAAATAAGAAAAACGATTTGTTTTATTTTGGCTATTTTTGAGAAGGAATAATGGGCATAAAAAGTTAAAACAAAACAAAAACTAAAAAAAAGTGTAAGTAAGCAAGAAGCATTCATAATGTTCAAAATAATGAAGCGATTCAAGGGCGTAAACATCATAAATTTCCAGACACTCGATGGAATAGAAAAATAATTATAAACCGTATTGTAATAATAGGTGTCTTTTGACAAGTAAAACATCATTGAAAAAAGTGCGACAGTATATGAAGTCAGTGAAAAAATCAAATATTTCACTGAAATAATAGGGCGTTCTTTTTGTATTAATAATAATGAAATAATCAAAAAAACAAATGTAAAATAAAACATAAATGATCCTTTCAATTGTAATATAAGTATTATGACATGGAGAGGAAAGCTTTTCAAGCTTATTGGGGTTGAAAAAAAGTCAGCCTAGGCAAGTTTCAAGATATATGATATGTTTAAAAGATGAATATATGGAAAGAAAAAACTCAAATTATTGTAGTATTAAGCGTTTTGTTTTTACTGATTATGTGTATATTATTAGGTGCATTTATTATGACAAAGCAAGCAAACATGGAAGGAGGCAATGGAAGTTATTATCAAAGTCAGGACGAGGAAAAAGTCGTTCTTGATTTTTACACATGGGGAGATGAAGGTTTTTATGTTAATGCAATTGCGAATGAATTCAATCAACTCCACCAAAACATCGAAGTTAAGGTACATCTTTTAGATACCGGTGATTATGAAGTTGAAATTCTTGACATGCTAGAGACAGAAGCGAAGATAGATATTATTGGAGCTAGAGGAATTTCGAAAATGGTTCAATATAAAGAAAAAGGGTATTTGCATGATATAACTGAAAACATACAAAATTCAAATATTGATATCACAGCATATGGAAATATGTATAATAATATCTCTATAAATGGACAATATTATGGCCTCCCGACAAGAAGTACCTGCTGGGTTTTGGTATATAATAAGGCTATCTTTGACCGGTTAAATATACCATATCCAACAAAAATGACATGGAATGAATATCGACAATTAGCTAAAAACATCACCGAAAAATCAAATGGAGAATTTTGGGGTGGCTATTGGATCGATTGGATTTATAATTTTATGGGTATACAGCAATCGAATTATTTGTATGATGATGACCTACAATACACAAAAGAATCCTTAGAATTTTTATATCAGCTTATGTATGAAGATAAAAGTCATATGACTTTTGAAGAAATTCAGAAAAGAGAACAAGATTGGTTAAATAACTTTGAAGAAGATCGGATTGCGATGATGCCTCAAGGCGAATGGTTCGTTGGAATGATTCTTGAAGACGAAAAACAAGGAAAATCATCAATCGATTGGGACTTAGCTCCAATGCCTGTACCAGATGGACAAGAATACAATACAACTTTGGGACAGTATCAATTTGCCGGTATCGTTAATCGGTGTAAGAACAAAGAAGAAGCGTTTGTATTTCTCAAGTTTCTTTGTGGGAGAGAAGGCGCAGAAATTCTTGCAAAACATGGAATGCTCAGTGCCTATACTAATGATTCTATTCAGAATTTATACCGATTAAAAGTTGGTGCAAAAAATACAGATGTTTTTTTTGATGCGAGGCGTATTCAGGAGCAACCTGTTTATGCAGCATATTCAGATTTAACAGAAAAATTCATGGAACTTAGTGAGGCGTATTTTTATGATAACACACCAATAGAGGAGGTGTTTGATGCTTTTATAATAGAACGTGAAAAAATAATAGAAAAATATGAATAGGGTTGATTTTTTATACACCAAAGCTCAAATTCTGAGAATTGGTGTTTTTTTTCGTCCTATTCATAAAGTGAATAAGCAATTACAATGAGGTTGTCAATAATTAATTATGAAAAGGGAGGTCAACAATGAAAAAAAGAAAAGTAATAAGTATCGTATTATGTATGGCAATGTTAATGACAACATTAAATGGATGTGGACAGTCATCAGAAAAAGGAACAAATAACAATTCAAACGGAGGAACAGAACAAGAAAATAGTAATACAAATTCAAATGAAGGGAATGAGGAAAAGATACAATTATCTTTTTATATTTGGCAAGATGAAGAAGCATATATAAGTGATGTCGTTGAGCAATACAATGTGTCACAAGATAAAGTTGAAGTGGAATTAACTGCTTTGCCAAATGATGAATATGACGATAAATTAAAAGTATTATTAGCGGCAGATTCAGATGTTGATATTGTTGATATTCGCGGCATGGCTCAAGTAACAACATATGCTAATTCAGGAGCTTTATTGGATATTACAGATAAAATTGATGCTAGTGATATTGATACAAATTTATATGGAGAAATGTGGAATGCTAGCCAAAATGATGGCAAACGCTATGCACTACCGACGAGAAGTACATGTTGGGCGTTATTCTACAATGCAGATTTATTTGATGAAGCAGGAATACCTTATCCGGAACAATTGACTTGGGATGAATATGGTGATTTAGCGGTGGAACTCATGAATGCTACAGGTGAATACGGCGGATATTGGGTTCCATGGATTTTCCCATTTGCTTCTATTCAAGCAGGGAAATATGTTAATGATGAGGATACGTCTATGTTAGCGGAATCACTTCAGTTTCTAAACCGATTTTATAATGAGGATGAGTCACATATGAGTTATGCAGAGATTGTGGCAACAAATCCAGATTACATTAGTGAATTCACAAGTGAGCGCACAGCAATGTTGCCGAATGGTGAATGGTGTGTTCAAATGCTAAAAGAAGATGAAGAAAACGGAGAGATTGATTTTAATTGGCAAATTGCACCCATGCCAATATCAGAAGGGGTAGAACCGGGAACAACATGGGGACAATTCCAATTTGCAGGAATCACGTCAACAACGGATTATCCCGAAGAAGCATTTGATTTTTTAGAGTATCTTTGTGGTGAACCGGGAGCGGTCGTTTATTCAAATCATGGAATGATTCATGCATATTCGGGAGAAGCAACTAAAGATGCATATACACAGTACGTTGGGAAAGAAAGCGCATCCTACTTTTTTGAGGCGAATAAAATTTTGGAACAACCAAATACAGTGGGATACGGTGAAGTATTAACAGCATTTAATGAACATGCAGAATTGTATTTAATTGGAGAAAAAAGTATTGAAGAAACGATAGAAGCATTTGAATCACAACGGAAAAGCATATTAGAGAAATACTAAAAATTATACAGGAAAGTCTTTCGTATAGACTTTCCTGTATGTTTATAAAGGAGAATTTTTATGAAATGGAAAAAAATAAAAAAATATAGCAAAGGATATTTGTTTTTGCTGCCTAATTTTTTGGGGTTTTTCTTTTTTATGTTAATACCTATCTTCATGGGAGCGGGAATATCTTTAACGGATTATGATGGATTTAAACAATTAAATTTTGTGGGATTAGAAAATTATATGAATCTCTTTAAAGATGAATATTTTATTGTTTCTTTAAAAAATAATTTTCTTTATACGGCAGTAACTGTACCTGGAACGGTAATTATAGCTATATTATTAGCGGTTGCATTAAATTCAGAAATTAAAGGACACCAAATATTTAAAACATTTTTCTTTTTTCCATCAATTAGCTCAATGGTGGCTGTTGGAATTGTTTGGGCAGTGCTGTTTAATCCATCGAGAGGACCGATTAATGGGTTTTTAGAATTTATAGGTATAGACACGCCACCCTTATGGTTGGCTTCTACAGATACAGCATTATGGTCTGTTATGATTGTGGCAATATGGAAGCAGGTTGGATATTATATGGTTATGGTTCTTGCCGGGCTACAGTCAATTCCAAAACAATTATATGAAGCGGCAGATATAGATGGTGCTAATAAAGTAGTGAAATTTTTCAAGATTACTTTGCCCATGTTATCGCCAATTACATTTATGGTTACAATACTAACGATCATTAGCTCATTTCAAGTGTTCGATTTAATAAATGTGATGACAAAAGGGGGGCCAGGAAGAGCAACAAACGTTCTTGTATATCGAATTTATCAAGAGGGCTTTAATTATATGCGATATGGATATGCTTCAGCAATGGCCTATTTTTTATTTGTCATTATTCTTATCATAACACTGATTCAATTTAGAGGTCAAAAAAAATGGGTTAATTATATGCAATAATGGAGGTGCAATATGCAATACAGTACTAAAAGAAAAATTGAAAGAGCTTTTTTGTTTATATTGCTTCTTAGTATAGGAATAACAATGATGCTTCCTTTTATATGGACACTTTCCGCTTCATTTAAGTTTAACAAAGATATTTTTGAATTCCCAATTAATTGGATTCCAAAAGATATTCGACTTCAAAATTATGCGGAAGTTTGGACAAAAGTACCATTTCTAACATATTACCTCAATACAATCAAGTTATCAGTTATTGTAACATTGGGTCAATTACTAACATGTTCTCTTGCAGCATATTCGTTTGCCAAGATGGAATATCCAGGAAGAGACAAACTATTTCTAAGCTATCTAGCAACATTAATGGTACCTTGGCACGCAATTATGATTCCACAATTTATTATAATAAAAAACATGGGATTATATAATAACCATCTTTCACTCATATTCATTCAATTATTTAATGCATTTGGTGTTTTTCTTATGCGGCAATTTATGCTAGGAATATCCAAAGAATTATCCGAATCAGCAAGAATAGATGGATGTGGCGAGTTTCAGATATTTGCTCGTATTATTTTACCTTTATGCAAACCAGGGCTTGCAACACTGACGGTTTTTACCTTTAATTTCATGTGGAATGATTACTTAGCTCCTATGATTTATTTAGACTCAGACAATTTAAAAACAATTCAGATTGGACTTGCTGCATTTAGATCAATATATAATACAGAATATAATTTGATTATGGCAGGAACGGTTTGTTCTATGATTCCGATTGTACTTATATATGTAGTAGCTCAAAAGTATATCATTCAAGGATTGGCTTTTTCAGGTATTAAAGGATGAAAGCATTTAGGGATTGGAGGAAGATATGGAATTCGTAAAAATACAATCAAAAAGATTTACATATAAAGATAAATGCATTCGGCTGCGCGGTTTTGGAATTGGAAGTTGGTTGAATTTAGAACATTTTATGATTGGAATACCAACGCCAGAACAATTGATAAAGAAAAGCATCAAGGAAGTATATGGTGCTAATATACAAAATAGTTTTTTTGAACGATTTTATGATAACTTTGTTCAAGAAGAAGATTTTATCTTTTTGAAAAACATAGGGGTAAATTTCTTGAGAGTTCCATTTAATTATCGGATGTTTTTAAAGGATAATGATGCAACATCATTCAACTATGGAGGCTTCAAACACTTTGACCGATTAATGGCGCTTGCTACAAAATATGAAATATTTATCATGCTAGATTTGCATTCAACCATGGGAAGTCAAAATCCGGATTGGCATTCAGATAATACCAACGGCGTTCCATTGTTTTGGGAATATGATATTTTTCGTGATAAAATGACTGAACTTTGGAAAAAAATTGCCAAACGATATGCTAATGAGCCGTTTTTGTTTGGATACGATTTAATCAATGAACCGGCTATGGCATCTTGGGATATATTAAATGCCTTTTACAAAAATACGATTCAAGCAATCCGTACAGTTGATCAGAATCATATTATTGTTTTAGAAGGAGATCATTTTTCAATGGATTTTAGTGGGTTAAAAACTATGGATTGTGATCAAATTGCAGTGAGCTTTCATTACTATCCAACAGTATGGTATCCTAATATTTTGAATGAATTAAATACACGTGAAGAACGTAAGAATAAAATTAAAGAGGGCTTACAGAAGTTACTGATAGCTAAAGAAACATTAGAATGTCCCTTTTTTTGTGGTGAGTTTGGCTATGGCAAAGATTGTGGTGAAGCAGAAACTATTCTTGAATTAACAGAGGATACCATTGAGATTTTTGAAGCAATGAATATCGATTGGTTAATATGGAGTTATAAAGATGCCAATTTTATGAGTATTGTATCACTAGCCATAAATGGAAAATGGATGGAACTAGTCAATCAAATTGGGAAAAAGTGGTCTCAAGATATTGAAAAAAAGCAGGCTGAACTTATGATAAATGTACTTGAGAAAAATGGCTTCCCGGATATTACCGATAAGGAAAAATATTTGATGCAATTTAGAGTGAGGGCAGCAATCTATGCAGCACAAAAGAATCACATTATTAAACCAGAATTAGAAAAAATAGATAAAGAAAGCTTTATGATGCTAGCGGAAGAATTTAATTTTAAACAATGCGATGTGAATAAGGAATTAGTTAAGGTAATTGGTAAGTACTTTGAAAGAAATACTGACATTACTCTATCTAAACGGAGGATGATATGATTAAAATTGGTGTGGATTATTATCCGGAACAGTGGAATAAAAAAGAGTGGGAAAGAGATGCAAATCTTATGCAACAAACCGGCGTTAGAGTAGTTCGCCTAGCTGAATTTGCTTGGAGCAAATTAGTGCCAGAGGAAGGGGTGTATGACTTCGATTGGCTTGATCGGATCATAGAAATTTTTGAAGAGAGAAATATGGAATTAGTCTTATGTACACCTACTAATTGTCCACCTTTGTGGTTTTATGAAAAATATCCTGAAACAATCCAAATAGGGCGTGATGGTCAGCCTATTGCTTTAGGTATTCGAGGACATCGATGTTATAACAACAAAGTATTTCGTCAGTACGCGCAAGATATTATTGAAAAAATGACACTACGTTATGGTCATAAAACATCAGTGATTGCTTGGCAAATTGATAATGAAGTAGAATCAAACTTCTGTTGCTGCAAAAGCTGTAGCGACGCCTTTCAAGAATGGTTAAAGGCAAAACATCATACGATTGAAGCGGTGAATGAGGCTTATGGAAATAATGTTTGGAGTGGAGAGTACTCTGATTGGAGCCAGATTAAACCACCTTTCGGAAGTTATCCTTTGGGGTGGTATAATCCGGGTTATATGCTGGATTTTCATCGTTATGCAGCGGAGAGCATTGCGGAGTATGTTGATTTTCAAGCAAGTATCATTCGTAAGAATATTCCCCATGCAATGATTACTACAAATACTTGGATGTGTGAACACATCCCCGATTATCATAAATTATTCAAGAATCTTGATTTTGTTTCTTATGATAATTACCCTACAACGTCAATACCTGAGGATTCTGAAGCTTATTATTCTCATGCCTTTCATCTCGATTTAATGCGTGGTATTAAACAGAAAAACTTTTGGATTATGGAGCAGTTGAGTGGCACGCCGGGCTGTTGGATGCCGATGCAAGCAACACCGAGGCCCGGTATGATTAAGGGTTACTCCTTGCAAGCTATTGCTCGAGGAGCAGACACGGTTATCCATTTTCGATGGAGAACGGCAGTGAGTGGAGCAGAGATGTTTTGGCATGGAGTAATTGATCATTCCAATGTAGAGGGGAGAAGATGGAGTGAATTTAAAGACCTATGCGATACGGTAAATGAATTGAATGAAGTGGAAGAAAGTCAAATTACAAATCAATGTGCAATGATTTATACTTATGAACAAGATTGCTCATTACGAATACAACCTCAAACAGAAGGCTTTCACTATTATAATCAAATGAAAGCGATTCATCATGGATTAACATCTCTAGGGGTTGGTGTAGATATTGTCAGTGAGGAGGTTGAATTAGAGAAGTACAAAGTAGTCATATTACCTACGGTATATATTGTAAATCCGAAGTTTGTACAAAAAGTATATGATTTTGCAAAAAATGGAGGCATAGTAATTCTAACAAATCGTAGCGGTGTAAAGGATCAAAATAATAATTGTATTATGGAGCAACTTCCTACAGTCTATAGGGATCTTACCGGCTGTGTTGTAGAAGAATACGATGCGATTGGATTCAAAAAAGTAAGAGTGCAAGATAAAAACGGGATAATCTACGAAGGTAAGCAATGGTGCGATATACTTCTCCCAATAAATGCTGAGGTCCTTGCAACATATATGGATTTTTTCTATTCTGGGAAGGCAGCAATAACCTATAATAAATACCATAAAGGCGGAGCCTACTACATAGGGACTGTTGGAAATAAAGCTCTTTATCGTTCTCTTCTAAAGGATGCCTTAGAACAAGGGGGTATCAATTATTTTGAAAACTTGCCTGAGACAGTTGAACTTAGTGTAAGAAAGACGGATAAGGTAAACTATATATTTCTTTTTAATAATTCACAAAATAAGCAAAAGTTTATCTTTATGGAGCAGACAATAGAAATGGAGCCGTTTGGCATGTACATCCATAAAGCAATAAAAGGATAAAAGCAAGGTTGTTGTGTAGAATAGTTCTGAGGATTCAGGAAGTCTTGATTCATATAGGTGATTATAAGGGAAGTAATCAATAGGTTCTTTCCGATATTAATTAATTTGATAAAAATATTCATTTAAAGATAACGTGGCTTTGAATAAGTTGAATCTATTTCTTCATTTGAGTTTATCCTTTGTTATAATTAAATCACTACAAAATAAAAATACTTTTTCGCTATTAATATGATTCGTCAAAATAGTGACTTTTTGTGTTTGTGATTTAAGCAGGAATATCAGCTTTAAATTGCAATTGCGAAAAAGCATTAAAAGAAAGCAAATAAATAACATTAGTTCTGTTCTCTAAACTGTTTTGGTGTCAAACCGGTAGCTTTTTTGAACTGTTTGTGAAAATATGAAGTATTTGAGTACCCGGTACGTGTTGAAACTTCTTGAAGTGATAATTTAGTGGTTAATAATAATTTTTTTGCTTCATGAATTCTTTCGTTGCTGATATAGGTGCTTAGTTGAATTCCAGATAATTTATGGAACAAATAAGAAATATAATCTGGATTCATGTGAATCTCATTTGCGATTGAGCTTCGACTTAAAGTCGTTGAGGATAAGTTGTTTTGAATATGCTTTTTAACCTTTGATAGAAAAATTTCCTGTTCATTATCTTGCTGTAAAGATTCTTTTATGGTTTGGAATAATTTGTTTGCCCAATCTAACAAACAATCCAGGGATGAGGTCACGGATGCTTCTTCATTTGCATCCAAAAGGTTTATATCAGAGCTAATAGTGTCGCTACCAATAGATTCTAATGCATTCATAATAGCGTGAAGGAGCCGTTGATAGATGAGTCTAAGGTCTGAAAGAGGGTATAGAGTTGATTTTTTTATATAGTGTGATTCTATTTCTTTGACAATAAGATCGCTTCGATTCTCTATAATAAGCCGCGCCCACACATCAGAGTTTAATGTATTAATTTTTGCATGAGTTAAATCTGTGCTAGAAGATAAAGCTATAGGAATCAAAAGGTTGGATACTATAAAACTTTTTCTAATAAGTTCTTGAGCAATATGATAAAATTGGCTAAAGTTATATAACCGGATAGATTCTGAAACAAAAAGTACAAAATAACTCTGGGGATACTTTTTTGACAAAAGCTTAAGTGATGCATCTGAAGAATCTTCATTTTCTAAATCAATAATCAAATAATCGTTTTGATCAATAAAATGCATAAAACCCGGATTTTTTTGAAGATGAGATTCCAGATAATCCCAAGTGAAAGGAAAGTCGTTAATGTTTTTAGGGGAAGGATATCTATGAATAACGGTAAAACGAAAAGATTTATCGATCCAGTTTTTGTTTAAGTCATATCGGAGAATACCATTGTTGATTGTATCTGAAGAATTCATATTTCCCTTTATCAATTCAGCCCAGAATCTGTTGTGTTTTAGTTTTTGGGAAGCGTTCCAAGAGTTTGCTAAAATCTGAGCGTGTTCAGTGAATTCAACTTCTTTAAATTTTTGGATGGCATCGCCCAGAATTACGGATAACTTTTCAGGCTGAACTGGCTTCACGATATATTGATAACATCCTAATTCTATTGCTTTTTTGGCATAGTTAAAATTTTCATGCCCTGTCAAAAGCAGTTTGATAATTTTGTTGTTTTTTTGAGTGACTTTTTCAATCAAGTCTAATCCACTACCTTTAGGCATTTCAACATCAGTAAGAAGAATATGGATTTCTTTTTCTTGCAATATTTGCAAAGCTTGTTTCATACTATAAGCGCAATAAGTCTCATTAATTCCGAGACTTAGCCAATCGATATTTTTTAATATTCCTTGAACGATATAATATTCATCATCAACAATTAAGATATTCATTAAATTCCATCCTTTTCTATTGAAATATTAGGTATTATTAGATCAATTCGAGCACCATAATTTGGTTCGTTCGAAAACTTTATATCTCCACGCGGACCATAGACGATTTTAAGTCGCTTTGCCACATTGGGTATACCAATATGACTAGAATCATCGGAATGTAAAATTTGTTGATTGAAATTTTCAATAAAGTCATTATAGTTTTTTATTTGTTCGTCTGAGAAACCATCTCCGCTATCGATATGAATGAGGTGAAGAAATTCACCATAATCATTTTCAATCAATTTTGCACTTATCTTAATATCAAGAGCTTCTCCCATAACCATATTAAATTTAATAGAGTTTTCAGTGAACATAAGCAGTATAAGAGGGAAAACGGAACAGTTCTCTGTTGCAGGTGCAATATCTAGGGAATAAGTTAGACAATTTGGAAACCGTAATTTGGTTAATTCAATATAGTTTTTTACATAGTATATTTCTTTTGATAGTGGCACAGTGGTCTGATCGTTTAGTGTATATCGTAGATGTTCAGATAAGGTTTTTATCATCTTATGTAAAACATTACGGTTGCTGTCTTTACTGTCTGCCAGGGACATAATTGAATAAAGACAGTTAATAAGGAAATGCGGTGCTATTTGAGATTTTAAATATTGCAGTTCAATCTCGGATTTGGCGAGTTTTTCTTCATAAATATCTATTTGTAGGTGATGAATTTCATCAATCATTCGGTTATAAGCCATATCAATATCGATAATCTCTTGACAGTTAGATATGTTTTCGGGAATTTTTTGATTAAAATCGCCTTTTCGCATTCTATTTGCAGCAAATTCAAGCATGTGAATTGGTTTAGATAGAAAGCGAGTTGCAGAAAATATAAGTGTTACAGAAAAAGCAATGATAATACCAAAAAGAATTGCGAATAATTGAAATAGAGTCCCAAGTTCTTTGTCAATACTTTTTAGGGGTATAATTGCTACTAAATAATAATCACAATAATCGAGTTCATTGATAACTAACAAGGCTTTACCGTAGTCCATATCAACAATATGATAAGTATCTATAGGTAGATTTACCGGAAATGTATAATGGGAGTATTGATTATTCGTTAAAGCTTTGCCATGTTCATCAACATAGAGAACATTTCCGTTGAGTTCAGCAACATTTTCAAAGATGGCTGTTAATCTTGAGATTTTAGCCCAGCTACCTATAAAAGAGTTTTGAATCTCGATTGTTCGAATTAAATAATATTCATTATTGATTAATTCTGCTGTCCAACCTTCTGTGTGGATTGAAGAATAATCATCTAAGGTACGGAAGCGATTTTTAAGAAAGATACTTACGATAGAACCGTCAGGGTGCTCAAAAGATTGTATAAAAGTATCGTTAAGCGGAGCGTAGAGAAACATTCCTTCAATTTCGGTAAATGATGGAATGCTATAGTCTAAAAGTTGCTTACTTCGCATAATTCGGTTGTATATGTTGTCGAGCTCTTTGGCAGAAAAAACTTGGGCGATATCGAGACTGTATTCGCTCATATCAAACATAAAGACATGAAGCTTATCAAGATTATGCGTAAGTTGTTGATTATATACTTCTAAGGTATCGCGGACACTTTCGTAGGTTTTTTCACGAAGAGTATGAGTGAAGTAAGCAGCAATCCATATAAAGATAATAAAAAAAGTAATGATTACAATGGTAAAGAGTATGAAAATACGCTTACGAAATGAGTATGTTTTATGTTTGTTTTTGTTTGGTTTTTCATTCATATAAATATTACCCTTCATAAAAATTGTTATTTTACATATCCATCTAAGAATATTATAATACAAAAATAGGAAAAATGCATACAATCTAAGAAAAATGAAATGAATGCTAAGAATAGTACCTTGTTAGATAATTTGTAACCTATATAATAAAAACTGCTACAGGATACGAGAAGGTATCCCTTACAATAATTATATTATGGAGGATAGGCTATATGAAAAAAAAATTGGTAATATTGATGATTTTAGTTTTAGTCTTAGGACTTGCAGGATGTAGTAGTTCAAATGAAGGTTCCGATTCAACAGATTCAACGAATAACTCAAGTAATAGCAGTGATTCTAGTGAGAATGGAAATTTATCTGTAGCAGAAGCAGCAATTGCAGAGAGAAAAGCAAGTGGAGAGGCACCTACTATTGTTATGGCATTTATGAACTGGGCGGGGAAGCCGGCAGGACTTGAACGAATTGAAGGCCTGATGAGTGAGTATACAATGGAAAAGCTGGGAGTGAAGGTAAAACTAGAGATTCTTGATGTTGCATCATATTCTCAAAGTATGACACTCATGTTATCATCAGGGGAACACATAGATATTTTCTCGCCGATTGTGTTAGGTTATACATCATCTATTAATAAAGGCTATACATTGGATTTAGAAGAAGATGATTTGATCCAGACATATGGCTCTGGTATTCTTGAGACAATGAATGAAGCTTATGTAGAAGCTTGCCGGGTAGGTGGTGTTTTGTATGGCTTGCCACAACAAAGAGATATGGCTATTGGTCAAGGCGGTTTTGCGATAGGTGCAGAATATTTAGACGGAATTGGATTTGATTACGATTCTATGTATGAAGAAGGTAATGAAGTTATTTACACGGATTTGGAAACCATAGAGGATATTTTTACACAATTAAATGAAGCATATCCGGATATGCATGTTTTTGCACCGGCTTTTACAAATCTACAACAGCATAATGCATATGACCCAATTGGTGGAGATGATTATGGCGTCTTATTAGATCCTAAAAATAGTTTAGTCGTTGAAGACTTATGGTCAAGTGATTTATTTAGAGAATTTGCAGACAGAATGTATCGATGGAACCAGGCTGGATTTATTTCAAGAGACGCTTTAACAGATGATACAGCACCTACATCCCAAGTAAAAGCAGGCACAGCAATGGCCTATGCTACAGCAACGAAGCCGGGAATCAAAGCTCAAGAGACAGGTCTTTGTGGACGACCTGTGGTAATTTTCCAAACAGGTGAAGACTTCTTGAGATCTTCATCTGTATCAGCTATGCCATGGAGTATCAATTCAGGAACAGAATATCCTGTAGCATCAATGCAACTACTTGATTTATTCTATACAGATCCATACTTATCTAACTTATTATGTTGGGGAGAAGAGGGAGTAGAATATCAAAAGACAGAAGATGGTTTTATTACTTTTGCTGATGGTATCGATGCTTCGAATTCTGAGTATTACAATAACGTCAACTGGTTGATGCCAAATCAATTTATTGCTCATGTTTGGGAAGGCAATGATGCTAATATATGGGAAAGAATGGAAGCCTTTAATAATAATTCCGTTAAATCCAAGGCACTTGGATTTGCATTTGATAATAGTTCTGTTGCGACAGAATATACTGCACTTATGAATGTTTATAATGAATATGCATTACAAATCATTATGGGCTATGTAGATCCGGCAGTAGCTATTCCTGAAATGGTTGACAAATTAGAGTCATCAGGATTAGAAACTTACATGGAAGCTAAACAGGCAGCGCTTGATGAATGGGCTGAAGTTAATGGAGTAGAATAAGTGCAAAAGTCTATTAATGAAGCCATAAAAAACATAAATAGTAATTATCTGATGCCATTTGTTTGGATGCGCGGTGATGAAGAATCAATAATCCGTGAAGAAATACAAAAAGTTTATGCGTGTGATATACATGCTTTTTGTGTAGAGGGTAGACCGCATCCGGAGTATTGTAAGCAGCAGTGGTGGGATGATTTGAGAATTATATTTGATGAAGCCCAAAAGCATGACATGAAAGTATGGATTCTTGATGATGCACATTTTCCGACTGGATATGCGAATGGTATTATTGCCAAGAAATATCCGGAAAAAAGTAAGCAATATTTTCAAATAAAGGCAACAGAAGTAGCTGGTCCTTTGCCAGATATTATGTTTGATACAAAAAAACTTTTGAATCTACCACCGACACCTAATCCTATGAACGATTTCTTTAATGACGGTCTTTTGGAGGTGGAATTGCCTAAGGATGATTCGGTTTATGCTGTCATTGCTTGTAAAGTGGAAAAGAGCGGTAAAATGAATCATTCAATAGATTTGACAGAAAATTTGCAAGATGGTGTTTTGTATTGGGATGTACCCGGCGGTATGTGGAAAATATATTTTATTATTGTCACACGTCAGGGAGGCGGGCGTTTAGTAAATATTAACATGCTGGACAGAGAATCTGCACATTTGCAAATTGAAGCTGTATATGAGGAACATTGGAAGAATATCGGAGACGAATTTGGAAAGAGCTTGGTAGGATTTTTTTCTGATGAAGCCGAAATCGGTAATTCTTTAGGTTACAATTTTAATGATAAATTAGGACAAGGTGTTAAGGCACTTCCTTATTCCGATGAACTTTGTCACATACTTCAAGATAAGTTGGGACCTGATTGGAAAAAGCAATTACCTGCACTTTGGTTTCCTCTAGAAGATGAGAAAGCATGTGCTACCTTTCGATTCGCTTACATGGACACCATGACGAAATTGATTTCACGTAATTTTTCAGAGGCCTTAGGCAATTGGTGTGCTTCACATGGTGTAGAATATATCGGGCACGTCCTGGAAGATAATAATTCTCATAGTCGTATGGGATGTGGTATGGGGCATTATTTTCGTGCATTGCAAGGCCAACACATGGCAGGTATTGATGATATCGGTAATCAGGTTATTTTTGGTGGAGAGAACAGTATTCGAGAGGGCGGAGTAGCACCGGGTGACGGTGAATTTTATCATTACGTCTTGGGAAAACTAGGGACTTCTCATGCGCATATTGATAGTAAAAAGCAAGGACGTACCATGTGCGAGATTTTTGGGGCGTATGGCTGGGAAGAGGGCACTCGTTTGATGAAATACCTAGCGGATCACTTTCTTGTGCGAGGCGTTAATAATTTTGTGTTTCATGCCTTCTCCCCAAAGTTTCCTGACACAGACTGTCCGCCACATTTTTATGCGCGTGGTCACAACCCAATGTACCGTCCGCTTCGTTTCTTGAGCCAATATATGAATCGTGTGTGTCATGTGTTCTCAAATGGAATACATCGTTGTGATGTAGCTGTTTTATACCACGGGGAGTCTGATTGGGTGGGAAATGTGATGCTGATGCAGAAGCCGGCCCGGGAGCTGTTAGAACACCAGATTGATTTTGATATTGTACCGAATGATTTATGGACAGACGAAAATCCATATCAGACTTCTTACAATTCAGGTGTGCTATGTGCTGGTACGGCCAAATATCGCGCATTGGTTATTCCAGAATGTGAATATCTTCCGATTGATGTAGCTCGCTTTGCAGGCAAGGCAGTAGGGGATGGATTTGGAATTTATTTTATTAATTCGCTTCCGAAGGCAATTATAGGGGCTTCTAATAAAGAAAATGAAGCTGCACTTATCTCTTTAGAAGCATGTAAAGTAGTTGAGTTAAGTCAAATTGCGGAAGTTTTGACAGCAGATGGATTGAAAGACCTTTCTTTATCGGATGCGTTCCCAATGTTGCGTTTTCAACATTATGAAAAATCTGAGCATATCTATTTGTTGAGTAACGAGAATGTATCTGAAGCTTTTAATGGAAAGGTAATGGTGCCGGCTACAGGAATTCCGGTAGCATATGACGCCTACCATAATAGTTTACATACTGTAAATTATACAATCGTTGATGGACAGTGTCACATGAAATTGACGTTAGGGCCTTATCAATCGGTGATCATAAGTATGGAACAGGAAATCCCGGCGGATGTAAAGCCAATAAGGGACAATTTAGAAGATGAGAAGGAAATTATAGGTCCATACAAGGTTTCCTATTCCAAATCAGTGGACTATCCTAATTTTACCAATACTGAAATATTGGAGGAAGCAATAAATATCTCTAAGTTACATCCTGATTTTTCAGGTACTATACGATACGAAAGTAATTTTACATTAAAAGAATCGCCTAATGAAGCATGGATCCATCTTCCCGAGGCGCATGAGTTTGCTGAGGTCTGGCTGAATGATACTTTACTTGGAAGTGAAATTTGTCCACCATATGATTTTGAGTGTGGTGAAGCTTTGATAGTAGGTGATAATAAGTTAGTGATTGAGATTTCAAATACACTTGCACACGAAATTAAAAGCGCAGTAAATATTTTTACAAGCTTGCAGGTGACGGCGCCTTCCGGTTTATTAAAAAATCCATTTATAAGATGCTACAGTGGAAATAAGGAGGATAAAAATGAAAAGTAAAGAGAATGATACTCAAACGAAGTCAATGACATGGAAGAGGTTCAAACGATTTATTCCATTGTATTTAATGGCACTTCCGGGATTGATCTACGTATTTATTAATAACTACATGCCTTTGCCTGGTCTAGTGCTTGCATTTAAGAATTTCAATGTAAAAAAAGGGATATATGGCTCAGATTGGGCGGGGCTTAAGAATTTCGAATATTTGTTTAAGACGCAAGACGCTTACATAATTACGAGGAACACTATAGCATATAATGTCACCTTTATTATTGTTAATACTGTTGCGGCAATTGCCGTTGCAATTATTTTGGCAGAATTAAGCGGACGATTGAAAAAGTTGTATCAATCAGCAATTTTACTTCCGTTTTTAATTTCAGCTGTTATTGTAAGTTATTTGGTATTTGCTTTTCTTTCAACGGAAAATGGATTTATTAATAATACAATATTAGAACCTTTGGGCATGGAAAATATTTCCTGGTATACAGAGAAAAAATATTGGCCCTTTATACTTGTCTTCGTAAATACATGGAAAACGGTTGGATACAGTTGTATTATTTATTTAGCAACTATTATAGGCTTTGATCGAGGATATTATGAGGCATCCATTATTGATGGTGCAAGTAAATGGCAGCAGATTACCAAGATTACCATACCTATGCTTAAGCCAACCATAATAATGTTAACGTTATTGGCAATTGGAAGAATTTTTTATTCGGATTTTGGTTTGTTTTATCAGGTTCCCCAGAATTCGGGACCTTTATTCCCAGTAACCAATACTATTGATACTTATGTGTATAGGGGATTGCTTGAATTGGGTAATGTAACTATGTCAGCGGCAGCAGGATTATACCAATCCTTTGTTGGATTTGTTTTAGTACTTTCTGCCAATCTGCTTGTTCGTAAAGTCGACCCGGACAGCGCATTATTTTAGGAGGTGTAATGATGAAATACAGAGAAGATCGAATTTATCAAACAATTGGACATATAGTTATGATCATTATGACCTTATTTGCAGTAATACCTATTGTGCTTTTATTTATATCTTCAATTACAGATAATGATACATTAATAAGAAATGGATACAGTTTTTTTCCTGAAAAGTTAAGCTTATTTGCGTATGAATATGTTTTAAAAACCGGCAATGCAGTTCCAAGAGCTTATATGATATCTTTTTTATTAACAATTTGTGGAACGTCTATATCCTTAGTGATTACAACAATGTTGGCATATACATTGTCTAAAAAGAAGTTGCCGGGAAGAAATATAATTACTTTTCTTATCTTTTTCACCATGTTATTTAACGGCGGTTTGGTTCCTACTTATATGAACTATACGATGGTCTTTAATTTGAAAAATACCTTTGCAGGGCTGTTGATTCCAATGCTACTAATGAATGGCTTTAATGTGCTATTAATGAAGTCGTATTTTGTAACGGGAGTTCCCGAAGAGATTTTGGAAGCTGCAGTGATTGATGGAGCATCTGAATTTAAGTCCTTTATTCATATAGCACTTCCCTTGGCTAAACCTATCGTTGCCACTATTGGCTTGTTTACAGCTATTAACTATTGGAATGACTGGATGAATGGTTATGTATACCTTACCAGAAGAACTGATCTATATTCCATCCAAAATTTGCTAAATAGAATGATACAAAATATACAGTTTTTAACACAGAATTCAAGCAATATTTCGGATGCTAATGTAGGGCTGGCTTCTATCCCATCTGTATCCGTTCGAATGGCTATGGCGGTCCTTGGTGTACTACCGATTATTATTGTATATCCATTTGTACAAAATAACTTTGTTAAAGGAATTACACTCGGAGGTGTTAAAGGATGATTCAGTTTACAGTCAATGCAGACCAGGTGACGGATTTTCCACATTATTGGGAAGTTTGTGTAGGTAGTTCTAATGCCTATACAGCTCTTAGAGAGGATTATCGACAACAGTTAAAACGGGCTCATGAAGAATTGGGTTTTAAATACGTACGTTTTCATGGCATCTTAGATGACCATATGAGTGTTCTAATCGAGAAAAAAGATTATTCGGGGAATTCTCTAGGTAAGGTTTATAATTTTGTCAATATAGATAATATATTTGATTGGCTGTTGGAGAAGGGGATGAAACCCTTTCTTGAGTTAGGGTTTATGCCTACAGCTATTGCTAGAGGTGATAGAACAGTTTTTCACTATAAAGGGAATATATGTCCACCTAAAGATTATAAAGAGTGGGAAGAACTTATTCAGTTTTTGATAGAACACTTAATTGAGCGATATGGAATTCATGAAGTAAGAAGTTGGTTTTTTGAAGTATGGAATGAACCGAATCTCTTTTTCTTTTTTGATGGAGACCAAGAAGAGTATTTTAAACTCTATGAATCAACGGTTCGAACAATCAAGAAGGTAGATAGTGAACTTCGCGTAGGAGGCCCGGCTACATCATGTAATTCATGGATTAAGGATACTATAGATTATTGTAGGAAACATGATGTGCCTTTGGATTTTATATCAACGCATCATTATCCAACAGATGATCCCTTATGGGAATCGGGTATGGATATTATGGAATTCTTTCAGTCCGAGCTGTCAGACAATCGGGTTTATCATAGAGGCGTTCTAAAGAAAATGACAGAACAGGTAAGAGCAGAAGCTGGAAATTTACCGGTTTATTTTACGGAATGGAATACGTCAGCGATGACTAATGATAACCAGCATGATGAACCTTATGCTGCCGCAATGGTGGCAAAAACTTTAGTGGATAATGATGGCCTTGTTGATGGATATGCTTTCTGGACATTTTCAGATATTTTTGAAGAAAGTGGTCAACTAGTAGGAGCTTATCATGGAGGTTTTGGTCTACAAACCTATAGTGGAGTTGCTAAACCAGTTTATAGAGCGTTTCAACTTTTTCATGGTTTGGGTCAGAAGAGGCTGGGGATAAGCAATGATGTGGAAGATAGCACTGTGGAAATGCTTGCGACAAAAACAGAAGATGGTTATCGATTAATCATATACAATCATAATATTATGGGCGAACCGATTGAAGAGGAGTCAGTCTCTATTAATTTGGATCAATTAAATATTGATGGGAAAGCGCTAATGTGGCGAATTGATGATACTCATGCTAATAGTAAAGCTTTATGGGAACAAGAGGGAGCACCAAGATACCCTAGTAGAGCTCTGGTTCAAAGGCTACACAAAGCATCAGAATTAATTCCGGAAACGATAAATATAGATCAAAATTTGGAATTCGTGATTCCGAAACATGGACTTGTATGTGTTGATTTAAAAATGGCTTGATGAGGAGGGCATTACAATGGCGAGAGAAAAGAAATTAAGAACAGTTATTATGCATGATCCGGAACTGGATGACGTAAACACACTTATTCGATATTTGCTGTATTCCAATGAGTTTGAAACGGAAGGGCTTATTTATTCAAGTAGCCAATTTCATTGGAAAGGTGATGGAGCAGGAACCTTGTTTGAAGGCGATTCAGAACATAGTAAATATGGGATTGGTCCGATAGCAAATTGGCGT
The DNA here is from genome assembly GCA_002342805.1 of Clostridiales bacterium UBA2432. Taxonomy (GTDB): domain Bacteria; phylum Bacillota; class Clostridia; order Lachnospirales; family Vallitaleaceae; genus UBA1351. The sequence goes on along the minus strand of DDQW01000080.1, from coordinate 241,183 downwards.
TGGGATGATGGTGTGAATTTTATGGAAGCAGCTGTGGATGCTTATGAAAAAGTGTATGAAAATTTAAAAGTACATGCAGAGGGCTACCCAGATCCCCAAGTCCTTAAACAAGCAATTTTCAATGGAAATGTTGAATTTCCGGGAGATATTTCAAAAGATAGTCCCGGATCTAAACATATCCGTGAATTGATTTTAGATAATAAACCGGGAAAATTATACTTACTAACAGGTGCAGGTCAATCAACTATTGCGAGAGCTTTGAAATCGATTGAAGAAGAATACAAAGATTGTCAAAACTGGAAAGATCTTTATAAAAAAATTGGTGAAAAAGTAATTATTCAGTCCTTTGGAGACCAAGATGGAGTCTATGCTACTTATATTGGAATTCATTGGCCCAATATTGAATTTCGGGAAATGGCTACAGCAACCTGGGGCTACTTTTCTAGAAAAGTTTTGCAAGCAGAAGATCAAAAGTATGTGTCTGCAGCTTGGACAAAAGAGCACGTATCTTCAGTAGGACCTTTAGGTGAATTATATATGACCTGGGGTGATGGCAAGCAAATGCACAAAAATGATATTGCGGATTATTTTGGTTTTTCAGGTCTTTCAGTAGAACAACTGAACAAAATGGGTTACATTACTTGGTATGGTGAGCCCGAAGAAAAAGGATCTTGGATATCTGAAGGAGACACCTCCATGTATATGAATCTATTAGATAATGGCCTTGATGCATATATAGGAGCTTCATATGGAGGATGGGGAGGTAGAAATGGTAAGGATATTGATCCCAATAATATCTCTTCAAAAGATTATTCGTCAGCAAGATGGTTTGGACCTGCTCAGTGTGATTTTGCAGCTAGATTGTTATGGTCAGTGACATCGGATTATCAGGGTACAAACCATCCACCTGAAATTACATTGAATGATTTGGAACATCGAAAAGTTAAGCCAGGAGAAATAGTTAAACTATCTATTAGTGCCAAAGACCCAGATGGTGACCATATTAAGGGTAGATGGTGGCAATATGTAGAAGCAGGAAGCTATCCTAGAAAAATAGACTTTATAGAAGAGGACCAAGAAAAGACAAGCTTTAGTTGTGATCAAGTAGTTGAGCCCGGTTTAAAAGCCGATTGTATTGAAGTGATCAATCATGTGAAAATACCTTCGGATGTTGAACAGGGGCAAACATTTCACTTTATTGCTGAAGTTAAAGATTATGGTTATCCACAGCTTCGGGCATACAAAAGGGTAGTGCTCACAGTTTTAAGAGATTAAGATGGAGGTAACAATGAACAAAACCTATAGAACACTTGTTGAAATCACAGATTTTGGCCCTTTCGTTAGTAAAATTATCCTACCGGTAGCTTTTGAAATCAAAAAAGGAGAGATATCAAAAAAACATTTTATGGTATATGTTGAGCGTAAACACCAAAAAACCGGTGAACTCATTATGGATTGTCTTGGATGGGGAGAAACAGAAAGTTTTCCATCAAAGGGTTATATTGAAATACAGGACGCTTATCCTGCAGATGAAGAAGGAAATAGAGTAGAAGTAGGAACATATATTACGCTTATAATGCCAACGATGCCTTTCTTTAGATTGACATCGAAACTTGCTATGGAAGGATATTTCAACACATATTGTTATAATGATTTTAACATTAGTCAAGTTAAAGAAATTAAAACAGCTAATCAAAACGTGGTAGGGCTCTTTTATGATCAATGTATTCAAGAAATCATGCCGGAAAAAGAAGGCTGGATTAACAGCTGCTCTACTAATGAAAAGATGCCACTGAAATATGGCTACTTTCCTCCAAGGATTGGCAGTGGTAAACGTCCCCTTATTATTTGGCTTCATGGTGGTGGTGAAGGTGGACAAGATCCTGTAATCGCTTATACAAGTAATCAGGTGACCAATCTTGCTAAGGAGAGTAAGCAGCAACTTTTTGGTGGAGCATATATTCTTGCACCCCAATCACCAACTATGTGGATGGATGATGGCACGGAAATTATTGGGAAAGAAGGTAAATCCGTATATATTGAAGCGGTTAAAGCACTAATTGATGAATTTATTTCCTTGCATGATGATATTGATATTCAAAGAATTTATATCGGAGGCTGTTCAAATGGAGGCTTTTTGACCATGCGAATGATTATTGAATATCCGGATTTTTTTAGAGCTGCATATCCGGTGTGCCAAGCATTATTTGATGATAAGATAAGTGATGATGAACTTAAGCGTATCAAAGATATACCAATATGGTTTACCCACTCCAAAGATGATGCTATTGTAGATCCTGAAAAAACGGTTATTCCAACCTATAAACGTCTTATTGCCTTAGGAAGCAAAGATGTTCATTTATCCTATTTTGGCCAAGTTATTGATAGTAGAGGTTATGTATATGAAAACTTTGGGCATGCATCTTGGATACAAATGTTAAATGATGATTGCCGATTGGATTATGATGGTAAACCGGTGATTATCGATGGAGAAGAAGTGTCCTTGTTACAATGGTTGGCTAAGAAAGGATAGGGTGATAATATGTTATATCCAATAACAACCGAATCAAGAGTTGTCATAGACCTTAGTGGTATTTGGCAATTCAAACTAGATGATGGTAAGGGTTTTGATGAAAAATGGTATGAAGAAGCGCTAAAAAATCCATTAACCATGCCGGTCCCTTGTGCATATAATGATATGAAAGAAGATAAGAATCTTCGTGATCATTATGGATGGGTCTTTTATCAAAAGCAATTAGTTATACCTAAAATATTGATGTCCCAAAGAATTGTATTAAGGATAGAAGCTGCAGTCCATAAAGCTATTGTGTATCTTAACGGAAGAAAAATTACAGAACATAAAGGTGGTTTTCTACCCTTTGAAGTTGAAATAGATAGCTTCAATGAAGATGAGAATTTGCTGACGATTGCGGTTGATAATCGGATTGATCATAGTACACTTCCGGTTGGATCAGAAAATTATGGCGCATCCATGCTGGTTGGCGGGAAAATGATAACTAAAGAAATCGGAAAAAGGCAAAATAAACCAAATTTTGATTTTTTTAACTATGCCGGTCTTATTCGTCCGGTTAAGATTTATACTAGGCCCAAGGATTATATTGATGATATTCAACTGGTCACAATGATTGATCGGGAAGAAGCTCTAATATCCTATGAAGTTTTGGCAGTAGGTGAAGGTAGCGTAAGTGTAAGCTTAACGGATGAATCGGGAAAATTTGTCTGTGAGAGTGAAGGTGCCACAGGAGTCTTGAAGGTGAAGAATCCCAATCTTTGGCAACCGTTAAAACCCTATCTGTATCAATGTGTAATTAGATTCAATAAAGATTGCTATATTTTGCCTTATGGGCTTCGTACTGTTCAAGTAGAGGGTGGAAAATTCTTAATTAATGGTGAAGTTTTTCGCTTTAAAGGTTATGGAAAACATGAAGATACATTTCCGGCTGGTCGTGGACTTAATGAAGCGATGAATGTGAAAGACATAAGCCTTATGAAATGGCAAGGTGCTAATAGTTTTAGAACAAGCCATTATCCTTATAGTGAAGAAATGATGCGCTTATGTGATCGAGAAGGTATTGTTGTTATTGATGAGACACCTGCAGTAGGTCTTCATTTGAATTTTGGTGGTGGCGCCAATTTCAAGAACGGAAGAAAAATCAATACTTTTGATTCTCCCGAAGATGGTGGTATACGAACTTTTCAGCATCATTATGATACAGTCAAAGAATTAATTAATAGGGATAAGAATTATGCTTGCGTGGTGATGTGGAGTATAGCCAATGAAGCAGACTCGGCCAGCGAGGGTGCATATGAATATTTTAAACCCTTGTTTGATTTGGCACGAGAGCAAGACTCTCAGAAAAGGCCGTGTACGATTGTAGGTATGCAGGTGGAAGATAATCAAAAAGACTGTACACTTCAACTTAGTGATGTGTATTGCCTAAATAGATATTATGGATGGTATGTCATGGGCGGCGACTTAGATGCTGCGGAAACGTTGATGCGAGAAGAAATGAATTTTTGGAATGCGCAGGGTAAACCAGTCATTATGACTGAATATGGAGCGGATACGGTTAGTGGTTTTCACGATACAGTACCTGTAATGTTTACTGAAGAATATCAGATTGAATATTATAAGATGAATCACAAAGTCATGGATGAATTTGAAAATTTTATCGGAGAACATGCTTGGAATTTTGCTGATTTTGCCACTTCTCAAGGTATTATGCGTGTTCAGGGCAATAAAAAAGGGATTTTCACGAGAGAACGACGACCTAAAATGGTTGCCCATTATCTAAAAGAGCGTTGGTTGAAAGAAAAAAGAAAGTAATCCTACAAATTATAGTGATTATTAATTTAAATGATTGCAGTTTTGAGAGCTTATATGCTCTCTTTTTTGCATAAACATGACATATGTCCTGTTTTATGCTGACATATGGGTTATAATCTATATAGACATTAATATGAATAAGCGATGGGAGGTGCCACTTTGACGGATAAGAAAACAGTGGTTGATCAGCTTCAACAGATGAATGACAAGTTTAGGTTTTTGTCGAAAGCAGAAGTTATAGACAATAGTCATATTATAAACATTGATAAAAAGACAATATTTTTAAAACCGGATGAATACATCGACGGGATCTATATTCTATATTCAGGAAAAGTAAAGATTAGTATGCTACAGCCTAACGGTAAATCCCTCTTGCTAAGATTTTCAAATCCACCGGGAGTACTTGGCGATATAGAAGCGCTTCACCCATTCAAAGTAAGGACTTATGTAGAAACGGTTTATGAATCGACCTTATTACATGTTCCTAAGATTGTTATTAACGCATATTTAAAAGAGGATATTGATTTTTTGCATTTTATTATAGAACAGCTCAGCTATAAGTTATACAGTATATCGGTGGCAAGTGGAATGAACCAGAACAACACGGCAAAAGCGCGGCTGGCAAGTTACATACTGTCAGTATCCGATGAGCGGCCTTATTTTTCTGATAAAATCGAAGGAAAATCCAATGAGCTGGAAACGGAGTATTTAATTGAGATTGCTGAATTGATTGGGACTAGTTACAGACATTTAAGCCGTATTCTTAGGGAGTGGCAAAAGGATGAAATCATACGTAAAGAGGGACGCCACATATCCATTATAAACCGTCAAATGCTAATGGAACTATCGGAAGGAAATCTATATGAATAATTATCTGATGAGTAAGAAAGGGAAAATAATGATTGGTATTTTATTTGCATTTACTGCAGGTCTTTGTATTACTTTACAAAATGGATTTAACACAAATGTGAGTGGTAAAATTGGTGTTTGGGAGCTTACAACTTTGGTCCATGGTGTTGGCTTTGTGGGCAGTCTGTTTCTTTTGTTTACAGTCGGCGGAGGCGGAAAAGGATTTATAAATATATCACAGGCAAATCCGATTTATCTTTTGGGCGGATTGTTTGGAGTATTTATTGTTTTTTCCATTACATCCAGTATTCATATTCTTGGTGTTGCCTTTGCAACAATGATTATGCTCATGGTACAATTATTTCTGTCCGTATTCATGGATACGTTTGGCTTGTTTGGCTTGGATAAGGTTCCTTTATCTGTCAATAGAATACTCGGGCTAGCTATTATGATTATCGGTATTTTGATATACAAGTTAAAATAATGGAATGTATTAAGTCAAAAAACGAAATATGAAATTGTAAGAAAAAAGAAAGAATTTTAATATGAAATTCTTTCTTTTTGTTTGTTATAGTATGTCTAATGACGAAACGTTAGCTGTTTGTGGGAAAAATGTGTATAATGGTTTATAGTTTAAGCGTCTTAACCATATAAGTATCGAGAAAGGTGGTGACATTCATTGAATGAAAAAGAAATAAATATTCTTGTATGTGATGATGATATACACATTGTCGAAGCGATTAGTATTTTTCTGTCTCAGGAAGGTTATAAGATTTTTAAGGCTTATGATGGCCTTCAGGTGTTAGACCTACTCAAACAGGAAAAGATTCATTTAGTTATTTTAGATATCATGATGCCAAAACTGGATGGGTTACAATCAACACTAAAGATCAGAGATGATTATAATATTCCGATTATCTTGGTTTCAGCAAAATCAGAAGATACAGATAAAATCATCGGACTTAACTTTGGTGCGGATGATTATTTGACAAAACCATTTAATCCTTTAGAACTTATAGCCAGGGTGAAGTCTCAGCTACGAAGATACACACGGCTTGGAAGTTTAAAACAAACAAAACATCTATGTGTGACCGGAGGATTAGTATTGAATTTGGATACAAAAGAGACCAGTGTCGATGGAGAAAATATTGCGCTTACCCCCACAGAGTTAAAAATACTAACGTTACTCATGCAACATATGGGAAAGGTCTATTCAATCCATGAAATCTATGAATATGTATGGGAAGAAGAGGCCTATGCGGTTGAAAATACAGTGGCAGTACATATTCGAAGAATGCGGGAGAAAATAGAAATTGATCCCAAAAATCCAAAATATTTAAAGGTGGTGTGGGGCATTGGCTACAAAATTGAAAAGTACGATATGTAGATGGCAATTCAAGTTATTGGCGCATTTAATTATTATTATTGCAGGGACAGGTTTTTTATGGTCAGTATATCATATTGGAAGTGAATGGGAATATTTAAGACAAGATAATTTTTATGATACATGGGATTTTGAGAATAATTATACCCGCTTGGTACATAACGTATTAGAAAAAGAATTAGTTTTAATTGATGAAGAAAATGTTCGAGCTGAGTACGATGACTCGGAAGAAACCAATCAACTGGAACGATTGCGACGGATTAACCATAATCTTGAACTCGCCAAAAGTTTCAAATATCTTTTAGTAAATACTCAAACAAAAGATGTAAAGAGTAACGACTCAAAGCTTATAGAGGCTAGCTTCGATGAGATGGAAACTGCTATGCAGTGGAGTACAGATCAGATTGTTTTTCCTGATAAGAGCCTTTTAGGGAACTCAAGGTTTGGTCGAGATATTAGCTCCGGATATTATTCCTATACGACGGAAGAAGATATCTTCTCAATGCTTGAGAGAGGACCCTATAAGTTGTTCACTGCATTTGACATAAATATAAATAGTCAGGACTCATTTTTTGGAGAGCCTTATCATCAATTTCAGCAGGCGCATAAAATGGCATCAACATATTATTTGCTGCTTGTTATATCCCTTTTTTTAGGTCTAGGAGGACTCATTTATTTATCTATTTATACCGGGAAAGGTCGAGAAGGTGAAAGGATAAAATTATATTGGCTTGATTATATTCCTTATGAATTTCAGATTGGATTTTTGTTACTATTCACATTGATACCACTCAATATAAGTTCTTCTATTTATGATCCAAAAGAACAGTATTTTTTACTTATTATTTTATGTGGCATACTAAACATATGGGTCTTGTTAGCAATACATATCTTTTTGTCCATGATACGCAATCTAAAAAATCAACGTTTGGGCCATAATATTTTATGCGTGCGGATACTCATGGGAATGATCAACATGTTTAAAAATATGATCAAGAGTTATAAACCATGGCTTATTATTGTTTTTTTTGGGATATGTCTCATTAATATGATTTTCGCATTATTAATACCATCAGGGCCGTTTTCAGTTTTTGCAGGTTTTGTATTATTTAACGTGCTGGTCTTAAAAGTTTTAGTGCGTTATTTGAGAGGATTACAGTATTTGATGGATGCAACTCGAGCGCGGGCAAGAGGTGGAATTGAATATCCATTAAATGTTCAAGAATTGCCAGAAGCTTTTCAGGACTTTGGGGCTGACTTGAATGCAATGCAGTCCGGATTAAGAGCAGCTTTAGAAGAAGCAATGCGCGGAGAGCGCATGAAGACGGAGCTCATTACGAATGTAACCCATGATTTGAAGAACCCACTAACCTCAATTATTAATTATGTGGATTTATTAAAAAAAGAAGACATGCCTAGTGAAGAGGCGAAAGGTTATATTGCTGTTTTAGAAGATAAAGCTAAGCGCTTAAAAGATTTGATTAGTCACGTTGTAGAGGCCTCTAAAGCAAGTAGTGGTAATATTGAAATTAATAAAGAAGTGATTGATATTAAACAACTCATGCAACAGATTCTAGCAGAATATGAAGATGAGTTTGAAGGCGCCCAATTAGATGTAGTTATGCAAGTTGCTGATGAACCGGTGACGATGAATACGGATAGTAAGGTGATGTATCGAATTATTGAAAACCTCGTAACGAATATTCATAAATACAGCATGAGAGGGTCGCGGGTATATATTACTCTAGGTCTTAATCAGGAGAAGGCGGTCATTGAGATGAAGAACATATCCAAGGACCCTCTTAATATCAATACGGAGGCTCTAATGGAGCGGTTTGTGCGTGGGGATGCTTCAAGAAATACGGAAGGGAGCGGACTGGGGCTGTCAATTGCAAGAAGTCTAGCAAAAGCACTTGACTTAAATCTAACGATTGAAATTGACGGGGATTTATTTAAAACTAAACTTACATAGCAACTTTTGCTAAAAAGTTTCCTGGTATGGATGCCATTTCCATGTCAGGAATTTTTTTTCAACAGCAAAAAAATGTTCGGATTGCCAAAGCATCACATTCATGCTAAAATATATTTACTTATAAATAAATAAAGTGAAAAAAATCAATTTAATTTATTTGTATAAAAATAGATCTTGAGTTATTTAGTGGAGGTTTTAATTTATGATTAAGAGAGAACAATATATGGAGTTGATTCGAGATCATATTGATAATCCGATGATTAAAATCATAAAAGGTATACGTAGAAGTGGTAAAACGGAACTACTCAAAATGATTATTGCGGAGTTAAAGGATAGAGGCGTTGAAGACGAGCAAATTATTTATCTAAATTATGAATCTTTATCCGCATATGAATATAAAGATTTTATTCGTTTATATAAATACGTGGAAAGTCGAAGTCAATCAATCAATAAAAAAGTGTATGTATTACTTGATGAAATCCAAGAGGTTGAATTTTGGGAAAAAGCAATACGTTCAATACGCATAGATTTTCCGAGTGATATTTACATAACGGGTTCAAATGCACATTTACTTTCAGGTGAATTAGCGACTTTATTATCAGGTAGATATATAGAGTTTGAAATGTTGCCGCTGTCATTTGTAGAATTTCTAGAATTTTATAATGGAATTCTGAATACAAATGATGTCTTGAATTGTTACAAACACTACATGAAATTTGGGGGATTTCCCGATTTGATGAATATGAAACAAAAAGAGCCGGTTTTATTCAATTACCTCAAAGGAATATATGATACGGTTGTATTACGTGATGTTATTGAAAGAGGAAACATACGCAATCCGGAGCTACTGAATCGTATTTTACATTATGTGATGGATAATATTGGGCAAATGACATCAGGTGCAAAAATTCTTGATTATCTTAAAGGGGCAAATCAAGAAAAAGTTTCGACGACGTCGTTATATAATTATATTGACGGTTTAGAAAATGCAATGATTATATATTCTGCCAAGCCCTATGATATTAAAGGAAAGCGGATTTTAAAAAGATCAGAAAAGTTTTATCTAGCTGATCTTGGTTTGCGCCATGCCGTAATGGGCTATAGAGAAAATGACATAAGTCAATTATTAGAAAATATTGTGTATTTAGAATTGCGTAGACGTGGATACGAGATATATGTAGGTAAAATTGGTGAATATGAGGTAGATTTTGTCGCAATACACAATAATATAAAAAAGTATATTCAGGTAACGTATACGATTATTGATGAAAAAGTTGCTGAGCGAGAGTATAGATCTCTTGAAAAAATAGATGATAATTATGATAAATATGTGATTTCAATGGATTCGTTGGAAATAGAAGAAAGAAATGGAATTAAGTGGCGAAATCTCATTGATTTTCTGTGTAATATTCAGTGGTAACATTTGCTTCACTAAAATCCTAAGCGTTTTTTTATGAGATGAAGGTTCTCTTCTGAAATAAGGATTGCCTGTTTTTCTCGACGGAGATAACCTTCTTTTTCGAATTGATTAAGATAACGATACAAAGAACGCTTATCAATACCAAGATAGTCGGCAATAAAACTTTTATTCTCTGTGATGTGACAAGGCAGGGGCTGTTGAATCGAACGATGATATAAATAGAATAAAAAGTTCTCCATAGGTGAAGCAGCGGATTTTTGTTCGCTGCTTTCCATGAGTTTTGCAGAAAAATCAGCCATATAGCCAAGGGCTAAATTGGATAGAAATAGGTCGTGTTTAAGAGCGGACAAAAATAGATTACAAGGCATCTTAGCAAGTATGCAAGGGCTTAAAGTAATAACATTACCGATATAGGTTTTACGATGATGAAGGGCTTCAATAAGACCATAGATTTGTCCCCCATGTAAAGTGTCTGCAATAATCCGCTTTCCCTTTGGTGTATAGTTAACAATATAGGAAGTTCCGCTAAGCTGAACATAGATATAATCAAGCTGTGCTCCGGATTCGATAAAACACACGTTAGGTTTTAATCTTTGTGTGTATGATTTTGTAAGAATAGAGATGTCTGTGCTTAGATCGGAAGAAAAGGCGTTTAAAAGTATGCTTTTTAAATCTTCAAGTTGTAAAGGATCCATATAAATTTCATGACCTCCATGTTCTTAAATTTATTTAAAAAAGTGACAGCTGTCATTTTTTAATTATAGCACGTTTGCTATAATAGGAGTAAAGATTATTCAAAAGATTTAGGAGGTTATCAAGATGAATATTTATCAAAGTTTAGAAGAGGTCCAAAAAGAAGCGTTTGCGTTAATCCAAAACAAAAGTTTAACCTATGAGCAGCAAACCTTTGGTTTAGCAAAATTAGCGGAGAATGTGTTGCCGTATCCGGAAGGTGCGGATGAAGAACTTATGGAGCTAGCACAAGAAGGCATTGTATGTGACCTCCATGAAGGCCATGCGCCTTATGCCCCTCGTTATGTTCTTCCTGATTATGACCTTTTATTTCGGAAGGGTTCGCCTTTTCTACGATTAGATCCACCCCAAACGTTGACAGATGCGATTCATACCCTCCTTATTTTTTATCATCATGTACCTTCAATTACCCGTTTTCCGGTCTATATCGGACGTATTGACAAGTTGCTGAATCCTTTTATTGAAGATGAAGCCCAAGCAAGAGAGCAAATCAAGTGGTTTTTAATTCAGTTGGACCGAACCATTGATGATAGTTTTTGTCATGGAAATATTGGGCCACAGGAGACACTTGCAGGAAATATTATTTTGGATTTATTAAAAGACTTACAAAATGTAACGCCCAATCTAACGCTTTTATATGATCCCAAGATTACTAGTAATTCCTTTGCACAAAAGTGTGTAAGTACGTCCATGGCTTGTGCGAATCCAGCCTTTGCCAATGATCAAATGTTTCGTCAAGAATTTCAAGGCGATTATGGAATTGCCAGTTGCTACAACGGCCTTCCAATAGGTGGGGGTGCATTTACCTTATCTCGTCTACGTTTAAACAAGATAGCCCTAAAATCTCAATCTTTAGAGGATTTTATGACAAATCAATTGCCGACAGCTATTCATGCCATGACACGATTTATGGAGTCGAAAATACGATTTTTAGTTGAAGAGACAACCTTTTTTACGGAAAGCTTCTTGGTCAAAGAAGGATTTGTATCTTTGGAACGTTTTGTAGGCTTATTTGGCTTAGTCGGCATGCATGAATGTGTAAATGCCTTAATGCAGCTTGAAAACAAAGGTTTTAGCTATGGAAAGGATCAAGAGGCCAATGAACTGGGCGTCGCCATCATGGAATTGATACAAAAAGAAGTCGATGCGTTTGAAAGTAAGTATAGTGACTTTTGGAATCATCGATATATGCTTCATGCCCAAGTCGGAGCGGATCAAGACCAAGGGACAAGTGCAGGCGTTCGTATTGCCATCGGTCACGAGTTACCTATTTATGAGCATTTACAGCAGGCGGGTATGTTCCATAAGTATTTTCCTTCAGGAATAGGCGACCATTTTCCTTTTGACCATACGGTATTAAATAATCCCCAAGCAGTTTTAGATATATTTGAAGGCGGATTCGCCTCCGGTATGCGCTATATTTCCTGCTATGCAAAGGATGGCGATTTAATTCGAGTTACCGGTTACTTGATCAAAAAATCAGACTTAGAAGCCTATAATCAAGGAAAACAGGTCAGCTATGATACGGTTCAATATGCACAGGAAGCAATTAACACCTATGGTGTCTTAAATCGAAAGGTGCGTGGCGAAAGTGACGCGAGGCGGTAGGTATGTTAGGAAGAATTAGCCAGATTATTGACAGCAGTGTGGTGGACGGTCCGGGCAATCGAACGGCGATTTTTTTTCAAGGCTGTAATTTTAATTGCCATTATTGTCATAATCCGGAAACCATTTCTCACGGCAACCCAAAGCAAGATATGGAACTTTCAGAAGTGGTTGAAAGAATTAAAAGAAATCGTCCATTTATTAAAGGAATCACGGTATCTGGGGGAGAATGTAGCTTGCAGTATGCCTTTATAGAAGCCCTATTTTTAGAAACTAAAAAAATGGGTTTGAGTAACTATATAGATACGAATGGTAGTCTAGCCTTTTGGGAACTTCCTGCAATAATAGAATTAACGGATGGCTTTATGCTGGATGTGAAGGCGACAGATGCGAAGAGCCATATGGAACTTACAGGAGAAGACAATGCTGTGGTGCTTAAGAATGCAGAATTTTTAGCTTCAATAGGTAAACTGCATGAAGTACGAACGGTGGTGGTAAAAGATGAACTCAATAATCAGAAAACCGTGGAAGAAGTAGGTGATTTGTTACAAGAACACTTAGATCAGCCAATTCGCTACAAGCTTATTCCTTTTCGACCTCATGGCGTTCGCACAGCTTATGGTCACTGGCAATCTCCAGATTTAGAAGAAATGGAGCGACTAAAAGACCTTGCTTTGGCAAAGGGATTTAAAGAGGTTATTGTTACTTCTTGACCGAACACATGTTCCGATGTATAATAATTATAGGATATAAAATGTCTTGTTAAGAAGGTAATGTGTATGGAAGAAAATAATCGAATATATGTGGCCATAGATCTGAAATCCTTCTATGCTTCTGTAGAATGCATTGAACGAAATTTAGACCCATTAACAACGAATCTCGTTGTGGCAGATAACAGCAGAACCGAAAAAACCATATGCCTAGCTGCTTCTCCCTCGCTGAAAGCCTTTAATATCCCAGGACGGGCTAGATTATTTGAAGTTGTCCAAAAGGTCAAAGAAGCAAATGTATATCGATCACAATATGCACCGGCACAGACATTTACGGGCAAATCCTACCTTGCTAAAGAACTTGAACAATCTCCTGAACTTGCCATCGATTATATTGTGGCGCCGCCTAGAATGGCTTTGTATATGGAATATAGTACACGTATTTATAATGTGTATATGAAGTATGTTGCACCAGAGGATATTCATGTGTATTCTATTGATGAAGTCTTTATAGATATAACAGATTATTTAGAAGTGTCGGGGCTGAATCCGTATGATTTTACAAAGCGAATGATAAAAGATGTTCTTAGAACAGTTGGAGTTACGGCCACGGCAGGATTAGGGACCAACCTCTATTTATGCAAAATAGCTATGGATATTGTTGCAAAGCACATACCGGCGGATCAAGACGGTGTTCGAATAGCACAACTTGATGAAATGCGTTATCGAGAAACATTATGGGCCCACCAGCCAATTACAGATTTTTGGCGAGTGGGTAAAGGTTATGCAAAAAAACTTCAAGACAATGGAATTTTTACCATGGGTGATATAGCGGAGTGCTCTCTTCATAATGAAGCCTTATTGTATCAATTATTCGGGGTCAATGCGCAACTTCTTATCGATCATGCATGGGGATGGGAGCCGTGTACATTAGCGGATGTCAAGGCCTATAAACCGGAGAACCAAAGTACCGGTGCAGGGCAAGTCTTACATCATCCTTACACCTATGATAAAGCACGAATTATTGTACAAGAAATGACGGATCTCTTAGTGTTGGATTTAGTTGATAAAGGTTTAGTAACCGATCAAGTGGTGCTTACAGTTGGCTATGATGTCACAAGTCTTACAGACCAATATATTTCTAAACAATATAGCGGTGAGATAAAAACAGATTATTATGGAAGACAAGTTCCCAAACACGCCCATGGGTCAATGAATATTGAGCAGAAGACGTCTTCCACCAAGCTTATTATGGATGCAGTTATGGACCTTTTCGATGCTATTGTCAATCCGCACTTGTTGGTACGACGGATTAATATTGTTGCTAATCAAGTAGAAGAAGAACGTATTGCCAAACAGCAAGCCTGTTGCAAACAATTGGACCTTTTTACAGATGATGAAGCCCAGAAAAAATTAGAACAGGATTTAAAAAAAGAGAAAAAAATTCAATATGCTGTTTTAGAGATTAAAAAAAAATACGGAAAAAATGCAATCTTAAAAGGAATGAATCTGCAAGAAGGTGCAACAACCAAAGATCGAAACAATCAGATTGGAGGACATAAAGCATAATCTATAATATGTGTAATATAGAATGTGACCAAGGAAGGAACAATCATGAAAAAAGTGCGTCGGTCAATCGAAGATTATAAAGAGATATTGTATATGCCCCATCATGTATCCACCAATAAAGCACCTATGCCCATATCAAAAAGAGCCGCCCAATTCTCACCTTTTTCAGCCGTCGTTGGACACGAAATGGCAGTCAAAGAAGCTGCAAGGTATACGTCCAAGAAAAAGATACTGGATGAATTGGAAATTGCCATCATTGATGATGCCTTAAGAAAAATTGAAAGCAATTGTAAAAAGCATGATGCCACAGAAGTTGTGACCGTCTACTTTGAATCGGATTCATATAAATATGGTGGACGATACCTTACAAAAACCGGATATGTTAAGAAAATCGACGGTTACAATCAAGAAATTTATTTTACAGATGGAAGCAAAATAAATATAGAAGATATTTATAGTATTGATATACAATGATTTTGTGCTATGATAGAGATGAAGGTAATGTAGAAAATATTTATGTAAAACAGGAGGTAACCTTATGCGAATTGAGCACATTCAATATCCCTTTATTTTTACTGACGATGGACAGCGCATTCATGCTAAACAGGTGGTAGGCAATATTTTTAAAGGTGCAACGCTGACAGAAAAAGAAGAAAATGCTTATGAAGTTGTTGGAATTGAAGCAGATGAAAATTGCGTTAATGGAGTTTGTCCGGTAAGATAGATTAGGAGGATATATATGATATTAGGAAATATTCATCAACTCGATGAAAAAGCGATATACCCCAAAGCCATTCAGACAGCCTTGGATTACTTAAGTAGTCAAGATTTTAATACAATAGAAGTGGGAAAATATGCCATTGAGGGTGAAGATATATTTGCCCTTGTTCAAGAACTTGAAACGGATTTTGTAGAAAACCGACGACCGGAAGCTCATGAACAGTTTGTAGATATTCAATATCTAGTAAACGGATTTGAGCAAATGGGACATGCAGTCCTTAACGAACAATCCATTGTCAAAGAGGATATGCGACCGGAAAAAGATGTAATATTTTATGAGAATCCCCCAGGGGAACGTTTGCTCACAATGCTTCCCGGTGACTTTGCAATCTTTTTTCCAACGGATATTCATCGACCGGGTTGTGAATATAAAGAACTGATGACGATTAAGAAAGTTGTTGTCAAGATTCGATATACCATTCTTTAATCCCAAGGAGTCTGTAATACATTTGTGACAAATAGTTCCACAAGTGCCGGATCGAATTGCTTTCCGGCACAATTTTTTAGTTCGGAAATAGCTTCGACAGTTTTTAATGCAGGTTTGTAAGGACGACCTGTTGTCATTACATCATAAGCATCAGCGATACTTATAATTCGAGCAATAAGAGGGATTTCCTCTTTTTCTAAACCTTGTGGATATCCATATCCATCCCAATGTTCATGATGACTTAATATGCCCATAGCAATTTGAGATAACTCAGGTAATGCATTAGCAATCTTATACCCTAATTCAGGGTGTTTTTTTATGCGATCCCATTCCTCTGTAGTTAGAGGACCTTCTTTTTGTAAAATATCTTCGGAGATAGCTAACTTACCTAAATCATGTAAATCTGCCAATAAGGATAATGCATCTAAGGCGTCTTCTGAAAGCTTTAAGATTTTACCCATCTCAAAAGCCATAACGCGAATTCGCTGGCTATGTTCGAAGGATTCATTGGTGGTTTCTCTTAATAATGCCTCTAAAGACTCCAAAATTGTCGTACTAATGTGCTCTCTTTCGCCAATTTTATGTTCATACATATTATCTTCAGCGTGTTTAAATATAATATCCATATCACTGGACATATCTGTTTTGGTCTCATATCCTAGAGCAACAGAAGGTTTAATAGGATTTGGTGCACAATTGAGGCAGGCTTCTTTAACACGGTCGCAAAGATCTCTTGTAGTATCCTTTGAAGTATTTGGAAGTAAGATAACAAATTCATCACCGCCAATTCGTGCAATTATGTCTGTTTCGCGAAAAACGTTTTCTAAAATCCGAGAGATTTGTATAAGCAATCGGTCTCCGGTTTGATGCCCTAAGGTATCATTTGTGATTTTTAGTCCATTTAAATCGGCGAGAATAATGGATAGAGGAAGGCATTCTTCCCGATCCAATTGAACAAACTTTTCGTTAAAAAAGGCACGATTATATATACCTGTTAGTTCATCATGGTAGGACTTATATATGATTTTTTCTTCTGTTTTTTTTCGTTCTTCGATTTCTTTAAGTAATTGGTCTTTATAATTTTCAAGATCTGATGTTTGTTCTTTTACAGCTTTTTTGAGTGTATAATTCCAAATGGTCACGATAATTATAATGAAAATTAATAAAATCATAATGGATGCAAGGATCATCCCAAAATAGGGGGTTGCAAAAACGCTTTCGCGCTCAAAAGGAATCCACTTGGACTTAATCGCTTGGCGTTCATCCTCGGTTATCTGTGCGAGGCCTTTGTTGAGTATATCACTTAAGATTGGCCAATCATTTCGTATTGCAATGGATAAATTGGATTCATATGGTGTCTCAGTATTCACAATTAGATTGGATAGATTATCACGGTCAATACTGGCTGAAGCACTCATGATTTCAATAACCATGGCATCTGCTTCGCCAAAAGAGACTTTTCTTAATCCATCACTCGGACTTATGACTTTTGAATAGCTTAAATTGGGATAATTTTTATCTAAATATTCGATAATTGCATAATCTTCGACAACAAGAACTTCCATCGTTGAGTTCGCTAATTTGTCAAAAGTCAATTGCTCGGAAAAATTCTCGCGAGTTATTATAACATTTGGATTCAAGATGTAAGGTACAGTGAAATCCAAGTATTCACTACGTTCAGGTGTCTTGGTAGCAGCCGTAATACCCGAAATCTCTCGATTCTTTGCCTGTTCGACTAATTCGTTCCAATGTTCGAATTCGACCATTTCTATTTTCGTATTTAATTTTTCTTCTAATAATTGAAAGTAATCGGCGGACATGCCAACATAGTTGCCACCTTCAAGAAATTCGACAGGAGGATAATCGGTGGTATAACCTATTTTTATTTGACCTTCATGATCAACTAACCATTGTTGTTCTTCATCCGTTAAAAATATATTTTGAATTTCTTGATTGGTACAACTTGTAAAAAATGACGGAAATAGGATAAGCATGGTTAATATAACAATGAGTACGCCTAATAGTTTTTTATTATTCAATAACCCCATAATCTCTCAATCTCCCTATTTACTGTTCTAAAGTATATTCTACTATTTAAAAGATGTAAATGCAAGAAAGTAGTTGCTAGGAAAAGAGTCAAAAGTGACATAAGTGCTGAATTATTGTTCGATAAATATATAATTACATAAAAAATGAATAAAACATTTGACAAATAAATAAAGTGATGATAGTATTTATATATAAATGTTAGCGCTAACAAAAACAAAAAGATGGTGTAAATATTTTTTTAACAAAAAATGTTAGCGCTAACAAAAAAGTGATAATTATGAAAGGAGGGATAAAATGATCTGTTCATCGATACATTCGAAGTTTGATATAGACTTATATCCCACATTAATACAAGAAGCGATCCGTTTTTTTAGAGAAGAGCCCATAGGAAGCCTAGAACCTGGAGAATACGAAATTAATGGAAGAAAGGTTTATTATCAAGTTATTGATTTAGAAACAAAGGCAAAAGAAGAAGGGCGACCGGAAGTCCATAAAAAGTATATTGATATACAATTTTTGTACAGCGGAAAAGAAATGATTGGATTTGTAGATGACCATGGGAAAAATGTAATTTCAGAAGATTTATTAGAAACAAGAGATTTACTTTTTTATCGTGATGTTGAAAACATGAAAAACATAGCCATGGAACCCGGAGATTTTTGTGTGTTTTTTCCTAATGATGTACATATGCCAGGATGTGCATTGGAAGAAAAATCTATGATTCGAAAAGTGGTTTATAAAATTGATTTTGACTTCTATAAACAAGAGTTTAAGAAAGAGGTAGCAAATGAAAGAAGTTAATTGGGGCCTAATAGGTTGTGGACAAGTAACTGAAGTGAAAAGCGGACCGGGATTATATAAATCTGAACACTCGAATTTAGTCGCAGTTTATGATAATACATATGAACGGGCAGTCGATTATGGAAGGCGACATAATGTTTCTAAAGTTTATAGCTCAGCGGAAGAGTTATTACAAGATCCTAACATTGACATTGTTTATATTGCTACACCACCGAAGTTTCATAAATATTATGCAATGAAATGTTTGGAATATAATAAAATTCCCTATGTTGAAAAACCACTTGCAATGAATTATGAAGAATGCTTAGCGATTAAAAAGAAATCAGAGGAAGTGAACATTCCGGTCTATGTTGCATTTTATCGAAGAGGCATGGAGAAGTTCTTAAAAATCAAAGAGCTATTAGATCAAAAAACGATTGGTGAGATACGATATGTTTATCTAACTCAAATAATGAAGCCTGAAGAGGCAGAACTTCAAAAAAGCAGCTTGCCTTGGCGTGTTATTCCGGAAATCTCCGGTGGAGGAAAATTTTTGGATATGGGGGTTCACGTATTTGACTGTTTAGAACTATTTTTTGGAAAAATGCTATGTATGAATGGCCTGGTTGAAAATAAAGGTGGATTATATGAGGCAGAGGATACAGTTCTTGCAACATTTAAATTCGAAAATGGAATTATTGGATCAGGGAATTGGTGTTACGTGGCAGACCATAATCATAATGAAGTTCAAATTGTCGGAGAGCATGGGCGCATTGTTTATGATGGCTTAGATAGTACGCAGTTTAGATTAATTAAACAAGATCTTGAAGAAGTCTTTGAATTCGAAGAACCAGAGCATGTTGCAATGCCTTATCAACAGGCCGTTGTTAATGAACTTATTGGAAAAGAAAAAAGTTATGCGAACTTTGATGAAGCAATGAACTTGGTGAAAATGACAGATATGTTATTAGATGACTATTATAAAGGAGCAACAAATAATGTTAAGAATTAAATATGATGATATGGTAGAAAAATTTGAATCGATTTTATTGAAAAAAGGATTTAATGAAAACGTTGCAAGAAAAAGCGCAGAAAATTTTGCGAATAATAGTTTGGATGGTGTATACTCACACGGAGTTAATCGATTTCCAAGAGTTATATCCTATATCGAAAAGGGTTATATCAAGGTGGATGCTGAGCCGACAGTTGAAGGTCGAATCGGTGGATTTGAGCGATGGAATGGTAATTTGGCAATGGGCAATACCAATGCGGTTAGTGCAATGGACCGAGCAATTGAACTTGCAAAAGAACATGGAATTGGAATTGTAGCTTTGGGCAATACAAATCATTGGATGCGAGGCGGAACATTTGGATGGCAAGCAGCGAATGCAGGTATGATTGGAATGTGTTGGACAAATACCATGCCAAATATGCCGGCTTGGGGAACAAAAGACCGAAATATAGGAAACAATCCATTTATAATGGCGATACCTAGATCGAATCAGGAACATGTAGTTGTTGACTGTGCCATGGCCCAATTTTCATATGGAAAAATTGAAGAAACAAAATTGAAGGGGCAGCAACTTCCTGTAGTTGGAGGATTCGATCAAGCAGGAAATGCAACGACAGACCCAGTAGAAATTGAAAAAACATGGCGCGTGTTACCGATTGGTTTTTGGAAAGGATCTGGACTATCGATAGCTTTTGATTTAATTGCCGCTGTATTATCGGGAGCAAACTCGACAACAGCTATCGGAAAAAAAGCAGAAGACGAATATGGATTATCTCAAATTTTTATAGTCATTGATCCAAAACATATGAATAGTATCGAATTGACAGATGCCATTATTGATGAAGTTATTGAAGATATTAAAAATTCAGAAAAAGCTGAAAACTGTAATGAGATTTTTTATCCAGGAGAAATGGAAATCAATACGCGAAGAGACAACTTGAAAAACGGGATACCAGTTATGGAAGAAATATGGGAACAAATCGAAAAATTGTAAACAAAAAAATTTATTATAATGAAAAGTGAGGAGAATGGAAATGAAAAAATTATTAGCAGTATTATTGGTGGCAACAGTTTTAATGAGCGCGGTGGGATGTGCAAATGATGGAACAACAAACAGTCAAGAAACAGGTAGTGCAGTAGAAACAGAAACATCTGGAACAGAAGAAAGCTCAAATGATTCTGAAAGCGAGCCGGCAGAAGTCATTACATTAAGAGTTGCACATAATCAGACATCATTGGACAATCCGTACCAATTTGGTTTGAACAAATTTGCAGAAGAGATTAAACGTCTATCTGGCGGAAGTATTGTAGCAGAAGTCTATCCGGGTACACTTGGAACCAATGAAAGTGAACTTGCAATGAAATTGACAACAGATTCAGTCGACATGGTTGTTGCATCTCCTGGATTCATGGCAGGAACAGGCGTACCTGAGTTTGATTTATTATCTTTGTTATACTTGTTTGACAGTTTTGAGCATTGGGAAACGACAATTGACGGCGAATTTGGCGATGTAATGAAAGAATTAATTACAGAAAAAACAAATAATGATTTTAAAGTAGTTGGATACTATTCTTCAGGAGTTCGAAATTACTATGGTAAAAAACCAATAAATGTTCCGGAAGATGCGGCAGGCCTTAATATTCGATTACAAGGGTCACCGGTTCAACAAGAATTCTGGAAAACAGCTGGTGCTAATCCAATTAGTGTTGGTTGGGCAGAGTTATACCAAGCATTAAACACAGGAACAGCAGATGCAGCTGAAAATGATCACACGAATATGATGCTACAAAGCCATCATACGACACCGAATGGAAAATATACATCATTAACGAATCATGATTATACAACACGATTGTTATTAATGAACGGTCATATGTTTGATCAATTTACAGAAGAAGAACAAGGTTGGATCCTTGAAGCAGCCAAAGCATCAGTAGCAGAAGAACGCGCAGTTACTTATGAAATGCTTGATGAATCAAGAGAAAAGATTCTTGCTGAAGGTGGAGAAATTAATGAAGTTGAATTAGATAAATTCAAGGCTCTGGCACTTCCGATTCAAGATCGGTATGCGCAAGAAAATGGTCTTGAAGACTTGCTTGAATTAACAAGACAATAAGAGGCTGTATTACCTAGGGCTATAATACTATAGCCTTAGGTTTTAGAAAGGAAAAAAGATGGATAAGATTGCAAAAAGAGTTCAACATATTGAAGTTTTTTTAGGAACACTCTTTATCACGATATTTTTTATTACAATTGTTATACAAGTATTCTCTAGATATTTGGGTATAACAGTAACATGGACAGGTGAAGTAGCAACCTATTCGTTTACCTGGGCAGTATTTCTCGGAGCGGGAGCGATGACGTATGAAAATAAGCATTTTGCATTCACATCATTTAAAGATAAATTGTCAGGAAGAAAACAAGAAGTAGTCAATATTATTATTTCACTAATTGTTATGAGTTTCACAATATCAATATTCTATTTTGGAATTGTCATCACGAAAAAGTTTTGGAATTATCAGTGGATTGATTTGCCAATGATGAAAATGGGCTATACATGGTTATGCTTGCCGATTTTAGGTGCAACAACGACCTTTTATACAATAAATCATTTGATAATGTCAATTAAGCGTTTGCGAATGGAGGTACAAAGATGACCCAAGTCATACTTATTTTACTATTTATAGTGTTTATTGCCATGGGCGTTCCAATCTCATATGTCATTGGTATTGTTGCTCTGCTAGGTATATTTCTAATACCGAATTTAGGTGGAATTGTCGTATTCATGAAAATGTTTACCGGGCTTGGTTCATTTGTGCTGTTAGCAGTTCCATTATTTATTCTAGCAGCTAATCTTATGAATCATGGATCGATTTCCAAGCGTCTCATTGATTTCTCTAATGCATTGGTAGGACACAGGCGAGGCGGTTTAGCACATGCCAATATCGTCGTTTCCATGATCTTTGCAGGCGTATCCGGTTCATCCCAAGCGGACACAGCAGGCGTTGGAAAAGTCTTAATCCCTAAAATGCAAGAAAGTGGTTATGATAATGAAACAGCGGTTGGCGTTACGGCAGCATCTTCTACATTAGGAAGTATTATACCCCCTAGTATTACAATGGTTGTATTTGCAGGAATTGCCAATGTCTCTACAGGTAAATTGTTCTTGGTTGGAATTGTACCAGGTATTATTCTGGGATTATCAATGATGTTGGTGGTTTTTATTATTAGTAAAAAGCGTAATTTTCCCCGATATGATAAAGTTTCCGTTAAAGATACAGTTAAATTATTTTTAACTAGTTTTCCGGCATTATTGACGCCGGTAATAATCATAGGTGGGATTGTAACAGGAGCTTATACAGCTACAGAAGCAGCTGCATTTGCTTGTGTTTATGCGCTTATAATCGGTATGTTTTTTTATAGAACCATAAAACCTAAAGATTTGCCTAAGATTATTAAGGAAACCTTGAAATTAAGCTCCTTATCATTATTTGCATTAGCTACAGCCAATGCCTTAGGAGAGCTTTTAGGATATTATAATATCTCAACACGAGCGGCAAACTTCTTTGCGCAAATACCTGGAGGAGCACCTGTTTTTATGATAACGGTGGTGATTTTTTTCTTATTCATTGGTACTTTTATGGATGCAGTACCGGCAATGATTCTGTTCGTTCCTGTAATATTACCGGGAGCATTAGCGTTAGGAATTGATCCGGCACACCTAGGTTTAGTCGTTGTAATGACATTAGCCTTAGGTCTAGTAACGCCACCCTATGGATTATGTTTGTTGATAGCAGGTTCAATTGCTAATATAGATATCGAACGTTCATTTAGAGGTGTTATACCATATTTTATAATAGCAGTGGTAGTTTTGCTTTGTGTTGCACTTTTCCCGAACATAGTAATGGCGATCCCTAGACTTATTAGTCCTAGTTATTTTATTTAGCCGGTCAATGATATGATATAGAAAGAGGAAATTATGAAAGCGATAGTAATTAAAGAACCCCATAAAATCATAGTAACAGATGTAGAAATGGAAACATTAAAGAGTAATACTGATGTATTAATACAAGTAAAAAGTGGAGGTATCTGTGGATCGGATATGCATGGATATCATGGAACGTCTCCGTTTATAAACTATCCGGTTGTACCGGGACATGAATTTTCCGGTTTAGTGACTGAAGTAGGCAGTGAAGTGAAAAAGATTAAAGTGGGAGATCACGTGAGTGTCGACCCGGTTATAAGCTGTGGTACATGCTATGCATGTCAAACCGGTCGTTATAATGTATGTTCTGATTTGAAAGTTAGGGGTGTGCATGTCGATGGTGGATTTAAAGAATATGTCTCTATTCCGGAAGCATCATGTCATAAAATAAATGAAAGTATCCCTTGGGAAGTAGCTTGTCTCGTTGAACCGTTTACGATAGCGTCTCAGTCGTTATCAAGAGGAGGAATCAGACAAAATGACACTGTATATATAGCTGGAGCAGGTCCTATTGGTTTAACCATATTATTAACGGCTAAAAGTGAAGGAGCCACAGTCATCATATCGGATATTAGTGATAAAAAAATCGAACGAGCCAAAAAGCTTGGAGCCGACTATGTTATTAATACGACGAAAACATCATTCGAAGAATTTTTTAAAAAGAATAGCCATCTTGCAGGATTCACCTTAGCAATAGATGCAGTCGGTCATCCAAGTATTATTGAGACTATATTGCCAAATATGTTACCAACAGGAAGAGTTGTATTGTTGGGCTTTTTGAAGACGCCCTCAAACCTTATCCAAATGGAAGTAACTAAGAAGGAATTGGATATTAAAGGATCGCGATTAAGTTGTGATAAATTTCCGATTGTAGTCGACCGCATTGAAAAGAAACTCTTTGATCCAAAGAAAATCATATCACATACCTTTAGTTTTACTGATGTAGAGGATGCTATTCAATTGCTGATTAACCATCCGGACCAATGTGCAAAAATTGTTTTGACCTTTGATGCCTAAGAAAATATGACTGTCATAATTTTGACAGTCATATTTTCCGTGGATACAGGAGAGCTTGTTATGTGGACGAGAGCATAGTATAATAACAAATAGAATAAGTAAAGAAATAGAAAGAGGCTAAGGAATATGAACATTTATGATATTGCAACGTTAGCAGGTGTATCGCATACAACAGTCTCAAGAGTAATTAATGATAAACCAGGCGTCAAACAAGAAACAAGAGAAAAAATATTAAAAATATTGGATGAACAAGCCTACTTTCCCAATAGTCATGCTCGAGGACTTGCTAGCAATGAAAATAAAGTCATTGGAATTATCGTCATTGATGTGCGAAATATTCATCATATTCATACGGCATTTCACATAGAAGAAGCGTTCACACAGTATGGATATGTGAGCGTTATCGCTTCATGTGGTCTAGATGACAGTAAACAAGAAGAATACCTTAAAGTCATGGCAAGCCGTAATGTTGAAGGATTGGTTCTCATTGGATCTAGATTTCAAAATAATAACATGAAAAAAAGTATCAAGAAATATCTGAGTGATAAACCCGTTGTTATTGCCAACGGATATATAGAACTTGATAATGTTTGCGGCGTAGTTGTAAATGAGAGAAAAGGAGTATCGAATGTTGTTGACTTTTTGGTTAGCAAAGGGCATAAAAACATAGGGTTTATGAATGATTATGTAACCTATAGTGCCCATAATAAGCAAGAAGGATTTTTGGATGGGATAAGAAAAAATAATCTAATGTTTAATGAAAAAAACATCAAATATATTAAGACAGAACTAGAAAATAGTGAAATTGAAACGGAAAAGTTTTTAAAAGAAAATCCAAACATTACTGCCATTATTTATAGTGAAGATATCATGGCTGTTGGAGCCATTAAAGCATGTGTAAAAATGGGATTAAAGGTTCCGGAAGATATAAATATCATTGGATTTAATAATTCGATTTATTCGGATATTTCGATTCCAACAATTTCAAGTATTGATAACAGAAATACAGCCATGGGGGATCGGTGCTCAAAGGCCTTATATTCGATGTTAAATGGCGAAAAGACAGAGGCGATTTACCATTTAATGCCGAAATTTAAAGTCAAAGACTCTACAAATTAGTCATTAATCGTCTAACAATCGGATCATCCGCAGGTGCCCAATCAAGGGTCAATAATTCATCTGGGTTCAACCAACAAAAATCAACATGTTCAGTCATTACAAATTGGCGTGACATAACATGAATCATATAGCTATGTAAAGTAATGCTAAAGTCCGGGTATGTATAGTCGACAGACATATAATAGTCGGATTTTTTTACGTTGATTTTAATTTCTAATTCTTCCCGGAGTTCTCGACTTAAGGCTGCTTCTAAAGATTCACCGGCTTCAACTTTCCCGCCGGGAAATTCATATTTAAAGTCCATATAGTCGAATTTTCCCTGAGGTCGTTGCATGCAAAGAATTTGATTGTCGTGAACAAGTATAGCTGCGGTGACATTATAATGCTTCATGGTAAGCTCCTTATATTAGTCGGATAAGTGTGAACTGAATAAATGCTTGTATTGTGTCGGTGTACAATTTTTAGCCGCTTTAAATACACGGTTGAATGTTGAGATACTGTTAAAACCTGCTTGCAATGAGACATCTGTAATGGAAAGACTAGGATTTAATAGCAATAATTCTGCTTCAGAGATTCGTTTATGATTGATGTAATCATAAAGGTTCATGTTTGTAAATTGATTAAACAACCTTGAAAAATGAAATTTACTAAAACCGGCGTGTTCTGCCAAGTCTTCTAAGGTTAGGTTTTCCTTATAATGATTATTAATGTAGGATAATAACTCAGTAAATTTTAAGATGTATTCTTGTTGCCGATTGATGGTTATATCTTCAAAAAGATTTTCCATATTAATATATTTTTTTCCTATGAGGGCATAGATTTGGATAAGCTTTGAATACATAAAAGCATTAATGAAAGCGCCACCATGGAGGTAATCATCTTTAATCCCATAGATCAAAGCAACGATTTGCTGATGAATATAGGGGTCTTTTTTGTGTGTAATTAACTTGATTTGCTGAAGGATTGAGCTTGATGCATTAAAATCATTCAGATTATTAATTAAAGAAAAATCAAATTGGATGATAATTCGTGAGCCTTCACTAGGTACTTTTATTTCATGTAATTCGCCAATGGAGGTCAATAATAAATCATGTTTTTCTAATTGATAAGCTATACCATTTATTTCGATTTCTAAGCTTCCGTCTAGAGGCATAATAATCTCAGTGATGGCATGCCAATGCAGAGGAAATGTTTCCGAATTATTGCTTATAGCAACGTTAATATAGCATCCATCATCAAATTTTAAATTCTCGTACGATCCATTAGATAAGTCCAGTTTCATTCTATAACCTCTTTTAAAATCCGATTTAATATGTCTTATTAGTTTAGCATATTTGCACAAGCTAGTAAAGTGAACTGAAAAATACTTAGCAATTTATGACAAAGAAACCGCAATGGATAGCGAGCGATTCATTTCAAAAAGAGGTAAGATAATTATATCATCAAGAAAGGAGAATGTATATGGGGATAATCAATGGAAAGACAATATGTCAAGTAGCACTTGTTGTGAAAGACATCGAAACGGTATCAAAAAAATACGCAAAATTATTTGGAGTTGAGGTTCCGGATATTTTTACAGTACCACCTCAAGAAGAATCACACACAAAATATAGAGGGGTGCCAACAAATACTCGGGCAAAATTAGCGGTTTTTGATTTAGGACAAATTGTACTTGAGTTAACACAGCCAGATGAGCACCCGAGTTCATGGAAAGAGCAGCTTGATGAAAAGGGAGTTGGGGTTCATCATATTGCCTTTATGACAGAAGATAGAACACCAATTGTGGAGTATTTTGAAGAGAGTGAAATGCCAATACGCCATTACGGTGAATATCCAGGGGGCAACTATACAGTGTTTGATTCAGCAAAAGACCTAGGCGTACTCATTCAGGTAAAAGAAGAAAAGAAAAGAGAGGATTAAGTGATATGATGAAAAAAATTATAGGTTTAATAGTATGCGTTACTTTAATTATGAGTATGACAGCATGTGGTGATACATCAGAAACTAATTCAACTCAAAGTGATACATCAAATGATGACAGTGCAAGTGCAGATACAGAAAAAGAACCTGTTGAACAAATCGAGTTAAACGAAGACGAATTATCAGGAACATTTACATATTGGTCAGCATTTAGTGGAGACTCAATGGAGTGGGACAAAGGACGAATAGCGGCGTTTGAAGAAATGTATCCAAATATCAAGGTGGATGCTCAATTTGTCACAGATTCTGCAGGAATAAATAATGGTAAGCTACTTGCAGCAATAGCAGGTGGGAACGCTCCGGATTTGATAATTGCAGATGACTATTCATCAGCCTATGCCTATGCAGCACAAGGTTCGTTTGAATCATGGGAACCATACATGGAGACATTAGAACTAAAGATTGATGATTTTATTACAGGATATAAAGACATTATCAATTATGAAGGTACACCGTATTTGATTCCGCAAGATGGTAATGCGCTTTTACTTTACTATAGTCCTGAAGCCTTTGAAGAAGTTGGACTAGATCCGGATTCACCTCCAACTACATTAGAAGAATTGGATGAATATGCAGAATTATTGACGAAGAAAAATGCAGACGGTACTTATGAACGCTTTGGATTTATTCCATGGTTAGATCAAGGAAATGAATCTTTTACATGGCCATTTTTCTTTGGTTCAGATATTTATGATGTTGAAACCGGACAATTAACGCTTACGGATGCTAATGTCGTTGAAAGTTTTCAATGGATGGCAAAATATGCGGAAAAATATAATCCGGAAAAAATTCAATCATTTGTCTCGGGAGCTGGAGGAATGTTTTCACCAGATCACCCCTTTATGAAGGGTACGGTAGCCATGACAATAACAGGAAATTGGTTTGCCAACGCGCTTAAAATATATGCACCAGATGTCAATTATCGTGTAGCACCGATTCCAGTACCGGAATATGGTCGGAAAAACAGTACAACATTAGGCGCCAACGTATTTGCAATACCTAGAGGCGCAGATAATGCCGATCTGGCAGCGCTATTTGTAAAGTATTGTCTGAGAGCTGAAGTGAATGCGACTAACTTTGATGTATGGCGCTCGGTTCCTACAATTGATGCATCTTTTGATGAAGTGAGTTGGACAATAGCCGGGGATGAAATGTATGCATTGCAACGAGAGTTGATTAACTCACCGGATTCAGGTTTGCCGGCATTAACAAGTGTCAGTGCACAATTAAATGTCGATTTAAAAACGTTAAGAGATGATGTTATTTACAATGGAAAAGATCCTTTGCCATTGTTAGAGGAATTACAAGAGCGGTTACAAGCAGAAATCGACGAATAGAAAAAGATTTCAATTCGTAGGAAAGCAAGGCTTTCCTACGAATATATTAAAAGTGGAGGACGGTAATGAATAAGTCTAAAATGCGTTTTATGTTAGAACAACTTATATTATATATTATACTTATTGGTTTAGCGGCAGCGTTTGTCATTCCTTTTGTATTTCTTTTTTTGGGATCGTTTAAAGAAAGTAGTGAATTATTTCGTATTCCGTTTCAATGGCTTCCGGATCGATTTCAATTTGAAAATTACAAAGAAATGTTCACATCTATACCATTTTTCAAATATTTAAAAAATACTTTAATTATTGTTTTTTTCAATGTCGTAGGATCGGTAATTTCGAGTTCATTTATTGCATATGGGTTTGCGCGCTTACGATGGCCACATAGAAATAAAGTGTTTATGATTGTTTTGGTAACGATGATTTTGCCTTTTCAAGTGACCATGGTCCCTTTGTTTCTAATGTTTACAAAGATGGGATGGATAGGCACGTTTTTACCACTTACTGTCACGTGCTTTTTTGGAAATCCATTTTTTATCTTTTTATTAAGACAGTTTTTCTTAAGTATTCCAGAAGAATTATCAGAGTCAGCACGCATAGATGGTGCTGGTGAATTCAGAATATACGCAACAATGATATTACCCTTATCAAAATCGGTATTAGCAACGGTTGCTATTTTTGCCTTTATACGTACGTGGAATGATTTTATCGGTCCTTTAGTATTTTTAGCAGATGATGATTTATATACCTTGTCTCTTGCAGCGCAGTTGTTAAGATCAAATTTAGATCCAAGATGGCATATATTATTAGCCCTTGGTGTGGTTATGATTATACCGGTCTTAATTATTTTCTTTGTACTCAAAAAATACTTTATTGAAGGAGTAGCTATGTCAGGACTCAAAGGTTAGGAGGGCTAGAATGAAAACAATCCTTAAAAACAAAAGCAAAAAAACAATGAAATCATCTACAAAAGAAATAGTGGCAGCAATGATATTTATTTCACCATGGGTCATCGGCCTTATTGCATTTACATTAATACCCATATCCTCATCTTTTTACTATTCATTAACCGATTATAACGTTCTTGATCAACCAGAATTTATTGGTTTGAAAAACTATACAAAATTGCTTAATGACAAGGTGTTTCGAACAGCTTTGTATAATACCTTGTATATGGTTGTCTTAGGCGTCCCGGTAACCACTCTTGTGGCAATCTCTGTATCTGTTTTATTAAATAATAAAAACTTGAGAGGGACTTCAGGTTTTAGCGTTATTTTCTTTATTCCAACATTGGTTCCAACAGTTATAGCGAGTTTGTTGTGGATATGGATGCTACAACCTGACACGGGAATTATCAATCGTATTCTTGGATATGTGGGAATTACAGGACCTGGATGGATAGCAAGTCCGACATGGGCAAAGCCGGCATTTATATTGATGATGATTTGGACGTGTGGGAATGCTATAATTATATACCTAGCAGGATTACAAGATATACCGATGACATTATATGAATCGGCATCCATTGATGGAGCGAGTTTTTTTCGTAAGACGGTGTCAATTAGTATACCACTATTACGACCGGTCATTTTGTTTAATGTAGTAACACTTATTATTAATGTATTCCAATGGTTTGCAGAACCTTTGATTATTACCGAAGGAGGGCCGAATAATGCAACGAATTTTTATTCATTATACTTATATCAAAATGCATTTCAATACTTTAAAATGGGATATGCTTCGGCCATGGCATGGATTTTACTGCTTATTGCCCTGATTATCATTGGCGTATTATTTAAAATAATGAAGTTTAGTGAGAGTAACTAATCATATGTTTGAATGAAGAAAGGAACAAATTATTATGGAAAAGAATATTTTAGGAACAGACCTTGTAACACAAATTGGAATACTCGTGAATGACATTGAGCAAGCAGCACAAGATTATGCGGATTTATTGGGCGTTGAAAAACCGGAAATTGTTATAACGGCAACAGAAGATATTGCAAAAACGGTGTATAAGGGGAATCCCACGCCTGCTAGAACAAAACAAGCATTTTTTCATGTGGGTCCTAACATTGATATTGAACTATTAGAGCCAGACCATGAACCAAGCACATGGCGTCACGATTTGGATACATATGGAGAAGGAATCCACCATATAGCATTTAATATTAAGGGTATGAGAAAAGTTGTTGAAGTCTTTGAACGCAATGGAATGAAAGAAATTCAAAAAGGTGAGTGGGTGGGAGGACGTTACTCATATATTGATGCAAAAGAAACATTGAAACTGACCTTAGAACTTTTGGAAAATGATGATTAAATCATAGGTGGTGATATAATGATTGGTTTAGTAACAGGAGCAAGCCAAGGACTTGGGTTGGAATTAGTAAGGATGGGGCTAGAAAAAGGCTATCAAATGGTTGCCGGCTTTTTAGACATACCGGATGAAGATAAAAAACTAAAGGAACTCAAAAAGCAATATCAAGAGCAATTATTCATGATTGCAATGGATGTAACAGATGAAGAGGCAGTTAATAGAGCAAGCCAAAAATTTAAAGAACACTTTGATCATTTGGATTTTATTGTAAATAATGCCGGTGTGTTGTTAGAATCAAAGTATGATGCGTATGACCCCATAAAAGAGTTAGACATTGGAATGTTTAGAAATACACTAGAGGTAAATACTGTCGGGCCAGCCATTGTTTTAAAAGCGTTTATCCCTTATATTTATGCGGCGCAAGGCCCTTGTATTATAAATATCAGCTCGGAGGCAGGGCATTTAGGGCCTGGAGGGTATGCCTATATGGCATATTCTGTTTCAAAGCATGCTATAAATATGTATAGTCAAAAAATCAGAAATTATTTAGCAGAAACTCCGGGTAAAGAACACATTCGTTTGTATATGGTTCATCCCGGCCGCATGCAGACTCTTATGGGAAAAGAAAATGCACAAATTTCACCTAAAGAATCTGCAGAGGGAATTTATAAAATCATTGAAAAAACAATGAATCCCATGTTAGAAGTTCCTTTTATCAATTATAAAGGTGAACAAATGCCCTATTAATATCTATAGGATAAAGAGAATAAGGAAAGGTGGCAGTCATATGCGTATTGTAAAAATTGGGATTATTGGATGTGGGGTCATTAGTCATACATATATTACGAATATCAAAACCATGTACACCTGGTTAAACATAGTAGCATGTGCCGATTTGTCTCTCACGAAAGCACAAAAAGTAGCCCATCAATATGACATACCCAATGCGTGTATGCCGGATGAACTTTTAAAGATTCAAGACATTGAGATTGTAATCAATCTAACGGTGCCTTCAGTGCATGCATCGGTGAATCAAAAGATATTACAGGCGGGAAAACACGTATATTGTGAAAAACCTTTAGCCTTAAACATGGAAGATGCAAAGAAGACATTGGATGTAGCAAAAGAATATAATAAGATGTTGGCATGTGCACCTGAAACATTTTTAGGTGCAGGATTACAAACATGCAGAAAAATCATTGATGAAGGTTGGATTGGACAACCTTTATCAATGACAGCAAATATGATGTCCTATGGCGTCGAAACATGGCACACATCCCCAGAATTTTATTATAAAAAAGGTGGTGGGCCCATGATGGATATGGGCCCGTATTATATAACGGCCTTAGTAGCGCTCTTGGGGCCAATTTCACATCTTGCATGTTTTCAATCCAAGGGAGAAGCCTCGCGTACAATTTATAGTGAGCCCTTACGTGGTCAAAAAATCAATGTTGACGTATCGACAACCTATACAGGTATTATTCAATTTTCCAATCAGCTAATTGGAAATATAAATATGTCCTTTGATGTTTGGCATTCAAATTTACCTATGCTTGAGATTTATGGGACGGAAGGGACCTTAACGATTCCTGATCCGAATATGTTTGGAGGCAAAATTCAATTGCTTCGAAAAGAGAGCGTGATGGATTCAGTTCAAGTGAAGACTTTTAATGAAAATTTGGAAAGTGATATGAAAAAGCAAGTATTAGCCTATGAACTTCCTCAATTATATTCTCAGCCACTTGAAAATATGCGTGGTTTGGGAGTTTTGGATATGGCATTTGCCTTGGTTAACGGCCGGAAGCATCGGGTCGATGAATCGCTGGCTTATCATGTAACAGAAGCGCTCATAGGATTTGATAAATCAGCAGAAAGTGGAATGATTTATAAGATGCAATCCACATGTGAACGACCGAAACCATTGCCTGTGGGTCAAGATTTTAATGCACTGGATTAATAAGAAAAAGGAGAGGTGAAAATGCGAATTGGTGGCGGTATTGAAAAAGCATACAATAATCCGGATGAATGGATTCAACTGGTGAAAGAATTAAAATATAGCGCAGTGCTTACTCCAGTAGGATATGATGCATCCAAAGAAGAAAAAAAGGCCTACAAAGACTATATAAAAAAATATAATCTAGTCTTAGGTGAAGTGGGGGCATGGCGTAACCCTATTTCGACCAATGAAGCCGAGCAAAAAGCATCCCTAAAATATTGTAAAAACCAATTAGCCTTAGCAGAAGAAATGGAGGCCAATTGTTGTGTCAATATTGCAGGTGCAAGAGGAGAACAATGGGACTGGATTTATCGAGATAATTACGAGGCGGATGTCTATGCTTTAATCGTTGACAGTGTACGAGAAATTATTGATGCAGTTAATCCAAAGCGAACGTTTTATACGATTGAGCCCATGCCTTGGATGGTTCCGGATTCTCCGGACCAATATTTGCAGTTGCTTAAGGATGTTGATAGAAAAGCCTTTGCTGTCCACATGGACTTTACAAATATGGTGAATAATCCCAAACGATTTATTTATAGTCGTGATTTTATCCAAGAATGTTTTGATAAACTTGGACCCTATATCAAAAGTATTCATATTAAAGATGCATTTATGCATCAGAAATACCCGTGCTGTATAGAAGAATGCATGCCGGGTAAGGGAACGTTTGATTATGGGCATATATTAAGATGTTGTGAAAATTTAGGGACAGATATGACAGCCTTTGTTGAACACTTGTCTACCCATGAAGAATATAAAGAAGCTGTTCAAAATGTTCGTAATATAGGTGAGAAAGAAAACATAACAATTCTTTAAGTACAGAAGATTAGGTGGTGTGTGGTATGTTTGATCAAAGGATAAAAAGTGCTCTGGATGAAGCGTTTTTAGAATATGGGAGAGTCTTAGAAGACTTTAATCCGGTGGAGTTTGAAAAATTCATGAAAACGATTCCAATTCAAGAGGGTATTGATTATGTAGCCTCCTGCAAAGAACTTGAAGCACTTGAGATGGCAAAATATTTTGAAGTAGAAGTATTTGGTGAAATGCCGGTTCAAATTGGTTATGTCTGTGGACATAATTCGACATTAGATGCAGTGGAGTATCATAAATCACCAGAAGTCTTGATAGCCATAACGGACCTTCTTCTTATTCTAGGAAAAAAGCACGACATTGGAAACGACTATACTTACGACACAAGTTTGATGGAAGTGTTTATTGTTCCGGCAGGAATAGCTGTTGAGCTTGCAACGACGACACTTCATTATTGTCCCTGTAATTCAGACCACAAGGGATTTCAATCCATTGCTGTTATGACACTTGGAAGTAATACTGAGTTAGAACAAGAACATTCCAAAGAAGGTGAAGACCAACTTTTGTTCGCGGTTAATAAATGGTTAATTGCACATCCTGAATCAGAGATGGCAAAACAGGGCGCCTTTTTAGGAATCAAGAAAAAAATAACCTGAGTCAAGCGTTTTTGAAAATGTTCCCAAAGAAGAAAAACATAAGCACCATGCAAATGGTGCTTTTAATATATCGTTTTTTATTGCACGTCCTATTGTCATTGAGCTTAATGGCATATTTTGTTCATTCATAGTTAAATAAAAAAAATCAAAAGCTTATTGACAGAAAAAATAATAGCATGTAATCTAAAAGAAAACGTTTACAATGAGGTGGAAAATGAAGAATGTGACAA
Organism: Clostridiales bacterium UBA2432; assembly: GCA_002342805.1. Taxonomy (GTDB): domain Bacteria; phylum Bacillota; class Clostridia; order Lachnospirales; family Vallitaleaceae; genus UBA1351. Next base: position 206,077 of record DDQW01000080.1, on the reverse strand, counting down.
TTAAGGATATAGCGAAGCATGCGGGAGTCTCTATTGCAACGGTTTCAAGAGTTGTCAATCAAAATTATAAAGTAAGCATTAAAACTAGAGAATGTGTTCAGAAGAGTATTGATGAATTAGGTTATGTGCAAAATAGTGTTGCACGAAGTTTGAAAGTTTTGTCTACATTTACAATTGGACTCGTTGTTTCGGATATTGGAAATGCATATTTCACAGCGGTAGCAAAAGCTCTTGAAGATACGATTCGGAGTGAAAAATATAATTTGATTGTATGCAGTACGGAAGGGAAAAGAGAAAAAGAAAAAGAGTACCTAAATTTGCTTATTAGCAAAAAAGTAGATGGGCTAGTGATTAATACAACAGGGAAAAATGATGATTTTATTGCAGAAATTAGTCGACGTATTCCGATGGTACTTATTAATCGAAAAATTATTAACGAAAGATTTATGGGTGATTTTGTAGATAGCAATAACTTTGAAGGCGGATATGATTTGGCAAAACATCTTTTAGAATATGGACATAAAAAGATTGGGATTATCAATGGAGAGATGATTTTAAGTACAGCAAAAGAAAGGTTTGAAGGTGTAAAAATGGCTTTTAGTGATTATGGAATTTCCATGAATGAAAGTTACTATTTTGATGGTGATTTCACTAGAAATACTGGAGAGGAAGGCGCAAAATATTTGTTGGGATTAAAAAACCGTCCAACTGCTATTATTGCAATGAATAATGCTATTGGCATTGGTTTCTTGAAATATATAGTTAATAATCAAATAGACATTCCTGATGATGTTTCGTTTGCGGTCTATGGAAACATAGAAAATAGCGAATTGTTTTTTACACGACCTAGCCATGTAACACTTAATCCTATGTATGTTGGAGCTAAGGCTGGACAAGTTCTTATTGAAAGAATTGCTAACCTTGAAATTACAAATAGAGAAATTATATTTTCGGCAAAATTTATCGGTGGGAGTAGTGTAAAAAAAGTTGAATAGCAAATTGAAAGAAAGGAGATATTATGCGAGAAAGATCAAGTGGAAATATCAATGATATTCATCCGCATACTTTTTTTGCGGAACAAGATTATATTTCTCCGAAACACTGGCAAAAAGAAGTGGAGGGCGTTTACGTTGAAAAGGGCTGGTTAAATGTCTGGGTAGATAATAAAATTTTTTTTGTTAATGAAGGAGAAATGTTATTTATTAGTCCAGGAGCAATTCACTCTTATCTTAATAAAAAAGATGATAGTATTATAGAAATAATTAAATTTTTACCGGAACATATTTATAATGAAGCATTCACTGAAGAAAACAAAAGAAAAATCAGAAAATTATTTAGCAACATATTTATGGTTCGAAAAAATGAAAAATTGAACAAAATTATTAATGAAATAACACATTATGAAGAAAACGAATTATCAGAGTGCTTTATCGCAGCTAAAGTATTAGAACTTACAGTGTTTTTACTTAAAATGAAAGAATTATTATTTAACACGACACAAGTTATAACGAATGAAAAGACTCAATATTTAGATGAAATTTTTTTGTATATAGAAGACCATTACCGCGAACAAATATCGTTGCACATGATGGCAGAACATATAGGGATTACTGACACCTATTGTTCAAGGTATATTAAAAAGAGAACAGGATTAACATTCACAGATTATTTAACCGGAGTCAGAATAGGAAAAGCTGAAGAATTGTTACGAAAAACTAAAAAAACAGTCACAGAAATTGTTTATGAAACTGGCTTTGGAAGTGTGCAAACGTTTAACAGAGTCTTCAAAAAAAAGAAAAAATTAACACCGAGTGAATACAGAAATGACAAAATGCACAAAAAATGAGATGAATAGAACAAAAAGTAAGTAGTATTGTTTGAAAAATGAGCTATAATTATAAATGTAGCATAAGTAAACGTTTACAATAAAAGGTAAGGAGAAAAGTTATGGACAAGAATGCGAACAAAGAATTAATTGAACTTTTTAGACATTGTAGGGTCACTGATGTTAGGGACGGAATGGACTGGATGGGATATCATAGTTATGGCACAATGGATTATAAAATTCGTCCGCTAAACCGTACATTAAAAACAGTTGTAGGAATAGCACGAACGGCAAGATATCTTCCGTTTGAAGGCCCACAGCCTAATGTGATAGGTGACGAATACACAAAATGGGCATCATGGTATTATCAAACTGTATGTACAGATCCTTGGATGCAAGATATTGAGGAAGGCGATTTCATTATCTTAGATGTATGTGGAATTGATGTAGGCCTTTTAGGATCCAATAATACAATTGATGCTTTATACAAAGGTGCAGTTGGATTTGTAACAAATGGTGGTGGAATTAGAGATACAGATGAGTGCATCATTCAAAATGTACCTGTTTGGAGTAAATTTGTTTCTCAAGGAATGGATCAAGCACGAATTCGGTATTATGAAAAAGATATTCCGGTAGCTATTGGAGGAGTAGCGGTATATCCGGGAGATGTTATTGTAGCTGATGGAGATGGAGTTATTGCAGTACCAAGAAAAATTGCTTATGATGTTGCAAAATATGCACATCAAGAAATGAATGCTGACAAAGAGCAACGTAGGGAAAAATATGAAAAAATGGGATGGGAACTTGACGACACTGTTAAGCCTATCAATGAATAGTTTGTAACAATAAATCATATTATAAGTTAGGGGTGTTTTTGTGAAAATAATAAAAAAATATGTAGGTATTCTTTTAGTAGTAGTATTAATATCAAGTTTATTTAGTGGTTGTGGAGGAAATAGCAATGAGAATGCGGAAGGTTCTCAAGACAACACATCAAATACCGATAATACGACGTCAAATGACTCACAAAATACAACGGATGAGAGCAATCAAGTAACAGATCAAGTTGAAATACGATTTGCATGGTGGGGAGATACATTACGGCATGAAGTCTATAATGCTGTTTGTGATGAATTTGAAGCAGAGAATCCGGATGTAAAAGTCATTAGAGAACCCGCATCGTGGGGAGACTATTGGGACAAATTAGCGACACAAACGGCTGGAATGAGTGCGCCGGATGTCATGGGAATGCATCCACAATTCGTATCAGATTATGCAGGAAGAAATTCTTTAGCTGACTTAGAACCATATATGGATAATGGAGTTATCGACACTTCAAATATTCCGGATACAATTGTTCAGGATGGTCGAGTTGGAGGAACTATGGTTATGGTTTCTCAAGGTGTTACATTTACGAATATGATTGTCAATGATGATCTTATGAAAGAAGTTGGTGTGGAATATCCTGAATTGGACTGGACATGGTCTGAATATGCAGAAATTGGAAAAGAATTTGCAGATAAAGCACAAGAAAAAGGATTGGATTATATATTTAGTGACGACTTAAGTTCATATTCGAACACATTCAGATATATGGTTCGTTCAGATGGACAAGACTTATATACAGCAGATGGAGAAATTGGTTTTGATGAACAAATAACAACTAAATGGTTCCAATACTGGAAAGATTTAAGAGATTATGGAGGCGTTATTCCAGATGCTGCAACAGTAACTGAGATTAATGCATTGCCGTTAGAACAAAAACCATTTACATTAGGGAAAATTGCAGTTGCAATATTTCCTGTGAATCAATTACATTTGTATCAAGCTCAGATGGGTGATGCAAATTTAGTTCCTCATAGAAATCCTACAGGAGATGATGGTGAACGGGGAGAATATCTAGAAGGAGCACATATTGCAGTTTCGGCATTTATAGATGATGAGAATAAAGATGCTGCTGCACGATTTGTAAATTTCTTTGTGAATAGTGAAGACTCATTAAAACACTTAAAAATGGAACAAGGAGTTCCGGCAAATGAAGTGCTAGCAGAGTATATTAAACCTTTATTAAACGAATCACAACAAAAAGCGATTCAATATGTTTCAGAAACAATGCCGGTAGCAGGCACAGGAGTATATGCACCAGTTGGAGCATCAGCAGTTGAAGCAGCATACAAAGATGCGTTTGCAAGAGTTCAATTCGGCACACAGACACCTGAAGAATCAGCAGAACAATTTGTGCAAGAAGCATTAGCAGCGATTGAGGATGCAAAAAACTAATAAAGTAGGAGATGAGATGAAATGAAAGAATTGACTCGTAAACAAAAACAAGGCATTATAGGATATTTATTTCTCTCACCTTGGTTAATAGGATTCTTTGCTTTAACAGCTATCCCAATGCTTGCTTCATTATACTTTTCGTTTTCTAGATATGACATGCTTACGCCACCAAGGTTTGCAGGATTAGATAATTATACGAAAATGGCATCCGATCCAAAGTTCTATAAAAGTTTGCAAGTAACATTTACATATGTTGGCCTATCTGTACCCTTTGTACTTGTTTTTGCTCTAATTGTGGCATTGATTTTACAAAAGAATAGACGAGCTGTTGGGATATATCGAGCAATATACTACCTGCCTTCATTATTTGGAGGCAGTGTAGCTGTTGCGATATTATGGAAAGAATTGTTTAACAAAGAAGGTGTGGTTAATCAAATACTAGGTAATTTTGGAGTTGAAGGAATTAGTTGGATTGCAACACCAAGTACAGCAATATATACACTTATTTTATTAGGGATTTGGCAATTTGGGGCATCTATGGTTGTTTTTTTAGCAGCACTGAAGCAAATTCCTATGACATACTATGAAGCTGCAATGATTGATGGGGCAGGAAAGGTTCGGCGTCTTTTTTACATTACCTTACCGTTATTAACACCTATGGTATTTTTCAATGTAGTTATGCAGGTGATTAGTGCTTTTCAATCTTTTACTCCAGCTTATATTATAAGTAACGGGACTGGAGCACCATTAGATTCAACATTATTCTACACATTATATCTTTATTTAAAAGCTTTTGGGCAGTTTCAGATGGGATATGCTTCAGCATTAGCTTGGATCTTGCTTCTTATTATAGGGGCTGTTACAGGGGTCTTATTTATAACTGCAAAGAAGTGGGTGTTTTATGAATAAAGGGGTAAATAGCATGAAAAAAAAGAGAAAAATCAAAAAACAAATTAGAGCGTTGATTAGTCATATGCTTATTATTGGTATCGGAGTATTTATGATGTATCCACTACTTTGGATGATTAGTAGTTCGTTTAAGGATAATACTGAAATTTTTCAAGGAGAAGGGTTTTTCCCTAATGTATTTCGCTTTTCCAATTATGTTGAAGGGTGGGCAGGAATGTCAGGAATCACATTCACAACATTTTTTGCAAATTCGTTTGCAATTGTAATGTTGGCTATAATAGGAAACCTCATATCATGTTCTCTTGTCGCATATGCATTTGCAAAAATAGATTTTCCATTAAAAAAAATATGGTTTGCAATTATGCTAGCAACATTAATGCTACCAATCCATGTGAGACTGATACCTCAATATATTGTATTCAGTAAATTAAATTGGCTTAATACATTTATCCCATTAGTGTTACCAAAATTTTTTGCAACAGAGGGTTTTTTTGTTTTTTTAATGACACAGTACATGAGGTCGTTGCCTAGAGAATTAGATGATGCTGCAACAGTAGATGGTTGTGGCCCATTTAGAACCTATATTGAAATAATTTTACCTCTTTCTGTTCCGGCAATCATCACAACAGCTATTTTTACATTTATATGGACTTGGAATGATTTTTTTAGTCAGATGATTTATTTGAACAGAATTGAAAAATATACAGTATCAGTTGCTTTGAGAATGTTTGTTGATTCAATGGGAAATAGCTCTTGGGGAGCTTTGTTTGCAATGTCAACATTATCATTAGTGCCTCTCATGGCGATGTTCATTGGATTCCAGAATTATCTGGTCGATGGAATAACTAGCGGAAGTGTTAAAGGTTAAGAAGAAAGGAATAAAAGATGAAAACATATATAAGTGAAAAACTTGGTCGTTTCGTCATTATTAATTTACACAAAGGAGAAAAAGTTCTTGAAAGTATAAGCCAAGAAATCAAAAGATTAAACATAAAAAATGGTGTTATATTATCAGGTATCGGTTCAATGCGACAAGTATCCTATCATATTATAAAAAGTACGACAGATGATCCTGTAAATGAGTTTGGCAAAGTTAAAAATCCAATCGAGTTAGGGGGAATTCAAGGGTTAATTATTGATGGAGAACCGCATCTACATGTTATTGCATCTGATCCAGAAAGAGCCTATATCGGCCATTTAGAAGAAGAATGTGAAGTGCAATACCTTGCAGAGATAGCCATATTAGAAATTATCGATATGGATTTAACGCGTGAGATGGATGAATTTGGCATTCAGCATATTCAAAAAAAATAAAATGTAAACGTTTACCATAGGGAGGTGATTCTGTGTTAATAGGATGCTGTGCAAACATTCATGAAGCACCACGACTGAAAAGGATCGGTTACGATTATGTAGAATTGTCTGGTAAGAAAATCTGTCAGATGAAGGATGCAGAATTTAAAAAGAATGTAGAATTTTTGAAAAAAATCGGTATGGCATGCTTAGCAATGAATGCATATTGCACTCCGGAAATCACAATTGTCGGTTCAAGTTTTGATCTGGAGAAAGCTAAGAAATATGCAGAAAAATGTGCGTATAGAGCAAATATTCTCGGTGTAAAAAAAATAAATATTGGTTCTCCCGGATCAAGACAGCTCCCGGAAAATTATGATCGAAAAATTGCATATAATCAAAGTAAAGATTTTTTTGCGGTCACAGCGATGGAGTTTAATAAATATGGAATTGAAGTATGTATAGAAGCTTTAGGAAAATGTTATTGTAATTACTTGAATACGGTTGAAGAAGCAGCGTATTTATGCAGAGAAATTGAGATGGATAATTTAAAAATAGTTGTTGATTTTTATAATATGGAGCATAGCCAAGAAGCGGACATATCACTGGAAGAATACCAAGATATAATTGGTCATGTTCATATTTCTGATGACGCGGGTTCACCAATGAAAAGGTTTTTTATGATGCAAGATAAATTTTCTATACATAAAAAACGAATTCAAGCATTAAGTATTCTTGGATATTATGAAATGATTTCAGTTGAAATTGATTTGGAGGTTGATGAAATAAAAGCAAAGCAGTCTCTTGATTTAATTCGAGAATCAATTAAATAAGGAACACAGGAGGATAATAATGGGAAAACAAAAAAAAGTAATAATCACAGCGGCAATTACAGGCAGTATTCATACACCATCAATGTCACCATTTTTACCAAGAAATCCAAAGCAGATTATCGATAATGCAGTTGGTGCAGCAGAAGCAGGAGCTTCAATCGTTCATGTACATGCAAGAAAAGAGGATGGTGAACCTACAGCTGATCATCAAATATTTGGAGATATTTTAGCATCAATTCATGAAAAAAGTAATGTTATTATAGGGATTACTACAGGTGGAGCTCAAGGAATGACAGTGGAAGAACGTTTAGCAGTAATACCTAAATTTCAACCTGAAATCGCTTCAGCAAATGGAGGGTCGATTAATTTTTCTCTATCTAGACTTGCTGACGGATTAGAGGCGCAATATGATTGGGAAATACCTTTTTTACAGAGAACATACGATAATGTTTTTAAAAATACATTTGCTGATATGGAATATTGTATCAATATAATGAATGAAACAAATACAGTACCGGAGTTTGAAGTATTTGACTATGGTCAATTAAGTAACCTTGAATATTTTGTGAAACAGGGAATTATAAAAAAACCAATTTATGTTCAATATGTTCCTGGGGTTATGGGTGGAATGCCGATGAGCCTTGAGGGTATGATGTTTATGATAGATCAAGGTAAAAAAATATTGGGAAATGATCTCCAATATTCAACAGTAGCTGGTGGTAGAAGAATGTATAGATATGCAACAATGTGTGCCATTAATGGTGGTAATGTACGTGTTGGTCTTGAGGATGGATTGTATATTAAACCAAATGGAGAATTAGCAGTTAATAATGCTCAGCAGGTACAGAAGATAAGACATATTTTAGAAGCTTTAGATTATGAAATTGCTACTCCGGATGAAGCGAGGGAAATGTTGAGTCTTAAAGGAAAAGATAAAGTTAATTTTTAGCATACTATTAAGGAGGCACATATGTTTAATGATGTGGTTGTAGTGTCATATGCAAGAACAGCAATTGGAGGTTATGGCGGAGCATTAAAAGATTATAGTCCTATTGACTTAGCATCAATTGTGATAAAAGAAGCTATAAATCGGGCAAATATTTCAGGTGATGATGTCAATGAAGTTATCATGGGCTGTGTGGGACAATATGGAATCAATGCATTCTTAGCGCGTCTAGCAGCCCTTAATGCTGGGTGTTCAGAAACAAGTTCAGCCCAGACTGTTAACCGGTTATGTGCTTCAGGGATGCAATCAATAGTAGATGGTGCGTTAATGATTGAAAGAAAGGATGCAGAGGTTATTGTTGCTGGCGGAGCTGAAAGCATGAGTAATTATCCCTATTATTCTGAGAATGTACGATGGGGAAAACGTATGGGGAACGATCAACTTAAGGATCAATTAATGGATGCTTTAAGTGAGCCTTTTTCAGGAACGCATATTGGAGTTACAGCTGAAAATATAGCAAAAAAATATAAATTGACGCGAAGTGATCTGGATTTATATGCCTTGGATAGTCAAGAGAAAGCGGCAGCAGCAATTCTTCAAAATCGATTTAGCGAGCAGATAATTCCAATTGAAATCAAACTAAAACGTGAAAATAAACTATTTGATACAGATGAACATCCTAGAAAAACATCGATAGAAAAGTTGAACGCTTTAAAACCTATTTTTCAAGAAGATGGAGTTGTAACAGCAGGTAATGCTTCCGGAATTAACGATGGTGCAGGTGCTGTAACTTTAATGAGTAAAGAAAAAGCAGATGAGCTAGGATGTAAACCGATTGCAAAAATATTAGAATATGCAGTTAGTGGTGTGGATCCTAATTTAATGGGAATGGGACCGGTAATTGCGACAAAAAAATTATTAGAAAAAATTGATATTTCATTAGAGGACATAGGATTAATTGAATTAAATGAAGCGTTTGCCTCTCAGTCTATAGCCTGTATTCAAGAGCTAGGTCTTAACCCTGAGATTGTAAATGTTAATGGTAGTGGTATTTCGCTGGGGCATCCTATTGGTGCGACTGGAACAATTATCATCATAAAATTGATAGATGAAATGAAAAAAAGAAATGTAAAATATGGTTTAGCAACACTATGTATTGGAGGAGGACAGGGAATGTCTATAATAATTGAAAACATTTGAGAAAGGGTTAATGAAATGAAATCAATAAATTATCAAGATGTACTCAATCAATATTCTAAAGAGTCTAATGATGCTATTGAACAAGGATTTTTAGATGTACAGATGCAACTCAATAAGAAAATTATTGTTTTAGATGATGATCCGACCGGAGTACAAACAGTTCATGATATTAATGTTTACACAAATTGGGACCCAAAAAGTATTGAACAGGGCTTTGATGAAGAAAATAATATGTTTTATATTCTCACAAATTCGCGAGGATGTACAGAAAATGAAACCATAAATTTACATCAAGAGATTGCACAAAACATTATTGCAATCTCTAAAAAAAAGAAGAAAGAATTTATTCTTATTAGCCGTAGTGATTCTACATTAAGAGGCCACTACCCAATTGAAACTGAGATTTTAAAAAAAGTAATAGAAACAACTTCTGAAACGAAATATGACGGTGAAATTATCATACCATTTTTTGCAGAAGGTGGTAGATATACCATCGATGGTGTGCATTATGTTAAAGAAAAAGAATGGCTAATACCAGTAGCAGAAACGGAATTTTCAAAAGACAAAACATTTGGATATGAAAATTCAAACTTGGCGGCATGGGTTGAAGAAAAGACGCAAGGCAAGTACTTAAGTGAATCCGTAAAAATAATTACACTAAAAATGCTTCGAGATAGGGATTATAATAGTGTTTTAACTATATTAAATACAACAAATGGATTTGATAAAATTGTAGTTGATGCATTAACATATGAGGACGTTAAGGTGTTTACAACGTGTTTGATAGAGTCAATCAATGAAGGTAAGAACTTTATGTTTAGAACTGCGGCAAGTTTTGCAAAAATAATTGGTGGTGTCAGCGATAAAGATTTGCTTACACAGGATGAGTTGTTTCAAAATAATAATAATGGTGGCATAGTTATTGTTGGATCACATGTTAAAAAGACAACGGAACAAATCGAGTTTTTACGTGAAAAATGTAATGCATTAGCATATATAGAATTTGACGTCCACAAAATTTTATCAAGAACAAATATCGACCAAGAAATCAATAAATATGTTGATTATATAGAAACTCACATTGAAAAGGGAATAACAACGGTCATCTATACTACCAGAAAACTAAAAGATACATACACAACAGATAAGGAAAAGATGCTAATGATTTCGATTAAGGTTTCAGAAGCATTGACACAAGTGATATCAAAATTATCCATTCGACCAAGATTTATTGTGGCAAAAGGTGGAATTACATCAAGCGATATCGGAACAAAGGGATTAGTCGTTCATAAAGCAAAAGTTGTAGGGCAGATTATAAAGGGCGTGCCAGTATGGAAATTAGGTCCTGAAAGCAAATATCCAAACCTTTATTATGTTATTTTTCCAGGAAATGTTGGGCAAAAAAATGGATTGTTCGAGGTATTAGATAAGATAAATAAAAATGGAGGTAAGCATGAGATTAAAAAATAAAAATGTTGTCATTACAGGTGCAGGACAAGGAATTGGGGCGGCAATTGCCAGACGATTATATAAGGATGGAGCGGCGAATATCGCCTTAATAGATATTAATGAAGAAAAGCTTAAAAAGGTGATTGAATCCTTAATAGATGAGAGTGAACAAAGAAAGGTCAAAGCGTATATTTGTAATGTTGCTTCAAGCCAAGAGGTGTCGCAAACATTTAATCAGATTTATTCAGACTTTGGTACAGTTGACGTGTTGGTCAATAATGCAGGAATCACACGAGATTCAATGTTTCATAAGATGAATGACGAGAATTGGGACATGGTCATTGACGTGAATTTGAAAGGTGTGTATAATTGCTGTAAAAGCGTTGTCGCTAAAATGCGTGAACAAAACTATGGTAAAATTGTTAATATGACATCCGTGTCTGCTTTTGGAAACTTGGGTCAGACAAATTATGCAGCATCAAAAGCTGGAGTAATTGGATTCACTAAAAGTCTGGCAAAAGAAATTGCAAGAAATAATTGCACAGTTAATGCAATAGCTCCTAGTTATGTAAACACTGACATGCTACAAGCTGTTCCGGAAAAAGTGCTAGACAAATTTATCGCATCCATTCCAATGAATCGTTTGGCAGAGCCGGAAGAATTAGCCGCGGTTGTTTCATTTTTATCGTCGGACGATTCGAGCTTTGTTACAGGCGAGTGCATCGTTGTATCGGGCGGATCGCATACGTAAAATAATGGAATAAAATTTGCCTTTTATAAGTTCTATACTAAATTGATAGATAAACAATCTTTACAGATTCCCGAATCCTGTTGACGCTGGCTAAGAAATAGTATATAATGTGTAAAAAAAGAACAGGTGATATTTTATGCAAATTAAAAAAGAAGAAGTTCGCATGGCACTCCTTGATGCCGCAGAAAAGGAATTTTTAGATAAAGGATTTAAGAATGCCTCATTGCGTAAAATTATAAAAGCTGCCGGGACGACAATCGGCAACTTTTATAATTATTTTGACAGCAAAGAGGCAATTTATGAAGCTCTTGTTGAAGGTGAATATAATAAATTTGTCTATTTTATAGAACACCATGATGAGATTAATCGACCGGATTACCTGTGGGAGATTGCAAATGTCAGAAAATGGCGAAGTGTAATGTTTGAATTCATAGAAGCATATATTCCCCCTTTTTCTAATCGCTTTGTTCTACTTATTGAAGGCAGTGAAGGAACCCGATTTGAAAAAACACGCGACATCTTGTTGCAGGTTCTGACGGAGCATTTTCTTAGCCATATGGAAGAGTTTGGGCATTCACATGTGCACCCTGAGATGGCCGAGATTATCGCCATTCAATTTATCGAAGGCTTTTTATTCATATTAAAAAATTATAAAGAGGAAACCATACGCAAGAAATTGATTACCGAACATTTTTTGTTCCATATTATAGGAAGTATGTCCTTAATTGGCGATTTCAAATAAAGATAAATTTTTTTAAATCAAAAAAGAACGGATGACCGTTAAAGGAGAGTTCATATGATTCAAGTCAAAGAGTTAGAATTTGTGTATCAAAAATCGGGAAAAGAAGCCATACGAAAGATTGATTTTTCTATTGAACAAGGTGAAATTTTTGGCTTTTTAGGGCCAAGTGGGGCAGGAAAAACAACGACCCAAAGAATTCTTATTGGTCTATTAAGAGGTTATGAAGGTAACGTTTTGATTATGGGAAAAGAACGAAGAAAATGGAATAATGATTTCTATGAAAAGGTTGGTGTAGCCTTTGATTTTCCCAACCTCTATATTAAGTTAACGGCCCAAGAAAACCTAGAGTTAATCAGTTCCTACTATCAGAAAAAAGCGACGAATATTAATGCCTTGCTTGATCGGGTTGGATTGCTTGCGGACAAGGATAAGAAGGTCGAGAGTTTTTCAAAAGGAATGAAGATGCGGTTAAATTTCATTCGTTCTTTGATGCATGATCCGGATATTTTGTTTTTTGATGAACCCACATCCGGACTGGATCCGGTCAATGCAAAAATTATTAAAGATATGATTATGGAGCTAAAAGGCCAGGGCAAAACGATTTTTTTGACCACCCATAATATGACCGTTGCGGAGCAACTTTGTGACCGGGTGGCATTTATTGTTGATGGCAAGATTCCTGTCATTGACAGTCCAAGGGAACTTATGGTTCAACATGGTAGGCAAACCGTCCGGCTAGATTATTATAGGGAAGGGAAGGAATACTCAGAAGAATTTCCCTTAAAAACAATCCAAGAAAACAAGCATTTTTTTGATATCTTACATAAACACCAACTAAAGCGAATTCATAGCCAGGAAGCAACGCTCGAGGATATATTTATAAAACTCACGGGGAGGGAACTGGCATGAGAATTACCAATGCAATAAAAGCAGATGTGAAATTTCAAGTGAAACAGGGCTTTTATGCCGTATATGTGATTATAACGCTAATATATATGCTCGTTATTTACCAGCTTCCTGACCATATGGGACAAATTGTTGTGCCACTCATTATCTATTTTGATCCATCAATCGTTGGATTTTTCTTCATAGGAGGCATTGTTATGTTGGAAAAAGCGCAAGGTGTTTTGGACTATTTAGTGGTCACACCACTGCGTTCAAAAGAGTATTTAATGGCAAAAGCAATATCGCTTACGCTTTTAGCCATTGTGGCAAGTAGTGTGATTACTCTTGTAACATATAGAGGAAGCGTCCAGTGGATCTTATTGATTGTGGGAATTGGTGTGTCTTCTCTCTTGTTTACCTTATATGGTTTTTTTGTTGCAGCAAAGTGTAAGTCTGTTAATGAATATTTTGTAAAGATGCTCCCTTATATGTTCTTTATCGTACTTCCGTGTTTTTTACTCTTAATCAAAACGCCTTATAGTTGGATCTTTAATATTTTTCCGAGTGTTGCCGGACTAAAGTTGATTTATGGTGCCTTTATAGGTATTCATTGGATGGAGGTAACATTAAATCTGATTTATCTGGTTTTTATAACCGTTTTTTGCTTGCATAGTGTGGATAAAATCATATTTGGAGGTGGATTCGGTGAATAAAACAGCTTTAAAAACAGATATAAAAATGATTGGTCGAGATCCTATATTAATACTATTGATGTTGGTGCCTATTTTTGCATTAATCTTCATCAAAGTTCTTTTGCATTATCTGGTGCCTTGGCTTGGAAGTGAGCTTGGATTTGACCTTAGTCTCTACTATGGGTATGTTTTAGGAGGCTGCTTCTTGTTATCACCGATGATGTTAGGAACGGTTGCCGGTTTTTTAATGATTGATGAAAAAGATGGTAAGATTTTTGAATTGATTTCGATTACACCTGCAGGATATTCCGGATATCTGGCGCATCGTTTGGTCTTGCCCTTTGTGGGGAGTATTATTTACACACTAATGACATATTTTGTCTTGAATATTTACACATTAAATGGCATCATCTTGATCTTAATAATGCTTTTGATTAGCCTAGAAAGTATACTTGTTGGCGTCATACTCTTTCTCTTTGCAGAGGATAAAGTACAAGGGCTTACTTACTCAAAAGGACTGGGTATTTTTATTATTCTATCCATGGCCGACCTTTTTGGCAAAGCATGGCTTAGCATCCTTGCCGGAATAATCCCCTTTTATTGGATTCTTCGTTTAATTCATAATCCCAAGGATGTACTTGTCATAGTGTTGGCGGTTCTTATCCATCTCATCTGGGTTGGTGTCCTTATGAAAAAATGTTAGGAATGCATTAGAATGCTAGTCATGACGCTATTCATTTGATACAATAAGTAAAACATACTTTATGGGATAAATTGACGATAGAAGAGGAAGTGACAGCGATGAAATATCAACTCATTATTTTTGACTTAGACGGAACCTTAATGGACTCGATTGGTGGCATTAGTAAATCCGTGAACATGATGCTTGAAAAACACGGTTATCCAACATTTCCGGTGGAAGGGTATTTTGAATTTGTAGGGAATGGTTTATTGAATACAGTCAAAGGAACCTTAAAAGAATCTTCATTAACAGAGGAAGAGCTGAAGATCCTTTATCATGAGATGCTGACCTATTATCAGCAACATTATGACTTCAATCTTAAACCTTATGAGGGAGCCAAGGAATTATTAAGTGAACTTGAAGGGCAAGTTTATATGGCAATCAATTCAAATAAAAATGATGATATGGTGCAGCAAATTGTTAAGGACCATTTGCACGAATTTTCATTTGAAAGTGTTTGGGGAGTTAAGGAAGGCCAACCCTTTAAACCTAATCCGTGGGCAATTGATCAACTCATGGATCGGTTTAATCTTACTCCGGCAGATGTGCTTTTTGTTGGTGACTCTGAAGTCGATATCATGACCGCAGAAAATGCTGGGGTTGATTCTTGTTTTGTGACATGGGGATTTCGAAAAAGAGAACATGTCGCAGACTACACCCCCAAATATATTGTGGATGATTTTAATGGGCTTAGCGAAGTCGTTAAAGGGGTAAAATCAGATGAAAAATAAAATGAAACAGTGGATTCAACATTTTTTTGTTGATGGGTTAAGTGGTATGGCCTTAGGCCTTTTTGCCACACTTATTGTCGGTCTAATTTTGCAACAGATTGGAAGTTTGACCGGACTGGAGTTTTTGGTTTGGATGGGAAGAATGGCCTCCGTCTTAACGGGAGCAGGAATAGGAATCGGTGTTGCCCATCGTTTTAAAGCGTCCCCCTTGGTCTTATATGCTTCAGCAGTGACTGGTTTTATCGGGGGCTATGCCAAGAGTGTTTTAACCGGCACAGCTTTTGGAGACGGGCAAGTGATTTTATCCGGACCGGGAGAGCCTTTAGGGGCATTTATTGCGGCAGTTGTCGGCATAGAGATTGGACGACGCATTGCCGGAAAAACCCGCCTAGATATTGTTTTGACACCCCTTGTAACGATTATAAGTGGAGCCGGTGTCGGACTTTTGATTGGACCTTATATTTCTGATTTTATGACCATGCTAGGACAGTTAATTGTTGTTGCAACAGAACAGGAACCCTTCATTATGGGGGTGTTCGTAAGTTCATTGATGGGCATGATCTTAACACTGCCTATCAGTTCAGCGGCCTTATCTATTATTCTTGGACTCAGCGGATTAGCAGCAGGTGCGGCAACTGTCGGCTGTTCAACCCAGATGGTTGGATTTGCAGTGGCCAGTTATCGTGAGAATAAAACGAGTGGCTTGATTGCCCAAGGATTAGGAACCAGTATGCTTCAAGTGGGAAATATTGTTAAGAATCCTCGGATTTGGATTCCGCCAACACTGGCTTCAGCTATTTTAGGACCTGTGTCAACAATAGGATTTAAGATGACCAATAATTCTTCAGGTGCGGGGATGGGAACAAGTGGCTTAGTTGGGCAATTTATGACATGGCAGGATATGTCAGGTGGACGTAGTCCAGCCATACTTTTCATACAGATTCTCTTCTTGCATTTTATCTTGCCGGCAATACTAACACTCACAATTTCAGAGCTCATGCGCAAGAAAATGTGGATAAAATCGGGAGACATGTCCTTAGACGTGGATAAGTGAGAGGAAACCCTATGTATCGAATATATTTAGTTGAAGATGATAAAGGATTGCAAAAATCTATTCGAGATACCTTAATTCGTTGGGGATACGAGGTCTTTGTTGTTGAAGACTATAATGGTATCGCTCAAGAGTATGTAAAAATAGAACCCCATTTAGTGCTAATGGATATTACATTGCCTTACTATAATGGGTTCTATTGGTGTGATCAAATTCGAAAAATATCAAAAGTACCGATTGTTTTTATTTCTTCGGCGACAGAGCAAATGAATATTATTATGGCTATTAATATGGGTGGTGATGATTTTATTGCAAAACCCTTTGAACTTGACGTCTTAAATGCCAAGATTAGCGGACTATTAAGGCGGACCTATGACTATGGTGAAGCCATGACACCTTTAGTTGAACATCGAGGGGTGTTTTTGAACATGACCAATAATACGGTAAGCTATCAAGACCACTTGATTGAGTTAACAAAGAATGAATATCGTATTTTAAAAGTACTTATGGAACGAAAAACAAAAATTGTTTCAAGAGAAGCCCTTATGAAAGCCCTATGGGATCAAGAGTACTTCGTGGATGATAATACATTGACGGTAAATATTAATCGTTTGCGTAAAAAATTACATGAAATCCAGTTAGATGATTTCATTGTGACAAAAAAGGGTGTGGGTTATGTTATCGAATAGAAGAATCAAGATGCATTTTTTGAAATATTTGAAGCAGAACCGACGCATCATTGTTCTCTATTTTTTTGTACAGTGTTTTTTTACAGGTTCATGGATACTTTATCATAATGATGAGATTTTACTTGTCTTGTATCCAGTGTTAGTGACAACAATAGTTGGTCTGGTGGCTTTTCTTCTAGGCTTTGTGCCTTATTATAAAAAAATCACGCAACTGGAAAAAGTGTTAATATTTATTGAGGAAAATGACCGAGGACCGGAGTCTTTTCATGTTCAAGTGCATCAAGAAGAAGAAAAGATGCTTCTTGAGATTGCGGAAGAATTAATGTCAAAATTCAAAGCACTTGAGGAAAGGCACTTCATAAAGGAAGCGGATCGTGAAAGCTACTATGCTCTTTGGTCACATCAGATCAAAACGCCCATAACGTCATTAAAATTATTGTTGGAAGAAACAGATGGTGGGGAAAATCCTCAAATCAATCGCTATCAAATGCTTGAAGAAATTCTTAAGATCGAACAATATATGGACATGGTCCTTCACTATAATCGAATCGGTGACATGTCCAAAGACTTAGTGATTGAAGATGTGGAATTGCAAAAAACGGTACATCAAGTTCTGAAAAAATACAGCATACTTTTTATCAACCGCAGGTTTCAGATTGTCGTTGACGTTCCGGAGGTGCGAATCGTTTCGGATAAAAAATGGCTGACCCTTGTCATTGAACAGATTCTCTCCAACGCCATCAAATATACGGAAAGTGGCCATGTAAGGATTCGAGCTTTTCAAGAAAAAGATCTTGTTCGCTTAGTTATTGAAGACACAGGCATAGGCATACGTGCGGAAGATATTGACCGTGTTTTTGAAAAGGGGTTTACAGGATATAATGGGCGGCTAGACCAACGGGCAAGCGGAATAGGACTTTTTTTGGTGAAGAAGGTTATGGATCAGCTCAAACATTCGATTACAGTGGAGTCTCGAGTTGGAGAAGGGACCAAGGTAGTATTGACATTTGGGAATCTTACAAAAATGTAAGGTTCCTCTTTAAATTGTAAGCTAAATCGATGGTCAATGGGCGAATAAAGCTTTATGATTATTTTATAATTCATAAAAAGGACTAGGAGGTTATGATGATATTATTAGAGGTTAAGAATTTAAGCAAAGTTTATACAACACAGCTGGGCTTTAATAAAGTTGAAGCACTTGCTGATGTATCATTTAGTGTTAATGAGGGTGAGTATATTGCAATAATGGGAGAGTCCGGTTCAGGAAAAACTACCTTATTGAATATACTGGCAACCATTGATAAAGCGACGACTGGATCGGTTCAACTTAAAAAACAAGATGTGTCTAAAATTAAAAGCAAACACTTGGCGGAATTTCGACGGAATAATTTAGGGTTTGTTTTTCAAGATTTTAACCTATTAGATACATTAAGTATTGAAGACAACATTTTTTTGCCCTTGGTTTTAGCGGGAATGGAATATAGTCAAATGGAAAAACGCCTACTTCCCTTAGTCAGAATGTTAGGAATCGAAGAGATTCTTAAAAAGTATCCCTATGAAGTATCTGGCGGACAAAAGCAAAGAACGGCGGTAGCGAGGGCCTTGATTACCAATCCGGACCTTGTTTTGGCAGATGAACCAACAGGTGCCTTAGACTCAAAAGCATCAGAAGATCTTTTGCAGATTTTTGAAGATGTTAATGCTTCAGGCCAAACGATTTTAATGGTGACCCATAGTATCAAAGCGGCAGCCCACGCAAATCGGGTCTTGTTTATCAAAGACGGAACAATTTTTAATCAAATCTATCGCGGACATGAATCGGATGAGGCTATGTACAAGAAGATATCCGATACCTTAACACTTTTACAGACGGGAGATGCTATTTATGAAGTCAGCTAAAAAAATCGCTTTACTCTTTCGCCTATCCATAAAAAATATCTATACCAATCGATCTATTTATGGTCCATACATATTTGCAGGCGCCTTTGCAATATTTACTTTTTTTGTTTTATCTTCAATTTTTTATAATGACCTTGTAGATGAACTTCCCCATAGTGTTTATGTCTATGGCATGATGATGGTTGGATTGTTTTTATTAGGCATTATTATGATTCCTTTTCTGTTTTATACCCATAGTTTTTTATTGAAGCAAAGAAAAAAGGAATTTGCATTGTATGGCATCCTTGGACTGGGGAAAAGCCATGTTATGCTGATGCTATTTTTTGAATCAATCCTTGTCTACCTTATGGTTATGGTACTCGGAATTTTAACCGGAGCGCTTTTGTCAAAATTCTTGTTTTTAATTCTTTTAAATCTAAGTGGTATGCCGACGCAGATTGCTTTCGAATTTAAGGGGAAAGCATTCTTACAAAGCGGAGTATTCTTTCTTGGATTATATGGATTTATTTATATTGTTTCTCTCCGGTCGATTCTATCCTCAACGCCCATCCATCTGCTTAAAGGCCACCGGCAAAATGATCATAAACCCAAACATCCCGTGATTCGTGGGTTTGTTGGAATGGTCATTATGGCGGGGGGATATGTAATAGCTGTTCTAAGTCAAGTGGATAGCTCCATCTTCTTGGATTTTTTTCTAGCTGTACTTATGGTGATTATCGGAACCTATATGCTTTTTAAATCAGGACTTCATTTGTTGTTAGAGGGTTTAAGAAAACGGAAAAAACTCTATTACAAATCAAAAAACTTTATTACACTCTCAGGGATTCACCAACGGATTAATAAAAGTTCAGCAAGTCTGGCCAATATATGCATTTTTAGTACCATGGTTATTATTACGCTTGTATGTACAGTGGCATTATTTCGTGGTATGGAGTCCATTCATGCTTTTAGATATCCGATTGATGCTAGTGTTACCTATGACGACGGAGTCTATCCACAGTCTAGTAAACGGGATACAGCGCCAATGATGAAGGAGATTGATAGACTAAAGGATGAACACAAGATTGAAAGGGTTGAGGTTACAGATTACAGTTTTTGGCAAAAGCGTACTTATGTGAATGAGGATTTTTTTGGCCTCGTGCGTTGGATAGTAAAAGATGATGCAATCAAGCTTAACGACCAAGTGAAAGAGTTAAAGCCAGGCCAAGTAATGACTTTTTCATCAGGTCCGAATATTGGTTTTGAGGAATTAAAATTTGGTGAGCGAATGTATCCGGTTCAAAAGGAATTAACGTCGATGAAAAATATACCTAAATCGACAAAAAATGTCTTTAGTGATGAGGTATACATTATCGTTAATGATGAAAACCAAGCGATGGAGATGATTGAACGCTCCAAGGAAGACGCATCGGCCTACTTTAAGAATCACTACGATATAGAGGTTAAAGGTGAAACTAGTAATGAAGCTTTTGTCGAGAGTCTTTATGCATGGGTAACGAAAGAAGAAGATGTAACGATTAGTTTTTCAAATGCTTATGAAGGTGCAAGAGAAGTTCGGGCTATGTCGGGGGGATTGCTCTTTTTAGGACTCTTTTGTAGTGTCATATTTATGGTCTGCTTTATCATTGTGATGTATTATAAACAACTAGCTGAAGGTTACGACGACCGATACAACTTTGATATTTTGCAAAAAGTCGGTATGGATCAAGATGAAGTTCGTGGTACAATCTTGCGACAGATTCTGGTGGTTTTTGCCATTCCCTTAGTGTTTGCGGTTATTCATACCTTTGTTGGATTGGAAATGGTGATCACACTGTTCGCAACATTAGGCCTCTATGATGATGGTCTTATTCGATGGAGTGGCGTGGCCGTTGCTTTGGGTTATTGTCTAATCTATGTTTATATTTACTTTCGAACATCCAAAACCTACTATCGCATTGTATCGAACGATTGACAAGGTTAATCGTTCGAATTATAATTATATCGAACGAAATTAATGCGTTGCAGGAAGATGAAGCGACTCAAAAAAAAGAAACGGTGATTACAAAAAACGGTGAGCGAATTGCTCGCCTTGTTCCATATATACAAGATTTTACAGGATATCTCTTAGCCAAGGAAGAAACCCTCGATTATCAAGGGCAAAAAGTTTCCTATGAAGAATTTTTGCGCATAAGTGAAACGATTGAAGCCAGAAATGAATTTTACTGTATATAGCGCCAATGAATCCTTAAGCTCCTATGCATTCCCAGAATTAAGTGTTATAGTAAAAGAAATATTTGAAGAATAGGAGTGAGCGTATGCAAGAAATTACGGATTTAAATGCATTAAAAGAAATGGTTCAAGAACATTTTATGGCGGTCGCAGTTTTTACCATGCCAAGTTGTGGTGTTTGTGCACCTCTTAAGAAGAAAATTGCAAGTGTGTTAGATGAATTTCCCGAAGTGGCTACTTGCTCTGTGGACTTGTCCCTTGTCGAAGCGGCAAAAGGTGAATATCAGATTTATACAGCCCCAATTATAGGCCTATTCGTTGATGGTAAAGAGGCCAAGAGATATTCAGTGGCAATGAACATAGGAGAATTTAGAGAAACGGTTGAACGCTATCTAAGGTTGATGGAATAATTAAGGAGGGGAACAATGTGTCAAAATTTTTGGATCTAGATATGGAAGATGAAGAGTTGATTTGTAATGTTGGAAAAGCGTTATCGTCGCCGATTCGTATTGAAATACTTAAGTTATTATATGAAAAAAGTTTAATTATCGGAGAGATTGCTAAAGAATTAGACATACCTGCATCAAGTGCTGCGATGCATGTGCGGACGCTAGAAGCGGCCCAGCTTATACGTCTCGAAGAATTGCCCGGAACAAGAGGTAAAACAAAACTTTGTCATAGAAAACCTGATTTTTTGAATATTAGTTTATTGAGTAAAAACAAAGATGTTGATAAAATTGTTAGTGTTGAGATGCCGGTAGGATCATTTTGTTCTTGCGAAGCGGTTCCGACTTGTGGTTTAGCCAATGAGAAAGGTGTTATTGGTGTGGAAGACGTGGTGAGTAATTTCTATTTGCCTGAACGAGTGAGAGCCCAACTTTTATGGAGTTCGGGTGGTGTGATTACCTATCGTTTTCCAAATCTTGTACCAAAAAATCACATTCCTAAAAGAATGAGTTTGACTATGGAAATATGTTCTGAAGCGCCAAATTATCGATTGGATTGGAAGTCGGATATAACGCTTTGGATTAATGGGGTTGATTGTGGATATTGGCAGAGTCCAAGTGATTTTGGTGCAAGGCGTGGACGCCTTAATCCTATAGATTGGCCGGATGGATCAACGCAATATGGCGTTTTAGTTAATTGGGAAATCAATGAACAAGGAGTTTATATTAATGATCAACATATTGGTTCGTTGAATTTAGAGCAAATGGCAATTATGAACCAAGATTATATTGAGGTAAAAATTGGCAACAAACCGGATGCCAAATATATAGGTGGTTTTAATCTTTTTGGTAAAAGATTCGGGGATTACGCACAGGACATTATACTAAGTACAGAGTATTAAAAATGGCTCGGAGGAATTCTGGGCTTTAATTTTGAAATTAAATAACAAAATAATTGTTTAAAAAAATAAAACAATAAAATATCTGTTTTTAAATTGTTCTAAAAGCACAAAAAAGTGAAAAAAACGCTTGACTAAGTGGTAAATATCAACTAATATCAAAAATATAGAACATTAATATTGTTTGTATGCTGCGTGAAGATGTAAAACTTGAACATAAAAACAATATTATTGTTATATTATATGCCGGCAATATAACGTAATGAATTGTAACTATTATATTAATGTAAAAAGGGAGGAAAAAATGAAAAAAATTACAAGTATTTTATTAGTCGCAGTGATGGTAA
This sequence comes from Clostridiales bacterium UBA2432, assembly GCA_002342805.1. Classification (GTDB taxonomy): domain Bacteria; phylum Bacillota; class Clostridia; order Lachnospirales; family Vallitaleaceae; genus UBA1351. The sequence continues at coordinate 183,257 of DDQW01000080.1, read as the reverse complement.
CCTTAATGGTAGTGGGTTGTGGAACACAAGGTGAAGATGTAGCTACAGGTGATTCTGTAGAAAATACAACGGCAGATAATGGAACAACAGACGCTGGCTCAGCAGACGCAAGTGATGAAACATCAGAAGTTCAAGCAGATATAAACGAAGATGGTACAGTCAATAATCCGGAAAGTGTAGAAGTCAAAGAAGGAAGTTTGGTCTTTTGGTCATTATTTAGTGGTGGCGATGGTGGATTCATGGACGAAATGATAGATGCCTATAATTCAGAAGGTCCGGATATGGAAGCTCAACCGATTATGCTTGTATGGGCTGACTATTATACAAAATTACAAACGGCTGTGGCAGCAGGAAAAGGTCCGGATATTGGAGTGTCTCATGTATCCAAATTACCGGAATTAGTTGAACAGGGTGCTGTGGTTCCTATTGATAGCTATTTAGAAGACATAGGAGTGAGTATGTCCGATTTATACACTGACGGCTCGATAGATAGTGTAACGTTTAGTGGAGATACTTATGGAATTCCGTTAGATACTCATGCAGAAATCATGTATTACAACAGAGATATATTAGATGAAGCAGGTGTTGAATTAAATTCTGAAGGAAAACTAGAAATTAATAGTGCGGATGATTTTATTTCCATTCTTGATAAGATAAAGTTAGTTATTCCTGACGGATCATCAGCTTTAGCGCTAACAAACTCAGGAGATGATCCTTATCGCGTATGGTGGGCGACATATTTCCAAATGAATGGAACAGCAATTCTTAGTGAAGACGGAACAGAAGTAACTTTAGATAAAGAAGTTGCAATGGAAGCAGCCAAATTTGTTAAAAGCTTGTATGAAGAAGGATATATTCTTGAAGGAATTGATGACCATCAGGCGTTTTTCCAAAGTGGTAAAGCGGGAATTTTATTTGGTGGGACATGGGCGACAGGAGCTTTTGAAAAAACGGAAGGATTAAATTTTGGAGCACAGAATTTCCCGAAATTGTTTGAAACGGATGCCTGCTGGGCAGATGCACATATTATGATTATTCCTTTTGCAAAAGATCGAACAGAACAAGAAACCCTTGAATCTGTTAAATTTATTGTTTCAGCAGCTTCAGATGGAGGAGTTACATGGGCGAAGTCTGGTCAAATACCTTCAAATGTTCAGGTTGTAAATAGTGATGAGTATGCTGCACTAGATTATAGAAGTGATTATAAAAATGCATTAAATACAGCAGTTTTACCACCACAAAGCTCAAGCTTTTATGCGATGAAAGCTGGAATGATTGATACATTAAACGCTTATTGGACGGGACAAAATGATGTGGAAACAGCTATAAATAATTTGTATAGTGAACTTGAATCCAACATATTTTAACAAAACTTGATAAGGGAGTGTTTTGCTCCCTTATCATTATAAAAAGAGGAGAATAAAAATGGAGATTAAGAAGAAAAAAATCAGATTATTTCTGACAATAACAGGATTCATATTTCCTTTTTTAGCATTGTATACACTCTTTACAATATGGCCAGTTATTCAGGGGGTTTATGTAAGTTTTCATAGATGGAGTTTGATGGGAAAATCAGGCTTTGTTGGTCTTGATAATTACTCGCGATTTTTAGGAGATAAAAATTTTGTTGGAGCGATGCTGAATACATTGAAATTTGTAATTATTACAGCACCTTCTATGGTGGTGGTTGCACTTATGCTAGCATTGCTAGCAAATCGAGAATCTAGATTAAAAAAAATACTAAGAATTAGTTATTATTTGCCAAGTGTTTTATCCGTTGCAGTTGCATCGTTTATTGCTCAATATATGTTTGCGCCATACAGAGGATTTATTAACGGGTTCTTGCATTCAATCGGAACATTACCTATTAATCAAGAATTACAATGGCTGCAAGATCCTAGTTTAGTGTGGGTGACAATTACTTCAATGACGGTTTGGTGGACAGTTGGATTTAGCATGATGTTATATTTGTCGGCGCTTCAAGATATTTCACCGCAAGTTCTTGAATCGGCAGAGATAGATGGTGCGAATAGTCGACAAAGGCTCTTCCATATTGTCATACCTTTGTTAAAACCAACAACATATTTAGTCTCCTTACTACAGCTAATTGCATGCTTTAAAGTGTTTGGACAAATATTTTTAATAACAGGTGGTGGGCCTGCATCGTCAACACGCCCAATGATTCAATATATTTATGAAACAGCGTTTACAAAAGGACGAATGGGTTATGCAGCATCAATGTCGTATGTGTTGTTTTTTGTACTCGTTCTGCTATCGCTCGTTCAACAAATTATGCAAAAAAGGAGTGAGAAGGTATGATCCGGCACGCAGGAATAAAAAAAGCACGTATAGGAAATGCTTCATTAACAATTTTATCAGGCGCAATTGCAGTTATTTTTTTGGCGCCGATTCTTTGGTCCTTAGCTGTTTCACTTCAGGTAGAGGGTAGACAAATAACGAGTGTGTGGGATTGGTTCAAGCCACCATACACATTACAAAATTATCCGGATATTATTATGAATAGTGAAGTACCGCTTTGGATGTTTAATAGTCTTTTTATTGCGGTGGTTGCAACTTTGCTTACTGTATTTTTATCAGCAATGGCTGCTTATGCAATCGCTAAAATTCAATTCAGAGGAAGTCGCTTAATTTTCTTCTATTTTTTACTTGGACTAATGGTTCCGGGAGAAGCTACGATTGTACCCCTGTTTATTACTGTCAATGGATTTGACTTGATTGATACTTATCCTGGATTGATTTTTCCGGCTATTGCAGGTTCGATGAATCTTATTATTATGGTGACATTTTTACGAGGGATACCGAATGAATTGATAGAAGCGGTTAAGATCGACGGTGGAAATCATCTGACCATTTTTTTGAAAATTGTTTTACCTTTATCCAAGGCGGTTCTATCTACCGTGAGTATCTTTGCGTTTATCGCAAGTTGGAATAATTATTTATGGCCATTATTATGTGCGATGAGCAGCTCAAAATTCACGTTACCTATTGGTATACCAACATTTGCAGGGACGTACACTGTGGATTATGTAAAACCATTAACGGCAAATATGGTTGCATCTATACCTATGATTATTTTGTATATAATATTTGAGAAACAAATAGTTCAAGGGATTACTATGACAGGAGTTAAAGGTTGACTAATATAATTATCAAAAGAGAGCGATGGGTAGATTATTTTAAGGCTATGCTTGTTCTGGCAATGATCTTGGGGCATTCGATTCAATTTTTTGGTGAAGAATCCAAAATGCTACAAGGGCTGGTTGTACGAAGTGTAAATTTAATCTCATTTTCGGGTTTCATATTTGCTTACGGTTACGTCATTAATAAAGCGTATTTTGAAAAAGGGTTTCGAAATAGTTTCAGACGAATGATGACTAGTGGGTTAAAAATATTAGGAGCGTATTACATATCGAGTATTTCATTTATAGCGTTAATGGAAAATCAGATATTTCGCGTGGATACTGTGCTTGATGTAGTTTTGTTAAAAAGATTCGCTGGATGGTCAGAATTTCTCATTGCCTTTGTATTGTTTATTCTGCTTAGTATAATCTTCTTTAGATTTTTTGAGAAAGTTAACCAATATGTCCTTTTAGTATTAATGGTAGTAAGTCTTTTGAGCTGTTTTTTATCCTATAGTTGGATTACCACGCCGAGATCAGCCTTAATACTGGGTTCTTACGATTACATTACTTTTCCTGTAATCCAGTATTCATTTTGGTTTTTCCTAGGAATCTTTTTCAGTCGAAATAAAAAACAAGCAGAGAAGTATTTATTCCTATTAAGTATTATAGCAACAGGTAGTTATATTATTTATAGTTTTGTAACAAAGCAAGAACCATCTAGATTTCCACCATCGCCTATATATATATTGGGAGGAGCTGCAATCCTTTATATCTTTCGATGGTTAAGTTATCAAATAGAATATTGTCATTTAAAGCATGAATTTTTACGAAAAATAATTAAATATTTAGAAAGTGTGGGAAAATCGTCCCTTTATTATTTGTTAATTAGTAACATAATGATTTTTGGATTTGCACAATCATCATTTTCTTATCGAGATGGTCGATATGCGATTATTTTTTATATTGCATTAATGATTGTAAGCAGATTTATTCAAATACTTAGCAAAACTACTTAAAAATGGAGGAATTACAATGAAAACATATATAAAAGATTATCCAAGGCCACAAATGGTACGAGGAGAATGGGAAAATCTGAATGGAATATGGGGGTTTGCTTTTGATGATCAAAATATTGGTGAAGAGGCATCTTGGTACAAAGATTTTCGTGGGGACATGAAGATTACTGTTCCTTATACATATGAAACAAAGATGAGTGGCATTGAAAAAGAAGAACGTCATGATTTTGTATGGTATAGTCGAAATATAAATATAACAGAAGCGATGAAAGAACAGGGTCGCATTATGCTTCATTTTGAGGGGAGTGATTATATCACCAAAGTTTGGGTGAATGGACAATTCGTTGGAAAGCATCGTGGTGGCTACGCAAGATTTTCGTTTGAGATTACAGATGTTGCCCACGTCGGAGAAAATTCTCTTGTTGTAAAAGTAGAAGATTCATATGATGCACATCAACCACGAGGAAAACAACGATGGAAAGACAATAATTATGGATGTTGGTATGTGCAGACGACAGGTATATGGAAAACAGTTTGGTTAGAGAGTCTGCCACAAGAATATTTGAAAACATTAAAAATAACTCCGAATTTTAAAGAAAAAGAAGTAGAAGTAGAATTGGATGTAGAAATGAATTCGGAAGATTTAGTCATTGAAGCTAGCGTTGAATTCGATGGAGTTGAAGTTAATAAATCTCAGGTTAGAATAGTTGAAAACCATTCTAAAATACATCTAAATGTTTTTTCACTAGCGGTCAGTGAATGGGGAATGGAAACTTGGTCGCCCAATGCGCCGAATTTATATGACTTGAATGTTCGGATAATAAAGGGAGGTAAGATTTTAGACGAAGTGAATTCATACTTTGGTATGAGAGAGATTCGAATTGAACAAAGCAATATATTGCTTAATGGTGTTCCGCTTTATCAAAGATTGCTATTAGATCAAGGTTATTGGAAAGATTCCCATTTAACCCCACCAAATGAAGAAGCCTTGATAGCGGATATTGATAAAACATTGGAGCTTGGATACAATGGGGTGAGAAAACACCAAAAAGTAGAGGATGAACGTTTTTTGTATTGGTGTGATGTTAAAGGTGTTTTGGTGTGGAGTGAATTTCCGGCAGCATATCAGTTTTCGGATTATGCAGTTGAGTCTTTAACAAAAGAATGGATGGAAATTGTTTCTCAAAACTATAATCATCCAAGTATTATTACGTGGACACCATTTAATGAGTCGTGGGGAATTCCGGAAGTTAAAACTAATCAAGCACAACAATATTTTACAGAATCAATCTATTATTTAACAAAAACTATGGATCCGTATCGGCCGGTTATTGTTAATGATGGTTGGGAGCACACAATTTCAGATATTATTACACTACATGATTATGAAGAGTTTGGAGATGTCTTTTTCAATCGATATAATGGCTATAAAGATGAAATTCTTAAAAATAGCATCTATCATAGTCGGCATAAATCTGCTTTTGCAAATGGATATAGTTATAAAGGTCAACCGATTATCATTAGTGAATATGGTGGTATAGCTTTTGATAATGATAAAGAAGGATGGGGCTATGGCGATAAAGTTGATAGCGAAGAGGCTTTTATAAAAAGATTTGAAGATATTACAGATGCTATCAAGGAATCTCCGTATATTTGTGGATTTTGCTATACTCAACTATCTGATGTTCAGCAAGAAGTTAATGGTTTGATGGATATTCAAAGAAATTTTAAAGTGGATCCCAAACGTATTTGCGAAATAAATAAGCGACAAATTGGTTTCTGGAGAAATGATAATTTTTAACAATATATAAAATCCGGCAGAGTAATTCTGCCGGATTTTATATATTCAAAAGTTTATATCTATTTCCTATCTCCAATTTATTATCGAAATATGTTATTATAGAGGTAATAAGTGATTTTAAGATGATGAAATATAGAAAGGAATATACTATGGATAAAGTACGTTGGGGAATTATCGGATGTGGAGATGTGACGGAGGTAAAGAGCGGACCAGGATTTCAAAAAGCGGATAATTCTGAACTTGTTGCTGTTATGCGTCGTAATGGAGAGTTAGCAAAAGATTATGCCATGCGCCATCATGTGCCCAAATGGTATGATGATGCCAATGAACTCATTAATGATCCGGATGTGGACGTCGTCTATATAGCAACACCGCCGGCCTTTCATAAAGAATATACATTGCAGTGTGCAAAGGTCGGAAAGCCTGTATATGTTGAAAAGCCGATGGCATTAAATTTTGATGAATGCAATACGATGATTAGTGCATGCAAAGAAAGTAATGTACCCCTTTATGTTGCTTATTATCGACGGGGGTTGCCAAGGTTTAATAAGATAAAAGAATTGATTGAAGAAGGTGCTATAGGGGAGGTTCGTTGTGTAACGGTTCGGAACGATCAAGAGCTTATTACTCCTAATGAAAAAGGAGAGTTACCATGGCGTGTAGATCCAAAAACAGCAGGTGGTGGTATCTTTTTTGACATCGGATCCCATACTCTTGATATCCTTGATTATATACTCGGACCCATTAAGGAGGTTCATGGTCATGCAAGTAACCAAGGCAGGACTTATTTGGCGGAAGATATAGTCAGTGGTGAGTTTGTCTTTGAATCAGGCGTTCATGGCACTGGAATGTGGTGTTTTAATACATTTGAACGGGTAGATATGAATACAATCGTAGGATCAAAAGGGAGACTTGAATTTTCAACTTTTGGCAGTGAACCCATTCGTTTAACAACCGAATCCGGTGTTAAAAGTTATGAAATTACTAACCCGACACATATTCAACAACCCCTTATACAAATGATTGTAAATGATTTGATCGGAAAAGGTGAATCACCAAGTACAGGTGTTACCGGTTCAAGAACGAGCTGGGTTATGGATGAAATGGTGAAAGGATATCGATGAAAAAATACGTACTTCAAAGTGCCTTGTTTTGGGCATGTATACCGATTATGTGGAGTTTTTTACCCACATATTTTGACGGAATTCAAATGTCGTCTGGACAGATTGGTGTATTAATGGCGATTAATCCTTTTGTGTCAATTATTGCACAGCCACTGTTTGGAACACAGACAGATAAAGCGTCTTCAAAGAATAAAGTGTACAATATATTAATGTTTTTAACGGTCATTGGATTATTGTTAATACCGATGAATACTAATTATAGATATGTCATATTGATTATTTTTATTGTATCCATTTTCCAAGCAGCTTTGTTGCCCATTTCTGAGAGTATTACATTAGAGTCTCTAGAGCATATTGGGCAATCCTATGGTCCGGTTCGTATGGCAGGAACGGTTAGTTATGCATTAGTAGCTATTTTGGTTGGCGTAATGATGCGTATTGATATTACGATGATCTTTTATGTTACAGCAGTAATCGGAGTAGCGAATATTGTTATTGTTGCCTTATTACCAACGGTTAAAGGGCACCATGATAAACATAACAAAGTCTCCTATAAAGTGATCTTTGAAGACCGTATGTTAACAATTTTTATTAGTTTAACCGTTATAGCGCAAATCATGATGAGCTTTTTTATGACTTTTTTTGCGGTGTATTTTATAGCTCAAGGTGGATCAAGTAGTCGTGTTGGATGGTTATTTTTCATTGCAGCATTGAGTGAAGTGCCTTTTCTCTATTTTGCAGACCGTATTATAGAACGCTTTGGCGTAAAGAAGACCTTGTTTTTTTCCATGTTCATTTTTGGAGTTCGCTTTGTCGCATTAGTATTTAGTCAGTCGCCGACATGGTTTTACTTTATATCTTTATTGCATGGGATGACCTATATTATTTTCGCCTATAGTTTAGCGGTCTATATTAATAAAACTGTGCGAAGAGAATTAAGAACGACAGGCCAGACCGTTCTAGCAGTAGCATCTTCAATAGGAAAGATTTTTGGATCATTATTGGGAGGAATGCTTATTGATCGGTTGGGCTTTCAGCATTCAATGTTGATTGCTTCAATACTTTGTTTTACTACATTAGTGGCCTATAATTTCATCTTGAAAAAGGCGTCAAAAGCCTATTCATAAAGTAGACATTTAACTAATTTTAGGAGGTTTAAATTATGCATTCATGGCAGACCGTATTATTTGCATTTAGCTTAACCCTTTTTGCAGGTTTATCGACAGGTATAGGTAGCGCGCTTGCATTTTATACAAAACAAACAAATAAAAAATTCTTATCCGGAGCCCTTGGGTTTTCAGCGGGGGTTATGGTATATGTGTCATTTATTGAAATCTTTCCCAAGGCAAATGAATCTTTATCCCTTGTTTTAGGTGATGAACAAGGAATGTTAGTAACAACACTAGCATTTTTCGGTGGAATTGCAGTCATTGCACTTATCGATAAATTCGTACCAAGTTATGAGAATCCTCATGAAATCTATGACTTATCTAATGTAGATAATTTAAGTGAGCTTGAAGACTATGAAGTCAAGAAAAAAAAGAGGATACAAGATAAAAATTTACTGAGAATGGGTGTGTTCTCAGCTCTTGCCATTGCAATTCACAATTTTCCGGAAGGAATGGCGACGTTTTTTGCGGCTCTTGAAAATCCAACATTAGGTATTAGTATTGCCATTGCAATCGCGATTCATAATATTCCGGAAGGTGTTGCCGTATCGATACCCATCTTTTTCGCAACAGGAGATAAGAAAAAGGCCTTTAAATATTCCTTTGTTTCCGGTTTATCAGAACCCATCGGAGCCATTGTCGGTTATTTTATTTTAATCAATTTTGCAAGCGACCTTATGTTTGGGGTTATATTTGCTGCAGTTGCAGGAATTATGGTCTATATTTCCTTAGATGAATTATTACCGACTGCAGAAAAATACAGTGAACATCATGTTGTTATTTATGGTGTTATTGCAGGTATGATTGTTATGGCCACAAGTCTGGTTATATTATAATCCGTATAAAAGAGGAATGTAGTTATGAAAATATTAGTGCTTGAAACAAGTACAACATCGGTTAAAGCCATGGTATATGACACAAAAAATCAGTATTCAGAGGTAATGACACAAAAACATGACCAAAAAAATAGTGATTCTGGCATTCATGATACCAAGCAAATATATCAAAGCCTATTAGCAATTGGCGCAAGTATAGTAAAAAATCATCGTATTGATGCGATTGCCCTTAGCTCCACATGGCACAGCTTATTGCTTTGTAATGCAGATATGCACCCGGTATCTCCAGTCTATTTGTGGTCCAATCCAATGGCAGGGCAACTGTGCCAAAAATTGAGTAAAGATAAAGCTTTTGCCAATGCCTATCGAGATCAAACCGGATGTATTGTCAATGCAAGCTATCCCTACTTTAAACTTCGAGCCATGCATGAAGATAAGGAAAGTAAATTATTAGAAGATTATTCGCTTCGAATCATGGATCAAGGCTCTTACCTAAACTGGAAATTTACCGGGGAATATATAACTTCAGAAAGTATGGCTTCAGGTTCTGGTCTTTACAATATCCACCAAAGAGATTATGATGATCGGCTATTACAGTCAATAGGTGTAAAGAAGCAACAGTTCCCCAGAATCGTAAAGGATAATACTCTATTCCCTCTGTCAACTGAAGTGGCAAAAGCACTAGGCGTGGAAGTGGGTATTCCTGTTATGATGACGAACCCGGATGGAGCACTCAACCAGATTGGGGCTGAAAGTCAAGAGGATACAGTTATGACTCTGTCTGTAGGTACTAGTGGTGCCCTTAGGATGTCAGTCGAAGAGCCCAACACATCAGAATCAGGCCTTTGGAATTATCGATCACCCAGAACCTGGCTTATTGGGACTGCCACATCAGGTGCTTGTAATTGTGTGGATTGGTTTAAAGAAGACTTTTGTGAAAATAGATATTCCTATCAAGAATTAGAGGGAAAAATACCTAAGAAGAAGAAAATGGATGATCGACCTATATTTTTACCTTTTTTATTTGGCGAACGAGGTCCCGGATGGGATATGTTGCGCCGTGGTGGATTTGAAGCCATGCATCACCAGCATCGTCTAGGAGATTATTATTATAGCATTCTAGAAGGCGTTTTATTTAACTTGTATCAAGGATATGAGATGTTAATACGATCGGTTGGTGAACCAAAAACGATTCAACTCTCCGGTGGAATTTTGAATTCACAAATGTGGATGCAAATGTGTTCAGATATTTTTGGCAAATCAATGATAATCAACGACACAAAGGATATGTCTATGTTAGGTGCAGCAAAATGGGCTAAAAAATGCCTAACGGATTTAGATGAAAACGAACAGCGAGAGATAAATCATGAAAACATGAAAACGAAGGTTATAGTCCCCAATATGGAACATCACTTTCAATATATGGTAAGATATAATATGTACCTTATGTATTATCGAAGTCATAAATAGCGTTAGGAGAATGCTCGATGTTTTTAATTATGGGAATAAGTCAAAAAGAAAAAATGTTAGACTTTCGCCAACTTGCTATTTGTACTTGCTGCGGACAGTATGATCAAATCGAAGTATGGATGCGGTATAATTATTTTATGCTGTTTTTCATTCCGATTTTTAATAGGACGAGCTATAGCACGTGGTGATGAAGTCACAATAGATACTAACACCTTAGATTTTGGATGTGGGAGCAAGTTGTAAAGAATGGAGGAAATAAAAATGACAATAAATGTAACGGTATGGAATGAATTCAGACACGAAAAAACAGAGGAAAAAGTAAAACGTATTTATCCAAAAGGGATCCATGAAACCATTCGAGATTTTTTAGGTGAAGATAAAGAGATTATTGTTCAAACAGCAACGCTTGATGAGTCGGAACACGGGTTGACAGAAGAGGTATTAGAAAAAACGGATGTGCTCATTTGGTGGGGACATTGTGCTCATGATGAAGTGACGGATGTTGTTGTTGAACGAGTCTACCAACAAGTATTGCGTGGTATGGGCCTAATCGTTTTGCATTCAGCCCATTATTCAAAGATTTTTAAAAGGTTGATGGGAACAACGTGTTCACTCCGGTGGAGAGAGGTAGGAGAACGTGAGCGTTTATGGGTCATCGAACAAAATCATCCGATAACACGTGGAATACCCGAATATATAGATTTACCCCACGAAGAAATGTATGGAGAACGATTTGACATTCCCGATCCAGAAAAGGTTTTATTTTTAGGATGGTTTGAAGGTGGCGAAGTTTTTCGTGCGGGAATCACATATACACGTGGAAATGGGAAGATCTTTTATTTTCAACCGGGACATGAGACTTACCCCCAGTATAGAAATCCACTCATTCAAAAAGTTATTAAGAACGCCGTGTATTGGGCAAAACCGGAACGAAAATATCCAAAGTATGATGCCTTTTTTGCAGATAACGATGTAGATTGGGGCGATTTTGATTACTTAGGAGATACACCCTATCCAAAGTTTGGGTAAGAAAAAAATTCATTCAATGATAAATAAAGTGCAGAAATTCAACATCATTTTTATGGTGTAGAATATTTGCACTTTATTTTATTATACATATTAAACAAAAAAAGAGTGGTCATATTGTGAAAAACATAGACTATAAACATGTTGACGCATATATGTAAGTATGGTACCATACAAGTATAATACAAAAGGAGGAAGTAATATGAAAAGCAAAATTATCGCATTAATGCTAGTTTTAACACTTGTATTAACAGCATGTGGTTCACAAGGGGAAACAGGGACAGAAACAAATACGAACAACGATTCAGGGACTGAAGTTGAAACAGAAACGCAGAAACCGGAAAAAACGTATACTTTAAAAATTGGAACGGTTTTAACTGAAACAGATCCACTTTTCTTAGCATTGAAATCACTTAAAGCAAATGTTGAAGAGAAGACAGAAGGTGGACTTATTGTTGAACTATATTCTGGATCTCAATTAGGAGCAGATGAAGACGTTTTGGAACAGGCAAAAGTTGGTGCCGGTGTTGGTATCATTACTGATCCAGGTAGAATGAGTAATTACGTTAGTGATTTCGGTATTCTTGGTGGACCGTATATTGCAAAAGATTATGAAGAGGCTTTGGAAGTAATGAGTACTTCAGTTTACACGGACTTGGTTAAAGAATTTCAAGACTACGGATTCAAGATTCTTTCTTTTAATTTCTTTCAAGGAAGCCGCCATTTGTTTACAAAAAATCCGGTCACATCCCCAGCGGATCTCAATGGATTAAGAATTAGAAGTTCGGGATCAGATGTTGTAACAAAATCATTGGAAGCAATGGGAGCAAATACAACAGTGTTACCATGGTCAGAATCTTATCAAGCACTTCAACAAAAAGTAATCGAAGGTGTTGAGGTACATAATTCAGCAGCATTAGGTTCAAGTATTTATGAAGTTACAGACTATCTTACTCTTACAAGTCATTTTCAACTATTAACTGGCCTAGTTATCTCGAATGATTGGTTTGAAAAGCTTCCAGACGAATATCAAACTATTTTGATGGATGAGTCATATGAAGCCGGTAAAGTAGCTTCTCAGTCAGTTTTAGATAATGATGAAGGTTATTTGAGTGAACTTCAAGAAAAGGGTATTGAAATTGTAGAAGCGGATATTGATGCTTTTGTTGAAGCGGCTGAGGCTGCTTATGATGAATTAGGTTATAGAGAGACAAAAGACAAAATTGATGAAGAATTAGGTAGATAGAAAGAGGTATTTCATGAGCTTACAACGTATCGAAGAAATATTTGTTAGCGCAGGCTTGACCATTCTGATTCTGTTAGTATTTATCAGCGCGACGTTGCGTTGGTTTGGAATTGATATGTCATGGTCTATCGATATGGCTCAGTTGATGTTTGCATGGGTCTGCTTCATTGGAGCAGACCTGGCAATGCGTCGGGTGCGACATATGGGAGTAGATTTGTTAGTTGATAAGTTGCCAAAAAAAGTGGCAAGTGTAATATATGTAGTAAATAATCTGCTGATCTTGAGTTTTTTAGTGCTTGTTGTGTATTATGGAGTGAATCTGTGTATCGTAAATGTAAATAGACAATTTAATACTTTACCACTGAGTTATTCGTTTGTGACAGCAAGTGCGCCTGTAGGTGCATTATTAATGATTATGACATCAATACGTAGAATCATTGACCATTTCCGAAACATAAAATACGGAATAGCGGAAAGCTATAGCGAAACACATGTTAGTAAGGAAGGGGATGTCATATGATTTATGTAGCGATATTATTTGTACTTTTATTAATACTTGGAATGCCTATAGCATTTACAGTTGGGATTTCGAGCTTATCTTATTTTATTGCAGAACAAGTGCCCATTCAAATTGTTGTTCAGCGAATGGTGAGTAGTACGCAGTCCTTTTCTTTACTGGCAGTACCCTTTTTCGTTTTGGCCGGAAACCTCATGAATGAGACAGGGATCACCAAACGATTAATTAAATTTTCCACAGTTTTAACCGGTCATATGTATGGTGGATTAGCGCAAGTTTCGGTTGTCCTAAGTGCATTGATGGGAGGAATTTCAGGTTCGGCAACAGCAGATGCAGCGATGGAAAGTAGAATTCTTGGTCCTGACATGGAAAAACGTGGATTTTCAAAAGGATTCACAGCGGCGATACTAGCTATGGGAGGCTTAATCACCTCAACGATTCCACCAAGTATAGGGTTAATTTTATATGGGGTTACTGGAGAAGTTTCAATTGGCCGATTGTTTTTGGCCGGTATTGTGCCTGGGATATTAATGACTGTTTTCTTAATGACCGCGGTTAATATTATCTCTAAAAAAAGAAATTATGCAAGAGAGAATATAAAACCTGCAACCTTTAAAGATGTATTAATTGGAATAAAGGATAACTTTTGGGCTCTTATGTTCCCGATTATTCTTATTGTTGGAATTCGATTTGGTATCTTTACACCATCTGAAGCAGGGGCATTTGCAGTTGTATATGCATTTTTCATTGGAAAATTTGTATATAAAGAGCTTACAATGTCAAAGTTATATGAAGTGTTGAAAGAAACATCGGTTGACTTGTCAGTTATTATGCTCATTATCATCTGTTCAAATGCATTTGGATATGCATTAGTTACCGGAAGAGTTCCTCAGACATTGGCGGATGCAATCATTCAAGTATCTTCGAATAAATACGTCGTATTATTTATTATTCTAGTATTTGTTTTTGTCGTCGGTATGTTTATGGAAGCAACAGCCAATGTATTGATTTTAACGCCTATTTTCTTGCCGATGATTCTTGCGCTTGGCTTTGATCCTGTGCATTTTGGAATTTTATTCATGATCTTAGTAACAATGGGTGGAATGACACCGCCGATAGGTGTGACGATGTATGCAACATGCTCGATTTTAAAGTGTCCTATAGAAACATATACAAGAGAATCAATTATATTTTTGGTAGCAATTGTAGCATTGTTGGTGGTATTGGCATTCTTCCCTCAGATAGTATTGTTTTTACCAAATTTAGTATTTGGTTAATCGTAATCGTTTAAAAAATTGAAAATGGAGGAAATATGAGATTAAAATTTGATGAAATAAAGAATGAAATTCAACGTGTATTTGAAAAACATGGTATGTCAGAAGAAAAAGCAGAAATTTGTGCGCGAATTCATACGGAATCAACGAATGACGGTATTTATTCACATGGAACCAATCGTGTTGCCAGATTTGTTGACTATATTCAAAAAGGTTGGGTAAATGTTGATGCTGATCCAACAGTAGAAAAAGATTTTGGTCCACTTAAAGTGGTCAATGGAAATATGGGGCCGGGCGTATTAAACGCTTTGTATGGTGTTGAAGAAGCAATGAAAATGGCTGACGAGTATGGTATAGGCATGGTTGGACTAAAAAATACAACCCATTGGATGCGAGGTGGTACTTATGGTCTCCATGCTGCGAACAATGGCTATGTAGCAATTATGTGGACAAATACCGAATCTTGCATGCCACCTTGGGGCGGAAAAGAGTGTAAACTTGGAAATAATCCGTTTGTAATGGCGGCACCAGGTGCAGATGGAGGAGCACCAATCATGTTAGATATGGCCATTTCTCAATATGCATATGGAAAATTACAAGTACTTAGATTAGCTGGGAAAAAGCTTCCTTTACCGGGAGGGTTTGATACAGACGGTAATATTACAGATGATCCTGGTGCGATTGAAGAATCAATGCGTATTATGCCTATCGGGTATTGGAAAGGTTCTAGTTTCTCTTTGATGTTGGATGTACTAGGTTCTATATTGACAGACGGTATCGGAGCAGCTGATTTGGATCAAAAAGGTATGGGTAGCTGTGGCGGAGCATCTCAAGTGATGATAGTCATTGATGCTAAGAAGATTATGTCGGAAGAGAGAATGGACGAGACGATTACAAAAGCAATAGCCCATATCAAGAGCTCTGAATTATCCGAAAACTCAACGGGAATTTTTGCGCCAGGTGAAGATTTTGTGAAGTTTAGAGAAGAACATAAACGTGAGGGTATTTTTGTAGATGATGAAGTATGGAATGAAATAAAATCACTATAGTGAAGTGCAGAGAGGATTATCATGATTACAGATAATATAAAAAATTATCAACGTTATATGAAAACGAACCTAAATATTGAGATTGCATTAAGTTATTTATATGATGTTTTAAACAAAGATGCCTTTGAGGAAGGCGTCTTTGAAATCAATGATGAAGTGAAAGCCGTTCATATTGTAGGTGACTTGAAAGAGGCGAATAAAATCAAGTATGAAGTTCATAAAAAATATATGGATATTCATGCAGTATTTGAAGGCACTGAGTGTTTTGGCTATTTGATTGAAGACGAAAATCATGACTATAATTATGATACAGATAAAGATATTGCCTTTATTGATGTTGATGAAACAGAAGAAGTGATAACCTTAAGAAAAAATTCCTTTTGTGCTGTTTGGCCTTTTGAGTTTCATAAACCATTGATTTTAAAAACAGGTGAAACGACAAAAACTGTAAAAAAGATAATCATGAAGGTAAAATTATAAGAAGAAAGGGACTGTTATGAAAGCGTTAATGTTAGACGAACCTAAAGATATTAAAGTAGTGGAGATTCCGATAGAAAAGATTAAGAGTTCAGATGAAATTCTTATCAAGGTAAAAGCAGCCGGGATTTGTGGCAGTGATATAAGTATTTATAATGGGACTTCACCGGTAGCCACGTATCCAAGAATCCTAGGGCATGAAGTTGTAGGAGTTGTTGAGGAGATTGGTTCTACAGTAACTAAATTTAAGTTCGGCGATCATGTGATTGTTAAGCAGACAGAAAGCTGCGGTGAATGTTATGCTTGCAAGCATGGCCGAGATAATGTGTGCATTGATCTTAAAGTTAGAGGTGTAAATATTGATGGTGGCTATAGAGAGTACGTAACAGTTCCTGAAACTTCTGCATATGTTATACCCAAAGATTTGGATTTTAAAACAGCAGTACTTATTGAACCGTTTACAATTGCTTTTCAAGCATGCTCAAGAGGCCGTTTAGAGGCTGATGATATCCTGTTGGTATATGGAGCTGGTGCATTAGGGTCATCAGTGATACAAGTAGCTAAAAGCTTTGGTGCAACAATTATTACGGTTGACATTGAAGATGAAAAGTTGAAAAAGGCAAAAGAACTTGGTGCTTCTTATGCGATTAATGGTAAGGAACAGGATGTTAAAGAAGAAATAAAAAAAATCACAAATGGATATGGTCCAACAATTTGCATTGATACAGTATGTAATCCAAAATCAGTTGAGTTTTTAATTGATGTAGTTGGTAATGCAGGTAGAGTTGTACTTATGGGCTTTGATATGAATGAATCCCACATTCCACAGTTTAAAATAACAGCAAGAGAAATCGACGTGATTGGGTCTAGACTACAGCATGAAAAATTTGAAAAAGTAATAGATCTTTTTGCAGACAAAAGTATTGATCCAAAAGATGCAATCTCCCATGTGTTTCATTTTGAAGATATAAGCAAGGCAATGGAAGTTGTTGAAAGTAGAAAGTTCAGAAAAATCATTTTAACGTTTAATGAAGAGTAAATAGAAACGTGGTGTGAATATGAATCTGGTTTTACCGAAGTTAAGTGGATATGAAGCAATAGGAAATAGTGTTTATAATGTTATAAAATCAAATATAACCGGTTTACATCTAAAACCGGGTGACCGTATAAGCGAAAAAGAAATATCGGAAATTCTTGATGTAAGTAGAACACCAGTGAGAGAAGCTTTTATAAATTTATCAAGAGAAGGTCTGGTTTACGTTTTGCCTCAAAGAGGAACATATATCAGTCGAATCAATTTAGAACATGTTGAAGAAAGTAGATTTGTACGGGAAAGCTTAGAACTTGCAGTTTTAGAGTTAGCTGTAGAAGTCTTGACAGAAGAAGATTTAGATGAACTTGAAATGTGTGTGAATGAACAAGAATTGTCATTGCAAAAAGGTTCGTATGAAGAAATGATGTGCTTGGATCAAAGGTTTCATCAAATGATTTTTGAAAAATCAAATAAATCGATGTCATGGAAGCTTATAGAAGAGATTAGTACACACTATAGAATGACAAGGTTTTTAAGCTTAATGGGAAATATTAGCTGGTCAAAAGCCATAGAGCAACACATGAAAATTTTACAAGCTTTGAAACTTCGAAATGCTGACTTGGCAAAATTGATCTTTAAGCAACATGTTAGAAATCTTGTAATTGATCAAAATGAGATAAGAGCTAAGTATCCGGATTACTTTATGTAAATCGGTTGCTTAGCTTTTTTTAAAACGCAATTAATATTGACTATATTACACTAGTATGGTAATGTGAATTTAATAAATAATGATACTATTAAAACGATGGAGGAACTATTGTGCATTATAATGTGGGATATGATATGATTAATGGGTTTACTTCGGTAGGCGATTATGTGTATAGTGAGATAAGAAAGTTGATTATTAATTGGGATCTAAAACCGGGACAACGTGTAAGTGAAGCGGAGATGTCCAAAATATTGAATGTAAGCAGAACACCGGTGAGAGAAGCTTTTATACAATTAAAAATCGAAGAATTGGTTATGGTTTTGCCCCAACGAGGAACGTTTGTTACGAAAGTGAATATTGAAAAAGTAAAAGAGGGTCTTTTTATTCGAAGTTGCCTTGAAAGTGAAGTGTTAGCAGAAGTTTCAGGTAAGTTGACGGATGAGCAAATTACTCAAGTTCAAGGCTATTTAGACAGTCAAGAAGTAGCATTGAAAGATGGTAATGCAAAGAAATTTTATATGTATGATCTTTTGTTTCACAAAGCTTTTTTTGATTATACAAATCATAAACATACATGGGACTTTATTGATTACTCTAATTCCCAATCAGAGCGTGTATCTATGTTTACACTGCTTGATTTTGATCGCTTTGGAACAGTATTGAAAGTACATAAACAATTATTTCAAGCTTTGGTTGAGGATAAGCCTAAATTAGCAAAAGACATAACAAAATCGTCAATATTCCAGCTACTTGAAGAAGTTGAACCATTAAAAGAAAAACATCCTGAATATTTTGACTAATTATAGTAGCAAGGAAAAAGAAAGAAATATATAAATGATAATAGGATGGAGGAGATTAAATGATTCAATGGTTTGAACAATTTAACCCAATAATGCAGGCGCTTATTGGGACACTATTTACTTGGGGAGTGACGGCGCTTGGTGCATCCTTAGTATTTTTCTTTAAAAGTATTAAGAAAAATGTTTTGAATGGTATGTTAGGATTTGCAGCAGGCGTTATGATTGCAGCTTCATTTTGGTCATTACTGGCGCCAGGTATAGACATGGCAGAGGAACTCGGTCAAACAGCATGGCTAACGGCAGCAATAGGGTTTCTTGGTGGTGGACTATTCTTATTCTTAGTGGATAAGTTACTACCTCACCTACATTTAGGCTTAGAAACAGATCAGGCAGAAGGCATTAAAACAAGTTGGCAACGTAGTGTTTTACTGGTATTAGCAATTACCCTACATAATATTCCTGAAGGTTTAGCAGTAGGGGTTGCGTTTGGTGCGGCGGCATCGGGCCAGATTGGTACTGCAAGTGTTGCCGGTGCGGTGGCATTAGCTATAGGTATTGGTCTTCAAAACTTCCCGGAAGGTGCGGCTGTTTCAATTCCTCTTAGAAGAGAAGGTTTTAGTAGGACCAAGGCTTTCCTATATGGCCAATCATCAGGAATTGTAGAACCAATTGCTGGTGTTATTGGCGCCTATGCGGTGATAACAATGCGACCGATTCTGCCATATGCTTTAGCCTTTGCAGCAGGAGCCATGATTTATGTAGTTATTGAGGAATTGATTCCTGAAGCACAAAGAGAAGAAGGCGGTTCTAAGACAGATATAGCAACGATTGGAACAATGGTTGGTTTTGCAGTGATGATGATTTTAGACGTTGCATTAGGATAGATTCGATGAATGATAAGATTTCTTAATTTTTTAAAATTAAGGAATCTTTTTTTGGTATTTTTATAAATATGGTATAATGTATTTAATAAAAAAAGAAATACGAGTGAGGAGAGGATGGATATGGTAAAAGAAGTCATTGATCTTTATATTGATCGTTGGGAATTTTTTTTAGAACTGTTGCTGCAGCATATTGGAATTACTTTAATTGCCGTACTTATTATCACAGTGTTAGGCTTGACGCTAGGCATTGTGATGACCAAAAATGAATTGTTAGCATCAATTTTATTAGTGGTAACCAATTTTTTATATACGATTCCATCTATTGCATTATTTGGAATATTAGTAACAATCTCAGGAATCGGAAACAAAAGTGCAATTGTCGCACTTATAATATATGGACTATTGCCAATGATTAGGAATACATATGTTGGTATTAAAGAAGTGGATGGGCAAATGATTGAATCAGCGGTTGGCATGGGAACAACAGAGAAACAGTTGCTCTTTCGAATACAATTGCCACAAGCCTTACCTGTAATTATGTCCGGTTTTAGAACAATGGTCATTATGACAATAGCTCTTGCTGGGATAGCTTCTTTTATTGGAGCAGGAGGTCTAGGTGTTGCTATATATCGAGGTATTTCTACGTATTTTCCGGAAATGATTATTGCGGGTAGCTTATTGGTGGCACTTTTAGCAATAATTGTTGACTGGACGCTCCATCTATTGGAAACTGTTTTAACGAAAAGAGTCTTAGGACGAAGATAATAAGTGTTAATTATGTTTATGAAAGAGAGGTACAGGATGAGAAAATTAATGAGTGTATTTATAGTTATGGTAATGTTAATATCATTGAGTAGTTGTTCGGAAGAAAAATCAATCGTAATCGCAAGTAAACCTATGACGGAACAGTTTATCATTGCTGAAATGTTAATTGCTTTAATAGAAGAGGAAACAGATATTACAGTCGAGCACAAAGCCGGTATTGGTGGAGGAACATCAAATATACATCCGGCCATGGTCAGTGGAGAGATTGATATGTATCCGGAATATACCGGGACAGGATGGATGTTTGTTCTTGAACAAGACTTAATTCAAGACCCGTATGAATTATATGAAGAAGTGAAAGCAGAATATAAAAACCAATTTAATATTGTTTGGTCAAATCTTTATGGATTTAACGATACATTTGGCATCGCTATGAAACGTGAATTAGCTGAAGAGATGGGAATCGAAACATACTCAGATCTAGCTAGCTTAGGAGGCGACTTAGTCTTTGGGGCCGAACATGATTTCTTTGAGCGAGCAGATGGATTTCCTGGGATTTCTGAAGAATACGGATTCGACTTTAAAGATGAGGTCGGTATGGATATCGGGCTTAAATATCAAGCCATTAACTCTGGAGAGGTCGATATTATTAATATTTTTTCAACCGATGGTAAGTTGAAGGAATATGATATGGTTGTTCTTGAAGATGATCAATATTATTTTCCGTCTTATTATGCAGCGACGTTAGTACGCCAAGAAGTACTCGACGAGTATCCGGAGTTAGAAGACGTTCTTGCTATGCTAGATGACCAGATTAATAACGATGAAATGACAACGATGAATTATTTGGTAGAAGTTGAAAAAAGAGAACCCAAAGATGTGGCTGTTGAGTTTTTACAAGAGAAAGGGTTATTAGACTAATGGTTGTCGAATTCAAGAATGTATCAAAGTCATATAAGGAGAATCAACGTGTCGTAGATAACTTAAACCTATCTGTGGAGGAAGGAGAATTCATTACTATTCTCGGTCCTTCCGGATGTGGAAAAACCACCTTGCTTAAGATGATTAATAAACTCATTGAATTTGATGAAGGTGATATTAAAGTCAATAATCAAAGTATCCGTGAATGGGATACCATTAAGTTGCGCAGAAGTATCGGTTATGTTATCCAACAAATTGGTTTGTTTCCCCACATGACGATTGAGGATAATATTGGTTATGTTCTATCGCTCCAAGGTATTGATAAAGCAAAGCGGCGCCCCAGGGCTGAAGAGTTAATACAATTAGTCGGTCTTGACCTTGAAATGTTGTCCCGTTATCCCGCAGAGCTAAGTGGAGGGCAAAAACAACGTATTGGCGTAGCCAGAGCTTTAGCGGCAGATCCGGAGATTATTCTTATGGATGAACCCTTCGGCGCTGTTGATGAGATTGCAAGGACCTTGCTACAAGATGAATTACTTAACCTCCATAAGAGGCTAAATAAAACAATCTTGTTTGTCACCCATGATATTCAAGAAGCCTTAAAACTAGGGACAAGAATCGTCTTAATGAATAAGGGGAAAATAGAACAAACCGGAACGAAAGAAGAACTTCTGTTCAAACCGTCGAGTCCCTTTGTTTCCGATTTTATTGGTCTTAAAGGATTTAAAAGTGTTCTAGATAATGATATATTGAAAGCGGTTTATCATAATATTAAAGATAATGACGGGGATATGGAATCCTTATATTCCATGTTAAAACGAGAAAGTAATTGATATCATTTTCGGGCAGCATTGTTTCTATAAAGTTGCTTTACCGTTTCATAAGCAAGTTTTGGTCGTCGATATTCATCCACGATTCCTTTATTATTTTGGGATCGTGGTCTTTTTATACCCCAAACTTCATCTGTAACACGACAATCACAGTATTGCCAGATAAAGGTTCCGACGATTTCAGGGCGATTTAAGTAAAGCTCTAGACAATTTTTCAGAATATCAACTTGACGTTCTTCAGACCATTTTGGACGATGGGGGGCACGATATCCATAAATTGCACCGCCACCAAATTCACTAATGATGATGGGCTTACCTTTTCCGTCGGTGGTTTGTATCCACTCATACTCTTTGAGGTAGGCCTTTTCTAGTTCTTCGACTGTTTTTCCCTCATGATACCATGCATGATAAATGTTAATCGAAACAAGATCAACAAAGTCTAAACATAGATCATTGAAATGTTTGCATGTAGCAAAGGTTAAGGGACGGCTTTGGTCGATTGTTTTAATTTGTTCGAATTGGGTTTGGTACATTCGTCGCCCTTCTTCAGTGTCACTGGCACATTCGTTCAAGATACCCCACAAAATAATAGAAGGATGGTTATAATGGCTTGTTACCATTTCATCAATACAGTCTCGACACTGATTTTCAAAGTTGGGATTTAACATTTGTTCCAGTTCAAGACCTCTAGCATGATTTTCTTCCCATACGAGAATGCCTTTTTCATCACACATATCAAGAAAGCGTTCATCATTTGGATAGTGACTCGTTCTTACAGCGTTTGAACCAAGGTCAGTCATTATGTCCATGTCGATAGCGGCTAATTGCATTGGGATTGCAGAGCCGACAATATTAAAGTCCTCATGTCGGTTAAAGCCTTGCATAAAAATACTTGAATTGTTTAATAAAATCTCTTGTCCTTTCACTTCAATCGTTCTAAATCCGACGCGTTCAATCAAGTCATCGACAGGAGATGCATTATCTTTTTCATATAAATAGGCATGCAGTAAATATAGATAAGGATTTTTAGGAGACCATGGATGAACATTGTCAAAGGCAATGCTAGTTGTAATGGCTTTTTCGGTATTGCCAGGAAGATCAATCTCTTGTTTTGAGATATCGGATTCAAGGAGTGTGTCGTCAAGATCTAGTTGCAATCGAACGGATTTTGTTATAGAAGAACAGTTAGATACAATGATTTTAATATCAGCATGCCATGAGGAATCTAGCAAATAGGGGGTAAATTGGATATGCTTAATATATACGTCAGGAACAATTTCCATGACAACCGGTCGCGTGATACCTCCATATGCATAATAATCATTCGGAATATGGAGGGAAGAATCTTCTGTAAAGGTATTATCAACAACAAGAACTAAAGTATGACTTCCTTTAGAAACATTTGAAATCACCGTGCTAAATTCAGTGAAAGCGTTATAATGGTCATCGATAAGAGTGCCATCAAAATAAATATCAACGGTATGACTGATTCCTTTAAAATTAAGTCTCAAGTTGCCATATTTGGGCATTTGAATGGTTTTCTTATATACACCATAACCACGATAATCACAAAGTTCAATATTACTTTCCCAGCATCCAGGTACATACAATTTTTTGTCATAAGATGAGGGAAGGGTGTTTTTAGAACTTGCTTTAGAAAAGTCCCAATACCCTTCTAACTCTTTTTGAAA
This sequence comes from Clostridiales bacterium UBA2432, assembly GCA_002342805.1. Lineage (GTDB taxonomy): Bacteria > Bacillota > Clostridia > Lachnospirales > Vallitaleaceae > UBA1351. The sequence continues at coordinate 159,476 of DDQW01000080.1, read as the reverse complement.
TCGGATGTGGTGTTGTTCAAATAATCGAATCATATAAAACAGTCCTTTCAATATAATATTTTTAAAGTATATAATGATTGTAACATAAAATTCAAATGGGTTAAAAAAATGTATATGAATCCTAAGTCTTGTAGATTTTAAATATACATTTTTTTTGTTACGTTATTTATAGATGAAAAATTATATGAATTGAGGTTTGAATTGAGTAGTCGAATAATAATAACGGAGGATTATAATGGAAAGAAAAAATGCATTTATTACATCGATTATTAAGAAAATGTCTTTTGAGGAGAAAATTGGTGGTCTATTGACCTTAGGTTTTTCAGGGACATTACCCAGAAAGCATATTTATGATTTTGTGACAAAGTATCACTGTGGTGGGTTGAGATTATCCCCAACAACCCGTTCATTCGGTAATTATATAGATCCGGAGAGTGGAAAAGTGACGGTCAAAGTGGACAATAAACATTTTTTGAAAGCGGAGCAACAGCCACTTATGGAGTTAGACCAGTACAAAGACGTGCTTGAAGAACTTCAAACACTTGCAATGGCACGACCAAGTGGTGTTCCTCTGCACTTTAGCTTTGACCAAGAAGGTGGGACAAGTGCTGACTTTAATTTTGGTGGAGTCGAGCTTTTTCCAAAACCGATGGGCATTGCGGCGACTGGAAATAAAGACAATGCCTACTTAGTCAGTGAAGCTATTGCAAAGCAAAGTCTAAGTGTTGGCTTTAATTATGTGCATTCACCTGTACTAGATATTAACACCAATCCCAACAATCCGGAGATTTATACCAGAGCTTATTCAGATGACGTATCGACAGTCATTGCTTATGCAAGAGAAGCCTGTAAAGGGTTTAAAGAAGCCAATATGATTGCAACGGGTAAACATTTTCCCGGACGTGGTGACTCAGATGTTGATGCCCATTACCATTTGCCGGTTATTGATGTAGATAAAGAGACCTTATACAAAAGAGAATTATTTCCATATAAAGTACTCATCGAAGAAGATTTGCTTCCATCAATTATGATTGCGCACAGTATTTATCCGGCCTTAGATCCTGAAAATGTAGCAACAGTATCCTACAAGATTGTAACAGGAATACTACGAGAAGAGCTAGGATTTAAAGGTGTGATAACAACAGATTCTATGACCATGGGAGCTCTTGCTATGCGCTACGGCGTAGCCAATGCGTGTGCTATGAGTCTTGTTGCCGGATGTGATTTAATCCTCATGAAGGCGGAAAACGGATTAGTCGAAGAGACCATTCAAAAGATTAAGCAATTTGTTCAGGAAGGTAAACTAACACTTGAAGACATTGAAGATAAACTTTACCGTGTTCTTAAGTTGAAGTACGATTATAAAATGTTTAATGGGATTTCATGTGAAAAGCCAAATTCAGTCATTCATAGTGGCCAATACAAGCAATTAGCCAAAGATATTGCCCGCCGATCAATCATGGATTACGGTATGGAGACAATTAAAACGCCGATTGACATAGAAAAAAAGACATTGATTATTGAACAAATGAATAAAGGGGTTCCTAATAATGGCTACTGGTATGATGGCTATTTTTATCATCAATCATTAAGGTTTGGTCTTAATGCAGACTTCTATGAAATCGATTATGTTGTTGATCAAGACGATGTGGAAAAAATCCTTAAAATATGTCATCAATATGAACGAATTATAATCACCAATTTTTATGTGCGCTCTAAAAAAGCAAATAATTCATTGATTAATCAACTAGAAAAGGCCTATCAAGGTGAGTTAATTACGATTGTGAATACGCCTTATTCGTTTACGAAATCCGAGAAAAATCAGTATAGTGTGTTGACCTATGCGACAACGCCACGTAATTTAGACGCCGTTTGTGACTATTTATATAAAGGTATTAATCCGTTAGGTAAATCTCCCTTGCGCGGAGTAGGTGATGCAGATGAATAAACAATGGATTGCCATTGACTCAGATGGATGTGCCTTTGATACCATGACCCTTAAACATAAACACTTTTTTTATCCTGAAATAATACATGTATTTGGACTCGACGATCAAGATCAGTCGATTTATAAACGGTGGTTGGAGATTAACTTGTATGAAAAAACACGCGGTGTTAATCGATTTCTTGGATTGTATTTACTCTTTAGTGAAATGCAAGAAAGAGGAGACATTCAAGCGGGAGACTTGCGGTCATATCATGAATATATCACACAACATCAAACCCATCATGTAGAAAGTTTGAAACGCTGGTATGACCAAAGCAAGGACAGTTTTATAGAAAAAGTCTTAAAATGGTCAGAAAATGTTAATCAAAAAATTGATCAAGAAATGCCGACCATAGAACCTTTTGATGGTGTTTTGGATTTTTTGAAAGAAGCTTCAAAAAATTATCAAATAGCGGTTGTTTCTTCAGCGAATCAAGAAGCCTTATATAAAGAATGGTCCCAAGGAGGCTTGTTAGAATATGTAGACCGACTAACAAGTCAAAACGACGGAACAAAAACGGAGATTTTAGCCGACTTCGTTAAAAAGGGAATTCCAAGCAGAAACATATTGATGATTGGTGATGCACCAGGGGATCAAGGAGCAGCCAAGGAGAATGATTGTTTTTTTGAATGGATTAAGGCAGGACAAGAAAGCGTTTGTTTTGAACGATTGAAAGGACTTATTATGAAGAAAACTTTTGGTGATTTACATCAACAAGCATTAAATCAAACCTATCATCAGATAAAGTTAAATTTAGACTATTTTTTAGAGGGTTTTCCCCACGTAAGTGAAGATGGGATATATAAGCAAGAGTCGAATCGATTGTGGACGGCAAGTTTTTTTCCGGGGATGACATATTTAGCATATCAAGATACAAAGGATTCAGAGTTTTTGAAAAATCGTCATAAATACTTAGATTCTTTTCGACAACGGTGTTATCATGGACATATGGATACCCACGATATCGGCTTTTTATTCTTACTCACCTTTGTAAAAGATTATCAGATGGACCCACAAGAAGAAACAAAAAAAGTAATTCTTGATGCAGCGGATAAATTAATGGAACGCTATTATGAAAAAGGTGGCTTTATTCAAGCTTGGGGTAAGATGGATGAGCCAAATGAGACGACCCGTATTATTATTGACTGTATGATGAACGTCGAGTTTTTAATGGAAGTTTCTAAAATAAGTGAGGATAAAAAATACGCGGATGCAGCAATTGCACATGCCAAGATGTCGGCAAAAACATTGGTTCGCCAAGATGGCTCTACATATCATACCTATTATATGAACAAAAAAACAGGTCAACCGGTTGAAGGAAAAACCCATCAGGGGCATAGAGATGAATCCACGTGGGCCAGAGGTCAAGCATGGAGTGTCTATGGATTTGCCAGAATGTATCAACTGACAAAAGAGCCTTTGTTTCTTAATACAGCCATAGCATCTGCCAAAGTATTTATTGAAAATTTGCCTCATGATTTTGTCCACTATTGGGATTTTGACTTCACGGATAGTCATCCGGATATTCGGGATAGTTCAGCAGCCAGTATCGGTGCCTCCGGTTTGATAATTCTTGACGAGTGTGTCGGGGATAGCGATTCATTTTATTATGATTATGCAACGCAGATTGTGGAATCCTTGATCAATCATTATATGGTGTCCGAATGTAAAACTGGATCCGGAATACTTACTCAAGGTATGTATCATAGAAATGAAGGTTTTGATGAATCAACGAGCTGGGGAGATTACTATTTTTTAGAAGCCTTGCTGAAGCTTAAGGCGAAAGGCAAATAGCCATAATCGTTGTTTTTGTAGATAGAATATAAAAAAAAGAGTATAGAATGGGTATATTAAGAATGGTAGATGGATATTAAGTATTGCGTATTTACCGGAATGAGCCATGATGCTATACTTTGAATTGTTAACGAACGCATTACGGCGCCAGTGAAGTGTTCCAAATAAAAAACGACATTGGGGGTACATGAATGAAAAAATTTGTTTCAATAATTATGATTCTTAGTTTAATGTTAAGCGTGGCAGCATGTGGAAATGAAACAGAAACAGCACAAAATGATACAACGGCTGAAAGTACAGACAATAAAGATACGGATGAAAAAACAGGTGGGACAGAATCCCAAGCATCAGACCTACCCGAAACGTATGTGAGTGAAGAACCACTTGAGTTAACCTTACACATGCACTTTCGTAATGCCTATGCATATAATGATGAATGGCCGGTGTTTAAAGAGGCTGAACGACTTACAAATGTAAGTTTAAAAGGAGTAGCACCAACATCTGCAACCGACACACAAGAAGTCTTTAATCTATTAATGGTATCTGGTGACTTACCTGATATCGTTGAAGGAAATAACTTGAGAGACGACTTTATTAAATATGGTATGGAAGGTGCGTTCATTCCTTTAGAAGACCTGATTGCTGAGCATGCACCCAATATTCAAAAGTTTATTGATGAACATCCATACGTTCAAACATATTCATCAGGACCGGACGGACATATGTATTATATTCCTTATGTACCAGATGGAAGTGTAGGAAAAGGCTATTTTATACGTAAAGATTGGCTAGATAAGTTAGAGCTAGAAGTTCCTAAAAATGTTGATGATTTATATAATGTTTTAAAAGCGTTTGCAACAGAAGATCCAAATGGAAACGGACAAGCAGACGAAATTCCTTATTTTTCACGTCATGTTGGCGAGAACTTTAAAGATAATGAAGCTATCCGCCTAGCCCATTTTTGGGGAGCAAGAACAGACTTCTTTGTGGATGATTCAGGAAAAGTACAGCACGGACTTGTATCCGATGAATTCAAAGAAGGTATGATTAACGTTGCACAGTGGTACGAAGAAGGCTTAATCGATCCTGAAATATATACACGCGGTTCAAAATCAAGAGATATTGCACTCGGTAATAACATTGGTGGTATGACGCATGACTGGTTTGGTTCAAGTGCTAGTTACAATACAACCTTAGCAGACTCCATTCCTGGTTTTGAATTTGTAGCGATTGCACCTCCGGCAGACAGCAAAGGAGAGGTGTGGGAAGAATTTAACCGTGAGTTAGTCAAACCGGATGGATGGGCAATTACATCAGCCAATGAAAATGTTGTTGAAACCATTAAATATTTTGACTTCTGGTTTACCGAAGAAGGTCGACGTTTAATGAACTATGGTATTGAAGGTGAACAATATGATATGGTTGACGGGAAACCAGTGTTTAAACCGGAAGTACTCAATGGAGACAAAAGTGTACAGGCACAATTGTGGGATATTGGTGGACAAGTTCCAATCGGATTCTTCCAAGATTTTGATTACGAACTTCAAACCTATAATGATATAGCAGCTGAAGGTGCAAAAATGTATGTGGATAATGACTATGTAGTGGATGCTTTTCCACTCGTTGCATTTAATGATGAAGAACAAAAGATCTTCGATGAATTAAATACAAACATTGAAACCTATATGATGGAAACACATCAAAAATGGATTCTCGGAGGCGAGTCCGTTGAAGCAGGATGGGATGCTTACATCAATCGCTTAAACGAATTAGGATTCCAAGAGTTCGTAGAAATTCATCAATCAGCATACGATCGTTTAAAATAATAGATTAAAATAGGATGAAAGAAGAAGGCCAGCCTTCTTCTTATTCCTGTTTTATGAATAATATCAGTGGGGTGATGTTTTGATTCGACGAAAGTATTTCAAACGGCTTTTTTTAATATATATATCTTTTACACTTGTTTATGGGCTTATCTTGACAAGTTTTTTTGTCTATCAGAATAAAAAAAATCTGGAGAATCAAGAATTAAATAATAAAGTGAATTATGCAAATCAAATGGCAAGAAATATAGACCAACGTGTTGCCAGTTTATTGAAGTATGTAGATACCTTGTACTTAGACAGCGATTTTAAAGAGTATATTATAAATGATGGAAATTATTATTCCATTACCCGAATACATGAAAAACTACGACGGGATATGTCCGTGTTTTCGGACTTAGGTGCACGGATAGCATTAACTAAATATGAAGATAATTTATTTATAACAAATCAGGCAACCATGAGCCATGAAGAATTTCATTCGAATTTTTCCTTTACGGATGACGAACAGGAGCTTATCCGTCAGTTCTATGAAACAAGTGAAAATAGAGACTACTTCATCTTTAATGATAGTAACAATATTAACATCGTTCTTATGACCGTTAATAAATACAGCACAAAGAATAAATTATTAGTGATTCAAACCATAACTAAAAAAAATATTGACCCAATTAAGGAGAATGAACATCTTGAAGTCATCGTTTTGAGTGAAAATGATAACCAAAAAGAGAAAGTCGAAAATACGCATATCATCCAAGGGGAATCTATTCAAGTTACACGAAAATCAACGATTATTCCCAATTTGATCTATGTTATTGATTTGCCGTATGCAAAACAAAGTTTTGCAATACAACAGTACCTCGTGGGAATTTTCTTATATATTTTTATTGTTTTTATTGGAGCGATTATTGCTGTCTTCTTTGCAAGATCCATGTATCGACCCATTGAATTTATCATGCAATCCTTTGAGGAGGATGAAGGAACCAAAGATGATGAATTTGCCTTTTTATCAAAGATAACCCAAGATATTAAACATGCCAATGAAAAATTAAAGCTTACAATTTATGAGAATAAAGTCGACTTACGAACAAAGTTTATTCGTGAACTTATTCATGGATTAGTTACAGAACCGGATGGCGATAAGGCAATCAGTGCGTATCAGCTTAAATACTTATCCCAATCTCCGCAAATCATTCTATTTAAAGTTCAAGAAGTCGATGCTCCTATAGAAAATTATTTAAGTGAAGCCAGAAATAGTATAAGTAAAAGTATATTTACAATTTTAGAAAAGGCATTAACCATTGAAGGATGTTTTTTTGAATTGACGGAATTAAACTATGATCTTTATGGATTGATTCTATCCGATTGGGATGAAAAAAGGTTGAAAAAAATGTTAAGTAAAATGATGGGAGCCATTGAAGTCGATGAAGGTATAGATATTGTCGCAATAATCGGTGAACAGGTGGAGAATCTATATCAACTCAATCAATCCTATCAATCCTGTTTATCTGTTTTAGATTACCGATCAAGTTTTGATAAGCGGGCCATTATTAGTAGTTCAGATATGGAAGAGCTCTTTGGCTCAGACGCTTATGTGTATCCGGTCGATCTAGAAAGAGATTTGATTATATCCACACTGCAAGGTCAAAATAATCAGGTGGAACAGATTTTCAAGCGTTTGTATAAGTTGAATTTTGTTGAAAAAACGATGAAAGAGCAAGAACATCGAAACTTAATTATGGCCTTAATTGGTACTATGCGTCGCGTTCATCTGAAAATACAATTTAAAAATGAAGAAGACGAACTTGAGATGAGTCGAGTTTTTGAAAATAGCCGTTATGAGGTTGGAGAACTTTTTGAGCATATCAAAGTGATTTTCTTAAATTACTGTGACATTGTTAAGAAAAGGTCCCAAACAAAAGCAATTGAATATTCGACAGAAATGATGCGCTTTATTAAAGAGCACTATCATGAAGATATATCCCTAGAAGAAGTATCTTCGTATTTGAATCTTTCGACAGGGTATTTTAGTACAATATTTAAAAAAGAAACCGGAGAAAACTTTAAAAGTTATTTAAATAAGTATAGAGCCCAAAAAGCAACGGAGTTTTTACGGGAAAATCCCAATATAAAAATCAAAGATTTGGCGATTCAAGTTGGCTATTATAATGTGAATTCCTTTATTCGCATGTTTAAAAAGTATGAAGGAACCTCACCGGGGGAATATGCGAAAAATATTAAGTCATAAATATGAAATAAAGTAGATAGTGTATAAAATGTAGACAAGATATTCGAAGTTTTGTAGATGATTCGATATAGTGTGGATTTATCCTTTAGATAAAGGGTGCTATAGTGAAATCAATAAAACAAAGGAGGCGGATATTCTTGTCTACATTTATGTTAAAAATCAAAAAAAATATTTACAGAGATCGTTATCTCTACCTGTTACTGGCACCAATGATTATATGGGTTATATTATTCAAATATAAACCTCTATATGGATTACAAATTGCCTTTAAGGATTACAGTCTATTTAAAGGGATTGCGGATAGTCCTTGGGTTGGGTTGGAGCATTTCAAAACATTTTTCACAGGACCTTATTTTTATCGAACCATTCGGAACACATTTTTGCTAAACCTTATGATTTTAGCGTTTGGTTTTCCGGCACCTATTTTGCTAGCCTTACTCTTAAATGAAATAAAAAATTTGAAGTATAAGAGTTTTGTTCAAACAGCGACCTACTTACCTCACTTTATATCGTCGGTTATCGTTGCGGGGATTGTCATTAATTTTTTATCACCATCAACAGGCGTAATCAATATTATTATTGAACGACTTGGCTTTGAACGCATTTATTTTTTGATTAAACCGGAATTATTCAGAGGTATTTTTGTGGGGATGGGGATTTGGCAAGAAGCCGGATTCAAATCGATCGTATTTTTGGCGGCGCTAGCAGGTATTGACCAGCAGTTATATGAAGCAGCTCGAATTGATGGTGCCAATCGTTTCAAACAAGCTCTTCATGTAACCATACCCGGATTGCTTCCGACGATTATGATTATGTTCATTATACAAATCGGAAATCTTGTAACCTTGTCTTTTGAGAAGATTATACTTTTATATAATCCGGCAACCTACGAGACGGCAGATGTTCTAGGTTCATATGTGTATCGCGTCGGCCTTGTGGATGCCCAATATGATTTGGCGGCAGCAGTTGGACTTTTTGAGACACTGGTTGCATTTGTTCTTGTCGTTGGTGCCAACAAATTAAGTAAGCATTTAACCAAAAATTCGCTATGGTAGAATCCATGATAGAAAGGAAGGGTATAGGATTATGAAGAAAAGCAAAGGAGAATTGATTTTCTCGATTGTAAATAAGCTTGTTTTAGGTATTATTGCCTTGGTTACATTATATCCATTTGTCTATGTACTGTCTGCCTCCATCAGTAACGGAGAAGCAGTTGCGGCAGGGCAAGTCTTACTATTGCCAAAAAATATTAATTTTAGTGCATATGGTAAAGTTATGGAGTTTAGAGGCCTATGGGTCGCCTATGGAAATACGATTTTCTATGCAGTTGTTGGAACAGCTACTTGTATGTTTTTTAGTGTGACCGGAGCCTATGCATTGAGTAAACAGCGCCTAATGGGACGAAAATTCTTTACAATTATGGTTACCTTAACCATGTGGTTTAAAGCCGGAACAGTACCTGAGTTTTTGAACTTTAGATCATTGGGGTTATACAATACGAGGGCGGTACCGATTATAGGTTTTGCCATTGTGGCCTTTAATGTCATTATTTTGAAAACCTATTTTGAATCAGTGCCTGAATCCCTTGAAGAATCTGCATCCATTGATGGTGCCAATGATTTAAGAATACTCGCTTCAATATACTTGCCTTTATCAAAAGCAGGCTTAGCAACAGTTGCCTTATTCTACGCTATAAGTAAATGGAATGGTTTTTTCTGGTCCATGATTCTACTGAGAGATGAAGATAAAGTGCCCCTTCAGGTCTTGTTGCGTAAGATGATTATTGAAATGAACGCGACATCGGAGTTTAGTGATGCAGTAGAAATGGCCAGAATGGGCTACTCTGTTGAAACGGTTGTGTATGCAACCATTATTATTTCTATCATTCCTATGGTAGTCTTATACCCATTCGTTCAAAAATATTTTACTAAAGGAACCATGGTTGGTGCAGTTAAGGGCTAACTATGCTATAATGGAAGAAATATTTGAAATGAAAGAGTTGAGGTACACATGAATAATAATGATATATTGATTCGCTTAAGATATGCACTGGATATTAAAGATACGGATATGATTGAAATCTTTCGATTGGGTGACGTTGAAGTGTCAAAAGAAGAATTAGATAAAATTCTCACAAAACCAATGGATATTTATAATTTTGATACCCATAGAGAAGATGGAAGTGTCATTGAAGAAGTAGAAGAAGCCCATAAGGCGGATGAAGAAAATGAGAAAAATGAGGAACATATGGAATGCACCAATCATATGTTAGAATCTTTTTTAAACGGATTCATCATATTTAAGCGTGGTCGACAAGAGCCGAAGCCTGGGCAAAAACCAAAACAAATATTAACCTTAAAAGCCGGAAAGAGTAGTAACAATGTTATGCTTAAAAAACTAAAGATTGCACTTAATCTTACCAGTGATGATATGTTAGATATTTTTGAAAAAGCAGGTGTTAGTGTATCAAAAAGTGAACTCAGTGCCTTCTTTAGAAAAGAAGGACATAAACATTATCGTTCATGCTTGGATAAATATGCACGAAGTTTTCTAAAAGGACTAACCGTTGCCTATAGAAAAGAAAATGAATAGATTAAGGAGAGTTACATTCCATGATTCATGAAAAGATATGGATTCACATTGAAAAAGATAAAGTGATCTTGCCCCAAGATTATATGAGCAAATACTGGGATGAACGTCTATCAAAGGACAGTCATCAAGCCTCGATGAAAACCTATGTTATTGAAAATGCAGAGGAAATAGATCCGACGAGACAACGTCCGTCGGTATTGATTTGTCCGGGTGGCGGATATGGATTTAAGTCAAAAAGAGAGGCTGAATCCGTTGCAATTGCCATGAATGCCCGCGGATTTCAAGCCTTTATATTAGACTATAGTGTAGAGCCGGCAGTCTTTCCGGAAGCTTTATTACAAGTGGCAAAGGCTGTCTCCATCATTCGTGAAAATGCAAAAGAGTGGTATCTTGATCCGGATAAAATCATCGTTGGCGGATTCTCGGCCGGAGGTCATTTAGCAGCAAGTCATGGCGTTTATTATCATGAACAGTGGTTATCAGATTCACTTGAATTAGCAACTGAAGACATGAAGCCAAACGGTTTAATGCTATCTTATCCGGTGATTTTGTCCAATGAATTTGCACATGAAGGATCCATGATTAATCTATTCGGCAATGAGGAGAAGATTAACTGGGAGTTTGGGGCGCTTGAAGCTCATGTAAGTGAAAAAGTACCGCCAATATTTTTATGGCATACCTTTGAAGATGACAGTGTTCCAGTGGAAAATGCTCTTGAATTTGCCAGATCCCTTCGAAAATTTGAAGTGCCTTTTGACCTACATGTTTTTCAAAAAGGCTCTCATGGTTTAGCGCTGGCTACAGAAGAAACTGCTCATCCAGGAAATGCAAATATAGAAAAGTCCTGCCAACCATGGATTGATTTATTTGCTACATGGGTGGCAGAACAAAATTAGAATAATTAGTATGTAATTTCAAAAGATCGATATTCAGTCGAATTGTCAAGGTCCTCAACTTTCACGTCTTCAACGTGTGAAAAGCGAGGGCCTTTTTTGACTGCATGAATAAACGATTTCACGGACTCTTCGCCACCTTGGGCAATAATTTCGACTCGGCCGTCGTCTTTGTTTTTAACCCAACCCTTGACACCGATAGATTGTGCTTGAGTCAAGGTATAATAGCGAAAGCCAACGGCTTGGACTCGGCCTTCAACAAAGATATGTACAGTTCGCATAATTCGCCTCCTTTTAACGAAATTGATTGATCTGTTCAAAATATTATATCATGTTACCTTATATTTGACCAATGGCTCTTTGGGCATAGTCCCTAGGTGACATTCGAATCAGTTTTTTGAAGGTTTTATAAAAATTGGAATAATCATTATACCCGCATTTTTGACTCACTTCCTCTAGAGTAAGTTTCTCAGAGACAATCAAATTCTTGGCATACATTATTCGGCGGGATTGAATATATTCCATAATTGTGAATCCGGTTTCGCTCTTAAAAAGATGTGACATATAATATTTATCCATGTAATGCTTCTTGGCAAGGACTTCAAGGTCAAACGCCGCGCAAAAATTTTCGTTTAAATCATCTAGAACCTTTTGGATGCGTATGTCAATGGTGCCTTCTTCGCTTTGAACCAAGCTGTTTACATAACAATACTTATAGATGGTGTCTATTTTTAAAAAGAGTTCCAAGGCATAAACATAAGAGGCGAGTTTTGACTTTGCATCATTTTCTGAATTGATTAGATAGAGTTTATCAAGTAAGGCTTCAACTTCACATTGATCTTTCTTAAGAGGGCGTAGGTGGTTTGCATGCCCTTTTTTTCTTCGGGTAAAAGCATCGAATAATGGATACTGATCATGAATATAGGATAAAAAGCTACTGGGATTAAAGAGAATAAATTTTCGTCCATAAGGGGAAGTGTTCGTAAGTGTTGGACGGTGAATTTCTGAATTATTTGTGATAATGATATCACCACGTTGCAAATCATAAGTACGCCCTTCAATGTGATAGCGAACATTATTGGTGGTTGCCATAAAAATTTCGTAAGCGCTATGCAAGTGGATATCAACATTGCATGAATCTGTCAAGTATTCGCCAACAAAAAAAGGTTCTGTGTTTTGGTATAATGCTGCCTCATTTTTCATAATATCCTCCATTATCACAATATTTGCAAAGTTATTCACAAGATATACCATGGAAAAAACAATTGAATCCTTATACCATAGTATATATGAATGTCTTAGATAAGAAAAGGAGAAATAGTATGGATAAGATTCGTCTGGGTATTGTAGGCGTTGGAAATATGGGGTCAAGCCATGTGCGACATTTAATGGAAGGACATGTAGACCGCTGTGAACTTGTGGCTGTCTGCGATATAAATGAACAAAGGTTAAAAGCAATTCAAGAAAAACACGGAGAGAAACTCAGTTATTACAAGGAATATATTGAGTTTTTAGACCACGATATGGATGCTGTTTTAATTGCGACGCCCCACTATGACCATCCGGTGATGGGGATGGAAGCAATTGACAAAGGTCTTCATATTCTTGTGGAAAAACCCATTGGTGTTTATACAAAGGCAGTTGAAGAACTCAATCAAAAGGCTCAAACATCAGGTAAAGTGTTTGCTATTATGTATAATCAACGCACCAACCCAATCTACCAAAAGGCAAGGGATTTCATTCAATCCGGTGAACTGGGAGAGCTTGTACGTGTCAACTGGACCATTACAAATTGGTTCCGGTCTCAACGATACTATGATTCTGGTGGATGGCGCGCGACCTGGGAAGGTGAAGGTGGTGGCGTTCTCCTTAATCAATGTCCCCATCAGCTTGACATGATTCAATGGATATGCGGTATGCCAAAACGTATTCGCGGATTTTGCGATTATGGCAAATTTCACAACATTGAAGTGGAAGATGATGTAACGGCATTTTTTGAGTATGCAAATGGCGCGACTGGTCTTTTCATAACATCAACAGGTGAGGCACCGGGAACGAATCGTTTGGAGATATCTGGAGATATGGGAAAACTTGTCATTGAAGATAATACCATGACCTTCTATCGCAATAGAGTAGGAACTCGCCAACATAGCGATACAACGCCGGAAGGATTTAGACCACCGGAAAATTGGACATGTGCTATACCGGTTGAAGGAAAAGCGACAGAACACGTAGGCATCATGCAGAACTTTACCGATGCGATTCTAGATGGAACGGACTTATTGGCACCGGGAAATGAAGGGATTTATGGCTTAACCATCAGCAATGCCATTCATCTGTCAGACTGGTTGGATGATTGGGTTGAGCTTCCGGTTGATGGAACGTTATATTATGAACGCCTTCAAGAAAAGATTCAACAATCGACCTATTCAAAAAAAGTGGAAGAAGTTGTCTTTGATCTAAAAGGTAGCCATTAAGAACATGAATTAAGGAGGCGTTTAAATGAACACATTACTTATTTCGGGATTTGCCGACGAAATATCGAGTGATTTTTCAAAGCAAATTCAAGAATTGAATAAATTAGAAATAGACTACATGTCCATTCGTGGTGTGGACGGTAGAAATATCGGTGATTATACACTTGAAGAGATACGTACAAATATCCAGCCTAGACTTGAAGCCGGTAAGATTAAAATCTCATCGATTGGTTCTCCGATTGGTAAGATTGATGTAGAGGATGAAGAAGCGTTTGAACAACAAAAAATAATGCTGGTAAGACTTTGTCAAGCGTGTAAGCTCTTTGAATGTGACTATATACGTATATTTAGTTTTTTTATTCCGCAAGGTAAAAATCCGGATGATTTTAAAGAAGTCGTTATTCGAAAAATGCAGGAGTTTGTGACCATTGCAGAAGAATATGACGTAGTATTACTTCACGAAAATGAAAAGGATATTTATGGAGATATTGGACGACGATGTAAGGACCTACTCGACGCCATTGATTCGCCTAATTTCAAAGGAATTTTTGATTTTGCAAACTTTGTTCAATGCCAAGAAGATACAAGAATCTGCTATGAATTGCTCAAAGACAACACCGTTTATATTCATATCAAGGATGCGGTCTATACGGATGGAGATAACGTCTTATGTGGGACCGGTGACGGAAAGATTCAAGAACTTTTGGCAGATTTTATCGCTGAAGGCTATGAAGGCTTTTTGACCCTCGAACCCCATCTAGTTATTTTTGATTCACTGAAAGACTTGGAGAATAAGGATTCTGCAGAGGTCATAAAAAGTAATAAGGCTAAGTCAGGTGAAGAAGGTTTTGAAATGCAATATAGGGCGCTTGAAGAAATTTTAAAGACTATACAAGGAGATGTATGATGATACGTGTTGGCATTATTGGATTAGGTGATATATCAAAAGTACATATTCCCATAATAATGGCAGATGAAAACCTTCTTTTAGTCGCAGTCAGTGATATAGATGTAAATCAGTGGTGTGAGGATTCAGATATTCATTTTTATGAAAACTATAAAGAGATGTTGGACCAAGAAAATCTTGACAGTGTTCATATATGTTTGCCCCATTATCTCCATGCTCCGGTCACGATGGATTGTATTCAAAGAGGTATCCACGTTTTTTTAGAAAAACCTATGGGAATCAACCTAAAAGAAGTCGACGAACTGGTCGACTTAGAAAAGAAACAACCGGATATGAAGATCAATCTATGTCTACAAAATCGACTAAATAATACATCGATTCACATGAAGAAGCTCGTTGAATCCGGTGATTATGGACGGATAATAGGTATGAAAGGTTTGGTAGCTTGGCATCGTCCACGTGAATACTATGACCATAAGCCTTGGAGAGGACAGATGGATTTGTCCGGTGGCGGTGTAATGATTAATCAAAGCATTCATACGCTGGACATCATGCAATGGATTGGCGGAGAAATCAAAAACATTCAAGGAAGCTTAAGCCAGCTTCTTGATTATGGCATTGAGGTTGAAGATACAGCAAGTGCCCGATTGGAATTTATGGATGGATTCAGCGGACTTTTTTATGCGACCAATGCCAATCCTTACAATGCAAGTGTTGAATTGGAAGTGGTTCTTGAAAAGGCGCGTTTGGTCATTCGAGATAATATCCTGTATTGTTGGGATGAAGAAGGGCAACATATTCTCGTGGAAGATGATAAAGTCCAAGGAAGTAAGTTCTATTATGGAGCCAGCCACAAAAAATTAATACATACATTTTATAAAGGATTAGAATCAAATAAAGATGACTATATACCCGTGTCTCAGGGCCTTCAATCGATGCGAATGATTGATGCCATAAGGCGGTCGTCAGAAACAGGAAAAATAATTAATATGGAGGAATATAATGGATAAAAAAGGATTAATTGGCGTGCAAATGATGATGCTTAAAGATAAGGTAGCTGAAGTAGGTGTCTATGAAGTTTTTAAAACATTGAATGCCATGGGCTATCACTGTGTGGAAATATCTCAAATCCCAATGACAGAAGAAAATGTCAGTCAAATGAAGCAAGGGGCCAAAGATTTTGATATTAAAATAGCGGCTATGTCAGCGGCAGTAGAACCCATGATGCCGGGAATACCCGGAGAATACCTAAGCAGTGATTTTGATAAAATTGTTCAGGACTGTAAAACCCTTGGCTGCAATTATCTTCGTATCGGCATGCTTCCTATGACGCGGATGGGCGACTATGATAAGTCCGTTGAATTTGCAAAACTTGCCGATCACTATGCTGAAAAACTCGCTGAACATGACATCAAACTTTACTATCATAATCATCATATTGAATTTACAAAATATAATGGTGAAACTTTGCTTGATATCATTAAAAACAATACAAAGCATATCGGCTTTGAACTGGATGTACACTGGATACAACGTGGAGGTATGAATCCTGTAGATGTGATTAAGCGTTTTGCAGGACGGGTATCCTTGATTCATTTAAAGGATTATCGTATCGGTGAAATCGATCTTGATTTTTCAAAAGAATTTGATCATGGTGAATTTAAAACAGCCTTTACATCGGTTGTCCAATTTGCAGAAGTTGGCGAAGGAACACTAGACATGCCGGCCATCATTGAAGCCGGTCTACAAAGCGGCGGTCAATACTTCTTCATTGAACAAGATGACCAATATGGCAAAGACCCCTATGAATGCTTGGAAATCTCAAGAGATAACCTCTATGCCATGGGATATAAAGAGTGGTTTCATTAAATCCAACAAAGGGTCATGAACAACAAGGAAGGCGTCCGGTTGTTGTAGTGAGTAACGACATAGTTAATAATAAACTAGTGTTAGCACTAGTCGTTCCAATTACAAATACGGATAAAGGTCATCCCTTACATGTATCAATCAGAGAGGGTCTCCCGGTAGTTTGTTATATAAAATGCGAAGAAGTAAGAGCCGTTGATTTAATGCAAAGAAAGGCTGAGTTTATTACAAATTGTTCCCAAGAAGATTTCTTTCAAAGTTGTATGAAAATTGTCGAGGGTTTATTTTAATAATTGTTAGGTTACCGGAGAGCGTTTTTCGCTCTCCGGTTTTATTTTTTAATAATAAATTCCTTGAGGCCGGAGGATCTCAAAAAAAAACATGCCATCAGGGATGGCATGAGAAATAGATGAAGAAGAAATGTAAAAGCCACTGTTAGATTCATCTTCATCAAAAACATCTTCATGTAAAAAATAGTCTTCATCCAGAAGGTCGTTGTCGCTCATATCCTTGACCATTTTAGAGGTCATCAAGGGAAATAGGCTGATTTTTAAAATATATGGAAAGGAAGGACATTTTATTACCACAGTGAAGGCACTGTAAGGGATCGTTACCGAAAGAGCGAAGTATAGATATTTTCTAACGGCTAAGGGACGCTAGAAAAGCATGTTTTTCAGCGGATAAAGCATGAAAAATACGATTGCCATCTTGACGATGGCGGGCATAAATACGGTAATAACGAATATTATTTCTTTGATACAATCCGTTAATGAAAATAGTGAAAAGGTAAAAACAACATCAAAGTTAGTAGATGATGCTATTTCAAATCAAGTTGAATCAATATCATCAACTGCATCTTCAGAAGAATTATCAGCATCTTCACAAGAAGTATCTTCAACAGCAGAAAGGTTGGTAGCTTTTTTTCGGAGGGCTTCTCAGGAACTGTAAATAGTATATGAATGCCCTTTAAGTTTATCTTAATAAAAGTTGCAAAAACTTGCAACTTGATTTAAGTATGTAGAAATAAAATCAGTATGGTGATATAGTGAATTTATTGAAAGACGTCTTCAATATAATAAAAAAATATTATTTTGGAAAGGGGTTCATAATGGACTTAGTATTAAATGTATTTATGGGTTTTATCAATAAGTTTTTAGGGCAGGCACCCTTATTGCTTGGTACAGTTGTATTTATTGGATATTTATTATTGCATAAGAAATGGTATGAAGCTTTACAAGGTTTTATTAAAACATTTGTTGGTTTTAAAATTCTTCAAGTTGGTACAGGAGGCTTAGTAGGAACATTTAGACCGATTATTGAAAAATTAACAGCTAAATATGGTATTGATGCTTTTGTTATTGATCCTTATTTTGGTCAAACATCAGGAACAGAATATTTGGATACGATTAATTCTCTTTCCTTTGTTGGTTATGTTATGCTTATCGCCTTTGCATTTAATATTTTCTTGGTTGCTTTTAGAAAACAATCAAAAATCCGAGCATTGTTTATAACTGGACATATTATGTACCAGCAATCTGCAGTTCTTTTGTGGGCGCTCTATTGGGTTATAGAAGGTACAGGTAATACTGTGTCGATACCATTAATTATCGTGACAGGACTCTTTTTAGGTACTTATTGGTCCGTTGGATCCAACCTAATTATTGAACCAACACAGGAAGTATCTGATGGATCTGGATTTACAGTTGGACATCAGCAAATGTTTACAACCTTTATTATTTATCATCTATCTAAAAAAATTGGTAATAAGGATTCAGATGTAAATACAATTAAAGCGCCTGGTTTCTTATCCATATTTAATGATAATATTGTTGCTAACGCATTAATAATGACAGTTTTTGTAGGTGCAATTATGTTGTTTATTGGGGCGGAAAACTTTGATTATAACCGTAATCAATATATTTTTGCTACGTATATATGGGAGCAATGTGCATACTTTGCTGTATATATAACTATCGTTTTAACAGGTGTTCGTTTATTTGTTTCCGAGTTGACAGCATCCTTCCATGGTATTTCAAATAAACTATTAAAAGGTTCCGTACCAGCAGTTGATTGTCCCGTTGTTTTTGGTTTTTCACCACAAGGACCTATGTATGGATTTATCTTTGGATTCTTTGGACAACTTATTGGGATTTTAACACTTGTAGCTATTGGATCACCAATACTCTTAATTGCCGGTTTTATCTGCTTGTTCTTTGACAACGGTACTTTAGCCGTATATGCTAATAAAGCAGGTGGAAGAAGAGCGGCAGCCATTGTTCCTTTCTTGTGTGGTTTAATTCAAGTATTTGGTTCAGCCCTTGTTCTTAGTTATTTGGTAGGTCCACCTGAAGTTATAGGATGGATGGGAATGATGGACTGGGCAACATTCTTTGCAGGAACAACCATTCTTTCGAATTACTTAGGTATCATTGTTCCTATAGTGCTTATACCCATTTTACTTATTATTCCTCAGCTACAATACAGACGATACAAGGACACCTATTTTAGCACAATGCGTGATTTATAAGTTTAGGAGGTTGTTATATGAGTAAGATAGATACAATAACACGTGATAGTTGGATTCTTAGTACGTTCCCTGAATGGGGAACGTGGCTAAATGAAGAAATTGATGCGACCGTTGTGAAACCAGGAACCTTTACCATGTGGTGGTTAGGTTGTACTGGTATTTGGTTAAAAACAGAAGGAGATGCTAATATTTTGGTTGACTTATGGGTCAAAACAGGAAAGACAACCCATACAGATAAACCCATGCCTCCTGATCATCAACATCGAAGAATGATTGGTGCCTTAAAGATTCAACCCAACTTAAGAAACATACCCGTCGTTCTTGACCCCTTTAAGATAACAAAAATTGATGCGGTAATGGCGACCCATGATCATAAAGACCATATTGATGAAAATGTTGCGGCCGCTGTATGTCAACTAACAGATGATTCGGTTAAGTTTATTGGTCCCAAAGCTTGTACAGATTTATGGAGAGATTGGGGCGTTCCGGAGGCTAGATTGGTCACACTCAAACCAGGCGAATCCTATCAGATAAAGGATACCAAAATTGTAGCCCTTGAATCTTTTGATAGAACAGAATTGGTTACAGCACCTAAAGGGGTTGTGCTAAAAGACAAAATGGTTCAAGATATGGATGAAAAAGCATTGAATTATCTTTTTGAAACACCAGGAGGTAATTTATACCACAGTGGCGATTCCCATTATTCAAATTATTACGCCAAACATGGAAATGATTATAAGGTGGATGTGGCATTAGGCTCTTTTGGAGAAAATCCACGAGGCATGACAGATAAAATGACAGCGGAAGGTATACTAAGAATGGCTGAAGGCTTAAAAACAAAGGTTGTTATTCCTATTCATCATGATCTATGGACAAACTTTATGGCAGATACCAATGAAATTTTAACTTTGTGGAATATGAAAAAATATCGTTTAAAATATGATTTTAAACCATTCATTTGGCAAGTTGGGGGAAGTTTCACCTATCCTGATCATAAAGATGATATGGAATATATGTATGAACGAGGATTTAGTGATGCATTTACCGTTGAACCCGACTTATCATTTAAGTCAATTTTATAGCTTTATTTGGAGGACAAGATGAAAATATTAGTTGCATGTGGTAATGGAGTAGGATCAAGTTTAATCGTTAAGATGAAAGTCCAAAGTGTTATGGATGAGTTAGGCATACCCTGTGATATTACGCATAGTAGTATAGGACAAGCCAAATCTGAGGCAAATAAATATGATTTGATTGTCATCTCAAAAATGTTTGTTCCAGAATTTGATCAAGTACAAGGCCCTAAAATTATTGGTTTGGTCAATATTTTATCAGCTGATGAAATCAAAGAAAAAATAGAAGCAGTTATATAACGCTTTATGGTTGCCCCAAGAGAGGTTTAAAATGGATAGATATGATCATAAGTTATTATTAGATATAGCGGTTATGTACTACTTGGAAGGCAAAAGTCAGAGTGCAATTGCCGAGGAATTGTTTATGTCTGTTTCAAAAGTATCTAGGGCTTTGAAAAAAGCCAAAGAAAAGAATATTGTTGAGATAAATATCAACTATTCGGATGAAACATATGAGAACCTAAAAGCGGAAATAAAAAAAAGATTCCAAGTAAAAACAGTGCATATAACCAAAACTCTTGATAATGAGTTGGCGACCTTAAAAGAAGTGAGCCGAATTGCAAGTAAAGAGCTATCTTCTATTGTTCATAATGATATGACCATTGGAATTTCTTGGGGCAGGCACTTAGGTATGGTAACAAAATTATTACCAAAGAGACATTATGAGAACATTAGCGTAGTTGAAATGTTTGGAGCAATGAGTCATCAAACAAAAGGATATGATTCTAAAACTGTAGGCGAACAAATATGTAAAAAATTAGGAGCGACTTTATATCCTCTTTATGCACCTATTTATGTCTATGATTCGATTGGACATAAAGAGGTCATGAATTCTATAGTAGTTAAGGAAACGCTCCAAAAAATCAATCAGTGTGACCTGATTATTACTAGCGTGGGTGCAGTTGGAACAGATAATCTGCAAGTACTTTGGAGCAACTATCTTGAATCAGATATGAAAGAAGAAGTAGCCACACATCAGGGTGTTGGTTTTGTCTTGGCCCATTTTTTTAATCAAGAAGGTCATTTTATTGATAGTAAAATTAATAATAGTGTCATTGGAATTCGAACAGATGAGATTAAAAAGCAAAAGCTTTTTGTTATTGCTTCGGGGATAAAAAAAGCACGAGCAATTCTTGGTGCCCTTAATGGAAATTTCATTGATACCCTTATTGTGGATGAAGAGACAATAAGTAAAGTGTTAAAATATGCAAAATTATAGCAAGGAGATATATGAAAAATTTTAAAATTAATAAAGATATGATTTCTATTATTGATCAAGAGATATCATGGCAAGATGCTATAAAAATGAGTTCAAAACCCTTATTAGATAAAGAATATATTAACGAGGATTATGTTAAGGCCATGATAGATTCTGTGGACCAATATGGTCCTTATATTGTCATTGATGAAAATATTGCATTACCCCACGCGAGACCTGAATTTGGTTCTCAAAAAATCGGCTTCAGTATTATGTTAAATCAAAAAGCGGTAGAATTTCCAGAAAATTATTATGCAAAATTATTTATTGCACTATCTTGTGTGGATGATACTAAACATGTAAAAATGCTACAGTATATCGTTACGATCTTATCCGATGCCAATAAAAAGAATCTTTTATTAAATGCAAAAACAGTTGATGATATTTTATTAGTTTTTCAGTCAAATGAAGAATTACAATGAAAAAATGGAGGTGAATTTATGAAATTCAAAAAACAGGTACTTGATGAAATGTTTAAATGCTACTCAGTGAACTCAGTAGAAATTGATAAGAAAACCCATTTGATTTTTGCTGGAGAAGGCCCCGGTGAATGTAAAATATATAGGGGGAATCACTTTGATGAGAGTACAAAAATATGGTCTGGTGGAGGAGGAACAATGACAATTGTTTCAGATCCTTCTCATGAAGGTTATTTTTTTGCTTCTAAGGGATTTTATTCAATGGTTGAATCTGAAGAAAGTAGCATATATTTGTATCGATATAAAAATGGTGGCTATATAGAAGAACACGTGTGTGATATTCCTTACTTACATCGTTTTGATGTTGTGGTCGTTGAAGATCGACGATTTATTGTAGGAGCGGCACTACATTCAGGTAAAACAGATAAAGAAGATTGGTCTAAACCTGGTAAGCTATATATAGGGGAATTACCTATGAATCTTGACCAACCTATTCAAGTAGAATTAAAGGTTCTTCATGATTCGTTAACAATGAATCATGGTTTTAATCGAGGTATGTGGAAAGATAAAGTGGTTGATTTTATAGCCACAAAAGAAGGCGTTTTTGCAGTTATACCCCCTCAAAAAACATCAAAGGAGTGGGAGATGGAACGCATTTTTGACTTCCCTGTAAGCGATGTAGCGGCAATTGATCTTGATGGGGACGGAGAATTAGAATTTGCATTAATTCATCCTTTTCATGGTGATCAATTTGATATTATGAAAAAGATTGAAGGAGAGTACCGTTCGGTGTTTACCTATCACAAACATCAAGATTTTTATCATGCTATTTATGCCGATGAGTTTAATGGAAAGCCAACATTCGTTATTGGTGCACGGAAAGAAGCTATGGATCTTTTCATTGTACAATATGATAAATCATCAGCCACTTATGTCTCTACAATTGTAGAAGAGGGTGCAGGATCTAGTAATGCAAGAATTATAAACACGGACCAGGGCGATTTTATTGCGTCAGCAAACCGGCAGAAGAATGAGGCGGCTATATATTGGTGCTAGAGAAGAAATATTTTAGAAGGTATTAATAATCCATATTTTAAGGAGCGATAAATGTATACTAAAGAAGTGAAAATTATAAATGAAGTAGGATTGCATGCTAGACCGGCATCTAAGTTTGTTAAAATAGCTAATAAATTCAAATCTGACATTAAAGTTTCCTGTGAAGGAAAATCAGGATTTGCAAAATCAATATTGAATATTATGGCTCTTGGAGCGCATAAAGATTCTGTTCTTGAAATTACTGCAGAAGGTGTTGATGAAGTTAAGGCTGTAGATGCCTTGGTTGCATTTGTAGCTAATAAGTGTGAAGAATAAATAAAAAAGAAGCTGTTGCACTTATAAATTTTAGTGCACAGCTTTTTTTGAAAATGAATATCAAAAAATGGTAGAATGATATGGAGGTTTATAAAATGATCCAGGGTATCGGTGCAAGTAAAGGCATACAAATTGGAAAAGTGTATAAATATTTTCAGAAGGAACTGATAATTGAAAAAGAAGTGGTAAAGGATGTATCAAAAGAAATCACAAAATTTCAAAAAGCATGTAAAAAAACAGAAAAAGAACTTTGTGAAATACAAACAAAAACACAAGAAAAAATGGGTGAGGAAGCAGGCGCAATTTTTGACGCTCATATTGATATTATAAATGATCCGGAATTTTCAGGAGCAATAATAAATAAGATAAGTAACGAATATAGCAATGCGGCTTATGCATTAAAAATGATAGCGGATAAGTTTATTATAACGTTTGAGAATATGGACAATGAATATTTCAGAGAACGAGCTGCAGATATAAAAGATGTGACAAAACGAATTCATATACACATAGAAGGTGGTGAGATGCCTTCATTAGTAGCAATTGATGAAGAAGTAATATTAGTAGCAAAGGATTTAACGCCATCCGATACAGCCCAATTAAATAAAAATTTTATCAAAGGTTTTATAACCGATATTGGTGGTAGGACAAGCCATAGTGCTATTATGGCAAGAACACTTGAAATTCCAGCGGTAGTCGGAACGAAAAACGGATTTGAAGAATTATCCGATGAAGATACCGTTATCATAAATGGAGATACAGGTGAAATTCATATCAATCCTGCAGAAGAAATGATAAATGAGTATAAGTTTAAAATAAAAAAACAAGAAAAGAAAAAAGAAGCTTGGAATGAATATATCAAAAAGAAAGCAATAACAAAAGATGGAAAACAACTGGAGATTGGTGGAAACATTGGTAATCCTCAAGAGTTTGAAAAAGTGATTTGTAATGGTGGAGAATGTATAGGATTATTTCGAACCGAATTTTTATATATGGGGAGAACAGAAGCACCAAATGAAGAAGAACAATTTCAAGCATATAAAAAAGTCCTTCAAGGAATGAAGGGAAAACCGGTTATTGTAAGAACCTTAGATATTGGAGGCGATAAAAATCTTCCTTATCTAACGATGGAAAAAGAATTAAACCCATTCTTAGGAAATCGCGCACTACGTCTTTGTTTTACGATGCAAGATATATTTAAGACCCAGTTAAGAGCTCTATTAAGAGCAAGTGTATATGGTAATCTCCACATTATGTTTCCGATGATAGCTACATTAGCTGAGCTTAGGCAAGCAAAGAAATATTTACTAGAAACGAAAAAAGAATTGCTTTCACAAGGAGAAAAAGTAAATAATATAAAAATTGGAATAATGATTGAAGTACCTGCTGCTGCTCTAGCCTCGGACATATTGGCAAAAGAAGTGGATTTTTTTTCCATTGGAACCAACGATCTGATTCAATATACATTTGCAGCGGATCGGATGAATGAAAATGTAGCTTATCTTTATCAGCCATATCACCCCTCGTTATTACGCTTGATTGATATAGTTATAAAAAATGCCCACAAAGAAGGAAAGTGGGTAGGAATGTGTGGGGAAATGGCAGGAGAAACGAGAGCGTTGCCACTACTGATAGGCCTTGGATTAGATGAATTTAGTATGAGTGCATCGGAGATTCTTCAAAAAAAATATCTAGTAAACCGTATTGATAGTAGTGAGACTAAAATACTAGCAAATGAAGCATTATCAAAAACTAATCAAGAAGAAGTTATTGAGTTAATTGATTTGTTTTTAAGTAAAGTGTAAGCAGATACGTATAGTATTCATAGGTATGTAAATTATCCGCTTTTGCTGTTTCTGCTATGCTTTAGGATATTGAACTGGCTTCGGTTCCTTCTATTTTATCGACATGAACCCAGTTCTTTCTCCCAATTGTAAAGGCGTTAAATTTAAGGCTTTGTTTTTAGAGTTGGAGCATTTCGCTATCATTTAATTGTAGCTAAATACTCTCACTTAAGATAGCTGGTATTATATTGGTACTTTATTAAGAATTGCATGACTTAATAAAGCTGTAATCCCCATATATGACAATGAAAATCACAACTTGCCTTTATTCAATTGGTATGATATTGTAGAAAATAGATAGTAATTCTAGATTATGTAGATAGGTTGGAGAAAATATTGTGAAAAAACAATTTAAATATTTGAGAAAGAGTCTTTTATTAACAGCCTTATCATTGAGAGCAAGGTTAATTGTTTTTTTTTCAATCATGATTATTATACCATTGTTCATCCTGAGTGCATCAGTTTATAGTGATGCCCAAGATACCATTGTTCAGAATGCAAAAAGAGAAATAAGTGATAAAATTAATGCTTCTATTAAAGGGGTTGATATTTATATTGAAAATGCAGATAGTATTTTGCAACTTATTTTCTTCGATTCCTTATTACGGGATTATATTCTTAACAGTGAAAAAAGTGATTTTGAATTATCGATTGCAGCCAATAAAACAGAGAAAATAATAAGAGGCTATGCTCAGCCATATGGCTACATTGATTCAATATATATTGCAGGTATTTCAAAGCGCATTTTTAGCTCGGATGCACTAGTACCAGATAAGTTGCTTAAAGAAAAGTGGTTTATCGATTTCTATAAAAATTCTAACAAGTTTAAAATAACAAACGTTCATGATGCAAGTATATATTCATCAAGCTTTTTTGAGGAAGACGCACTTGTTTTTTCGATATTACGAAATTATGTTGATGTTAATACAAACAACAAATTAGGCGTTATGGGAATTGATATTAAATATTCCTATATTGCTGACTTGTTTGAGAAAGAAAAGGCTTATATTGATTCATTAATTACTGTTGTTATGAATAATGGCGAAATTATATATCACCCTGATACAAGTAGTGTAGGTATGACGATTGATCGTGTTGAGTATGCTGCTGTATTTCAGTCAAAAAGCGGTAGCTATATTAAAAATATTGATAATCGGGATTATCTCATTGTGTTTACTACATCGCCGATGACGGATTGGAAAATCATTCAAATGACGCCTATGGATGAGATAAATTTAGATGGAAAGATAACTCTAAAAAAAGTTCTTGTTATAAGCACTATATGTTTTATAGTCGGTGTAATTCTATCCATTTTAATTTCCTATGGTATAACGGCACCGGTCCAACGTTTAAGCCGCGCAATGGAAAAGGTTGAAAATGAAAATTTTGAAATGCAAGTACCAGTTGTGGATCAAGATGAAATTGGTCAATTGACAGCAAAATTTAATGAGATGAATCAAAGAATCGGTGGACTTATAAATAGGATATATAAAGAAGAACAAGAAAAAAAACACATAGAGCTTAAACTATTACAGGAGCAAATCAATCCACATTTTTTATTTAATACACTTGATTCCATTAATTGGATGGCAAGGATTCAAAATTCAGGAAATATTTCAGAGACAATAACTGCATTAATTAAATTGTTACAGTCGAGTACATATGTTGATAAAGAATTTTTGACAATCGAGGAAGAAATTGAAAATTTGAAAAACTATGTCCATATTCAAAAGTTTAGATATGGAGATAAATTTGATGTTGAATACAGAATTGATGATGATGTTAAAAAATGCTATATTCTTAAATCAGTTCTACAGCCAATTGTTGAGAATTCAATAAATCATGGCTTTAAGGATATAATTAACGGAGGAAGAATCATTGTAAATATTGAAACTCTAGGTCAACAGGTTATAATTCAACTAAATGATAATGGTGCAGGCATGACTATTTGTGATGTTGAAAAAGTTCTTGATGAAGATGAAAAGCATCAAAACAACTACTCTAGTATTGGCTTAAGTAATACGAACAAACGAATTCAATTATACTATGGTTATGAATATGGCATACAAATAGAAAGTCAAGGTCTTGGTAAGGGAACAAATGTGGTTCTTAATATTCCATATGAGACTGAAGAAAGGGGGGTTGAGTAGTGATAAAAGTTATGATTGTGGATGACGAATATTTAATCCGCCTTGGACTTAAAAGCACAATTGATTGGGAAAAAAATGGCTTTGAAGTTGTCTGCGATGCGTATGACGGTCAAGAAGGATTAAAACTCTTTAAAGAATTCTATCCTGAAATTGTAATTACTGATATAAGAATGCCAAACATGAATGGTTTGGAAATGATAAAGGAGATAAAAAAACATAGCTCAAAAACGAAGTTTATCATCCTATCTAGTCACCAAGAGTTTTCTTATGCTAAGCAGGCAATACAATTAGGTGCCGATGACTATATTTTGAAAGGGACCATGGAACCAGGTGAAATTCTAAGTGTTTTGATGAAGGTAAAAAAAGAGCTTAATCAGATGCGAGGTTCACGAGACGTATCTGAAACTTCGAATACAGAGCTGAAAATTGATGATATTAAAAAGTTTATAAATGGTGAATCTGTAAGAGAAGATTTAATTCAGTTTAAGTATGCTGTATATAGTTCAATAATTGGAAGAATTGATGACCGTTATAAAAACTATATTCACTTGGAGAATCAACAAAAAAGACTTATTAAAGAATCGATTTTAAATATAGTAAAAAGTAAGATGGATAATAATTTGGATGGATATGTTATTGAATGGGAAGATGGAGTGTTTTTAATGCTCATATCTGTAAATGCAACGAAATTACTCTCAGAACACTTGATAAAAGAGTTCCTTCAATCTATAGAAAGAGCCTTGGATCTCTACTCAAATTATTCGATGTCCTATATTTATAGTATACCTTTAATAAAATTGGAAGAGCTATCAAGAATATCTAGAGAATTAATAGAAAATCAAAAAAGGTTGATTTTTAAAGAAAGTAAGGCTTTTGTTTCTTACAGTGACATTGAAAAAGATAAACTGAATAAGTCAATCAAGGTCGACTGTCAAATTGATCGTGTTATGCATCTTCTTTATCAAGGAGATCTAGAACAGGTAAAAAAAATTCTTGAAGTTGTGTTACTAAAAGAGACTAAAAAAATAGAAAACGTTACAGTGCTCGAGTATGTTATAAAACAATATATAAATCTGTTGACTCATTTAGGTTTGAATCACTTAGATTTGGAAGAATCAGTAAAAAGACATTATGACGTGAAAATTCCTTTTATGATGGATAATATTGAACAAATAGAAGCTTGGTTTATAGAAGAGTTCAGATTAATTCTTCCCTCGATCAACAGATTACTAGCTTTAAAAATTAATGATACAGTTAAAGGTGCTATCGACTACATAAGACAAAATTTTCAAAATAATATTACACTGCAAGACGTGGGAGAATATCTGAGTATAAGTCCTAATTATTTAAGCCATATGTTTAAAGAAGAAGTTGGACAGAATTATAGTGACTATTTAAATGAAGTACGTATGAAAAGGGCAGAAGAATTATTGTTATTTGAAAATCTGAAATTTTATGAGATTGCTAATAGGTGTGGGTTTTCAGATAGTGGTTATTTTACCAAAGCATTTAAGAAATTTACAGGATTAACGCCTTCTCAATATAGAAGACAAAAATACAATAGATAATTACCAATTCATTGTAGAAAATTACTAAACCATAACAATAAGCAGTCCATAGGACTGCTTATTGTTATGGAAAACACCAAAAATTACTGAAAAATAACATCTAAATCCATTAAAAAACACAAAGGTTTTTGATATTATTAGATAGTCACTTAGTTAAATTAAATTATACCATGGGGGTACAACATGACACGAATCAAAAAACAAATGGCCTTACTGACTATTTTTATTCTAACATTGTCGCTTTTTTCGGGATGTGGCGAAAAAGTAGATGAAACAAATGAGAGTGGTGCAGAATCTAATGCTTCTTCAGTAGAAGAGTCAACAGATAGTACGAACTCAAATGTTGAAACAAGTAGTGAAGAACAAATTAAAAAGCCATCAGGAAAGATTACGGTTTGGGGATGGGAGTTTATCAATAAGAACCTTGAGCTCAATATGGAAGCTTTCCAAGCCGAATACCCAGATATTGAAGTTGAGTTTCAAACAGTAACACCACAGGATGTTTACCAAAAAATGTTATTGGGTCTTTCAGCAGGTGGAGAAGGATTACCAGACGTAGCTACAATTGAAACCAGTAACTTGGCTCAATTCGTCCAATTTGAAGGTTTAATGGATCTGACAGAACAAGTGGCGCCATATATTGATAAAATGAATGACTTTAAATGGGCTGATGCAAGTAAAGATGGGAAAATATATGCTATGCCCTGGGATAGTGGTCCGGTAGCTTTATACTATCGTACGGATGTTTTTGAGAAAGCCGGGCTTCCAACTGAACCTGATCAAGTAAGTGAGTTACTTGCAACATGGGATGATTACTATGAAACAGCTAAAATTATTAAGGAAAAAACTGGTAGTTACATGTTCCCGGAAGGCCAAGAAAAGTCCACAGGTAGAAACTTTGAAAAACTTCTTTGGCAGCAGGAGAAACTATACTTTGATGAAGATGGTCAACCAATTTTAGATAGTCCGGAAGCCGTTAAGGCCATGACTTATTTGGTTAAGTTTGTAAAGGAAGATCTTGCGGATAATACAGAAGACTGGACACAGCCTTGGTATGATTCGTTAAATGACGGTACTGTAGCGACTTACTTCGGCGCATCATGGATGGGGGGATTTTTACAATCTTGGATTGCTCCGGAGGCTGTAGGACAATGGAGAGTAATACCTTTACCTAAATGGGGTGGATTTGACAATGTAGCTGCAAATGATGGTGGTTCAAACTTAGTCATTCCAGACACGTCCGAGAACAAAGAAGCTGCATGGGCATTTGTGGAGTTCATGGTTGGACGAGAAGAATCTCAAATCAAAATGTATAAAGAGACGGATGTCTTTCCTTCTCTAGAGACTACATATAGTGATGCCTTCTTTGATGAGCAAATTGATTACTATGGAGGACAAGCAGTAAGAAGAGTTTTTGCAGATACTGTAGATGACATTCCTGTTTTAGAATATACTTTGCATTACAGTCAAGCTAATGAGTTTATTCGAGAAGCCTTTGCTAAAATCCTTTATAGTGATTACTCTGTCGAGGATGCTTTGAAAGAAGCTAATGAGCAGGTGAAAACAAAAATCAATTAGTAAAAGATAATTTGGCTGGTCAGATAAAATGACCAGCCAAAAAAATGGAGGAATACATGAAACAATTTGGATTACCAAATAATTATAGAATTAAATTGGCACCTTATGTTTTTATTTCACCCTTCTATTTATTGTTCTTAGTATTTATGGTATATCCAATTCTATTTTCTTTAAGAGCAAGTTTTACAAAATGGAATGGTATTACAGAAATGGAGTGGGTTGGACTAGATAACTATGTTAAGCTACTCCAAGACGATATATTTATTCAATCAATAATCAATAGCCTTATTCTATTCTTTATGTATGTACCAATTATGCTATTATTGGCCCTAATCATTGCGGTAATACTCAATAATGGTTCAATTAAATTTAAGAACTTCTTCAGAACAGCATTTTATATTCCAAACATAACATCAGTAGTCGCTGTTGCCTTTGTCTTTGGAATGGCTTTCGACACAAAGTATGGATTCATTAATCAAGCGCTAGGCGTTTTTGGAGTCGACAAAATCTCCTGGTTTGGATCACCTTTGGGATCTAGATTTGCGATCAGTCTCTTATTGATTTGGAAATGGTTGGGATACAACATGGTCCTGATGCTAGCGAATTTACAGACTATCCCATACAGTCTAATAGAGGCGGCGAAAATAGATGGAGCCAGTACGGTTAAAGTTTTCTTGAGAATAATTGTGCCACTCATGAGACCGGTTTTGCTCTTTTGCACGGTCTTATCAACTATTGGAACGTTTTCCTTATTTACTGAACCTATGATACTTACAGGCGGTGGTCCCCTTTATAAAACGATTACTCCAGTACTATATATTTATCGTGAGAGCTTTGAGCATCTTAGAATGGGGTATGCCTCTAGCCTTGCATATGCCTTCTTTATATTAATGATTTTACTATCCTTGGCTCAGTTTAAATTGAGTCATATGACAGAAAAGGGGTAATCAGTTATGAAAATTAAGAAAAGTCTTTTGTATATAATTTTGTTTCTATTTACTGCAGCCATATTACTCCCTTTTATTTGGATGGTTTTATCGGCATTAAAAACTCAAGATCAAATTTTTTCCTATCCGGTAAAACTTTTACCGGAAAAACCTACTTTTGAAAATTTTATTAGCATATTTAAAGATTATAATTTCTTACCCGCATTACTTAATAGTTCATACATTGCAGTAGTATTTACTTTTGGTTCAGTGTTTTTCTGTGCTCTAGGAGGATATGCTTTCGAAAAGTTTGATTTTAAGTTTAAAAAAATATTATTTATCATCTTGCTAGGATCCATGATGATTCCATTTGAAGTGACTATGGTTCCCCTATACGCACTCTTTAATAAGTTTAATTGGATTAATAAACATATAGGTCTAATCATTCCGGGCCTTGCAAATGCTTTTGGTATATTTTTCATGAGGCAGTATATGGCAGGGATAAATTCTGAGATAATCGAATCAGGTAGAATTGATGGAGCTAGTGAAATTGGAATCTTCGTACGATTAATTCTTCCCATTGCAAGACCGGCCATAGCCAGTTTAGGAATCATGTTCTTTATGAATTCATGGAATAATTTCTTATGGCCGTTAATTGTATTGAAATCAGAGGACAAGTACACATTAGCAGTTGCGATTCGAGCCTTTAACCAAGGTATGCGAACACCATACAATCTGATAATGGCTGGATCTGTTGTAAGTATTATACCTCTTCTGATAATCTTTTTAAGGTTTCAAAAAGAGTTTATTGCTGGTATAGTTTCAGGTTCGGTGAAAGGATAAAGAAATATGAATGTACAAAACCCAGTTTTAAAAGGTTTTCATCCAGATCCTTCGATAGTAAAGGCTGGAAACAAGTATTATATTGCTACATCTACATTTGAATGGTTTCCAGGAGTATCGCTTCATGAATCATCAGATTTAGTCAACTGGAAGTTAATTGGGTATGCCTTGACTAGGAGAAGCCAGTTGGACATGAAGGGTATTCCTGCTTCTGGTGGTGTATGGGCTCCATGTTTAAGTTTTGATAAAGGAACTTTTTATTTATGTTATACAGTGGTCCAAAATCATGATGGCGATGTTTGGAATATGAAAAACTATATGGTTACAACTAGTGATATTTATGGAGAGTGGAGCGATCCTAATCCATTAATTCATGATGGTTTTGATCCTTCTCTTTATCATCATCATGATGGTAAAAAGTATATCGTTTATCGATCACTTCATCATTTACAATTTGATGGTGGTATTGCTTTGGTTGAATTTGATGACGAAAAGAAATGTATTATTGGTAAACCAAAAATAATCTTCAATGGCACAGGAAGAGGAGATGCAGAAGGCCCACATCTATACTATAAGGATAATTACTTCTATTTAATGGTAGCTGAGGGTGGTACCGGTTATAACCATTGCGTGACTTTAGCAAGATCACGAACTATTGATGGGCCCTATGAAGAAGCGCCCAATAATCCGATATTGACAAGTAAAAATAATTCGGAATTATATTTGCAGAAGGCTGGGCACGGAGATTTAGTGAAAGATGAAAAAGGTAATTGGTATATGGTTCATTTATGTTCAAGACCATTATCGGAGAGAGGTAAATGTATTCTTGGAAGAGAGACTGCTATCCAAGAAGTTGAATGGAGCCAAGAAGGCTGGCTGCAATTAAAGCATAATTCAAACGAACCTAAAGAAGATTATTATATTCATAGTTCTACTGAAATCGATAATAATCAAAATGTATATGAAGGATTTGATCAGCCTGAACTTAATTTGGAGTTCCAAACGCAGCGGATACCACTAACAGAAAAGGAGATGAAACTAGATTATGAAAACAGCATGTTGCATCTCTATGGAAAGGATTTCTTAAACTCAAATTTTATTCAAAGCCTCCTTGCCATTAGACAAAGATCTTTTGTATATACTGCTGTTACAGCGATTAACTTTAATCCAGAGTTCTATAAACAGTCGGCAGGCCTCATATGTTATTATTCTTCCCATGCATATCACTATCTTTATATATCCAAAGATGATGAAAAACGAAAAATTCTTGGCATTATGACCTGTGACCAAGATAAAATAATTAAAAATAAGGAATGGAGAGTGTATATTACGGAAAACAAACAATTATATCTTAAGGCTAGTGTAGCATATGATAAATTACTCTTCACGTATTCCTATGATGAAAAAGAGTGGCAAACGATTGGAGAGTTATTGGATGCCTCTATTTTGTCTGACGATCATGTTCTCGAACAACATTGGGCCTTTACAGGGGCATTTGTTGGTATCTGCTGTCAGGACATAAGTGGACAAAACGCAGTAGCATCTTTTGATTACTTTCAATATAAAAATTAAAAGGAGAATGTTCAATGAAGGTATTTACAAGAAAAGTTTTGGTGTTACTAGTGATATCAGTATATGTATTTAGCGTGGGGGTTAAAGCAAATACTGGGAATGAACTGTTAAATGAGACCGTATGGAGAGATGTGTCTGGTGACGAAATTCTTTCGCAAGGTGGAAGTATCATAGAACATAACGGATACTACTACTGGTTTGGTGTTGAGTTTCCTGGATCTGAGTATGTAGATGAATCAACATATTATTTTAATGCTATTAGGTGCTATAAATCTTCGGACCTAAAAAGCTGGGCATATCAAGGAGATGCTTTATCGAAACAGTCATCAGGAGTCTTATCAAAAGATCATTGGGTTGGTAGACCAACGGTCACCTATAATAGCAGTACAAATAAGTTTGTATTACATTTCGAATGGGCTGCTTTTGATGGGGCTGTTGGAGATGATGGTGTTCATGGTAATCGATTAGCGGTGGCGACATGCGATACGGTTGATGGACAATATCAATGGATTGGACAATCAAAGATTGATGGGTATACAATTGGGGACCTTTCAATATTCAAGGACACAAATGGGGATGCTTATGCAGTTTATGTAAGACACAAGTTAAATGCTGATGATGATGCCATGAATTGGAATGAAAGATTGGCAATTACCAAGTTGAGTAGTGATTATCTAAGTCCGTCAACAACGGTTTGGACTGGTTATGTTGGGCAACATAGAGAAGCACCCTTTATTCTTAAAAAGGATGCTAAATACTATCTCTTCTCATCCTTTACAGACTATTGGAATTCTACAGAGACAAAATATGCAACCGCTAATAGTATAAGTGGGTCTTGGTCAAGTCTTTCAAAGTTAAGTATGAATCCAGACTCTTCAGATTCTTTCAATTCTCAGGTTGATTTCATTTTGCCGATATATGGTTCTCAGATGACATCGTATGTTTATTGCGGTGACCGGTGGAGTAATTTTGATGGTGCAAGCTATACCTACAAATATGATGGTGTATATTATAACGCAGATTATTATAATTCAGGTCAAGGAAGGTATATATGGTTACCCATGACTTTTGAAGGAGTGGTGCCAAAGGTTTATTGGGCAAAGGAATGGGATATTGACACTAATACCGGAATATGGACTATTGATAATTACGGAATAAATACCCTGAAAAATTGGAGCTTTGAGAATAATATGACTAGCTGGGAGAATTGGGGGAATTCAGCAATTGTTAGTTCCAATATCCATTCGGGTTCAAAGGCTTTAAGAATTGGACAAAGTTCAGGAGGTGTAGGACAATATCTGACATCAGGCTTTCAAACCGGTAATGTCTACCATACAGGTGGATGGGCCAAAATGAGTAAAGATGGTGACTTTGGTTGGATTATTTTGGAAGCTTTAGATTCATCTTATCAAGTTTTGGATAAGGCGGCTGTAAAAGTTGACTCGAGATCTTATGCATATCATGATGTAACCCTTACGATTCCAGAAGGAACAGATATGTTACGGGTTGTTTTATGGAAAGACACAAATACGGCTGGTTATTTGTACATTGATGATGTGACTCTTTCAAATTAAGTATTCTTTTATTATCTTTGGCTCATAATAATTCCTAAAAATAAAAATAATGTCCTAAAATAGTTTGAATAATAGCACCGGAGAAATCCGGTGCTATTATAATATAAAATGTAAAAATTTGATAAATGTCCGTCAATATTAAAGGCATTACAGATGGTATATAAGGACATTATCACATTTGGTCCATAAAAAATTTCGATTATAAAATAAAAACTCTTGACAAGAAGGAAAAAAAATATTACAATTATGTGGAACGATACACAAGATAAAGAGGTGAAATAATGGCTACCTTAATTGATATTGCAAAAAAAACAGGGTTTTCGAAAACATTAGTAGCTAGAGCCATTAACAATGAACCCGGCGTTAGTGAAAAATCTAGAAAAGCTATTTTAGAAGTTGCAAAAGAATTAAATTACAGACCCAATTTATTAGCAAAAGCGATGATTACTAATAAAATGAATACAATCAGCGTGGTACTCGATAGCTTATGTGAACCTTTTTATTTCAAACTGATTGAAGCCATTGAAACCACAGCAGCACTATCGGATGTAAAAGTGCTTTTTTGTAGTCCCAATGATGACCTAGAGACGAAAAAGAAATATATCGAATATTTTACACAAGGGACTACCGATGGTATTATTATTTATGGTAGCCGTATTAGTGATGAGACATATATAAAAAGTTTAGCAAGTACAAATTTTCCGTTAGTCGTTATTGAGAGTGACATTGATTCAGACAATATTAATAAAGTTCTTATTGATAATTATAATGCAAGTCGAACGGCAATAAAATATCTTGTCAATCAAAAGTGTAAATCCATATATCATTTTCGCGGTGATGCATTCAAAAGCGTGTCAGACGATCGTTGCCAAGGTTACATTAATGAGATGGAAAATATGGGTTTGAAAAAATATATAAAAATACTAGATTCAGATTTTACAGAACAATCAGGATATAAGGCTATGACACAGTTAATTATGGATAATGATATACCTGAAGCTATATTTTTTGCAGGTGATACAACGGCATATGGCGCTTTGCGTGCGATAGAAGAATTAAATCAAAGTTTAAAAACAAAAATCCGTTTTATTGGTTTTGATGAAGACCAACCCCCAAATAATGGGATTATATATCCGAGGCTAAGCACTATTCGTCAGCCCATGTATGAAATTGGAAGGACAGCAACACAAATACTACTCGAACAAATCAAAGATAAGGAAAAGAAACCAAAGATCCAAGTATTAATCCCAGAGCTAGTTATTAAAGAGACGTAAAGTCTTTTTTTACACAAAAAGTGGAACGTTCCACAAAATAAAATAATAAGGAGGCATTATGAAAAAATTAACGATTATTGGAGCTGGAAGTACGTATACGCCAGAACTATTAGAAGGGCTTACTCAGTTTAAAGACTCAATAGAAGTAAATCAAATCATGCTTTATGATATTGATGAAAAGAGACTTGAAATCATGTGTGGATTTTTGAAACGTTATGCAAAAACATTGGATTATAAAACTGAATTTGTTACAACGACTGATTTAAAAGAAGCGGTAATTGACGCCGAATTCTTAATAACACAAATCAGAGTGGGTGGTAATAAATTAAGAGTATTGGATGAAAAAATCCCACTTAAATATGATTTGATTGGACAAGAAACAACCGGAATTGGTGGTTTTATGAAAGCGTTAAGAACAATACCTGTTATGTTAGAGATTGCTAAAGCGGTTGAAAAATATAGTCCGGATTGTTGGATTATCAATTATACGAATCCGACGGGTTTAATAGCGGAGGCATTAACAAAATATACAAGCGCTAAAATAGCTGGATTTTGTTCAGGGGGTATATTCCCTAAAATGTGGGCAAGCAAAGCATTAGGAATCGAACATCATCAATTAAAATATGACTTTGCAGGACTCAATCACATGAATTTTTCCTATAATTTAAGTATTGATGGAAAGCCGGTAACAGACGAGGAATTTGAAAAGATTGCAAAAGAAAACCATGAGATTAATCTGGAGTTAATGAAAGAATTAAAGTGCATTCCAAGCCCATATTTACAATATTATTATCATACAGAAAAAAAATTAGATGGATTTAAAAATGCAGAAAAAACCCGTGGTGAACAAGTCATGGAACTGGAAGAAATCATTTATGAGGAATACGCAGATACGACTAATGTAAATAAGCCGAAAACACTTAAAAAAAGAGGTGGTGGCGGCTATTCAGAAGTTGCCATTGGTTTCATTAATGCGGTACATAATAATTGTGATACAGAAATGGTTATTAATGTTCCAAATAATGGGGCAATACCCTTTTTACCCGACGATGCTGTTGTTGAAATCAACTGCTTAGTCAATGGTTCAGGGGTCTACCCAATCGTTAAAAACAATCTACCTAAGGCAGTTCGAGGATTAATTAGCGAAGTTAAAAATTATGAGCAATTAGCTGTCGAGGCTGCGGTTTCTAAAGACTATAATTTAGCAAAATTAGCATTGTTAGCCCACCCCCTTGTTCGACAATATGAAAAAATAGAAACCGTATTTAATGAGCTACTTAAAGTTAATGAAGATTATGTTAAATTAGAAAAGAAAAGCTAGGAGTGTAGCAAAGTGAAATATATTTTGGGCATTGATCAAGGTGGCACAAAAACATCGGTAGCGTTAAGTGATTTAAATGGCCATATTCTAGCAACTAAAGATGCCTATGGAAGTTGTCATAGTATATATGACATGAACCATGCAATGAAAGCGATTGATTTAGCAATAGAGCAAATCATGCAAGATATTTTTTTTCATCCGTCAGAAATAGCTTTCGTTGTATGTGGAATGACAGGAGCGGATTTTGACTTTGAATATGTGTTGTTAAAAGAAAATGTAGCACAAATAATAGGTGTTAATCAAGAAAAAGTAAAAATTGAAAATGATAGTATCATTGCACTTCGTGGAGGAACAGAAAGTAATTATGGAGCAGTTATTTGTGCAGGCACTGGCTTAAACTGTGCATTCATTAATAAAAAAGGCCAAGAATATATACTCGGTTACTATATCGAAGATGCCTTTCAAGGCGCAACAGGACTTGGGCAAAAAGCAATGATGGCCGTTTTTAATCAAGAAAGTGGGGTGGGAAAGCAGACATTATTAAAGGAAAAAGTATTAGAATTTTATGAAGTTAAAAACGTAGACGATCTATTAGTGAAGTATATTTTTGATCAAGAAATTAAAGGTTCGGTTAAAAACTTAACACCACTTATCTTTGAATGTGTAGAACAAGAAGATAAGATTGCAACAGATATTGTTCTAGAGTTTGCAAATCAATGGTCAAAGTATATTATGGCTGGAGTAGATAAAGTATCTATCGATTATCCCTTTGATTTGGTTTTTTCCGGTGGTGTATTTAAGAGTGAAATAGAAACGATTAGTTCTTTAATGATGAAAAAGTTAAAAGAAGAACGTCCAAACATAACTTTTGTGCAAGCTAGGTACGAACCAGTCGTTGGAGCGGTAAAAATGGCTTTAGATGTTGCTTCAACTATAGATCCGACTTTACGGGAAAAAAATGTTAACCAATCAGCAAAAACAATGAATCTATTACGGAAATGGGGAAATTAAAATGAAAAAAAAATTAGCTATTATATTGAGTGCAATACTTACTTTGTCTTTAATCGCGGGTTGTAACCCAAGTGCTCCAACGGATGAAGGTCAACAAGAAGAGACAAATACAGGATCAACGAATGAAACCCAAGAAGAAAACGTACCCGAAGAAGATGAAATTGTAGAATTAGACGTATGGCATATATGGCCTGATACCACACGAGGTGATGGTAAGATTCTTGAAGATTTTGCAAGAATATATGAAGATGCAAATCCAAATGTTAAGATTAATCTAGATGCATCAGAAGTCAACAGCTATAAGGACAAACTTAAAGTTATCTTTTCAGGAGATGATATACCCGATGTATATTTTACATATGGGGCAGGTTTTTCAAAGCCTTTCGTAGATAGTGGGAAAGTTCTTGAAATTAGCCAATACTTAGATCCAGAAGCAACAGATAGATTATTAGGTGGTATTGAGTCTAATTTCATATATGACGATGGTCTTTACGGATTGCCAGTAAAGTTATGGGCAGGTGTTATGTATGTTAATCGAGAGATCTTTGAACAAGAAGGACTTGAATACCCTAAGACATGGGATGAACTCTTAAGTGTGGTCGATCAATTTAGAGAAAAGGGATATCAACCGATGACTTTAGGTGGTAAAGATGCTTGGCATACAGCCATGTATCACGATATATTATCCGTGAGAGAAGTTACTGTTGAAGGAATTGATAAGGCGATGATGGGAGAAAAACCATTTAATGACCCTGAGTTTTTAGAAACAGCGACTAAATTTTATAAATTAGTTGAACATGATGCCTTTAATGATGGATTTATTGCTCAAGGAGCACAAGAAGCTCAAGCAGAATTTTTAATGGGAAAAATTCCTATGTACTTTAATGGCAGCTGGTTAACAGGAGATATACAAGCAGATGAAAACCAAGTAAAAGATAAAATTGATGTTATCGCTTTTCCAATAACAGATGAGGCCAATGGAAATACAGAATTTACAGGTGGAGCAGTTGATGGTTATAGTGTTTCAGCCTTAACGGAATATCCAGAAATTGCCGTTGATTTTATGCAAAAATTAAGTGAATATCAATCCGTTGAATCCTATAAGGTAGGCGACGGAATTTCTGTATGGAAATCGGACGTAGCAACGGATGATTTGAATCCGGTATTAGTTCAGATTGCAGAATTATTAGAAACCTCCACAGGCTATACTTTAGCTTGGGATACACGACTTACAGGTTCAGACATAGATACATTCCTAACCTCCTTACAAGACCTCCAAGCAGGCCTAAAAACACCAGAAGAATATGTTAATTTCTTAGAAGAAAATCTTGAATTAGAGCAATAATCTATATCATGCCAACCCTTTATTGTTGGGTTGGCATGGTATATAAAGATGGAAAGGATGACTCTTTTGAATAAAACAATGAAAAACAGAATTGCAGTCCTTGTTTTTATGGCGCCGGCACTCATCATTTTTACTTACATCATCTTTTTCTCTATTATAAGATCTTTTAACTATAGCTTATTTGAATGGGATGGGATAAATCAGGCGACCTATGTAGGATTGTCAAATTATCAACATTTACTTACGGATCCAGCAAGTAATTTTTGGGTCAGTATTAAAAATACAATGGCTATCGCATTATTTTCAATCTTTATCCAATTACCTATTGCGTTAATTTTAGCCTTAGTATTACGTGCAGGAATTAAAGGTGAAAAAATATATCGAACCGTTTTTTTTATACCTGTAATTATTTCTTCTGTAGTAATAGGACAGTTATGGCTAAAAATATACCACCCCAATTATGGTTTGCTAAATAGTTTGCTCGAAATGGCGGGCTTTGAAAACTTAACAAAAGTATGGTTAGGGGATACAGAAACAGCCTTATTATCGGTTATTGCTCCAGCTATATGGCAATATATTGGTTACCATATGCTACTTTTTTATACCGCGGCGAAAAGTATACCGGAAGAATTATATGATGCAGCAAAAGTAGATGGGGCTAGCAATTTTCGAACGGCCATAAGTATTACCATTCCCCAACTTAAACCCATATTTAAAGCCTGTGTTATTTTTGCAGTGATCGGATCCTTTAAAGCCTTTGATATGATTTATCTACTTACTGCAGGGGGGCCAAATAAAATAACCGAAGTACCAAGTATTATTATGTATAAAAGTATTTTTACACGATATAGTTATGGTTATGGTAGCGCAGTTGCTATTATTATTGTTTTAGAATGCTTATTGGCGACCGTGTTAATACAAAAGCTATTTGCAGAAAGGAAAAGTTAAGTTATGGAAGATAAAAAGAATAAAATAAATAGCATCATCGGACAAGGGCTATTGATCATTTTTGGTTTCATCCAGTTATTTCCATTGCTATGGCTACTATCCTTTTCCTTAAAACAAAATCATGAATTGTTTGGTGAAAATATCTTAGGACTACCACAGGAGATGATGTGGTCAAATTATATTACAGCTTTTTCCGGAAGTAATTTATTATTATACTTTAGAAATAGTATTATCGTCACGGGTATTACCGTGTTATTGTCAAATGTAATTTCATTAATGGCGGCATATGCATTGACAAGACTACAATGGAAGTTAAGTAAAGCGGTATATACCTTTATTCTTTTAGGATTAATGATACCCGTACATGCAGTTTTACTACCCTTATTTATTTCACTAGATTCGGTAATTAACACACCACTCGCACTAATAATACCTTATGTAGCATTTGCTATTCCATTATCGATTCTGATTCTTACAGGATTTTTACAAGGGATTCCTAGAGAGATTGAAGAGGCAGCTTTTATTGATGGAGCTAGTCTATATAAAGTTTTCTTAACCATCATTTTACCATTATCTAAATCAGTTATTGCTACAATATCAATACTGACCTATTTGTCTTCGTGGAATGAGTTAATGTTTGCCATTACGTTTATTCATGATGACCGGTTGAAAACCCTTCCTTTTGGTATTATTAGTATGGTTGGAAGATATAATACGTCATGGGGTCCAATCGGAGCAGCGTTGGTGTTAGCAACCATTCCAACCTTAATTAT
The DNA here is from genome assembly GCA_002342805.1 of Clostridiales bacterium UBA2432. GTDB lineage: Bacteria > Bacillota > Clostridia > Lachnospirales > Vallitaleaceae > UBA1351. The sequence goes on along the minus strand of DDQW01000080.1, from coordinate 117,453 downwards.
ATATTTATTTATGAGTGATAAGATCGAAAAAAGTTTAGCTGCAGGAGCTGTGAAAGGATAAAAAAATGATAAATAGTAAAACGTGTCCATGCCCATATATTCCTTGTAAATTGAGAGGAAATTGTGAAAAGTGTATTGAAAAATCAAGAAGAGATCATGAACTCTGTAATTGCATGGAAAGAATAGCAATCAAAGAGTATGGTTTAAAATTAGAACCAAAACAAATTTCGAATATTATAGTAGAAAATAATGAAGAAGAGGTAGCAAAAAAATCGGCAGATATGCTTATGGAGACAATTCGTCAAAAACCAGATAGTCTCATTTGTCTACCGGCAGGAAGTACTGCAATAAAAACATATGAATATTTAGTCAAGCAGTGGAATGAAAAACAAATTGATACAAGTAGAGTACGTTTTATAGCACTAGATGAGTGGGTAGATGTTAAGCAAGTAGAAGAAAACTGCGAAAGTTTTTTGAAAAAACATTTTTTTAATCATATAAATATAGAAAAAGAACGTGTACGGTTTTTCAATACAAAAGGTAATCTTAAGGAAGAATGTACAGCAGTTGATGAATATATTTTTAAAAACGGAAAAATAGATTTTATGCTACTGGGTATTGGAATGAATGGTCATTTAGGATTAAATGAGCCTTTTGATGAATGGGATCAATATACACATGTTGTTGACTTAGATGAGACAACAAAAACTGTCGGACAGAAGTATTTTTCCGAAAACATTCAATTGACACGTGGTATAACACTTGGAATTAAACATATATTTGAAACAAGGACAGTTGTTCTACAAGTTACAGGTGCTAAAAAAGCTCCGATTATAAAAAAACTATTTGATTCGCATATTGATTTTGACTTGCCTGCGAGCGCTTTGAAATTAATGAAAGATGCTTATTTGATTATGGATCAAGAAGCAGCGCATTTAATTGATTGTAATTCACTTGTACATTTACAATAAGAAAATCTTTATATTTAGTTTTTAACTCTCTAGAAATAGAGAGTTTTTTGTTTTTAATAAGGCGTGTCCACCGAAGCTATAGAAATTTAGCTTCAAATTCTAGAAACTATATATTTTACTAGTGTTCTAGTTGCTTACAAAAATGTCGAAAGTTCGGTGAGATTTATCTATTTTTATGTTACAATTAATAGAAACTGGAGCTCTAAGTACCCTAGGTGTTAGAATTTGTTTTTTTTCTGGAAATCATAACAAATGCGATGTATGAATTACAAACTTATTATACGAGGAGATTAATTTTATGGAAAAAAAGAATTTTTTTCAAAAAGTGCCAAAGTTGCATAATAGGAAAAAGAAATTGTTTTTTCAATATTTTCTTATTTTATTAGGTTGTATAGCCATCACTACAACTATTATAGGATTATATACATATAACTATTCAAAAAACATGATTGATAAGGAGATAGGGTATTCAAATTATCGTCAATTGGAGACCACAAAAAAATTACTTGAAGTAAGTGTTATGGAAATCAAAAGAACGGCAATGAGGTTTGTCATTGATGAAGAAATTGTTGAGTATAGTAAATATGGGGATACTCAGAATGTACTACTGATTAATGATATATCTAGGAAAATCAATATATTAGATGATGTAAATAAAATTGTACATTCAATATATATTTATTTTGAAAAAGATGATAAGATTGTAAGTTCAATTAATGGAGAATCATACTTGTTTAAAGAATTTTACGATAAAAACTGGAAAGCTGATTATAATAAACTCAAAACGAGTGAAGTAACTAATCTAAGAAAATTTTCACGAGTGGTAGGAAACAATGTTATTGAAGCAGATGTAATATCGTTATTAAATTCGGTGCCATTAATTGGTAATAAATTGGGAGCAATAGTAATAAATATTGACCAAAGATACCTGATAGAGCACATAATAAGTGGAGTAGATAATGATTATTCAACACTATATTTAGTTGATGAGAAATCAGAAATTATTGCATCGACTGACGAGTCAGTATTATATAAAAAGATAAATACTATTTCTTCAGTTTATGAAAATGATACAGATACACCATATTATACGGAATTTATTGGCGAGGATAAATATATTATATCGCAGGTAAAGTCAAGTGCTCTTGGATGGAGATTAATAAGTGTTGTTCCAACAGAATATCTTTACAAAGACCTTGAAAAATTAAAAACAAAATTTGTTGGTTTTGCAGTTTATACAATTATTATAGGTGTTTTTTTTGCACTTATAGCATCATACAAGTTATATAGTCCAATTAAAGGTCTGGTGAAAAATGTTAGTGACTATCTAGATGAAGATATTCATAATTGGGATGAAGGCGAGATAGAAATGATTAATAGTAGTTTCATGACCCTGACAGATATTAATAATGGATTAGAAGAACAATATATAGAATCCCGTCCATTGATGAGAATTCAATTCTTACGAATGCTCCTAACATCAAATTTGATTGATGAAACTGAATTTCTTAAAAAGAAAATAGAACTTAATCTAAATATCAATGGTAAATCTTACATAGTTATCATATTTGCTATAAATAAAAGTGATCAGAGAAGAAGTTATCAATCATTAGGAGAGTATACACAGATAAACAGAAAAACTTTAAATTATCTTAGAAAAGAATTTGAACCATGTGAGATGATTGAAGTGGATATTCATAATATTGCGATGATACTTAGCTTTGATGAATACATAAATAGCGAGGAAATCAGAGATATTATTCATAAATGTACTCAACTGAATAATGTAGACAATAAGAAAATCGAAGTAGGGGTTTATTCAGGAATAGGGCAAGTTGTAGATAATATTGAAGATGTTCAAATATCATATTTTACAGCTTTGGAATCACTTAAATATAGACACACAACACAAGATAATGATGTTGTTTATTTTGGAGATATAGAATCAATGATTTTTTCTGATAGAGATATGATGTATATAGAAGAAGAAGCATTAATAAATTTTATAATGTCAGGAGAGGTAGAAGAAGCTAATAACCTAATTGATGAAATAATAGATAGATTACGTAAACAAAAAATAACATTTAGTATGTTCCAGGGAATTATTGTAAGAATATTAGGGGATATAGATATCAAAACGACTGAGCATAATATTTTCTCAAAAGATGAAGATTCAGTAATTGATGTTAATTTAATTTACGAATTTTCTGGAATTGAAGAGATATCTAACTACTTAAAAAAAGTGGTAGGGATTATTGATGTTTCGATTAAACAAAGAAGAACAAATAAATATTGGAGACAAATTGAGAAGACCCTTATTTTTATAGAAACACATTATCATGAGGATCTAGGTCTTGATGAAATTGCTCTTCATGCTGGAATGAGTACATCTCATTTTTCGAGAGTTTTAAAAAGTGAACTAGGAAAAACATATATTGAATATATATCAGATATTAGAATGAAAAAAGCAAAGGAATTGTTAGAAGAAACAGAACTAAAAATAAAAATAATTGCAGAAAGAGTAGGTATAAACAATCCTACATATTTTTCGAAAATGTTTCGAGAATGTTATAATATATCGCCAAATCAATATAGGCTGGCGTTTAAGAAAGAGAAGTGAGTCTTAAAATATTTTCATATTAATTTATAATTATATATTTTCTTGTACGACTGAGAAAGAATGGTTTAGGAATAACCATTCTTTTTTTGTGCAATAATACATCAGGTACTATGAATGGTTGAATAGCATGCTGTATCGGTAATTACATAATTGAAAAATAGTTATAAATTTATACTATGAGCAAAATTTTTATATCTAAAAATCAAATATTTAATACTGTAATCAATAATGAATGATAGCATTGACCAGCTATTCACCTTATAATATCAACATAGCTAAGGGAATAATTGTAGATTATAGAATTGACCATTAACCTAATAAATTGTTTTCAGATAATAAAGTATAGAGAGATAAACAATAGTAGAATTGCTATGTGATTAACGGAGGTTATGATGACATATATAAAGTTTATAAATAAAAGCAAAATGACAGTTATTCTATTGATAATTGTAGCTATTTTGGTTTCGGCGATAATATATTGGGGTAATGATAGTGAACCAAGTGAAATTGTAGTAATGATTGATAAAAGTATTGTTACAGCGGATGAATTTAAATTTTTCATGAACGATGAAATATCAAATACATATGTATATTTTAAACGTAAATATAATATGGATGACAGTCCTTCTTTTTGGACAACAGAGGTAAATAATGAGACGCCGATTGATTATATTAAAGAAAAGACACTTAACAAAATTATTTCAATCAAGGTAGAGCAAATTTTAGCCTTGGAATATGGATTGGTAGATAGCATTGAATACAGTAGTTTTCTTGATAAATTAGAGGAAGAGAATAAAAGAAGACTTGAGCATACTGAACAGGGAAAAGTGATATATGGACCACAACAGTATAATGCAAGACAGTATTTTGGCTATTTACATAGTAATATGGTAATTAAGATTAAAGAGGAGATTAACAAAAATTTGGAGGACAACAAAAAAACTGAAGACATTGATATTATATATGAAGAAAGAATTGAGAAACTCATAGATAATTCAAAAATAACAGTTTATGAGAGTCAATTAGAAAAAATAAAGATTAGGTAATAAATAATAAAATTTTTTTGCTAAGTCGATTGTATTTAAATAATTAGTTCTACGAATAGTATGTAACTATTTATAAATAAAGAATAGAAAGGAAATTAGTTATGTTAAGAGAAAAGAGAAAGTGTTCAAGTAGTGTTGTTACAATTTTAATAATTGTGATTTGTGTTGTTTATTTTCTAGAATTGACACATCCGACATATGCGTCAGGGAATTTTTATTACGTAGATTCAGTAAGTGGTGATGACAATAATGTAGGTTCAAGTACTAACAGTGCTTGGAAGACACTATCAAAGGTTAATGCTACAACATTCCAACCAGGAGATAGAATTTTATTTAAAAGAGGTTCTTCATGGAATGGTATGTTAAATCCAAAAGGATCAGGAACTAGTAGTAACCCAATTATCGTTGACTGTTATGGTGAGGGAGGTAAACCGATTATTAACGGGGTAGACGGTGTTACAACATTGGATTATGAAGCGGCAACAATCCTTTTGAAAAATCAAGAGTATTGGACAATAAAAAATTTAGAAATAACAAATGAAAATGGTTTGACAGGTGTAAAAGTATTGAAGACTACTTCAGGTGTGACAAGTGGTATAAAGCTTGAAGATCTAACAATACATAATGTAAATGGCGAGGTTCCAAGTGGTTATGACGAAATGAGAACAGGTGGTATATGTATAGACAATGCGACAACAGTTGCAGGGAAATATGACGATTTGTTGATAGATGGATGTGAAGTTTATGATGTGTCCCAAAAAGTTGGTATACAACATTCCCAAGGGACTAATCCAGAAAACAGTAGTTTTAGGTCTACAAATACAGTGATTAGAAATACTATTGTCCATGATGTGGCAAATCATGGTTTAGTATGGAGAACTTGTAATGGAGCCTTAATTGAATATACAACGGTTTATAGGACGTGCTCAGCAAGGGCAGATGGTGGTAGCGGTGCGAATTTATGGATTAAATACAATGATGGCACAATACTACAGTATACAGAATCATATGAATGTCTTGCGGGAGCAAATAAAGATGCACAAGGGTATGATTTTGACGTTGATGTTGATAATAGCATATTACAATATTCATACAGTCATGATAATAACGGCGGATTTTTTCTTAATTGTTCATTTGGAGGTCCTATAAATGATGGTAATGTTATTAGATATAATATTAGTGAAAATGATAGACTAAGAGCATTTACTCATACAGGAAATATTAAAAATACTAAATATTATAACAATACTATATATGCTTCATCTGATACGGAGTATGAATATGTTTTTGAAAAATATTCGGATGTAAATTGTTATAATAATGTATTTTCAAATAATATCTTTTCGATACATGACAATAATTTTGTTTATCAAAATCAAGCTGGATTATCTTGGGATAATAATTGCTTTGATGGAACGCATCCAAGTAGTGAGCCAAATGACCCTAATAAAATTACTGGGAATCCAAAGTTTGTGAATGCAGATAGTGGTTCAAATGGGATTGATACCGTTGATGGTTATAAATTGCAGATAGGTTCATCGTGTATAAATGAAGGGAAATTTATTTCTAATAATGGTGGTAAAGATTATTGGGGAAATACATTATATAATAGTTCACCAGATGTTGGAGCTCATGAGTACCAAGGAAATTTTCAAGAATTAGGATTAAAAGCACAGTGGAATTATAATGAAGGTGCAGGAACTATTGCAAATGATAGTACTGGAAATGGGTATAGTGGAATACTAAATGGTCCAACTTGGGTAGGTAGCAATAATCAATACAAACTAGATTTTGATGGTATAGATGATTATGTGAATATATCCAACAAAGATATTCTAAATAATGTTAAGGCAACAACATTAACAGGATGGGTTAAAATAAGAGATACTTCTCAGGCGGCAAATTTAATATTTATTTCCACAGACAATAGTGATGTTCTCGCAAGAGCTCACATTGAATATAGGCCAGACAAAACTTTAAAGGCTGGAGGAAGAAGTACAGATACAGAAACTTACCAATATGCACAAACGATGTCTACAATAACGCTTTGGCCTGAATGGACATTTATGGCAGTTGTAATCGATTATGAACATGATTTAATTAAAATATATATGAATGGTGAAAAAGAAGTTGAGCAATCAGTGAATTTCTTAAGCACTAGTACGCCATCAACAGATAGCAGTTGTGTAAACATAGGCGCTCAGGAATTTGGACAGAGTAAAGCACTAAATGGAGAAATGAATGATGTTAGAGTATATACAAGAACATTGTCAGATAATGAAATTTTAAGTTTGTTTAATAATGGTGGAGAGTAATATAAGAATAAAGCCCAATTTGTAATTTTCATAATATTTTACGAAAAGTTTTAAAATGTTTATTTTAGCGTTAAGTATAAATACTGCTAGAAAATGGAATTTTGAAACTACTAATATATAATATACAGGTTTAAGGAGAATGTCATGATTAACATTAATAAAGTAGACATAAAGAAACGGTCAAATATGAAAAAAATACTTCAGTACAAAGAACTATATCTGTTGATGTTACCAGGAATATTATTCTTTTTTATATTCAAATATTTGCCTATGTTTGGTCTTGTGATTGCATTTCAGGATTATTTGCCATCACAAGGGGTGAATGGTATTTTTTCAGCTGATTTTGTGGGTTTAAAGCATTTTAAAGTTTTTTTTAATTCAATATATGCTAAACAAATTATATCCAACACACTAATAATTAGTTTTATGAAACTAGTTATTGGTTTTCCGGCACCGATTATATTAGCATTAATGCTAAATGAAGTTAGACATAAACATTTTAAAAAAATAATTCAAACAGTAACATATTTTCCGCATTTTTTGTCATGGGTAATTGTAGGTGGGATGATGTATGCGATGTTGTCAACAACATCAGGAGTCATAAATAACCTTATTGTCTCCATGGGAAATGAGCCAGTAAATTTTTTGTCAAACCCCAAAACTTTTAGAATGTTAATAGTTATTAGTGATACTTGGAAAGAAATTGGGTGGGGCTCAATCATATATTTAGCAGCATTAGCAGGTATTTCACCAGAATTATATGAGTCGGCAATGATTGATGGTGCAAATAAAATACAAAGACTTTGGTATATCACTTTACCGTCAATTACTTCAACGATAATAGTTGTACTTATACTGCGACTAGGAAAAATGATGGACATAGGTTTTGAGCAAATATTCATGTTATATAATCCGATGGTCTATAAAGTAGGTGACATAATTGATACATATGTATACAGAGAAGGATTAATAAATGGACGATTTAGTTATGCAGCAGCCGTAGGATTATTTAAATCTTTTGTGTCATTATCAGCCGTGCTAATATCAGATAAATTAGCAAAAAAAGTCGGTCATGATGGAATAATATAGGAGGATATATGAAAAAAATAAATGTTGTAGATAAGATCTTTGATGCTATATCATATCTGTTTTTATCGTTGATTGGACTAATTACCGTAATTCCATTTCTTTATGTTATAGGGACTTCAGTAGCGACGAATAAAGAAGTGTTGAGTAAAGGATACGTGTTATTTCCTAAAGAGGGATTTGATTTCAGTACCTATAGGTTTGTATTTGAGAGTGGCTTTGGAATACCAAGAGGATATATGGTTACAATTTTTGTTACATTAGTAGGAACATCTCTTGGATTATTAATAACCGCAATGTTAGCATATGGATTAAGTAAAAGTAGCTATCCAGGAAAAAGAGTAATTTCAATAATGGTTGTTATGACAATGCTGTTTAATGGAGGAATAATTCCTACATATTTAGTTGTAAAATCATTAGGTCTTATAAATAGTGTGTGGGCTATGATTCTACCAACAATGTGCAGTGTATGGAATACAATGGTGTTAATTAGTTTCTTTAGAGGAATTCCGTCGACCATAGAAGAAGCTGCCAAAATTGATGGATGTGGTTATATACAAATATTTTCTAAAATCATACTGCCATTATCAAAACCAGCACTAGCATCAATTGCATTATTTTATGGAGTTTTTAACTGGAACCAGTGGTTTACAGCGGTATTTTATATAACTGATAAAACAAAGTGGCCACTTCAGTTAATACTTCGTCAAATAATATATCAAGAAAATACACAAGTTGAAACCGCAATGGAAATATTACCTCCGAATTTAAGTATTAAAGCGGCAGCTGTAATAATTGTGTCATTACCAATTATGATGCTTTATCCCTTTCTACAAAAATACTTTGTAAAAGGTGTAATGATTGGTAGCGTAAAAGGCTAATGAATCAATTGATGATATTAAACCAATTATGGTTAATATAAAATTCATATATGAAAGGTGAAAGGTGAAAAAATGAAAAAATCAATCAAGAGACTTGGGGCGTTAGGATTAGTAATTGTATTGCTGATTTCAGCAATTACAGGTTGTGGAAAGGAAGGAGTTAATAATCCGGTTACAGTTGATACAAATGCAAACAGTGAGAAAGAAGATATTGGTAAAGGAGGAAATGAAAGCGAAGATCCAGTAAAATTTTACTATGTGAATACAGATCGTAAAGCTATTATGCCTGCTAATGAAGAAGTACGTCAACTGATTAATGAAAAATTTGGTGTGGATTACGTCAAGGTAGATATTCCTAGAGATCAATATGAAGCTAAAATGTCAATTATGTTAATGACTGGTGAGCAAATGGATTGTTTTAATGCAGATCCACCATCAAATGCTGCTAGTCCATATAATCTGCCTAACTTAATTTCAAACAACTATATTCAGCCACTTAATGCTTATTTGGATAAAGCGGGTGCAAATATTAAGGCTGAAGTTCCTGAAGAATTATGGAAATATGTAACCGATGATGAAGGTCAAATATGGGGTATTCCTGAAACGGGATTCAAGGCTAAACATACAATGTTTGCTAGACAAGACTGGATGGAAGAATATGATATCTCAACTCCAGAAACTATTGAAGAATTCGAAACGATGCTAAGGATATTTAAGGAAGAAGTACCAAAATCGAATGGTGGAAAAGAAATATATCCATTTATTGTATGGCAAAACCAAGATGCCATGCCATACCTTGACATTGCATTAGCAGGTTCATTTATTCCTTCAGGTGCAAGCTGGTATGAAGAAGATGGTCTTCTAAAGCCGTATTTTCTTCACGAAAATTACAAACTATACCTTGAAACAATTAGACGCTGGTATAAAGATGGTTTGATACATCCAGACTTTTTGTTTTTAAAGGATGAACAAGTTAAAGATATGATTCAACGAGGTGTCAGTGGTGTACATGTTAACTGGTATAGTCAGAGCAGAGAAGATGAAACCAAAATTAATTTTCCGGAAGCACAGTTCACTTATATACAAATGCCAGAAGGACCTAGTGGTACATTTGGTGCTACTTCACAAGATGTTGTTAGATCATCATTTGTAATAAATTCAAATGTTAGTGCAGATGTTGCAGAAAAAATTGTTGAAGTTGCAGATTGGTTCAATACACCAGAAGGTACAGCTTTTCAGTGGTATGGTATAGAAAATGATCATTGGGTTAAAGATGGTGATAAGATTGCACCACCAGCTGGTGAGGAAACGTATCCATATACGGGTCATTTATATATGAATGTTGGTAATGCATGGAAGTATTTTGATGAACCTGCAGGTAATACGAACAGACTTAAAAGTGACTTTAGACAAGATGCAATTCAAGGTGTATCAGCAGAAGTTCAAACTATTGATCCAGTTGACTATATGTTCCCATATAATTGGACAGACACAGTTTCAGGCGATTACCTTTCAGATCTTGAGCTTAAAATGCCGCAAGAAATGTTTGCGGAGATCGTTACAGGTGTTCAAGCTTTAGATTATTGGGATGAATGGGTACAGTTATGGCTTGAAAAAGGTGGTCAAACTTATATCGAAGAGAGAACTGAGCAATACAACAATCTAAAAGCACAGTATGGCAATAATTAAGATATAAGAATATTTAATGAATTGGGATTGACAAGGTCAATCCCGATTTTTAGAAGGAGTAATAAATTGAAGAACATGAATGGGAATAATCATTACTATGTGAAGTCTATTGATAACATTAAGATGCAGACTGAATTGATCCAGAAAGCAATAGATGATTGTTATAAGGCTAAAGGTGGCACTTTGGTTTTTAAGAAAGGTATTTATATATGTGGAAGTATAAAGTTGAAAAGTGGTGTGGATTTTCTTATAGAAAAAGGTGCTATTATAAAGCAAAGCGAAATTATGGAAAATTATTCCCACGTTGATGACTCCTGTATAGTGCACACTACTGGATCACGTTTCGTATTTATGCATGGCTTAAGTGTAAAAAATGTAAATATTTATGGGGGTGGAATAATTGATGGTAATAATGCGTTTGATGTAAATGGTTCAGGGAATAGAGGTCCACTTACGTTACTATTTGAACATTCAAAGCACATAACTATAAAAGATATTAACATTGTAGATTCCCCAGGATGGTCGATTACTTTTTATGCATCAAGTTATATAAATATTTTGAGGGTTATAAATAAGAATAGCTACGCTGATGGCATAGATTGTGTTTGTTGTCAAAATGTGTTGTATCAGGATGTCTATATAGAGGATGTAGGTGACGATGGTATATGCATAAAAAATGAGAGTGCAGGTTATCGGGTTGATACAATGCCGAAGTGTGGCTATTTGAGTGAGAATATTTTAATTGAAAATTGTACTGTAAATAAAAGTAAAAATGGGCACCCACCATTCAAAATTGGAACTGGTAGTAACGGGATTTTTCGTAATATTTTTATTGATAACTGTCAAGTTCGTTCGACAGGAGCACTTTTTACAATTCAATTAATGAGGCCACTAATGTTTGAAGGAGAAAAGAGGACAATTGAGAATATAGTTGTGTCAAATATTGTTGGCGAAGAAGTTGAGTCTCTTATTGATATTACCTCAATTGATGTGGATTCACCAGTAATAAAAAGTATTGTATTAAAAAATATTAGACTAAAAAAGGTTGCGAAAAATTCAATTGTACAAGGTCTAAGTTCAGGAGCTGTAGAAAATATTAGCTTCAATTCGATTAATATAATGTACGCTGAAAATGACAATTTTATGACGAATAGATTAGTTATAGAAGGTGTAAGAGAAATTATTGTTAATAATTGTTCTACAAACAATAGTAAAGAATTTTGTGATATTAAGCATACACCATGTTTGTCTAATATCACCGATAAAACTGATAATGAAGATTTGCCACAATTAATTTCTTCTAATGTGCCTTTAATTTTAGATGGAGAAATTAAACATGAAGTAATTCACAATAATACAGCGATTTTAAAATGTATAAAATTAACAACGAAACAACAAATTACGCCAAATAGTACAATCATAATTAATGCAATTATTTGTAATGAAGGCGATGCTGGTATGGTTCGAATTGAACCGACAATTCATAATGGAAAGTTTAAACCACTATGGATATATATGAAATGCAGGGAACAGCGGAAGATTACTATGGAATCGGACAAGGTTTATACCTCAGGTTGTTATGAAGTGAAAATAGATGATTGTACAGCAAATGTACTGGTAGAAGAGTCTACTGGTGTATTAGAAGATTGTAATGAAGTTTGGTTTGAAAGAAAGAACCTTACTAAAGATTTTGAATATATTAAATCGAAAATTATGAATGTTGGTGGTACTAGTATATTACTAAACAAAATATCTTGGTTGAATAAATATAGTTATAATAACAAAAATCAATTGGCTGCAGGAGAAGAGTGCTATATTGAAATAAATACTTTAGAGGATTTAGAAGAGTATAAAAACAAACTAGAGACACTTCAACGGATACCTCGAAATATGACTACATATACGAATAACACCGCATGTTTTGGAATGAAAAATGGAGACTTTATAATTAGAGCTGGGGGAACAACGGATAGGTATGATGAGATACATACACGGACTATAAATGACTATAGTGCCTTATATGAAGAGATATGTGGAAATTTTACAGTAATAGTTAAAGTAAAAAAACTTGAAAAAAGTGGAATGTATGCTTCAGCCGGTATACTTATTAGTAATGATATAGAAAGTGAAAATTGTCCATATAATGTTTCTTTAAATACAACACCAAAATATGGGGGGTTTGGAATGTTTCGTGCAGATACAGAAGGAAAAGGTAAGTTGAATTTTAGAAAGTATACAAAAGGGCAATGTCCAATATGGTATAAGGTTAACAAAAACGAGAAAAAATTCAGTGCCTATTTTAGTTTTGATGGCTTAAATTGGACATTAATTGAAGTAATTGATAATGAAGGTGCAAATGAGAAACAATATGTTGGTTTATTTGCGAATGGATTTAGTAGAAGCGGTAAACCTGGTGAAGCAATATTTGAAGGATATACATTATCAAAAATAGATTAAAAATTAGATAAGGAATGGTGATTAATTATGAAAAAACCAACTATATGGGGACAAGGAAGTTTATTTGCTTTTTCGGGAATTGAAGGTGAATGTACAATTAGCAAGAGTTTAAAAGGATACCTTTGTGAAGATGTATATGGTGTTACATTTGAACTTCCAGTACGGAGAACGTTAAGCTTAAGTCTTACAGGCATTCGTGATGTCAAACATGAAATTGTAGCTTCTGATATAATTGCCTCAAATATAAAAAATAGAGATAAAAGTGAAAAGCGTATAAGTATTACAATGTATAAGCAGGATATCGTTGTTGGATTATGTACTGAAGAAGTTCAGCCAAAAATATTTACCCATCAAGATGTTGAAGAGTATATTCTGAACGAAATTAAGATTCAAAAAGATATAGATAACTCAAAAATAATTACTGCCTTAGGGATAAAAAAAATGAGGGAATGCTATATATATGCATTTGCTGTTGCTGAAACTGAAGCAGATGTATTGGATAAAGTGAGCGAAGGTCTAGGAATAGATGTGGAAGATACTGAAAATAGACGAATGGAATTTTTTGAAAAACTTCCTTATCCTGAGAAGTTAGATGATAAAGTAGAAATGACCATGGCAAAATGCTATTCTATTATGAAATCCCAAGTATATTCTCCAGAAGGAATCTTCAAATCATTATGGACAACACCAGATAAATTACCTCACAAAAGACTTTGGCTCTGGGACTCAATATTTCATTCAATAGGCAATAAATATATTTCCACTGATCTAGCGTTGCAAAGTATAATGTCTTTATTAGATACACAGAGAGATGATGGTTTTATACCTCATATGAGTGCACCCAATGAAAGCTCCAATATTACCCAGCCGCCTGTCATTGCGTGGGGGCTTTATGAATTGTATAAAATGACTAATGACGCCAATATATTAAAGGATAATTTTTGCGCTTTAAAGAAATATCTTGAATGGAACATAAATAACCGAGATATAAATAATAACAATCTGTTTGAATGGTTTGTACAAAAAGAAAGTGTTCATTGTCGATGCGATGAATGTGGTATGGATAATTCGCCTCGTTTTGATAATGTGGTTGAAATGGATTGTATAGATTTTTCTTGTTTTATGGCAAATGAAGCAAAGTATATGGCGATGATAGCCGAAGCTATTTCTTTATCAGATGAGGCGTTGAGATGGGCAAATTATTATGAAATAGTAAAAAATGCTATAAATGATAATTTATGGGATGAAGAAGATGAATTATATTATGATAAAATAATCCCCTCAGATATGTATAAAAAAGTAAAGGCTGTTTCGTCATTTCTACCAATATTTGCGGGTGTGTGTGATGACGAAATTGCTGGAAAATTAGTAAAGCGCTTGAAGGATAATATCGACTTTGGAAGCGAGTTACCAGTTCCAAGCATTTCCTTATCTGATGAGACTTTTGGAAGTGACATGTGGAGAGGTCCAGTATGGATTAATTATAACTATATGATTATAAAGGGATTAAATCAATATGGATATATTGATTTAGCAAATGAAATACGAGAAAAAACCATTAAAGCGATAACTAAATGGTACCATCAAGATGGATGTATATATGAATATTATGATAGTTATAATTTGATATCACCTTCTAAATTAACACGTAAAGGAGAAGCTTTAAAGCCTTATGATTTTAGGATAAGAACACAGTGTATCCGTGACTATGGATGGTCAGCGAGTCTCTTTATCGCCATGGTTATGGAGAGTTGCTAAAGATAATAAAAGAAGAGTAATTCATAATCAACATAATGATTATAGTAAGAGGAGCTAATAATGAAAAAAATGAAAAATAATGGGAATATAGAGAGAATATCACCTATAAATGAAAATTGTTTCTTCGGTTATTATGATTTGCAAACATGGAATGAAAAGGGGAATAAACATTTGTTCCATAAGGTTAAACGAATGGATCTAATGCCAAAAGAGGGAGATAAGGCAGAAATATGCGTTTATAATAGGCAAAATAACTCCTACGAAGTTATTGACGAAACTGAGGCTTGGTGTTTTCAACAAGGATCATTATTACAGTGGCTAGGAGAGAATAGTAATGAGGATGTCATTTATAATGTGAAAATCAATCATGAAAATCATTCAGGTGATTTAGAAGCACGATATCAAGCTAAAATTAAATCAACTATTACTGGAAAAGAACGTTTTTTAGATCGACCAATAGCAAATATTGACAAAAGTGGTCGATATGGATTAAGCATTAATTTTAGTAGAATGTACGATTATAGACCTGGTTATGGTTACGTTGGACTCGCAGACCCCAATAGGAATATAGAAAGACCTAGTAATGATGGAGTTTATTTGTTGGATTTACAAGAAGGGAATAGTAAACTGATCCTTAGTCTGGAACAAATTGGTGAGTTTCTTGATGCGAGTGAAGCACTTTGTAATGAGGGGAAGTTGCTTATTAATCATATAAACTTTAATACAGATGGATCAAGATTTGTTATGTTGGTTAGAAGTTTCAAGAGATCAGCAGACCCGTTAAATCCTTGGATTACCGCTGTTGTGACAGCCAATAAAGATGGAAGTGGTATGCACTTGCTTAATAATTATGTCTATGCGTCACACTACTTCTGGAAAGATGCAAGTAGTTTATTGATCTATGCACGAAATAATGAAGGGAATCAGTTGTATGAACTAAAGGACCAAACTGATGAATATAAGGTTTTAAATCAGAATTTCTTTAAAGCGGATGGCCATTGCAGTTATTCTCCTAATCGAGAGTGGGTTCTATATGATAGCTATCCTGATGCGGATGGCTATAAAGATTTATATTTATATCATCTTGAAAAAGGCAGTGGTGTGACATTAGGTAAATTTTATAGTACACCAGTTTCACAATCAGACCTAAGATGCGATTTACATCCTAGATGGCTTAATACTATGGAGAGTAGAAGGAGTACGATAATTAGTTTTGATTCAACTCACGAGGGATACCGAGGTGTGTATCTGATGGACATAGAAAAAGTTATGGAGGAATTTTATGAGTAAGTTAATTAATTGTGATTTGTGGTCGGATAATAATGGTGTGCACATTAATGCACATGCAGGTGGAATTATCGAATTTAAAGGTGTATATTATTGGTACGGTGAAGACAAAACTGAGGGCTGGGAAGGGCGTCTGGCATATCATGGTGTACATTGTTATAAATCCACCAATATGGTGAGATGGGAAGATGAAGGCATTGTTTTGAAGTGTGTTGAAGATAAAGAAAGCCCTATAAGTAAAGGGAAAAGAATAGAACGACCAAAAGTACTTTATAATGATATGACAGAAAAATTTGTAATGTGGTTCCATAGCACAGATGAAGGGCACACTATTGCTAAAAGTGGCTGTGCAGTATCAGATAGTCCGTTAGGTCCGTTTGAGTTTGTTGGTGCAAAGTGGCCAAATGCAGGTGTTTGGCCACTTAATATGTTTGATGAAAATAAAAGACCAGCTAGATTAATAGAGAGTAAGAATTATAGTGAGTTGAAATTCCTTGACAGCGAAAATAAAGATATCACAAAATACAATCTTCTAGGTAGAGATTTTGAACGAGGGCAGATGGCAAGGGATATGCAGTTGTTCAAAGATGATGATGGCACAGCATATCATATTTATGCATCTGAACATAACAGCACATTACATATTGCAAAATTGACAGATGATTATTTAGATCATAGTGATGAATATGTACGTGTATTTCCAAATCGTTGGATGGAAGCACCAGCGATGTTTAAGCGAAATGGGAAGTACTATCTTCTTATGTCCGGGTGCACTAGTTGGGATCCAAATGCTGCAAGAGCAGCGGTTGGAGAAAGTCCTTTTGGTCCATGGATTGAGCTATCTAATCCATGTAAAGGAAAGAATAAATTTAACGGTCACGATGAGCAAACCACATTTGGCTGTCAATCAACATATGTTTTTTATATAGATAAAGAAGACAGATACATTGCGATGTTTGATGAATGGCATCCGGAAAATTTCATTGATAGCCGTTATGTTTGGTTAGATATTGAGTTTGATGAGATAGTTGGTTATAGAATACCCTGGAAAGACTCGATTCGATTATAAATAGAAACTCAATCTTCACACTTTAGTAAATACCCAAGCACCTTGAAAATTCAAGAATAACTTGTAATTAAATAGCGTGAAAGCAAAGGTTTTTGTATAATTAAGTTACCACATAAAATAGTATAAAACGGAGGCTCATGCACTATTACCTGCTATTGAAAAGGTAATAGATGAAGACTATGACTTTATTTAAATGATTAGGGTGTCAAAAGCTCAAGAACTTTGAAAATTTAATACAGTATTTTAACTTCCTATTCTCGTTCATGTTATAATAGTATAGAATTATACTAAATAACGAGGTGCAGACATGGCGTTTAAAACGAACCAACATCAACAACTATCTTTGGCAGATTCTTCTTATCAAATCACAGAGAGAGAAAGAACCGTTGTGAAATAGTTCTGACTGATGCGAAATTCCTTGTAGACACATGCCGTGGCAACTTCGATGAATCAGCGGATTATCAACTGTTGATTCGAGTCTTGAAAGAACAAACCAAGTCGGATGAAAACGGCGGGCTTATTCTTAAAAACAAATCAGATGATGATATGGATTCAAGCGTTCTACAGTCGCCTACTGATCCGGATGCAACCTACCGTTATAAAGCGGGTAAAGGGCATAGCGGATATGCTGCAAACCTTACAGAGAGCCTTGGAAAAAACTGCAGTTTCGTCAGTGATTATGATTACCGACAAAACACCTATAGTGATAGTCAGTTTCTAAAAGATACGCTGAATCAACAAGATAAAACAGATGACGAGACCACACTTCTAGCCGATGGTGCTTATGGAGGAACTGAAAATCATACTTTAGCAGCAGCTCATAATGTCGAACTGGTAACAACCAACTTCCAAGGAAGAAAACCGGCAAAGATACTTGCTGATTTTGAATTCAGCGAAGATGGTAAACAGGTGTTAAAGTGTCCTAATGGTCAGATTCCAAAAACAAATAAATATAATTCGAGTTCGGAACAGTGTCGTATCACTATGAATAAAGAGATATGTAATTCCTGTCCATTTAAAGACCAATGTAATCCGAAGTTCCATAAAACAAAAACCTCAAAAGTGCTATCGTGGAAAAGTGTATTCAACACCGAACAGCTAAAGTATATGAAAACAGATGAATTCAAGAAATTTGTACGCATACGAAACGGTGTTGAAACCTTTCCCTCGATAATGAGGAGAAAATATCATGTAGACACCATGCGTGTAAGAGGATTGTTAAGAACAAAACTCAGATTTGGTTTCAAGGTAGGTGCACTGAACACAAAGAAGTTACTTAAGTTTATAAGTGGCTCGAATTCGTGTACTCAAAATTTGGCAACAAGCTAAATAGTGCATAGGAAATACCCTGATTTAAAGAAATAACAAAGAGTAAAAGCCCATTTAATCTAAAAAACTGTATTAAATTTTCAAGGTTCAGGCGGTCCAGGAAAAAACAAGGACCTTTTGACGCTCATATCATAATTGTGTTTATGTGTATTTTTTGGTTTAGTATTTCAATAACCGCGTTCGTTGAAGGTGGGTACCCGGATCTATTATCGGTATTAACAGGAATAATCCTTACAAATTCAACTATTGTGGTGTGTACCTACCAGATAATTAAAGCTATAAAAGCTAAATAATCTAATTCAAGAAAATGGAGAGCGTTTTTCGCTCTCCGGTTTTATGTTGCAATAGATGAGAATGACATGTCATCAAGTTTGGCTAATAGGCTCCTGTAAATCATAGGCAATTCCAATCGCACCGGGGCCTACATGTGTACCGATCACCGGGCCGATATCCACAACTAAAACGTCAACACCAAGAGCATCTTGAAGGTCTTGAGCCAAAGCGAGGCCTTCTTCGTATGCCTCGATATGGTGGACAACAACATGTTTTAGCCCATAATTTTTTATGTCGTCCAAGGCAATTTGTAATAGAGCTTTCACGGCCTTCTTCTTCGTTCGTACCTTTTGAAGTACCTCTGTTCGTCCATCTTTGACAGTGAGAATAGGCAAAAGTTTCATGATGT
The DNA here is from genome assembly GCA_002342805.1 of Clostridiales bacterium UBA2432. Classification (GTDB taxonomy): domain Bacteria; phylum Bacillota; class Clostridia; order Lachnospirales; family Vallitaleaceae; genus UBA1351. The sequence goes on along the minus strand of DDQW01000080.1, from coordinate 98,263 downwards.
TACCGATGAGTGCCTGTGCACCACCAATACGTCCACCCATTTTTAAGTAGTCCAAAGTTTCGGGTAAAAAAATAAATCGACTTTGATGGACATAGCTACGCATGGCCTGAGCTACAAATTCTATGGGCTTGCCTTGAGCCACTAGCTCAGCGCCATAAAGTACGCAAAAACCTAGTTGCATACAATTCGTTCTAGAATCAACAAGCTCAATTTTTGCTTTCGGATACTTGTCCAAAAGTTGTTCTTTAATCATACACGCTGTTTGGTAAGTGCCACTCATTTCTGATGACAGGAATGTTCCGATAAGGTCGTCTCCTTCAGACACGATTTCCTCAAAAATCTGCATCATTTCATCTAAGCTTGGCTGGGAGGACTTTGGGAAGTTTTTATTTTTTGCTAGACGAGCATAGAATTCCTTATTGTTTGTTTCAGTTTCTATAAAGATATCTTCATCAATTAGAGCGCTCAAGGAAACGATTTGTATGGGATAATCTCCAATGAGCTCTTTTGGCAAGTAAGATGTGCTATCTGTAACCAATTTTATCATATCAACGACTCCATTCTTTAATATTCTATATTCAACTAAGTTCGCGTATATCGAGTAGGCTTCCATTAGGATGTTGATCAAATTCATCCTTCATAAATTGTATAATGCGTTTGGCAACGTCATCCGGCGATGTCAGCGCATTATTTGCTTTTAAATCCAAAAAGCGTTCAAGATTTGGGAATGCTTCTTTGGACGCGCCGCGAATGGTTTCCTGCATGGGTGTGTCAATCACACCTGGTGCCATGGAGATGACCTGAATGCCTTCTTCTACAGAAGACTGTTCTTTTCCAAGGCACTGGGTAAACATATTTAAACCGGCCTTTGAAGTGCAATAGCTACTCCAACCTTCAATGGGTTTTGTGGCGGCGCCGGAGGAAATATTTAGGATACGTTTGGCACCGGAATAATGTCGGAGATGTTTTGCGAATTCGCCAGATAGAATCATGGGTGCAAGAAGATTAATGGTAATATTTTCGAAAAAATCATTGGCCTCACAGTTATCAACGCTATTAATGGGTTCAATAATACCAGCATTATTAATGAGTGTTATTGAAGCATATTCTTCTTGTTCTAATGAAAAGAAAATATCAACAACAAGGCCGGGGAGACTTCCATAATCTACTAAATCAAAGTACTTCTGCTCGACGCGTTCTGAGAATATTGGATTTGTCGTTCGTGAAATTCCAATGATATGATTGGAGGATGAGTCTAAATTCTTCGCCAGTGCCTCGCCGATGCCTTTTGATGTTCCGGTGATAATATATAAATGTTTGTCTGCCATGAGTAGACTCCTTTCGATTGTGTTATCAATTATAAATTGCTAATCTTGTTAGATATATTATAGCATATTTGTCAGTGTGAATATATCTTATCGTAGGGCATGAATTTCGATGAATCGAACTTCGTGTGGTTGTAATTCTCGAGAAATGGTCAAATAATCTTTTTCAACATTAAGGCGTTGCTTAGTGATTCTGGGAATAGAGATGGATTTAAGATAATTGCTTTCGTCTTGAGTTTCTAGGTTTAATGCACCGAGTTCAACCCATTTGTCAAAGGAGCTGCCATGATTTTTGTTTAAAATAGTATCGGTGAGTATATACTCCTCATCGGTTAAATCCGAGAGTGGAATAACAAATTTTTTGACCGTCGGATTGGGAAAAGGGGTATATCGACTGGTGAAGGTCATGTCAAAAAGCTCGCCTGCGGCATAAAGGGTGGAAAAATGTTGGTAGTTATAAAGAATGATTTGATATTTTGATTTATGTTTGGTGATAAAATAGCCCTCTCCACGTCCGATCAGTGTATCGCCAAGCTTATTAAGCAAGACGAAGGCGTAATAGGAAGATTTTTTGATTCCATTATAAGTGAATAAGCCCATTCCACCATGGAAGAGTTCTTCAGACATTTTGACTTCTTCAATAAAATCACTAATCATCCAATAACCAAAACTATTTAAAGCATCATAATTTTCTAAAATATTTTTAACAATATAGGTCGCCTTAAAGGCTGTATCATTTAATAAATCACGTTGTGAAATGGTTGAATTCCATTCCGTGACATAAAGCGGTTTATTATCGAGTTCTAATTTTTTGAGCTCTCTTTTAACAGAATAAATATTATCCTTAAGAGCATCCGGGTTAGAGTCGATGACAATATTGCTATGTATAATAAGGTCAGTAGTCAGTTCATTTTCATGACTAATTGGGTAAAAATGATAGTGAATAAAGTCGGGTAGACATTCCTGGTTTCGCCCATAATTGATGAAGGATTTGAACCAATCTTTTTCAACAATGGTCTCTGTCATCATTGAGGGGGAACCAAAAGAAATGTTTGGGTGGATGGCTTTAATCGTATCGTAAGTTATTTTATAAAAATGAAAAAAAGCAGCGGAATCATCAAAGCCAAACATGCTCTCAGGACTCTCAGGCTCATTCCACAAGAAAAAATGCCAAGAAAGTATTTCTTCTAAACCATAGCGGTTGATTAGGTGGAGGACAAATTGGTGGATGAGCAATGTCCATTTGTCATCATCTTTTGGCAAACTAAGTATTGACTCTAAGTAAAAAATCTTGCGATCGTGATTTTGTGCTAAGTCTTTTGGCATAAAAGAAAGCTCCAAAAATGGTTTTAAATGAATAGAAAGTAAAAAATCAAAAACCATATCAATATAAGTAAAATCAATTTGTGGTTGACCCATGGCATTTTCGGAATAGACCATCATATCATCATCAAAAATTCCGTGAAACTTAATATAGTCAAAGCCGATATCGTGTTGAAGCTGATCAAGCATGCCTTGATTTTGAGCATAGAGAATTTGCTTGGCTTTACCAATCGATGTGGTTTTCTTAAAAGAATGCTGAAGAGGAAAGCCTTTTTGAATGACGGAAATTGGTGAAATTTCTTGTATCTGCAGTGAGGTGTTTCTTTTTTCTAGATTCAACTCTGAACGATGTAAATATTTTGCAAGGCTATCTAAATCGTTGTGATGGTGAAACCCTAAATTTAAATCATGATTTATTGTAGCCCGTGTTATGTTATTGTTTGTTGGATTTGACTGTTGGTTTCTATAATCGCTTGGCAAACAATGGTTTTTTTCTTTGAAAATATGACTAAAAGACCGAGCGCTTGTGAATCCGTTTTTGTCGGCAATAAAATCTAAGGACCAATTTGGATTCGATAAATCAGCCGTCGCGTGATTAAGACGGATTGTATTGAGGTAATCTTTAAATCCGGTACCCATATATTTTTTGAAAACATTTGAAAGATAAGGTGGTGTAATATAGAATTTTTCGGCTAAGTCTTTGAGTGTAATTGATTCGGTATAATGGCTGTTTAGATAATGAATAATTTTTTCTAGACGTTGAAGATGGGATAAATAGTTTTTATCCTGTGTGTCAACACGTTTTACATGGAATCGATTTAATAGAATATGTAAAAGTTGATAAGCATGGGCATAATTTAAAAAACGCATTTCTTTTGATTGTGTTGAGGTGTGCTTTACAATTTGAGCTAAAATTTCTTTGATCGGTGTCAAGTCGTCTTCGCTAATGGCAGTCATTGAATTGCAGTCAAAGTGTAATAATTCTTCTTGGGCCATGAGATTGTTAAATCGTGAGGGATAGATGTGAAACGAAGCGATTTTGCATTGACTAGCAGAAAGCTCGTAAGGACTAAAATGATTAATGAGGATGAGTTGATCGTCCCTTAAATCGTAGCGTTGATCATTAATCATCACAGTCAATTGCCCAGATAAGACATAAATGATCTCGATGTAATCATGCCATTGCTTGGGCTCAGAGTCAATAAGCTTAAATTGATAAGTGATTGGAAAATCCATAACAAACATCCTTTCAAAAACAAAGTTATATAAACAGTATACCATAAAAAAAGCATATGTAAAAAATTAATATGCATATGTAAAAAATTAATTTGTTAAAAAAATAGTTTTTCTTGGAAACTTTTTTTAAAAAGAAATAGCAGACAAGGTCATAAGTAATGGTCTTATTAAAAAAGGAAGCCAATAGTATACTAAGGATAGAAAAAATAAAGTAGGAGGATGTATACGTTGGAAAAACATCAGATACTCTTTGAGGCGAAAAAAATTAGAAAAGTATTTGGCCCTACCGTTGCAGTTGATGACGTAGACTTGACTATTTATGCCGGCGAAGTACGAGGCCTTATTGGAGAAAATGGATCCGGAAAATCAACCATTTCGTCAATTATTGCCGGAATGCAAAAACCGAATTCAGGTAGCATGCAATTTAAAGGAAAGACTTATAATCCGGTTAATATGATTGAAGGTGGACAGCTGGGAATCGGGATGATTGTTCAAGAAAAAGGAACAGTGCCGGGAATAACAATTGCTCAGAACATCTTTTTAGGGTCAGAAAATCAATTTAAAAAATACGGGCTCATTAATAAAAAAGCTATGAATCAAGCAGCAAAACAAGTACTTGAAAATATCGGCATCAACGATGTCGATCCCAATCAAGTGATTGATGTCTTAGATATGCAAGATCAAAAACTTGTTGAAGTGGCAAAAGTGATGAATCAGAATCCGGATATTTTGATTGTTGATGAAACAACGACGGCATTATCCCATCGAGGGCGTGATATTATCTATGGAATTTTAGAACGCATGCGCAAGGAAGGAAAGTCGGTCGTGTTTATATCCCATGACTTGCAAGAAACCATGGAATACTGTGATGCACTTACAGTGCTAAGAGATGGAAAACTTATTGCAACGGTGGAAAAAGAAGATATGGAAGAAAATCAGATAAAGCAATATATGGTGGGACGAGAAGTAAGTGGTCACTATTATCGCGCTGATAATAAAGCTTCCTATGAGGACCAGGTCATATTAGATATTGACAAACTTACAACAGGAAAAGGATTACTATTAAACTTTTCGGCACAGTTACATAAAGGTGAAATACTAGGGATTGGCGGATTATCCCACTGTGGAATGCATGAATTAGGACGAGCGGTGTTTGGTGAAGAACACATAGTTACCGGAAGTGTTACCCATGTGCCTTCGGGAGAAAAAATCGAAAATGCACAAGTAGCCGTCAAGCATCAGATGGGATATGTATCAAAGAATCGTGATTCAGAAGCCTTAGTTTTAACAGCAAATATTCGGGACAATATAGTCGGTGCCGGATATGATCAGGTGTCACAAAAGTTTGGTTACATATCGCCAAAAGATGAAGCCGAATATGTCAATCGTATGGTGGATGCCTTAGATATTAAATGTGCATCTATTGATCAAGACGTTAAATATCTCTCGGGCGGAAACAAACAAAAAGTTGTCTTTGGAAAATGGCTAGGTCGAGATTCTAAAATACTTATTTTGGACTGTCCAACGCGTGGTGTTGATATCGGTGTCAAAGCGGCAATGTATCAACTGATGGAAGACATGAAAGCAAAAGGCGCGTCCATATTACTCATTTCAGAGGAGTTGACTGAATTAATCGGTATGAGTGATCGCTTAATCATTATTAAGGATGGAAAAATCTCGGGAGAAATCACACGTGGAGAAGAAATGACAGAAAATAATGTCATTGAGTTGTTAATCTAATGGAGGACAATATGAAAAAAAAGAAATCAATCAACATAACAAGCTATGTGCCATACATAGGTCTTGCATTAACCGTAATCGTCTTTGCCATCATAACAGAAGGAAAGACAATTAGTGGAATCAACTTGAAAATACTTACAAATCAAATTATTGTAACGGCATTAGTTGCTATTGGGGCCGTATATGCATTTGCAAGTGGAGCGTTGGATTTATCCTTAAGTGGTTCAGTGGCTTTATCGGCAATAGCAGGGGCGGTAATCGGATTACGTTATGAATCGTTTATGGTGATGATTGTAGCGACAATCATTGCATCCTTTTTAATTGCTTTATTTAAAGGCGTCGTAGCGGCATATTTGAAACTACCCATCTTTATCGTGACCATTGTCTTTGGAGGTATCCTATCAGCAATCGGTCTTGTATTACTAGGGAGAGAAACAACATTATCCGTTCGAAGTTTAGTTAATGTAAGTAATATGACATGGATTAATATCGCATTTGTCGCTGTATTTTATTTATTTGCCCTTTACATCTTTAATTATACAAAAATTGGAAAAAGCTGTAAATTGCAAGGGGGAAACCTTCTTGCAGCCAGTCAATTAGGAATTAATGCAAAGAAAAATATTATTATTGCCTTTCTGATGGGCGGTATTGGTGTTGCCTTAGCTGCCATTATTATCCTGCTTCAAACAAAGACGGCGACAGCAACAACCGGAGGTAGTGTCGGAATTAATATTATGATCGCTATCGTATTAGGAGGAATGCCATTATCTGGAGGGCCAAGATCAAAAATGAGTGCGGCTATAATAGGAGCGGTTACAATTTCAGTATTAAACAATGGATTGGCTGTCGTCGGTGTTGGTACCGGTGTTGTTCAGATTGTACGAAGTGTTGTGTTTTTGGTGGTTGTGTTCATAACGAGTCTCTCGTATCGAACGAAACTACTGCCAAGATAAAAATAAAAATCAACAATAAAAACAAACAATAAGGAGGATTATGTTATGAAACGTGTATTAAGTTTATTATTTATCATGGTATTTATCGTAGTTGGTTGTCAAAGTGGTGATAGTGAAATGGAAGGAAATGGAGACGCGACAGTTCAAGAAGGTATTCAGGAATCATCAACAGAAAATGGCACATCGGAATCAGAGGGAGAATCTGCCTCAACAGAAGTGTCGTTACCTTATCCGGAAGAGACCATTAAAATTGCGGTTGAAATCTATGACCCAACAGATGGAGAATTCTTAGCGATGAAAGATTATTTTGATTACTTAACACAGACCTTTAATGTTGAGTTTACCTATTCTGAAGCAATTACATCAGCAGAACACGAATTAGAATTTATTGAAAATAGTACTATTGCAGGTGCGGATGCTCTGCTTGCTTACTATAATGTATCTGGTGTTGAACAAGTTGCAAAAGCACTTGAATATGATATGTATTATTGGGGAATGGGTGATGATCCGGAAATTTCTGAAGAGTTTAAAAATGACCCAATGTATCTAGGATCGATTAATTATGGTGACGGAGAATTCATTGGTGGATATGAACTAGGTAAGTACGTTATTGAAGAAGGCGCAAGAAGCATTGTGTATTCTAGTGGTGGTGCAGATTTTGGTGCGGAAATGTTTGTTAAGCGTCGCGATGGATTTATGACAGCAGTTGAAGAAGCCAAAGCAGAGGGAATTGAACTTGAAATTATTGATGTTAGTGGATTCCCCGGAGATGCCTTCTTCGCTGATCAAGCCAGTGCTTTAACCCAAGATATTGATGCAGTATGTGCAAGCTTTAATGGATTAGATTTCTGGGCACAACCCATTAATGCAGCGGGCAAGCAAGACAGTGTTTTATTGGCAACCATAGGTAGTGTTAATGATAATTATGTCGACGCATTTAAAAACGGATCGGTTGACTTTTTAGCAGCTAAAAACATTCAAATGTTTGGTTTTGCAGTACCTATGATTGTGAATGCAGTTGAAGGAAATGCGGAGGCATTAAAAGAAAATAATACAGCAACAAATCTACAACAAAGTTTTTGGTTAATTTCGAATGTCGAAGACATTGAAAGAATTCACGAAATTTCTCAAAACGAGAAAACATATACAGGTGCAGAATTGTTAACGCTTATAAAAAGTGTAAATCCAGATGCAAATGCAAGCACATTAAAAACACTTGTCAACTCAGATTCAGCGGAAGAAATTATTATGAGGAGATCAATGGATGAATAGTCAAATTTTAAAAAGAGGCATTAATTTACTTAAAATGATTATATTACCCATCGCTGTTTATATCTTTTTCTTTTTGCTAACCAAGGCTTTTGGTGTGGAAAATTTCGGTGTGGGTTCAGATTTAGTTGTTATTTTTCGTAATGCAATATATACAGGTTTTATTGCCTTGGCAGTCTCTTATAATTTGACTTCAGGACGTATAGACTTTAGCGTTGGTTCAACACTTATTTTATCTACCATATTAGGAGCGTCATTGGCGCTCCGATATGGACTTGGACCGATTGAATTGTTGTTGTTATCAATACTTTTTGGAGTGATTTTAGGTAGTATAGGTGGACTGGTATATATTCTTCTTCGCATCCCTCCAATGGTTGTGTCGCTTGGGGTGGCCATGACATATGAAGCTTTAGGATATATTGTTAGTGGTGGAGCTGGTGTTAAACTTATCGGAAATCAGAGACTTCTTGTTTGGGCAACGAACCCCCACATTTATATTATGTGTGCGGTGATTGTATTTATCTTATATATCATCCTTAATTTCACAACATTTGGATATAATACGAACTCATTACGCTCAGGTCAAGAATTAGCAGTAAACGTAGGTATCAATGAGAAGGTGAATACAGTATTATGTTATGCCATCGCAGGTGGCTTGTTGGCAGCGGCCGGCGTTGTTAACATGTCTGTACTTGGGACCATTTCTCCTGACCTTGGATTGACAAGTATGTCATATATTCAAAGTGCATTTCTTCCAATGTTTATTGGGGTAACACTATCAAAATATGGTGATCGAAATGTGGGTGTTATTATTGGTGCATTAACCCAAGCCATTATTACAGCAGCCTTTGGAAAACTTGGTGTATCGACATCATGGCAAACCATATTAAATGGAATGATCGTTTTAGCTTTTTTTGCATATTCATTTAATCATTATAAAATTGTAGAATGGCAAATGTTTAAAGAGAAAAAGCAATTAGCCAAATTAGATCAACTTGAGCAAAACTAGAAGAGGAGAAATTATGGAGAGACTAGAACACAAACCTTTTTATTTATCCGAAGAGCAAATAACCTGGGTGACAAATACAATAGATAAAATGTCAACAGAAGATAAAATACGCCAATTATTTTGTCCCATTGTATTTACAAAAGGTGAAAAAGAATTACAGGAACTCGTTGAGAATAAAAAACCCGGGGGTATCCTTTTTCGAGAAGGTGAAGGAGCAGAGATTCGTCGGGCCCATGAAGTGCTACAATCCTATTCGCAGATACCCTTACTAACGGCATCAAATCTTGAAAGAGGCGGTATCGGGTCAGCTGTTGAAGGAACATATTATGGAAGTCCCATGTTAGTTGCAGCAACGAATAATAATATCCACGGTTATCAATTAGGAAAAGTTGCATGTAGCGAAGGAAAAGCAGTCGGAGCCAACTGGGCATTTGCACCAATTGTGGATATAGATATGAATTTTCGCAACCCCATTACCAATGTACGAACATTTGGCTCAGATTCCAATCGGATTATTGAATTCGCCCGCGGATACAATCAGGCAGCAAAAGAAGAAGAAGTCGCAACGGCCATCAAACATTTCCCTGGAGATGGTGTGGATGAGCGAGACCAGCATTTGTTAACAAGTGTGAACTCGCTTTCAAAAGAGGCGTGGGATAATACTTATGGAAAGATATATAAAGAACTCATTGACGATGGCGCATTAACAGTTATGGCGGGCCATATTGCCCTACCCGCATATGAAGCAAAAGAAAAGAAAAACACCCCGGCCACACTATCAAAAACCTTACTACAAGGGCTCCTCCGAGAACAACTGGGATTTAATGGGTTGATTGTTACCGATGCAACACCCATGGTAGGATTCACCAGTGCCATGGCTCGTCATCAAGCAGTTCCATTGTCGATTGAAGCAGGATGTGATATGTTTTTATTTAACAAAAATTATGATGAAGATTATGAGTATATGTTGCAAGGCTATCAAAAGGGAATACTTTCTGAAGCGCGATTAGAAGAAGCGGTACTTCGCATTCTTGGAACAAAAGCAGCATTAAATTTACATATAAAGCAACAAGAAAAAACCTTAGTACCTTCGGAAAACGCCTTATCAACACTCAATAATAGTCAAAATGCAAAGTGGGCAAAAGAATGTGCCGATGAGGGGGTAACCTTAGTCAAAGATTCCCAACAATTATTGCCGATTAGCCCTAAAGCAACACCAAAAGTGTTATTACAGATTTTAGGTGATTTTACATCGAATACCCAGGTTGAAGGATTTTTCAAAGATGCATTAGAAGGTGAAGGATTTGAAGTGACCTGCTATGAAAAAGAAGATTTTAGTTCATTAGTGAGTGAAGTAGAGGTTTTTAAAGCGACATATGACCTGGTCATATATATTGGGAATGTTGAAACAGCAAGTAACAAAACAGTATCTCGGTTAAATTGGTATACATTTTTTGGACAAGGAAATAATATTCCTTGGTTTGTTCATGAAGTGCCGACAATGTTTATTAGTGTAGGAAACCCATATCATCTCTTTGATGCACCCATGATTGAGACCTATATCAACGGATATTGTCATTCTGAGTATGTTATGCAAGCCATTATTGAAAAAATTATGGGACGTAGTGAATTTAAAGGCGTAAGTCCTTTTAATCATGAAATAATAAATGACATCATTAAGGAGAAGCATTATGCAAATGATTAAATGGAATGAAGGATGGAAATATTGGCAAGATAAGAATGCCTTTGCCTTGGTTTGGAATGTTCCGGATCATGCACAAGCGATTGAATTACCACATGATGCCATGATCAAAAATCCGCCGAATCCTAAAAGCTTAAACGGAGGTAATACAGGATATCGTGATGGAGGAAACTATCACTATGTCAAGCATTTAGATGTGTCTGAAGCAGAACGTGACCAACGCTTGATTTTAAAATTTGAAGGTGTTTACATGAATGCATTTGTTTATGTAAACGAACAGCTCGCAGGAAAAAGTCCCTTCGGTTATTCGACCTTTCACGTTCCCTTAAACGACTATTTGCGCTATGGCGAGACCAATGAAATTCGGGTGATTGTTCGTAACGGAGCAATGACCAATAGCCGTTGGTATACAGGAAGTGGAATTTATCGAGACGTCTATTTGTTGAAATCTGATTTGTGCCATATAAAAGCTGAAGGTATTCAGATCTTAACAGAATCGATTGATTCAGAGTACGCAGTGGTGACAATCGCTTCTGAAATCGTCAATGAAAGTTCTGCGCGAAAGGTGATGCAACTTGAAACCTGTATTCATGATGAGCAAGGAAGATGTGTATCAAAATCGTCTACCCCATTCACATTATTCCCAGGAGAAGAACGGAAAATATCTGAACGTATTATTGTTGAAAATCCTAACTTATGGTCAGATGAAACACCACGCCTCTATTCGTGTACGTCTAAGTTGTTGTCGGATAATCCAAACGAAGAAAATAGTATTGATAAAAATGTTATCGATGAAAATGTAAGCTCTTTTGGTATACGAACCCTTAACTTAGATGCAAGACAAGGTTTAAGAGTCAATGGTCGGTCGGTGAAATTACGTGGGGCATGTATTCATCACGACAGTGGATTGTTAGGTGCTGCAACCTATGAGGAAGCTCAATATAGGCAAGTAAAAAAACTCAAAGAAGCCGGATTTAATGCCATTCGAATGGCCCACCATCCTATGGCGCCGGCAATGTTACGTGCCTGCGATGCTCTAGGTATGTATGTTATGGATGAAACTTTTGATATGTGGATTCGAGGAAAATCTGACTTCGATTATAGTGTGTTTTTTGATGAATGGTGGGAATGCGATGTTGAGGCTATGGTCCGAAAAGACTATAATCACCCATCGGTTATTATGTACTCTATTGGAAACGAAATACCGGAGATTGCCACAGATCAAGGTCTTGCTTTAGGTCAAAAAATTGTTGATAAAATTAAAACATTAGACCCGTCACGCTATACATTAGCTTCTATTAATGGTGTCTTTGCAGCAGGAGAGGTAGTTGATCAGATTACTAGTGATGTTGTAGAAGGTTTAGAAGACCATGAAAAACCCCAAGGCAATGTCAATGATTTTATGGCGCTGATGGAAAAACATATGGATAAAATTGTTGTTCATGAAGAGATAGGAAAACGCTTAGATAAAGCATGTGCAACGACAGATATTGCCGGTTATAATTATATGACGGCAAGATATGCTATTGATCATGAAGAACATCCAAACCGTGTCATTGTAGGTAGCGAAACCTATCCGCCGGAAATTGGACGAAACTGGGACATTGTAAAAAATAGTCCTCATGTTATTGGTGATTTTACTTGGACTGGATGGGATTATATTGGCGAAGCTGGTGTGGGTATTCCGGCATATTCTTTTGGTCAAGGCGGATTTAGTGCCCAGTTTCCTTGTCAGCTTGCTTATTCGGGAGACTTTGATCTTATCGGAAATCGTCGTCCCTTATCTTATTATCGTGAGATTGTCTTTGGTTTGAGAAATGATCCATATATAGCGGTTCAAGATCCAAATCATTTTGGAGAAAAACTTATAAAAACACCATGGATTATGAGTGATACCTTGTCGAGTTGGACTTGGCGCGCTTGCCTTGATAAACCGGTCGTCGTTGAAGTCTATAGCCATTGTGAAGAAGTGGAGTTAATCCAAGACGGTAAGTCTCTTGGTAAAAAGCAGGCAGGTTCAGCCGTTGGATACGTAACGTATTTTGAAACGACCTATAAACCGGGGCAACTAGTGGCCATAAACTATATGGAAAATCAAGAAGTCGGTCGTATGGAGCTTAAGTCAGCCAAAGCGTCGGGACATATACAAGTGTCTCATGAAGAATATAATCAACTTATGTATATGGACATTCGTTATGTTGATGATGAAGGCCAGTTAATCACAGACCAAGATGTAACATTTGAGGTTGAAGTCGATGGAGATGCCACCTTAATTGGCCTAGGAAGCGGACGGCCTAAATATGATTATCCATATGACGGAAATATCGGGCAAACCTATCATGGATGTGCCCTAGCTATTTTGAAGAAAGAAAAAAAGGTAAATTCAAAATCGATTGATTTGATTATTAAAAAAAGGTACAATAATCTATAGAGAGTCTATTTTTGCAAGATAGGAAGGTGGTTGAGAGAATGAAGAAAACAATATCCGTTGATATTCAACGGACAGGTTTATGGCTTGATGCTGAGGTGACTTTTGCACAGGTTGGTAATTGGTTTGGACATACGTCCAGAGATTTGAAAATGGATGTTATTGCGCCATTTGAAAATCAAGATAAGAAGTGGCCATGCATTGTATGGATTTGCGGAGGTGCCTGGATACAAATGGATTACCATGCGCATTTACCAAACTTCATTGAGCTTGCTAGATCAGGTTTTGTTATTGCAAGTGTCGAATATCGTGACAGTAATGCCGTGACATTTCCGGGCCAACTTGAAGATGTTAAAGCGGCTATTCGGTATTTACGGGCTCATGCAGACCGGTATAACATTGATCCCAATCGTATAGGGGTTATGGGAGAATCGGCAGGAGGTCATTTGGCAGCTATGGTTGGAGTTACCGGAGAGAGGGAGGAATTTGATAAAGGTGCCTATTTAGATTACAGTAGCTCAGTTCAGGCAGCCTGTCCATGGTATGTGCCTTCAAGCTTTGACAAGATGATGCATGGAGATGTAGATACTGGATTATTACCGGAGTCCCGATTGATAGGCAAAGATGCATCGAAAAATCCGGATTTAGTACGTTTTGCGAGTCCTATAAGTTATATTTCAAAAAATACGCCGCCATTTTTACTTTTACATGGAACAAGTGACCAAGTTGTTCCTTTTAGTCAAAGCGAGTATTTATATGATGCACTTGAAAAGGAAGAAGTGCCGGTTGACTTAATTGCAATTGAAGGGGCGGACCATGCGGATATTCATTTTTTTCAACCAGAGATTATAGAAATTATTGAGGCGTTTTTTAAGAAAAACTTGTAAGTGTAACATTAAAGAAACAAATCAGACAGAAGTAAACAATCTGTTACGATTTGTTTTTTTTGTATATTTTTTATCAATAAAATGCTATAATTCAGAATATGAACAAAAATTATAAACCTTGAGGGAGGTATATCGATGAAAAGTATTAAAACCAAGCTTATTGTCTTTTTTTCCGTTATTTTATTAACAACATCAGGTGTTATTGGTCTAGTTGCTGTGGTGGTTGCAGGAAATGCATTAACCCATGAAGCTGAAGAAGGCCTTCAAACGATTGCTAATGATGGTGCGATCATAACGGAGAGTCGTATTCAAACCCAATTGCAGGCATTGCATATGATTGCAGGAATGGAAGAGATTGAAAGCATGACCTGGTCAAGACAACAAAATGTCCTAACACGCCAAGTATCCAATACAGGCTTTGAAGCATTAGCTATTATCGATATGAGTGGTATAGCTCAATTTGACGATGGAACAAGAGCTGACCTAAATGAGCAAGAGCATATACAACGTGCGCTTGCAGGTGAGGATAGTGTATCGGATGTGATTGTAAGTGAACTAACCGATGAGTTAGTGTTAATCTATACAGTGCCCATTATCGTTGATGATGAAGTTGTTGGAGCTGTCATGGGGCGTAGAGATGGATTGGCTTTAAGTAACATCACGAATGCTATGGGGTTTGGAGAAAAAGGATATGCCTATATGATTAATGATGAAGGAACGGTTGTTGCTCATCCAACAATGGAACGCGTGACAAACCGATTCAATCCCATTAATGAAGTTGCAGGCGATATATCATTACAGTCTGTTGCGAATTTATTTCAACGTATTTTATCAGAAGAAAGTGGAGTTTCAGAATATTTTTTCGGAGGACAAAATATGTATGCCGGTTATGCACCGGTAGAAGGTAGTCAGTGGACGATTGTGATTACAGCCAGCACCGATGAAGTATTAGCCGCCTTGCCAATGATGCAAAGGATTATTCTTGCAGTTACAATTGGGATTCTAGCACTTGCCATGATACTAACATTTTTTGTTGCATCAAGTATAGCAAATCCTATAAAAAAATTAGAGGAAAAAGCTCAAGTGCTTGCCAATCTTGATATAACAGAAAATATTGATCAAAAGTTGTTGAAAAATCGAGATGAAGTGGGTCGATTAGCAAAATCGATCCAGCAGATTATCGATAGTCTACGTGAGACTATACATGAAGTAATGAACGCATCTGAACAAGTAGCAGCTTCATCAGAAGAATTGACATCATCAGCAGAACAATCGTCAACAGCTATTGAAAGTGTTGCACGGACAGTGGAACAAATCGCAGATGGATCCTCGGAACAGGCAGAAAGTACATCTGACGGATCAAAGCAAGTTGAACGATTAGGAGAAACCATTCAAGAAAATGAAGCCAAAGTGGACACTATGAATCAAGCAACAAGACATGTTGTAGATGTTGTTGCTGAAGGACTTATCACAATGGAAGCATTGATGCAAATATCAGAGAATAGTTCGCTAGAAACAAAACGTGTTCAAGAAGGAATAATAAAAACAAATAGAAGCGCAGAGAAAATTAGTGAAGCGAGTAATGTGATTGCAGCTATTGCCGATCAAACAAATCTATTGGCACTTAATGCGGCGATTGAAGCAGCAAGAGCAGGAGAAGCCGGTAAAGGTTTTGCTGTTGTTGCAGAAGAAATTCGCAAGTTGGCGGAACAATCGACAGAATCGACGAAAAAAATCGATATTATTGTTAATGAATTACAGTTGAATTCAAAAGATGTTGTAAGCATTATGGAAAAAGTTGCCTCGATTATGAAAGAGGAATCTGAAAAAATTCATGAAAGTAAAGAAAAATACGTGACAATCGAATCCTCTATGAAAGATACCCAAAATTGTGTCGAAGTCCTTAATCAGACAAGCCAACAAATGAAGAATATGCGTGATAGTATGTTGGGCATGATACAAAGTATGGCGGCAATTGCGGAAGAAAATGCGGCTTCAACACAAGATGTATCAGCATCAATGGAAGAACAGACGGCATCAATGGAAGAAATTACAGCTTCTAGCGAAAGCCTATCTTCTTTGGCAGAAGAGCTACAGAATATTGTTATGCGATTTAAAATATAATGGTAATAAAAAAAAGTCGGATTGAGGAAGTGTTCTTCCATAATCCGACTTTTTTTGCTTTAGTTAATCTTCGTATACGATGACAGCTTCTCGTGTGCTATTAATCCAATCAACTTTACAGTTTAGATTTTCAGCTGCAAAACGGACGGGGACGTAAGTCCTTCCGTTTTGAATTGTCGGAGCCACATCCATTGTTTGAGAGATTCCATTGACTAGTATATTGGTTCGACCAATCCACATTTCAACCACATTACCTCTCGCACTGAGTGTGATTTTCTGCGCAGTACCTTCCCAACCAACCGTGCCATCCATAGCTTCAACAATAGCGCGAATAGGAACCATGGTACGACCGGAGATGATAATAGGTACGGTGCCACGACCGGGGTCGATTTCTTGAAGCGTACCATTTTTTGTAAGGTATGGATTATCCAGTTGTAACATTAAGAAGTTTTTACTTGTCCCTGGTTTATAAGTTGTATTACCAGTTCGTACCGTATAAGTTGCAACTGTTGCCCCTAGTGTTTCTTCAATACCTTGATAGGGATTTGCTTCTTGAAGAACTTCTTTTACGGTATAATAATAGGTTGTGTTTGGGTTAACATTAACATCCGCATATCGTGTACCGGTTAAGTAAAAATCAGTAACGGAAAGACCTAGAACACCGGACTGTGTTGACCTGAATATTCGATAACCAATGGCGGAACCTCTTGATGGCCAACCAATGCGTACGCCGGATTCAAAAACTTCGGGTTGAGAAATGGTGGTACCGGGATTGTTTGCAGGTGGAGTCGGTGTCGGAGAACCGGTATTTGCAGATACAGTGACGGATTGGGAACTGGCGAGTCGCGTATAACCGTTATCTAAGAATATACGAAACTCGTATTGACCGGCTTCTTTTGGGGCAGTGACAGAATACTGACCGGAAGTTCCCTTCAAGAATTCATAACTGGTATAGGAACGATCAGCATTTCCGGATTTGTAAAAACCAATCCATGCAGTCGAGTATTCCGGAGCATTTGCATAAGAAGCCGTTATTGTTTGCTCTGGTTGAAATTGAGTGGCATTGACAGATATTGTTGGTGTATATTGAACAACTTGATAAATAGAACTTGTTCCGATTTTTGTATATCCATTGTCTTTAAAAAAACGAAATTCATATGAGCCAAGTTCTTTGGGTGCCTCCACAGTGTATTGTCCGTTCGCAAGTTTATTGATATAGGCATAAGACAGATAGGAGCGATCGGCAGCATCGGATTTGTAAAATCCAACCCAGCTATATTCCGTTTGTTGATATCCGCTTGCGTTGATTGTGATTTTGTTTCCGGGTGAATACGAATTAGCGGATAAAAGTGTCGTTAATGAAAGTGTAAATAAACAGATAAATGCGGTGAGTTTAAGGAGTTGTTTAAAAATTTTCATATAATCATCCTTTCCCTTTAGGGTTGATATAAGTAGCGTTGTGCTATATATATTAGTATAATCTGTTTATTACAATGATAGGAAGAATGACATTACTTGTCATTGCCAACCCTTGTCATATGAGAATCAAATATAAAGAATTACAATTTTCCCCTTGACATAATGAGAATGATTGTTATAATAAATATCAACGGATAATAATTATCCAATATAAGAAGTATATTAATTGAGTTAATAGGAGGAAATAGTATGTCATTAGTAGGAAAAGAAGTACAGCCATTTAAAGCCCAAGCATTTCAAAACGGAAAGTTTTTGACAGTAACAGATGAAGATTTAAAAGGAAAGTGGAGTGTCGTAGCCTTTTACCCGGCGGATTTTACCTTTGTATGTCCAACAGAACTTGAAGATTTACAAAACAATTATGCGGATCTAAAAGAGTTAGGTGTTGAAATATATTCGGTCTCAACGGATACACATTTTGTCCATAAAGCATGGCATGATACATCCGAAGCCATAAAAAAAATAGAATACGTTATGATTGGTGATCCATCCCATGTCCTTTCAAGAAATTTTGATGTATTGATTGAAGAAGATGGTGTAGCAGATCGTGGAACCTTTATTATTGATCCGGATGGAATCATTCAAGCCGTTGAGATTAATGCAGGCAACATCGGACGTGATGCATCAGCATTATTTGATAAGATTAAAGCGGCTCAATATGTAAGAAAGCATCCGAATGAAGTATGCCCAGCAAAATGGAAAGAAGGCACAGATACACTTAAACCAGGACTTGACCTTGTAGGAAAGATTTAAAGAGGTGTTCATATGCTACTAGATGCAGATATTAAACAAGAACTTGAACAATACCTGGGGATGCTGGAAAGTGATATTGTTATCCAACAAAGCTTAGGCCAAGATCAAGTGTCTAAAGATATGGCTGCACTTGTAGATGAGCTTGCACAGATGTCATCTCGAATTCATGTTGAAGAAGGAGCCCTTGAACGTACACCGAGTTTTAGTGTAAACCGTCAAGGTCAAGATACCGGCATTGTTTTTGCCGGTATTCCTTTAGGTCATGAATTTACGTCTTTAGTGTTAGCCTTGCTGCAAGTGAGTGGAAGAGCTCCGAAGATTGATCAGAGTTTAGTTAATCAAATTCAGGCAATCAAAGGTGAGTATATTTTTGAAACATATGTCAGTTTAAGTTGTCATAATTGTCCGGACGTTGTCCAAGCATTGAATATTATGAGTGTTCTAAACCCGGGAATTCGTCATACAATGATCGATGGCGCTGTGTTTAAAAAAGAAGTTGAAGAAAAAGAAATTATGGCAGTGCCTGCTGTTTACTTAAACGGAGAATTTCTTGAAAGTGGGCGCATGGAAATCGAAGATTTACTCAAACTTATTGGAGAATCGACAGAAGAAAGTCTGGAGATAAGTGATGAGCCATATGACGTTTTCGTCATTGGCGGAGGTCCGGCAGGTGTCAGCTCAGCAATATATGCTGCACGAAAAGGAATCCGTGTTGGATTACTGGCTGAACGCATTGGAGGTCAAGTATTGGATACGATGGGAATTGAAAATTTAATCTCTGTTCCATATACAGAAGGTCCCAAACTTGTAAATAACTTAAATGAACATCTTAAGAACTATGATATGGATGTGATTTTAAAACAGCGCGTCAAAGAAGTTCGGCGAAGTGAACTTATAGAAATTGAATTAGAAAATGGTTCTGTTGTAAAGAGTAGAACAGCAATTATTGCAACCGGTGCACGCTGGAGAAATGTCAATGTTCCTGGTGAACAAGAATTTAAGAACAAAGGTGTGGCTTATTGTCCCCATTGTGACGGACCCTTTTATGAAGGAAAAGATGTTGCGGTAATTGGAGGTGGAAATTCAGGGATTGAAGCTGCAATTGATTTAGCGGGAATTGCTAAGCATGTTACTGTTTTAGAGTTTTTACCAGAACTCAAAGCAGATTCAGTGCTTCAAAAACGACTCTATAGCTTGTCCAATGTCACTGTCTTAACAAATGTTGAAACAGAAGCCATTACCGGTGATACAAAAGTGAATGGGATTGACTTCATGGACAGGGATACAAAAGAATCGGAACATGTGGAGTTAGACGGTGTTTTTGTACAAATCGGTCTGGTTCCCAATACAGAATGGGTTGGGAAAACGATTGCTAAAAATCACTTTGGTGAAATTATAACGGATGCCCACGGAACAACATCCCTAGAAGGTGTTTTTGCAGCAGGTGATTGTACAAATAGCGCCTATAAGCAAATTGTCATATCCATGGGATCAGGAGCGACAGCAGCATTAGGCGCATTTGACTATCTCATGCGTCACTAATATTAACTTAAAGGCAAGGGGGAAGGTTGACGACAGGTGCTCTTTAGGTCATAGTGTTTTCCTTCCATTGATGCATCTTGAAAACCGTGCATTATTTCTAGAACATGGTAGGTCAGTTCTGAATGCGCTCGATGCTGTTTTCCTGAACGAATGGCATAAGCCATATCTGACACACCTAATCCTCGGCTGTTTTCAGTATAACCATGGCTAAGGGGAACCTCTTGCCAATCATTTTGGCCTAAGCGGTTGATTTTGACGGGGCCACCAAAAGTATTGGGGTCAGGTACGCTAATGCTACCCTCAGTCCCGTAAATCTCAATTCTAGGTAGGCTGGATTGCCATACATCAAAGCTTGTAATAATGGATCCTATAGCACCGCTTTCAAAATCTAAGACACCAACAATATGGGTCGGTACGTCAACCTTGATTTTTGTTCCATACTTTGGTTCACTTGTAATAAGGCGTTCTTCAAACGTTTTCCCGACAGACCCGGTGACTCTTTTTACAGGTCCCATTAATGCGATAAGTGCGGTAAGATAATAAGGTCCCATATCTAGCATTGGACCGCCACCTTCCTTATAGTAAAATTCCGGATCAGGATGCCAGTTTTCATGACCGTGACACGTCATAAAAGCCGTTGCAGCAATGGGCTTACCAATCCAACCATCATCGATTAATTTACGGCAGGTTTGAATGCCACCGCCTAGGAAGGTATCAGGTGCTCCGCCGACGAGTAAGCCTTTTTTTTTAGCAGAAGCTAATACTTTTTGAGCATCTTCACGACGAATGGATAATGGCTTTTCAATATAAACGTGCTTACCGGCTTCTAAGGCCAATAAGGAGACATCTGCGTGTGCCTTTGGAATGGTTAGATTAACCACGATTTCGATTTCTGAGTCAGCCAACAGTTCATCAACAGAGCAAGCCTTTGCGATGCCATATTTTTCGGCTTGTAATTGTGCTCTTTCTAATATCATATCAGAACAAGCTGTTACTTCTATATTATCAAACTTTGTGGATAGATTTTCGAGATAAATACTACTGATATTTCCACATCCTATAATACCTACTTTGACTTTTTCCATATATATCTCCTTTTAAAACATTTTCGCTTCGTTTTCATAGATGGATCGATCTAGTTTTTCTTCTTGTGCAATAGATTTACTTTCTGCGGCCCATAGAAATCCTCTTCGCATTAATTCCTTAACTTGGTCGATTTCCATAATGTCTGCGTGATGACCCAATGAATTATAAAACACTCTCCCAAGGCCCCAACGTTTTGTCCAAACGACAGGCATATCAACAGAACCATTAGCTGCATGATACCAATTCACAGTTGGAAAACGTGTTGAGGCCAGTACTTCAATGGCTGGGTCAACGTGTAAGTAATATTGTTCAGTGCTCACTGTGAAATCTTCGATGCCCTCAGTTAGGGGACTTGAACTTTGTTTAATGTTAATTGTGTGTTCAACGTTATCACCACCTGGATGAGACACCCAGTTGCCACCAGTCATAAATTGCCAACCGACACTGTTTCTAAAAGCATCACACATACCACCATGACAACCGGCAATACCGACACCACTAGCAACAGCTTCAATAATGGCTTTTTCCTGTTCTGCAGTCATTTGACCCATGGTCCAAATAGGGATGATTAAATCCAGTGCATTCATTTTTTCAGAATCTAAGAAAGCATCTAGAGTATCTGATATTTCTACATTAAAATGTTCTGTCTCAAGAATTTCTTTGAAGATGAGTGCCAGTTGACTCGGTTCATGACCATCCCAACCACTCCATACAATTAACGCTTTTTTTTTCATATAACCTCCTGTTTGATTTCAATATATTGCTTGATTGTTTTGTTATATATAAATATTATGCTATAATTTAGAGGAATTCAATAAAAGAAATTATTATATACTTCACAATATTATCTGATTTAGATAAAATGTAAGTATATTGAAGAGGAGAAATCAATGGAACTTACGCAATTAAATAAGATTAATCCGCATATTATCTCAAATATCTATATTAATGAATTAAATGCTATAGCTGAAGGGAAAAGTTATGGCCAACGTCTTGTGGATAGATATGAGTTGGAGTTTATGTTATGGGGGAATGGTTATATTCTTGTCGATGGTATTAAGCACAAAGTATCTCAAGGAGATATTTTTTTTAAACAGCCGGGAATGATTAACGAAGGAATCGGGACATACCATTGTTATTATTTAATCTTTGATATGTTTCATAATGAAGAACCTTATCGATTAAAAGAATTTCCTGTCGTCATGAATATGAGACAATGGAGTCGATGTGAAATCTTATTTTCAAATATATATAAAGAATACATTTTAAACGGTAATACAAACCAGTTTATCTTAAAATCATATCTTATGGAAATACTACGGATGGTTTATGAAGAATGGAAGGCAGAAAATTGGATGATGAATACAAGTCAATCGATTCGAAACAACTATCCAAGAATCAAAAAAATACAAACCCATATTTTAGAACATATTACACAGACGTTTACATTAGAAGAACTTGCCCAACTCGGAGGTCTAAGTCGTAACTTTTTTTGCAGGATTTTTAAAGAAATAAGTGGTGAATCCCCGATTAACTACATTAATAGGAATAAAATAAATAGAGCCAAAAAAATGTTAATTGAAACGAATATGAATGTTAATGAAATTGCCTATAATTGTGGCTTTGAGAATATTACGTATTTTTATACGCTCTTTAAAAAACATGAAGAAACGACTCCCTTAGAATTTCGAAGCAGACATATGTTTCATGTAAATTCATAATGTAATATGTTATAATAATAAGGTGAATTATTGGAATATAGTGGCATAGAAAAGGAGAAAAATGTGGATAAAGTTAAGATAGCAATAGTTGGATGTGGATGGTTTGCAAATTTTCACCTAGATAATCTACTAAGAATGGAAAATGTTGAGGTCGTGGCATTTGCCAGTGGTAACAGAGAAAAATTAGAAGCGATTGGGAAACGCGTGCCAAGTGCACGACTTTATGAAAACCATCAGTTGATGTATGAGAATGAAGAAAAGATTGATGGTGTATTCGTATGTATTACTCCAAATCGTCATGAAAGTGTTGAACGATTAGCGGCTTCTTATGGAATACATATCTACGTTGAAAAACCCATTGAAGTATCTCTAGAAAGAGCTCGCGAGACAGCGCGTATTATTCAAGAAGCAGGTATAATTACTAGTGTCGGTTATCAAGAACGATATAATGCAGAAGTGGAGTTCTTAAAAAAACATCTTCAAACAAAAAAAATTGGATTAGTACATGGGAAGTGGATTGGCGGTATGCCGGGAGTATATTGGTGGCGACAAAAAGAAATGTCTGGAGGACAAATCGTTGAACAAGCGACACATATATTTGATATGCTACGGTATTTGTTTGGTGAAATTGATAGTGTATATAGTGTTGCCGTCAAAGGCTTAATTGAAGATGTTGAAAACTATGATATTGAAGATGGATCAGCAACAACACTAACCTTCGCATCAGGAATTGTTGCGACGATTTCCACGGCGTGCTACGTTGATGAGATTATGGATTATGATGGTGTTGGCTTTCAGATTATCTGTTCGGATGAAGTTATTGATTATCGATGGAATCAAGATATTTCTTATAAAAAATCAAAGTTAAGTGCTTGCAGGGTTTTTGATCAAGATGCACATGAACAATCGGCAAAAGCCTTTATTCAATCGATTCAAAGCAATGATGCTTCGGGAATCAAGTCAGATTACAGTGATGGATTAAAAACCCTCGAAGTGACATTAGCGGCAAATGAATCGTTAGCAAGCCATAAAACAATAAAATTATCGAAAAAATAGGATGGTGTGGCAATGAATATAGGAAAAGTAATGAAAGCCATGATTGGCTATTATTCCGGTGATGTTCAACGAATCAATCATTTTGTGAAAGTCTATGGTTATGCGAAAACTATTGGTGAATTAGAGGGTATTGATGAGGGGACTCAGGAAATTCTTGAGATTGCAGCTATCACCCATGATATAGGAATAAAAGTGAGTGAAGAAAAGTATCATAGCGCATCGGGACATTATCAACAGATTGAAGGCCCTTTTGAAGCGCAAAAATTACTAAGCAAATTGGAAGTGAATGAAGCGATTATTGACCGAACTTGTTGGCTCATAGCCCATCATCACACCTATAATGATATTCGAGAAATAGATCATCAGATTTTGGTAGAGGCAGATTTTCTTGTGAACATTCATGAAAGTGAAATGGGAGAAGACGCCATAAGAAACGTTAAGGATACTATTTTTAAAACAGATGCAGGTAAATATTTTTTGGAGAATCTATTTATGTGTTAAAGAAAGATTCTTGAAAAAGGAAGATGATGAAGATGCAGAATGATAATCTGAATATGACCTATCAGGACATGTATAATCAAGCTGTTGTGGAAATACAAGAGGGCAGAGTCCAGATTGATCATCGAATCGATGACTCGAGAGACAATCGGTTCGGTGTGACACTTTTGGTGAGACCGTCACTAGAAGTACGACAAAGAATAAGCGGTTTTTTATCACGGATCAAAGTAATCGAACCTGAACAATATTACTATCCCCCATCAGATATGCATATTACCGTCTTATCTATTGTCTCCTGTTTTGAAGGCTTTGATTTGGACCAAGTAGATGTAGATGCGGTCAAAGAAATTCTTAGGACATGTCTTAGGGATGTTTCAAGTTTTAATATATTTTTTCGAGGCATAACCGCATCACCTTCTTGTATATTAATTCAAGGATTTCCTGAACAAGAGGAATTAGAAAAAATCCGATATCGTCTAAGAAGCGCATTTTCGCAATCAAAGCTTGAATTATCTATTGATCGAAGGTATAAATTGACAACAGCACACGCAACGGTTATTCGATTAAAAAAACCATTGCGTGACAATGAAGCCTTCTTAAAAATGATTGAATACTACCGAGATATTGACTTCGGTCAGACGAGAGTCGAGCAAATGGAGCTTGTCTTTAATGACTGGTATCAAAGAGAAGACCGATGTCAAAGTCTTGAATTATATACCTTGTCGTGAACGGACAAACTGGGCAATCTTCTGAAGTTTATCGATACTGTGCTTAAAAAATATTTTATAAGATTCACAAAAATAATTGTCGTGTAAGTCTTGGTCGGATTTTGCATGCGTATCGGCAAACATTTCCTTGTGGCGACGACAACCGCTTCGACAGAGTTGGTAATAGGGACAAGTGTCGCATTCTTCAGCATGATTACTACCGCTCGATACAAAATTATGGGCAAGGGCACCAGTAATCATGCTTTCTAGAGAATCTGCCTTGATATTACCCAGTTTCCACTGGTCGAGCACATAAAAATCACATGGATAGACGGACCCGTCAGCTTCAATGACCGGATTGACGCTACAAAACCCATTCATATCACAGCTTTCCGGAGGCATCCCCAATAACATTTGAACATAATTATCAAAGAGGCGAATACTTACGTGTTCGCCATTTGTTATGTCTTGATACCATAAATCAAAGAGTTGGACAAGAAAATTGCCGTATTCTTCAGGTGTAATATTAAAGGCTTGAAGCTTGGAATCATTGAAGTCACTAATACACGGTATAAATTGAAGATATTGATATCCTTGAGATTTAAAATAACGATATATTTTTTGAACATGACGTACGATATTTTTGGTGACCACAGTCAAAATATTAAAATCTACCTTATGCTTTGCCATCAATCGGGCAGCTTGATTAACGGATTTAAAGCTTCCGCTTTTCTTGGCGTCGATTCGATTTAAATCGTGCATATCCTTGGGACCATCTAAGGACAAACCAACAAGGAAATTGTTTTGGTGCAAGAAAGCACAAAATTCATCGGTCAAAAGCGTACCGTTAGTTTGGATGGCATAGTGAATGGTTTGCGTTGAGATATGCTGGTTAACTGTAGCCACAAAATCTTTAAAATAGTCCAACCCAATCAGCGTCGGCTCCCCACCTTGGAAGGCAAAAGTAATGTGGTCAGTGGCGCTGTCAAGTGCTTTTATAATAAGGGATTTCATTGTTGAAGCTTGCATAAAACCGAAGCTCTCATAGTCTCGATTGGCAGCAACGTCGTAGTAAAAGCAATATTTGCAAGCTAAATTGCAATTTGAGGATGAAGGTTTTATAAGTAATGAGATGTTTTTTAACATAATGGTTCCTTTCGTTTCATTGCATACATGGATGAATCGGCGTATTTTAACAAGCCTTCACTGCTCTCACCGTTTTCAGGATAGATAGAAACACCAATCGATGCATTGATATTACATTCAATAGAATTAAGTTATATCGTTTTTTTGAGCGTTTTATGAATTTTCTTTATTAAGCTATGTACAGACTCTTTGTTATTAACATTACGAAGAAGAATAGTAAATTCATCTCCACCCATTCGGGCTACTGTATCTGATTTTCGAAGACAGTTTAACAAACGGTTTCCAACATTGATTAAAACTTCATCACCAACATGATGTCCATATTGATCGTTAATACCTTTGAAATCATCTAAATCAATAAAAAGTAAAGCAAACTGGTTTTTCTCTCTTTTACTTTCAATGATTAATTGTTTCAATCTTTCGAAAAATAATCTCCGGTTAGGTAATCCAGTTAATTGGTCATAATTAGCATATTGTTGCAATTCAAGTTCCATTTTTTTACGCTCCGTAATATCCATAGCTGAACCAACGATATACGAAACAAGATTCTCTTCTATAATAGGTGTTAAGGTTGTAGACCATATGTAATTGCCACCAGGTAAATTCAACTCTTCTTCGTAGGTAATACTTTTTCGGGCATCAACGCATTTTTGGTAATTTGCTGATACGATATCGCCCATCTCTTTTCCGAGCAATTCCTGAGGCGTCTTATTCATTATATGATCAAGAAGAATACCTGTTTTATTTTGATGGGCTAGATTATTTCGAATATACATAAAATTCACGTTATCTAAGACCTTGATTAAAAACATAGAATCTTGTGTGCCATTGAAGACTTTTTCATATTCTTTCGTTAATCGTGTCATCTCTTTTTCTGTTTCTTTTAAATCTGTGATATCCACGTGAGCACCTAACATACGAATTGCTTTTCCACTTTCATCTCGAATAGCCAGACCTCTACAGCGTACCCATACCGTAGAACCATTTTTGTGTTTGTACCGTACAATTTGATCGTAGGGATAATTTGGATCAATACAGTGTTTATCAAAATTCTCCGTGGCTAGCTTCAAATCTTCTTGAAAAATAATATCTTGCCATTCATTTGCTTGATGTTTTTTTTCGTCCGGATCATATCCAAGAGTTTGCCAAAATTTTGGACTCATCCATTCGTTTTGAGGATTTTCTAGGTCCCAATACCAAATCCCATCCAGAGAACCAGATTGGATAAATTCAAAAATACGTGAGTCCCTACGCATTAAATCGTACAATTCACTTTTTAGATAATTTTCCTTCATCATGACAAAGTCCTCTTTTCACCAATAAACGTATTACAAATCAATGGTATCCATTACTGTAAAGTATATGATACTTTTAATAATATTTCAATGCAAAAGGAAATAAACGCTAAGGGTCTGAAGATTTTGCGTAAAATTGTTTACAAAGCAAGATATATAAAAAAAGTAACAATAATCATGTATTCTTAAGAAAATACAATGCTTATAATAATGATATCTTATAATGAAAAGGAGAAGAGATATTATGAAAAAAGCACTAAGTATTTTATTAGTCATGGTATTAATTGCAGGTTTATCTGCAGGATGCCAAAATGGTGAAACATCAAATTCAGGGGAGACAGTAGCTAATGGGAATGAGACTTCCAATGAAGCGGCTACAGATGAAGCAACAGATGCAACAGCGGGGGATACAGAAGAATCATCTTTAACAGTGGCAGCAATTGAGACAGCATATGGAGCACAGATGTGGACAGATGTTGCCGCAGCATTTGAGGCAGTGCATCCGGGCGTAAGTGTCGAGCTTATTGTGGATAAGAATCTTGAAGATGTTATAAGTCCAAGTATGAAGGCGGGAGATTATCCGGATGTGGTTCATCTAGGAGTGGGACGTCCTGCGGCTTTAACAGAGACATTGATTAAAGAACAAGCTCTTTTAGATATTACAGATGTTTTATCCATGACAATACCTGGCGAAGACATCACGGTATCTGATAAATTGATTCCGGGATTTACATCAACACGAATTACTAACCCTTATGGTGATGGTCAAACATACTTGGCTCCAATGTTTTATAGTCCTTGTGGATTATTCTATAATGCGGCATTATTTGAAGAAAAAGGTTGGGACGTTCCAACAACATGGGATGAAATGTGGACGCTTGGAGACAAGGCAGAGGCTGAAGGTATTGCATTATTTACCTATCCGACAACAGGTTACTTTGATGCATTATTCTATGGATTGTTAAATGTAACGGGTGGACCGGCATTATTTAACGCAGCTATGACCTATGAAGATGGTATTTGGACAACAGACGAAGCGCAAAAAGCCTTTGATATCGTTGAAAAATTGGCGGCATATACAGAAGCAACAACACCTGCAAATGCCAATAATGAAAACTATTTAAAAAATCAACAACTTATTTTAGATAATGAAGCCTTGTTTATGCCTAACGGTACTTGGGTTACTGGTGAAATGGCAGATGCACCAAGAGTAGAAAACTTCGAGTGGGGCTTTACGGCTTTGCCGGCACTTGATGCAAATTCAGATCAATATTCCTATACATTTTTTGAACAAGCATGGGTTCCTGCAGCAGCAAAAAATCCTGACCTTGCTAAAGAATTTATTAGCTTCTTATATTCGGACCAAGCGGCAGCGATATTTGCGATCAGTAACGCAGTACAACCTATTTTTGATATGACAGAATATCTTTCTGGTGAAAACCAACTTTTCTATAGTGTTTATAATGACGGAGCAAAAGCTGCCATGGGTAATTTTGCAGCAACAGAACCTGTAGAAGGAGTTAATATGGCAGACACTCTATTTGGAACTGTTGACAGTTTAGTAACTGGTGACAAGACTCGTGACGAATGGGTTGCAAGCGTTATAGAAGCAAGTGAACGACTTCGAGAAGCCTTGAAATAATTGGAATTGATCGCATGAAAAATGTAAGGAGATCTTTAGACAAATGAAAAACGGAAAAAGCAGTCGGTTATTTATTACATGTTGTCTTTCTCCTGCAGTGATTTTATTTATCGTTTTTATGGTTATACCTACAATAAACGTATTCAAAATGTCGCTGTTTAAATGGGGAGGCTTTTCGCCAAACAAAGAATTTGTTGGTTTGAATAATTTTAGAATTCTTTTTGAAGATCAACGATTCTATCAATCGTTTCAAAATACCTTGTTACTCTTAATCTTAGTGACACTTATTACCTTCGTATTTGCGATAATGTTTGCGGCAATCCTCACCCAGGAGAAAATTAAAGGGGCGAATATCTTTAGAATTGTATTTTACATCCCGAATATTTTATCTGTTGTAGTCATTGCAGCTATTTTTAGTGCAATATATGACCCTAAAAACGGTATACTCAACAGTTTCATTCGTTTGTTTCGACCTGACCAGCCCGATATATTATGGCTAGGCGATCAAAAGATTGTTATATATAGTCTGGTTGCTGCGATGGTGTGGCAGGCTGTCGGATATTATATGGTTATGTATATCGCAAGTATGTCAAGTATTCCAAAGAGTTTGTATGAATCTGCCGGCATGGAAGGTGCCGGCAAGATTACTCAATTTTTCCAGATCACTTTACCGCTTATCTGGACCAATATTCGAACGACGCTCACATTCTTTATTATTAGTTCGATTAACATGAGTTTTCTTTTCGTGCAAGCCATGACCTCAGGTGGACCGGATGGAAGTACAGAAGTCTTCTTAAGTTATATGTATAAACAAGCCTATACAAATTCAAGTTATGGCTATGGTATGGCGATCGGTGTGGTTATCTTTATCTTTTCTTTTGCACTATCGGCTATTATCAGCGCAATTACAAAACGTGAACCGCTTGAATTCTAGGAGGATACTATGAAAAAACAAAAGACAAATAGCTTGTATAAAATTTTTATATATGTTGCACTTATTTCGCTAACGATCACCATTATTGTTCCGGTTGCGTGGGTATTTTTAGCTTCCATCAAGGAAAATGCAGAGTTCTATGGCAACCCTTGGGCCATGCCGGCAGGATTTTATGTACAAAACTTTTCCGATGCCTGGAATAAGGCTAACATGGGAAATTATATGTTAACATCGGTTATTGTTACTTCAGTGGCGATTCTTATTTTGCTGCTAGTAGCCTTACCTGCATCTTATGTGTTAACACGGTTTAACTTTGTGGGCAAGAAATTTTTCAAGGGAATGTTTATGGCAGGCTTATTTATCAATGTGAACTATATTGTTGTTCCGATTTTTCTCATGTTTGTCGATGGGGACAAGTGGCTTAATACGACCTTTGGAAATGGGTTTTTACTGAACAACATATTTGTATTAGCCCTTGTATATGCGTCAACAGCCTTGCCCTTTACTATTTATTTATTATCGGGCTACTTAGTTACACTTCCAAAAGACTTTGAAGAAGCAGCCTATGTTGACGGTGCGGGACATTTTCGAACCATGTGTCAGGTCATCTTGCCTATGGCAAAGCCAAGCATTGTCACTGTCATTTTATTTAACTTTTTATCCTTCTGGAACGAGTACATTATCTCAATGACCATGTTGACAAAATCGGGAGGTCCTAGAACACTTCCGGTCGGGCTAATGAACTTGATGAAAGCCCAAAATGCTGCGGCTCAATATGGACAAATGTATGCAGGATTGGTTATGGTCATGCTGCCGACGCTTATCCTTTATATTTTTGTACAGAAGCGATTAACGCAAGGAATGACGTTAGGAGGCTTAAAAGGTTAAGATGATAAAAGACGAATATGGAAAAGATGTAGTCAAACGAGTTCTAGCATCCCTATGGGTTGTTGTTGCAATAATCCTTGTCATTAACGGGCATAAGGATATTGGAGTTCAAGGATTAATGATACAAATGCTTGGTTTGAGTATGCTCTTACTTGCATTATATGTGTATAACAAGCCACATTCTAAATAACGAGGAGTACAAACAATGAAAGATAACTTAAGAGGAAGACTAACAATACCCACGGATACAGATATTGTTGATGAAACACTACGAATTGTCGATTTTTTAGGGGCAGATGCGGTGCGTGACTGTGACGGAACAAAGTTTCCGAAGGAGTTAAACGACATAGATGCCAAACGCTATGCAACCTATTATACAACACGTAAAGATAATGCATGGGCAAAAGAACATCCGGAAGAAGTACAACAATGTTACATTATGACAGGATTTTTCCTGGCAGAACAAGAGCGCTTAGAGATTCCTCTTATGAAAGGTATTAGCCAAGAACTCATGCAAATCAATGAGAAGGACAAGCCAAAGCGATGGTGGGAAGTCATTGATCGTACCACAGGCCAAGTGGTTAGTGTGGATGATTGGGAATACCAAAGGGATAGTCAAAGTGTTATTATTAAAGTATGTAGACCCTTTCATGAGTATACGGTTAGCTTTTTAGCATACCTTATTTGGGACCCTGTGCACATGTATAATAGTGTGGTCAATGATTGGCAAGATGTAGAGCATCAGATGACCTTTGACGTACGTCAGCCTAAGACTCGTGAATACAGTATAAAGCGTCTCAAAGCTTTTATAGAAGAGAATCCGGATGTTGATGTCATCCGTTTCACAACTTTTTTTCACCAGTTCACACTGATATTTGATGAATTAAAGCGAGAAAAATTTGTAGATTGGTATGGATATTCTGCATCGGTGAGTCCATATATTTTAGAGCAATTTGAAAAAGAAGTAGGCTATCCTTTTAGAGCAGAATATATTATTGACCAAGGATACTATAATAACCAATACCGAAACCCATCCAAAGAATTTATGGATTTTGTCCACTTCCAAGTCAAGGAAGTCTCGGCCTTAGCCAAAGAATTCGTCGATATTGTCCATGAGTATGGTAAAGAAGCCATGATGTTTCTTGGCGACCACTGGATAGGGACAGAGCCCTTTTTAGATGCATTTAAAGAGATTGGCTTGGACTCTGTCGTTGGAAGTGTCGGTAACGGAAGTACCCTTCGTCTCATTAGTGATATTGAAGGCGTGAAATATACCGAAGGACGATTTTTACCCTATTTCTTCCCGGATACCTTCCATGAAAATGGAGACCCGATTAAAGAAGCCAAAGAAAACTGGGTAACAGCTCGACGGGCTATTCTTCGAAAGCCAATTGACCGTATTGGTTATGGCGGCTATCTTAAACTTGCCTTAGAGTTCCCGGATTTTATTGATTATATTAAAAGCGTTGCCGATGAGTTTAGAGTCTTATATGATAATGTTAAGGGAACAACGCCTTATTGTGTCAAGACGGTTGCCGTCTTAAATGCATGGGGACATATGCGTGCATGGGGCAATCACATGGTGCATCATGCCTTATACCAAAAGCAAAATTACAGCTATGCCGGTATCGTTGAAGCCCTAGCAGGAGGTCCTTATGATGTGCGTTTTATAAGTTTTGAGGATATCAAAAATGATGCTCATCTACTTAATGATATTGATGTCATTATTAATGTGGGAGGTGCAGATACAGCGCATAGTGGTGGTGCCTATTGGATAGATGAAACGATTCTCACACGTGTTCGCCACTTTATTTATAGGGGAGGTGGATTCATAGGTGTCGGAGAACCATCAGCCCATCAGTTTCAAGGACGATTTTTCCAATTAGCGGATGTTCTTGGCGTCGAAAAAGAAAGTGGATTTACGCTAAACTATGATAAATACAATTGGCAAGAGCAAACTCATTTTATTACAAGGGATTGCCAAGGAGAGATCGACTTTGGTCAGGGACAAGCAGATATTTATGCATTGGAAGATACGACAGTTATTGTTCAAAGAGATTTAGGCGTACAATTGGCAACAAGGGATTTTGGACAAGGACGAGGAGTATATTTTACTGGTTTACCCTACAGCCATCAAAATACACGTATATTCCATCGGGCAATTCTTTATGCTAGCCATGCAGAAGCTTCTTTAGAACAATGGTATAGCACCAATTGCCATGTTGACGTTCATGCCTATATAAAGAATAATAAATTCTGTGTCGTAAATAATACCTATGAGGCCCAAGAGACCAAGATTTATAGAGGAGATGGAAGTGCATTTGAACTGTCTATGGAAGCCAATGAAATTATTTGGTATAATATCAAAGAATAAGCAGATTTGTCGATAAGAATTCAGTCGTTTAATGAGGGATAAACATGAGTAATCGTACCTACTATTTATCAGATAAAATTGAAGACATAAACTATGGTGAGCTTGTATATGTTGCCCATTCTTCCTATGAAGGAGAATGGGCAAGTATAGCTCATACCCATGTTCTGTGTGAGATGTTCTTAGTCATCGGGGGGCAAGGGAAAGTATATATTGAAGACCAGGAGATAGATATAGGTCCCTATGATTTTGTTGCAGTAAATCCCAACGTAAAGCATAGAGAGGTATCAAGCGAGGAAAATCCCCTTGAATACATTGTCTTTGGTGTAGGTAATATATCCATTGAAATGAATAATAATCTTTATTCCAAGGTTTCATTCCTATCCTTAACCAAAAAAGTAAATTTTTATACAGAAGAGATTTTAAACATTTATGATCGTAAGAATAAACATCACTTATTAATGATTCAAAATATATATGAGCTTTTGTTTTTAGAGTTTTTAAAACTATCCGGGAATAAAGCTGTGGCTTCGATCACCCAACAAGTCATGCGCGAATGCAGTCAGGCAAAGCGATATATGGAAGCCCATTATGCTGAAAATATTAGCTTAGACTATTTGGCAGAAGAACTTCATTTGAACAAATATTATTTATCCCATTGTTTTACAAAAACCTATGGAATGTCTTTGATGAACTATTTGACAAGTGTCCGTATTCAAGTGAGTAAAAAGCTTCTTATTGAATCAGATTATAATATTGCAAGCATTGCTAACTCATGTGGATTTACATCTCAAAGCTATTTTTCTCAATGTTTCAAAAAAATAGTACATATGACGCCCTATGAATATCGTAAAAAAAACAAGCACAGTAAGTGAAATATACTTACGGTGCTTTTTTTAATTATCTAATAAAGCTTTTACAGATGAAGCGTATTCAGATAATGTCATGCCGGTATTTGCTTTAAATGTTCGTGATAAATAGTGGATCGAGCTGTAGCCCAAAATTTCTGCTATTTCAGTGAAATTATGATTTTCTTCGCGAATAAGGTGCTTGATTTCCTGTATTTTCATCTCTTTAAAGTAATCCATCACACTGTGGCCGGTACCTTCTTTGAATAACTTTTGCAAGGAAGACCGGCTAAGTAAGGTGTTTTGACATATATCATCTAACGTTAAGTTTTGATGTAGATTTTCTTGTAAAAAGTTAATGACAATGGCCAGTTTTTCTTCTTTCATATATTCATGAATTGAAGTCGAGACTTTTACATCTTTCTCATAGCGTTCGTGATGCTCCAGTATTTCTACTAAAAACAATTCCAGATAGCTTGTAATATAATGCTCGGATGGCGTGGGTTCTATAAAACGCTTGTCGAGCTTTTTTAACAAGGGATCATTGAGGTTATTCGTGAATAAAGTATGGGCGGCATTGATGATTTTGCCAAGGTAAGTATATAAATGATGATCAATGGAAAGAATACGTTTTTTGAAATAATGCATAGCAGGAGAATCGCACGTAAAAGCAATGACCACAAGATTCGGTGCGGTCTGTCCATTGGCAACGACAGTGTGCCATTCATTGGGTTCATGAAAGATGATTTGTCCTTTTGAAAGACTGAACATCGTATCATTCGCTTTTACATTGATGCATCCTTTGTCCACATATAAAAATTCCCAAAAATTATGTTTTTCACCTTCGAAAATATAATTTTTAGAGTACTCAAAGTAGTGCACAGTAACAATGTGGTCTATGGAAATAAGAGGGTGAATGGGGGTTAATTCATAACCATCAATACGCGGCATTATCAAAACTCCGATCTTTACATATAAATAGTTCCTTATTTACCATTATACAATCAATTGTACAAAAAGAGTAGAAGAAAGTACAAATACAGGGCGGGAAAAACTTGTTAGGATAGTAAGAGAATACAAAACAAGAAAAAATATGGAGGTTCTTATGAATAAACCAGTATTAGTTGTTTTAGCTGCAGGTATTGGAAGCAGATATGGAGGGCTCAAGCAAATGGATCCTGTGGGACGCAATGGAGAAGCGATTATTGAATATTCTGTTTTTGACGCGATTGAAGCCGGATTTGAAGATGTGATTTTTATTATAAATCATAAAATCGAAAAAGACTTTAAAGATATTATTGGACAACGAGTCGAACCTTATATTTCTGTACAATATGCATTTCAAGAATTAGAAGATATTCCCGAGAGTATCAAGGCTCCAAAAGATCGGGTCAAACCCTTTGGAACAGCCCATGCACTCTATGCAGCAAGGCATTTAATTAAAGGTCCCTTTGCTATTATTAATGCCGATGATTATTACGGTCAAGAGGCTTATATTAAGCTTTTTGATTTTTTAAGCGACACGACAAAAGATCAGACTGATTATGCCATGGTTGGATATCAGCTGAAAAATACGGTGACGGAAAATGGCTATGTCTCTCGGGGAATATGCAGCCTAGACACAGATGAGAATCTAGAAAATGTTGTTGAACGTGTCCATATTGAAAAAGGTGCCAAGGATATCGCTTATCTAGAAAATGAAGTGTGGATCACATTACCGGAAGAGACCATTGTCTCAATGAATATGTGGGGACTTAAGCCATCATTGATTGAAGAAATCGAGGGAACAATCGTTGATTTTTTAAAGGAGGCTTTAAAAGTGAATCCTTTGAAAGGTGAATTTTATCTTCCTTATGTAGTCGACCAAATGGTGCAAAAAAGTAAAGCCAATGTCAAGGTTCTTAAGACAAATGAAAAATGGTATGGGGTGACCTATCAAGAAGATAAGGCCATGGTTGTTGAGGCTATTAGTCAGATGATTGATGCAGGAAAATACCCGGAAAAATTATGGAGGATAAAATAATGACACACGATTTTGAAACAATCTGCAAGCAATTTCAATGGAAGGGTGACTTTAAATCAATTCGTCCTTATGGAGATGGGCATATTAATGATACCTATCTTGTCACGGTGGAGTATTCGGGAGAGTCCATGCCTTATATTTTACAACGCGTGAATCACCAGATTTTTAAGGCGACAGAACAACTGATGGAAAATATTGAAGGGGTGACCGGTTATTTGGTGGATTATATTATAGAACACCCTATAGATCATTATCAAGTTTTAACCCTGGTCCCAAGCCAAACAGGGCAGAGTTTTTATAAAGATGCGGATGGGAATTATTGGCGATCATATGTTTTTATTCAAAAGGCGACAGGGCATCTATTTGCTGAAAAATCATCCATGCTCTATGAAGCAGGACGAGCCTTTGGGCTTTTTCAGTATATGTTAAAAGACTATCCTGCGGATAATCTGCATGAGACGATTCAAGGTTTTCATAATACAAAACAAAGATATAAGTATTTTATAACGTCCCTTGAAAAAGATGTGAATCAACGTGCAAAGTTATGCCAAGAAGAGATTGCCTTTACCATAGAACATCAAAACATATGCACGTTAATCTTATCGGAAATGGAAAAGGGAAGTATTCCTATGCGAGTAACCCATAATGACACCAAAATAAATAATGTGCTTTTAGATGACATTACAGGCATCGGTCGATGTGTCATTGATTTGGATACTGTCATGCCGGGAAGTGTGCTGTACGATTTTGGGGATGCCATTCGTTCTTGTGGAAGTACATTAGAAGAGGATTCGGAGAATCTTGAAGAGATGGATATAGACTTAGAGCGATTTGAAGCATATACCAAAGGCTATCTTGAGATTATGAAAGATGAGCTTAGCTCCAGAGAAATTCAATTATTAGCAATGAGTGCCATTATCATGACCTTTGAATGTGGGATGCGTTTTTTAACAGACTACCTGGATGGAGATACTTACTTTAAGGTACATAAAGAAAAGCACAATTTGATTCGTGCCAAGAATCAATATGCATTTGTAAAAAAAATGGAAGAAAAACTTGCGCACATGGAAGCGATTGTACAAAAATATAGCACGACATAGGAGGAATGTAAGTAATGAAAATATTGGTAACCGGCGGAACCGGATTTATCGGAAGTCACACATGTGTAAAATTATTAGAAGCAGGCCATCAAGTCGTGATCATTGACAATCTTATCAACTCAAAAAAAGAAATTGTTGCAAAAATTGAAATTCTTGGAAAAAAAAGTATGGAGTTTTATGAAGGTGATATTCGAGATGTAAACAGATTAGAAGAAATCTTTACACACCATAATATCGACGCTGTGATTCACTTTGCAGGCTTAAAATCAGTCGGAGAATCGGTCAGCATGCCTTTAGAATATTATGATAACAATGTTAATGGAACCATTCAACTTTTGAAAGTCATGAAAAAATTCAAGTGCAAGAAAATCGTCTTCTCTTCATCAGCAACAGTTTATGGCATGAATGACAATGTGCCTTTCGAAGAAGACGATCCATTATCAACGACGAATCCTTATGGGGCAACAAAAAAAATGATTGAAGAAATTATGCAAGATCTTTATGTAGGTGATCAGGACTTTGCCATTGCCTTGTTGCGATATTTTAATCCCATTGGCGCCCACCCAAGCGGTCTTATCGGTGAAAGTCCTAACGGCATCCCCAATAATCTCTTACCTTATATTGCCAAGGTTGCCAGTGGAGAATTGGAGGAACTGAGTGTTTTTGGCGATGATTATGATACCATCGATGGAACCGGCGTTCGCGACTATATTCATATTCAGGATTTGGCTGAAGGACATATCGCTGCGCTTAATTATGTGCAGGCTCAATCGGGAATTGAGGCTTTTAATCTAGGCACAGGGGAAGGATATAGCGTCCTTCAAGTGATTCACGCGTTTGAAAAAGCAAGCGATCAAATTGTGAAATATAAGGTTGTTCCTCGCCGATCAGGTGATATTGGTAGTTGCTATGCATCGACTCAAAAAAGTAAAAATATACTTCATTGGGAAGCAAAATTAGATTTGCCTACCATGTGCCTTGATGCATGGAACTACGTTCAAAACGGCAAGAAAGTGAACAAGTAAAGTGGCATAAGGTTGCTTTTTGGTGATGACTTGCATTTTGGAGATTTCAAAATATCCCATTTTCAATATAATAGAATATACATGATGAGGAAGAAAGGTTGATGACTTTATGAATGTGTTAATGATTATCTGTGACCAACTCAGTTCAAAGGCGCTACGTTCCTATGGTAATGACTATGATCAAACTCGGTATATGAATGAAATAATTGAAAATGGGATTAGTTATGAACATGCATATACGTCGTGTCCTTTGTGCCAGCCGGCACGTGCATCGCTCTGGACATCAAAGTATCCCCACCAAACAAACGTGTTAAGTAATCTACCGAATCAAGGAATAAAAGCCTTAGGTAAGGAATTAACAACTATAGGCGATGTGTTTAGTCAGGCAGGCTATGATTGTGTCCACTTTGGAAAGCGACACGATTATGGAAGCTTGCGTGGTTTTCGCTGTTATGAAGAAAAACAAGTACATATTCCAAACGAGCGTGATGATATCGCTTTTGATTATGAGACGTATTTTGATATCAATACCCTAAACCAAGCAAGGGATTATCTTCGAACATTAGACAAAGATAAGCCTTTTTTTGCTATCGCTGATTTTCAAAATCCACATAATATTTGTTCGTATATCGGCAATTATCGTAAAGAAGATCAAGTGCAACCCCTTGAAGATCTTCCCAAGTTACCTCCGAATTTTGAGACGGTGGATTTAGAAAATCGTCCCGAATTTATAAAGTACATGTGCTGTGCACACCGACGTCAAAGCCAGACAACAAGCTGGGACGGCGAGGATTACAGGCGTTATTTGAATGCCTACCACTATTTTATTGATAAAGTTGACGCCCAGGTCGGAAAGTTGTTGCAAGAATTAAAAGCAAGCGGTAAAATGGATGATACCCTTATTGTCTTAACTGCAGATCATGGCGAAGGGATGGCGGCTCACCGCTTGGTTACCAAGTATGGTTGTTTTTATAATGAAAGCAATGAAGTACCCTT
This sequence comes from Clostridiales bacterium UBA2432, assembly GCA_002342805.1. Taxonomy (GTDB): domain Bacteria; phylum Bacillota; class Clostridia; order Lachnospirales; family Vallitaleaceae; genus UBA1351. The sequence goes on along the minus strand of DDQW01000080.1, from coordinate 59,157 downwards.
AGCTTTTTATCATAAAAAACTGTTGGGTAAAAAACGCGTTCCTGGTAATGTCTCCTTAATGGATATTGTACCGACAATTACAGACTTTTGTGGGCTTGAAGTATTAAAAAACTGGGAAGGCATAAGCTTGATATCCACTTTTGAAGGGGAGAAGATCTCGCCAAGAAAGTATGTCATTGGACAGTGGTATGATGAGTTTTTAGGCTATATTGTCCCAGGCAGAATGTATCTTGATGATGCATACAAATATACAGTATATCATGATCAAGAGCGTGTGGAAGAAGAGCTATACAGCAGGCGTGAAGATGCATTTGAACAAAAGAATCTTGCGGTAGAACCAGAGTATGAAACAATTCTTAACCAATATCGAAAAAAACTCGGTAGTTATCTTAAAAAGACAAAAGATCCTTTTGATACACTGAGAAGTTCATATGACGCTAAATATCGCCAACATACGTTAGGGTATGCCTATCATCAAGGAGTTAATGCAACATTAGAATATGAACGATTGAAAAAAAGCCAATCGTAAAAGGAGAACACAATGCGAATTATGGTGAAAGGAAAATACGAGAAAAGAATCTATCAGATATTTTTCGCAATATTTATTTTTATAAGCTTTATGTTTATAGGCGTTTTTTCATATAATTTGAATAAGCAAGACAAAAAAGATCAAGAAAACATCTTGCGTCAAACCCTTGAAGCTAACCGTAGCAACAGCCAGCTAAGGTTGGAAATTGCTATGAATGAATTCGAAAATGTCGTGAATAATGAATATATACGGTCATATGCAACAGACGACGAAGGTAGTTTGATGTATTTTCATGCCATCAAATTACAACAAGAACTGCAAAAAGCGGTATCACGTGTGAATAATATTAGTTTTGATATTTATATTACACCGATCGATACTCAAAAACCTGTATTGACTCCGACATCGAGTGAAGAAAGCAGTCAGTTTTTTGAGACCACGCTGGCCATGTCAATACAAGAGCGCAATCAACTCTTTAACGAGTTTGAACAAGGACGAAAAGAAAAAGTAATGATGCAGCAAGTGGAGAATGAACAATACATCATGTATGTGACACGCCGTGTATTTGAAGAAAAGATGATCTTGTTTTTTCTGGTCATTAATACAGAAAGTCTGATTACATCAGGAGAAGAGTATACGTGGTTCTTATGTAATGATGAAGGAATCTTTGCATGGAATCAAGCGGAAGATATTGATAGAAAAGGCTTGTATCAAAGTTTTAGTGAACAGTCCCAGCAGGAACGTATTACCTATGAGAATCATGAGTTTTTTGTATATCCCTATGCAAATATTGATTGGACTATACTGGCAGAAAACACATCCGATAACAACAACTTTGAATATGTGATGATGCGTATGTTGTTGCCAAGTTTGTTCATGATGTTTGTCGCCATTGCCGGAGCGATAGTTTTTTCCAGAGTACTATATCGTCCAATCCATGATTTGATGACTGAATTTGATGGGGTAAAACATAACTCGAAATATGATGAAATCAAGATTTTGCATAAAAAAGCATCGGAAGTTAAAGATCTCAATATCCAATTACGCAGTGCAATTAACGAGCGGGATCGCTTGATGGAACATAAGACCAATCGTGATCTATTATTTGGCGTAAAAGATAAGAAGAGTGAAGAATATAATCAAGCAGCGCAAGGTGAGTCCTTTGCAGTCGCCCTTATTGAATTTATAGGTAATGAACACTTTGATGATCAAGAGGTGCAAATATATAAAAACGAAATTGTGGAGTTTGTGCAACATGGTCAGGGCATTCGCTTTGCAAATCTGAGTACAGGCATATGTGCTCTTATTATTGAAGCGACAGGAGTAGATGGAGTAAAGAAAAAGCTTCAACCTTTAATTAACGATATATGTTTAGAAGGCGAGACACGGATGTTCGTTGCCATTAGTGATGTGCGCTCAGGCTTTGAGTCCATCAGAGAAAGTTATGAAGAAAGTCAAAAAATCCTAGAATATCGTTTCCTTTATCGTACGCAGGTCATGTTAACCATGGATATGATCCGGAAAAAAGATAAAAAGGTGTATTACTATCCTTTGAACTTGGAAAATCAACTGATTCATCAAGTCGTTTTGGGTGAGGAACAGGCGCTATCGATTTATGATCATATTCTTGAAGAGAATGATGTTTATGGATCACTTGAGCTTGAGGCAAGAAAGAGTTTGGTGTTGGTCCTAATCGGCACCTTGCAGCGAGTGATTCAGGAGTTAAAAGTAACTCCTGAAGAAGTCTTTGAGAAAAAAATAGACTTTTGGTCCTTGGCAGATAAGTGGAATCAAGATGAAGTGTTTAACATCTTGCGTAACAGTATTGATTGGTTATGCCTATATGTTCGCGAACAAAGCCAGAAAGAAGAAAACCAACTTGGGCAGGATATGATTCAATTCATCGAAGAAAATTATCATGAAGATATTATGCTCATTGATTTGGCTGAACGCATGAACATCTCTGAAAAATACTGTGGTATACTGTTTAAGAAAGAAACGGGAGAAAATTTTAAAGCCCATTTAAATCAGTATCGTATTCGAAAAGCCGTGGATATTTTACATACCTCTCGAGAAATTAAGATTTCAACCCTAGCCCAAGAAGTGGGCTTTAATAGTGCCAATACATTTATACGTGTTTTCTCAAAAGTCATGGGGATGACACCAAAGCAATACAAGGATCGAATAGATAAAGAACGATAGATAGAGTGTCACAGATGCAGAAACAGAAGGTGTTTGCCTTCTGTTTTTTGTTCTTTTTATATATGCAGTTGAAAAATGAACATGCCAAAATAAGTGGTATTGCAAACGTTTTGAAAATGGGCGATAGATTTTTAGACTTGACCGTGCTTTAATGGGGTTAAGAATTCGATGAACAAAGTTGAATGATTTGAAAGGAGAAAGCAATGAAAAAGAAATTATCATTATCGATGATTGGAGGAAGGCTAAAACGCGATTGGGACCTATACCTACTCCTGTTACCCGGTTTGCTTTGGTATTTGGTGTTTGCCTATAAACCGATGTTGGGACTTCGGATGGCGTTTTATGATTATAATGTTTTTCGAGGGTTTGAAGGAAGTACCTTTGTTGGACTTGAAAACTTTATCTACTTTATTACAGGAACGGACTTTGTGAGAACATTTACCAATACTATGATGATTGCCTTTTGGCAAATGCTGATTGTGTTTCCTTTACCAATATTTTTGGCAATAATGGTTACAGAGATGCGCAACAAATTTATTAGTAAACTGACACAAACGGCAACCTTTTTACCCTATTTTATTTCTGTCGTTGTTGTATGTGGAATGACCATCAACTTTCTATCACCAAGTACAGGGGTCATTAACTTTATGCTGCAAAAGATAGGTATAGAACCCCAGTATTTTATGGTGAAGCCGGAATATTTTAGAGGGATTTATACGACGATGACCTTATGGATGACCGCAGGGTTTAACTCGATTGTCTATATCGCAGCCATTATGGGGATTGACCCTCAGCTCTATGAAGCGGCCAAGGTTGACGGGGCAGGAAAATGGCGACAGATTACAGCCATCACCTTACCCAATATATTACCGATTATTGTAGTGATGTTCGTTCTTAACATTGGTAAAATGGTCAAAGTTGGATTCGAAGCAATCTTACTTTTATACCGACCGACAACCTATGAGACGGCAGATGTTATTGCAACATATGTATATCGAACAGGAATTAGTAATGGTGATTATGGATTGGCAACAGCAGCGGGGCTTTTCGAGGCATTATTCGCCCTTATTCTAGTGGCGTTTGCCAATCGAATTAGTAAAAAAATATCAGAAACGGCATTATGGTAGGGGAGGTGAATATAATGAAAAAAAAGAAGTCAAGTCGATTAGTTACACGTAATGAAAAAATATTTTCATTTTTTATGAGCATGATAGGGATTATCATCACGATCCTCAGCTTATACCCTGTTTTTTATGTCATTATCGCATCAGTGAGTAAACCTTTTTTTGTAGAAAATGGCGAAGTTATGTTTTGGGTGAAAGGCTTTAATCTTGAAAGCTATCGGCAGGCGTTTGCTAAAGATGGTATCTGGTTAGCCTATTTGAACACCTTTTTCTATACCTTTGTAGGTGTGTTTGCCAATATGGTCTTTACAGCGACAATGGCCTATGCCTTGTCCAAGCAACGCCTCTTGTTCCGTAAGTTTTTTACGATTATGACAGTCTTTACCATGTGGTTTAATGCAGGGATGATTCCCTTATATATGACTTTTGTAGACTTAAAGCTCTTAGACACGCGAACAGGTATTATCATTGGCTTTGCCTTGAATACATATAATTTAATTATTTTAAAAAGCTTTTTTGAACAAGTACCACAATCACTGGAAGAAGCAGCGTTTATTGATGGGGCCTCTAACTTACGTATTTTTTACCACATATATTTGCCTTTATCAAAACCCGCATTAGCAACTGTCGGGATGTTCTATGGAGTATCCAGGTGGAACGGTTACTTCTGGGCAATGAACTTGTTAAAAGATGATAATAAGATACCTCTACAGGTATTGTTAAAGAAACTGATTGTAGACCAGGTGGCCAATGAAACAGAAGCGGGAATTATCACAATGGATTCTTTGGCATCGCCGACAACGGTGATCTATGCCATTATCATCATAGCCATTGTTCCTATGGCGATTGCCTATCCATTTGTACAAAAGTATTTCAAAAAAGGCGCAACCATTGGTTCAGTAAAAGGCTAAGATCTTATGAATGACACATGTCATTTAAGATAAATTCAAAAAGAAAAGGAGAACGTTATGAAAAAAATTATCGCAACACTTATGATCGTTGTCATGACTATGTTACTTATGGCAGGATGTGGAAGTAACGATGAAGAAGAGGCGACAACAGGAGCAACAACAGAGACGGGGACAGACACAGAATCAGGAGCAGAAAACTCAGAGCAAGCACTAGAAGGAAATTTGGTGTCAGCAGAAGCAAAGACATTTTCGATTTTCTTAAACTTCAATAACATGCCTTTTGATTCAGAATGGGCAGTATGGCAAGAAATTGCAAAGCGAACCAATGTTAACTTGGAAGGTGTAATTTCAAAAACCAATGCCAATGAAGAAGAAGCCTTTAACTTGATGCTATCCTCAGGAGACTTAGCTGATGTCATTGGGTATATGAATGCAGCTGAATTGGAAAAATTGGGAAGAGACGGAGGCCTAATTCCTTTAAATGATTTGATTGAAGAGCATGCTCCGAATATCAAAGCTTTACTTGATTCGGATCCCAAATTTAGGCAAGGGGCAACATCTTTAGACGGAAATATCTATTATATCCCCAAAAATCAAACCTTATTATCAGCCGAGTTCTACTGGATTCGTCAGGATTGGTTAGATAAACTTGGCTTAGAAGTACCCACAACAGTGGATGAATTATATACTGTCTTAACTGCTTTTAGGAATGAAGATCCAAATGGTAATGGACAAAAAGATGAGATTCCTTTATTTGACCGTGCGGGTCATAAGATGCCGGACGAGTATTTATACCTTTTTGACTCCAGTACAGAATTCTATGCACGCGATGGTGTTATTGAATTTGAACCTTTGGAAGAAAACTTCGTCTATGGAGTGAAAGAACTTGCAAAATGGTATAAAGAAGGATTGATTGACCCAGAGATCTTTACGCGTGGCGCAAAAACTCGAGACACATTATATAGTGCTAACCAAGGTGGATTTACACATGACTGGCCAAGTACAGGGAACTATAATAGTTCTCTAGCAGAAGAGATTTCGGGATTTAATAACGTGGCTATTGCACCGGTGAAAAATCAAAATGGGGAAATTGTTGAACGTACAACACGTTATCCTGCACCGGGGTGGGGAATTTCAGCACAAGCTGAAGATCCTGTGACACTTATCAAATTCTTTGACTTCTTTTTTACAGAAGAAGGATCAGACCTTATTAACTGGGGTATTGAAGGTGAGACATATATTGTCAACGATGCCGGAGAAAAAGAGTACACCGATGTTGTCTTAGAAAACACAGAACAGACACCCCTTGGATACTTACGCTCGCAGGGAATTCAATACCGTATCGGTATGAATCAAGATCCGGATTATGAGTATGCCTTTATGACAGAAGAAGCTAAAGCAGCAGCAGAATTATATAACGGACATCCAGAGTGGTATCGTGACCAAGTGCCACCATACTTTGACGGTCAGCTTGACCTTAAGTATACGGAAGATGATGAAGCAGAATACAAGCGAATTATGTCACAAATCCGTCCGTATGTGGATGAAATGTTCCAAAAATGGATGCTAGGTGCTTCAAATATTGAAGATGATTATGAGACCTTTGTTCAAGAGCTTAAAGACAGAAATATCGATCGTGCCATTGAAATCAATCAAAAAGCCATGGACACATTCTTAGGAAAATAAGAAAGAATCAGCCCTTTGGGGCTGATTTTTCAAGATATGGAGATGATAAAATGCAGAAGAATTTGATTTATATTTTTGCAGACCAATGGAATAAAAATGCGATTGGTTTTGAAGACAGTCAAGTAAAGACGCCCCATATGGATGCCTTTGCAAAAAAATCAAAAGTCTTTGATAATGCCATTAGTACCTACCCCTTGTGCTCGCCTCACCGGGCATCATTACTCACTGGAAAATATCCCTATTCTTTAGGCCTGTGGACCAATTGTAAAATTGGACTCGATGAAGTCGTCATGTTAAAGCCTCAAGAAATAACAATCGGTGATGTGTTAAAAGGGGAAGGATTCCAGACAGCCTATATTGGAAAATGGCACCTAGATGCCAGTGAAAAAAACTTCCAGACCCATCCGGAATCAGGGGCAAAACATTGGGATGCCTATACGCCACCGGGAGAACGACGTCATGGTTTTGACTTTTGGTTTTCCTATGGAGCCATGGATGATCATTTATCTCCCCATTATTGGCGAGATAATTCCAAGCAGATTATTAAGCATGGATGGTCGCCGGAAGTTGAGACCGATGTGGCCATTGAATTTTTAGAACAAAGAAATACAGATAAAGCTTTTTGTCTATTCCTATCATGGAATCCACCACATCCGCCCTATGATCAAGTTCCGCCTAAGTATAAAGCCAAGTATGATGAAATACAGATTCCGGATAATGTTCCGGAGACCTTGAAACAAGATCCTGAGTTTATCGAAACCCTTCGAGAATATTATGGCGCTATTAGTGGTTTGGATGAGCAGTTTGGTCGCCTCATGGATTATTTAGAAACAAGTGGATTGATGGAGAACTCGGTCATCGTGCTCTCAGCCGATCATGGCGATATGTTAGGAGCTCAAGGTCTCATGGGTAAAAATATCTGGTATGAAGAGTCCATTAATATTCCCCTGATGATTTGTGATCAGAATGTTGCACCGGGGCCTACAGATATACTCTTCAGCAGTGAAGATCATATGCCGACATTACTGGAACTATTACAAGTGCAAGCACCTGCCTGCGTTGAGGGAAAGAGTTTTGCAACACGTTTGATAGATAATTCTTCATTGCTTGTGGAGGAAGACGATGAAAAACTCATCATGATGATTCCGGGTATGCCGGATATGGTTGATGCCTATCGGCGACGTGGATATAACAATAAAGCCTTTGGATGGCGGGGACTTCGTATGAAGGATAAAACCTATGTTGTGGATAATGGAACAAGACCCGGTGCAATCCAAAAACGTTACTTGTATGATTTGCTTCAAGATCCTTTGCAAAAAAAGCCCATAGAATTGGATCGAAAAGACCCAATAGCTAAGCAGATGGATCAAAAGTTACAGGTGTATTTGAATAAAACAAACGATCCATTTATCTTGGATCAAGTAGAATGGAGATAAAACAATGAATATGGAAAATTATAGTGAAGTGACAAGAGACCAAGTAGAACAAGCTTTGAACATTGCTGTTAATCAAATTGCGGGGGACTTAGATCAATTTACCCATGCCTTTAAAATTAACGGGACGACCAACAATTTTTATGAGCCAAACATCAATCGCTCATGGACAAGTGGTTTTTGGACGGGGCAAATCTGGTTGGCTTATGAATGGACAAAGGATGAGCGTTTTAGAAAAGCTGCTGAAGTTCAAGTGGACAGCTTTTCTAAACGCATGGACGATAATTTTGATATTAATCATCATGACATGGGATTCTTATATAGTCTTTCTTGCGTAGCTGCCTACAAATTAACCGAAAATCAGATTGGTAAAGAAGCGGCCATTCGAGCGGCCAACCATTTAATAACAAGGTATCAAGAAGATGGACAGTTTATTCAAGCTTGGGGTAATGTGGGTGCGGATGATAATTATCGCTTGATTATTGATTGTCTACTGAACCTTCCCTTATTGTACTGGGCGACAGAAGTGACGGGGGATTCAAAGTATGCAGACATTGCACAGCGTCATATTGACACCTCCTTAAAGGTTGTCCTACGCGAAGACCATTCCACCTATCACACCTATTATTTCGAAAAAGGCACAGGCAAGCCCTTATACGGTGAGACGCGTCAAGGCTATAGTGATGATTCTGCTTGGGCCAGAGGACAAGCGTGGGGGATATATGGTACAGCCCTTAGTTATCGCTATACTAAAAAAGAAGCCTATAAAGACATTTTCTACAAAGTGACGGACTTTTTCATTGACAATCTTCCCAAGGATTTAGTCCCTTATTGGGATTTTGAATTTAGTGATCCTTCCACAGAATCAAGAGATTCTTCGGCGGCGGCCATAGCTGTTTGTGGTATACTAGAGATGTGTAAATATCTCGAGAAAGAACAAAAAGAAAAATATCGTTGTGTAGCCCTTAAAATCTTAAAATCTTTAATTGACAATTATGCAGCCAAAGATCCCAAAAGCTCCAATGGGTTACTTCTTCATGGTGTTTATGCAAAAGGAACGCCTTATAATAACTGCGAAGACCGTAATGTGGATGAATGCAATGTTTGGGGCGATTACTTCTATCTTGAAGCATTGATGCGAGAAGTAAAAGATTGGAAACTATACTGGTAAGACACAACAACTGAGGTGAAGATGTGAAGAAACGGCAGTTTATTTTTATAATGACAGATACTCAGCGACTTGATATGATTAATGCTTTTAACGAGCAGTGTCAAATGCATACGCCAAACCTAGACAGGCTCGTTGAACAAGGAATCAGTTTTGAACGTGCATATACAACTCAACCGGTATGTGGCCCAGCCCGTTCGGCGATTTTTACAGGGACATATCCGCATACCAATGGAATGATTGCCAATAGCATGGAACTAGGAGAATATGTAAAAACTCTTGGTCAGCGCTTAAGTGCCACGGGGGTGCATTGCGGATATATCGGAAAGTGGCACTTAGATGGAGGCGACTATTTTGGGAATGGCATCTGCCCTGATGGATGGGATGAAAACTATTGGTATGATATGCGTAATTATTTGATGGAGATGTCTGAACAAGACCGCGCTCGTTCTAGAAACTTTCAGAGCTGTTTTGATGAACAAGGTGTGGACGAGACCTTTACCTATGCCCATAAATGTTCCCAAAAAGCCATGGAATTTATCCGGGCGCACAAGGATGAAGACTTTCTTTTAGTCGTATCCTATGATGAGCCCCATGGTCCCTTTTTGGCACCGAAGCAATATTTTGAGCCCTTTGAAGGAAAACGTGTCTTTGAAAAAGAAAATATGTATATAGATACCAATATACTTCCTAGGCATATACAGCTCTGGGCAGAAAACGGTCGCAAAGTCTTTGCCAATGAAGATGGATTAGGTCTTGCAGGATGTAATAGCTTTGTCGATTATGAAATCGGTCGTGTTTTAGACACGATTGAAAATCATTTATCAGAACCGACAATTATGTATACCTCTGATCATGGAGATTCTATGGGATCCCATGGAATCTATGGAAAAGGTGCGGCGATGTATGATGAGATTACCAACATTCCGCTAATCTTGATGAACCCAACATGGGAAGGAAAAAACATCTGTCGGCAAGAAGCAGTTTCACATATTGATATTGTGCCGACGATCTTGGACTACTTTGATGTAAAGAAACCGGGAGCTTTATTTGGTCAAAGTCTCTTATCGAAGGAGAAGACCCTAGGTAAGGTCAAGGACCAAGCCTTTATTGAATTTAATCGCTATGAAGTCGATCATGACGGATTTGGTGGCTATCAGCCGGTTCGCTGTATTGTTAAGGGTGGATATAAGCTGGTTATCAATCTTATGAGTGATGATGAATTGTACTCTCTATCAGAAGATCCTCAGGAGATGGAAAATCTTATCCATAGTGACCGTGTTCAAGAGATTCGAGACCAACTTCATGATGCATTGCTTGACTGGATGGATGAGACAAGAGATCCCTTTAGAGGTTACTACTGGGAAAATCGCCCCTGGCGAGAAAATGCGCCAAAGCCAAATTGGGAAAATCACTATATGACCCGACAACGAATGACAGAACCCAATGAGGTTAAACAGCTGGATTATGATACGGGGTTGGAGATTAAAGAGTTTAATCGCAAGAAAAAAATATACTGAAAATGAAAAATATTGCAAAAACATGAAAAAGATGGTATTATAAGAAAAAACCACGGGGAGGAATCTTATGATACCTTATGTTCGACGAAGTAAAGTGTTGGAATTTATGCATACAAAAGACATCGTATTCTTTGAGGAAATTGCAGATCGCGTTGGCGTTTCCCTTGCAACAGTGCGCAGAGACTTAAAAACTCTTGAAGACGAAGGGCAAGTTGAGATATTGACCGGTGGAGCGGCAAAGATTGTAGTGAACATACCGGAAAAATCCTTGGCGGAAAAAATGACTTTGAATAAAGATGAAAAATTACAGATTGGAAGTTATGCAGCAACTAAGGTAAGTGACGGACAATTTATTTTCTTGGGACCCGGAACAACAGAGGATATGATGATTAAGCATTTAGCCGGAAAAAATGTCACAGTCGTTACAAACGGGGCTTTCCATATTCAAGAACTATTGAAATATCAAATTAATACAATTATTCTTGGTGGAGAGGTTATGTTAGACATTGGTGTTGTCATTGGTCCAACGGTTATTCATCAAATAGCGTCGATGAACTTTGATAAGTGTTTTATTGGAGCGTCTGGTGTTATTCCGGGTGGAAGCATAACAACATCCAGTGTTGAAGTGGCAGAGGTTAATAAGATTGCATTAAAAAATTCGGCAGAAGCATATATCATTGCTGACTCAACAAAATTAGGAAAACGATCACGATACACTTTTGGACAATTAGATAATGATTGGCGCTTAATCACAACGAGTAAGGTAGATAAAGCCTATCATCATGATCCAAGATTTATTTTTGCAGATATTTGAAAAAAATAAAAAAAAGAGGCGACTTCAATGAAAATTGAAGTCGCTTTTTTGGTATATTATTAGACGAAAAGCATAAAAAGTATGAAGAAGTTGATAAAAAAGTAGTTGAAATAACATATATGGCTGAAAAAAGTTGAAATAATATATATTTTTTTTGATTTTCTGATGAAAAATATTGACAAAAATTGAAACGAGGTGTAATATGTAATCAAATCCAAGAATAATTTGAAAGGGATTTGTGCAAAGTGTTTAATTTAGAAAGATTAGAAAAGGAGAATGTACAATGAAAAAAGGGATTGCAATTTTACTAACACTAATCATGAGTTTAACGTTGGTGGGGTGCCAAGGAAATGATGATGTAGTTGCCGATAGCGCTGCAGATTCAACACCGGTGGTAAACGAAGATGCAACAAATGATGAGACATCAGATGAAGGAGCAAGTGAAACTGTTAATGCAGATGTACCTTCAGCAATTGAAGGAAAAACATTAAAAATGGCTCTTATTAAGGAGTGGGGTACAGGAACACATATGATTACACATATTAATGGTGTAAAAGATGAAGCTGCAAGATATGGGATTGAACTTAGTGTCATTGATGCAAATAATGACTTAGCAAAGATGGCAGAAGGTATTGATAATGCAGTTACAAATAAAATGGATGCCATATTAATTTCTCACGGAAAAGCAGATGCATTAACAGGTGCTGTTCAAAAAGCCTTAGAAGCAGGAATTCCTGTTATTGTTTTTGATAATGATTTTGATATTCCGGAAGAAATTCATCAAGGAAAGCTTGTTTCACTTGATCAATATGACTTGATGATGGGCTTGTTATCACAGATGTCTCTCGTTCAAGAACTTGATGGAAAAGGAAAAGTTGTTTATAACCGAGTTGCCAATGTACCACCAACAGATAAACGCCATCGTATTTGGGAAGGCGGAATATTACCAACCTATACAGGTCTTGAAGTGATTAACACAATAGATTTGGGAACGGATAATCCAATGCCGAAAGCGCAAACAGCATTAGAAACCTTGTTAACAACTGGTAGTGATATTGATGCGGTATACGCTGTATGGGATGAATATGCAAAAGGCTTTTATAATGCGTTAGTGGTTGAACAACAAGCATCAGGTCGCACAATTCCATTGTATTCAGTTGATATTTCAGATCAAGATTTAGCAATGATGCAAGATCATCCGGAAATCTGGAGAGCTTCTGCAGCAGTAGACCCAACAGTTGTTGGTCAAGTACAAATTCGATTAGCACTTAAAGCATTAGCAGGTGAAAAAATTCCTCGATACTATTCATTAAAGCCAGTTCTTATTCATGTTGATGACCTACCATCAAAAGATGAACGTCGTGTGACAATGGCTGAATTAGCAGAGTTTTATGATGGATGGGGTTATACAACGGACTTTTTAGAAGATTGGATGCTTGCCTTAGAACAAGCACAATAAAGTGTAACTGCAAACCGATTGATATCTATCAATCGGTTTGCTAATAAAAACGACAAAGTTGCAGTAAGTGAGGTTGTGAATATGAGTCGATTAGAGATGAAAGGAATTACAAAATCATTTCCGGGAGTTAAGGCTCTTGATCAAGTGGATTTCACAGTTGGCGGTCAAGAAATTCATGCGCTTATTGGTGCCAATGGTGCTGGAAAAAGTACACTGATGAAAATTCTCGCAGGGGCATATCAAGGGTATGAAGGAAATATTAGCATTGATAATGAAGTGAAGGTAATCGAAAGTCCAATTGATGCCAAAGCGCATGGAATTGTCATTGTATATCAAGAAGTTGATACAGCGTTAGTGCCTCATTTAACCGTGGCAGAAAATATCATGATGGATGAAATCATTAGCCCTAATCAAAAGACAATAATTAATTGGAAAAAAATAAAAAAACAGGCAAGAAAAGAATTAGAAGCCCTTGGATTAGATATTGATGTAAATAAGTTGGTAAGTGAGTTGACATTATCTCAAAAACAGATGGTTCTTATCGGGCGTGCAGTGTATCAAAAAGCAAAATTTTTAATTTTGGATGAGCCGACTGCACCATTAAGCTTAGAAGAAACAGAAAAATTATTTAAAATTGTTGCTAAACTAAAACAAGATGGAATGAGTATTATTTTTATAAGCCATCGATTGGATGAAGTTTTTCAGATTAGTGAAAAAATTACGGTGCTAAGAGATGGTCAATATGTCGGAACATATAATATTGAAGATACAAGCATCGATAATATAGTTGAAAAAATGTTGGGACGTAAATTAGAGAATACTTACCCTAAGCATGTAGGTGAGATAGGAAAAGAAGTTTTGAAAATTCAAGGTTTAACCGGAACAGGTGGCATACATCATGTGGATTTATCATTGCATGAAGGTGAAATCATCGGTCTAGCCGGTCTAGTTGGCGGAGGAAAAACTGAGTTATGTAAATTGATTTTTGGAGAGGGAAATATAACTCAAGGAAAGATTGAATTAAATTCAAAAGAAGTCATAAATAAGAATCCCGCCAATGCCGTGAAAAACGGATTTGCCCTTGTACCAGAAGAAAGAAGAAAAGAGGGAATACTCGTTCACGAATCAATTGAAACCAATTTAACATTACCGACGCTTGATAAATATTGTAAATATTCTTTTATGAATCGAATCAAGATGAAAAAGGTATCGAAAGAAAATATTGAAAAAGTTGGAATAAAAACACCCACAGAAAAACAGATTGTTGCAAATCTTAGTGGTGGAAACCAACAAAAAGTTGCAATTGGAAAATGGCTACTATCTGATGCACAAGTCTATATCTTTGATGAGCCGACAAAAGGTGTTGATGTAGGTAGTAAAGCAGAGATATATCGGCTTATCGGAGAGCTTGTTAAAGCGGGTAAATGTGTTATCTATGCCACATGTGAATTCTCTGAAATCTTAGGGTTAACCGATCGCACCTATGTTATGTATAACGGAACAATAGCCAAAGAACTTATTACCAAAGAGACAGATGAAGAAGAGTTATTATTATATTCTACCGGAGGTGGTCAAAATGTTAAAAAACAAGCCTGAACAAAAAATAGATTTATTTCAATTTTTTTATAAATATGGAACAATTTTAGTCACCGTATTAGCTGTTTTATTTTTTACAATACGATTAGAAAATTTCATGAATTTTAATAACATAACCAATATTTTTAGATCCGTATCGATTGTTGGATTAATCGCGTTAGCCATTACAATGGCATTAACCGTTGATGGATTTGACTTATCGGTAGGTGCTGTTGCAGGATTTGCATCTGTCATCGCGGCCAAAATAATGGTTATATGGGAAATGAGTCCGGTTTGGGCAATTGCAATTCCGTTGCTTGTAGGAGTAATAGTAGGGATGGTCAATGCATTTTTAATTATCAAAGTTGGTATTTCAGATATGCTTACAACACTATCAATGATGTTCTTATTAACAGGAATATCGATTACATTCCAAGATGGAACAGCGATTTATAATTATATGCCTCTACCGGATAATGCCGGGATAGCTCCAGGAATGATGCATCCGGCATATCTTTTCATCGGTCAAGGAAAAATCTTCGGTATACCGTTTCCGGTTATATTGATGTTGACAGTAGTCATCATTGTTCATGTATTCCTGAACTATACAAAATATGGACGTTACTTATATATGGTGGGTGGTAATGAAGAAGCAGCAAAGTTATCTGGAATTCCAACCAATAAATATCGATTATTAGCATATATCTTTTCAGGATTTATTGCAGCACTTGGAGGTTTAGTTTTAGGAGCTCGATTAGGCTCTGGAGAAGTTGATGCTGGTGGATCGTATTTAATGGACGCTGTTGCAGCAGCATTTATCGGATTTTCTGTTCTGGGTATAGGAAAGGCAAATGCATTTGGAACCTTGCTAGGTGCACTGCTCATGGGAATCTTATTAAATGGACTGATTATGATGGATTTTCCATACTACTCCCAAGACATAGTTAAAGGGATTGTGTTAATCGTCGCCTTAGGATTAACGTATTATAGGAAGAAAGATTAATTTTGAGAGGAGATTGTCATGAGTAAATATGTAGAATTAAACGAAAAAACAGTTGTTGAATATGTGAACAATAAAATGGATTTCTTTGCTCCGGATGCAGAATATGTATGTAATGAAATTGGTGACGGAAATCTAAATCTAGTTTTTAGAGTAAAAGATACCAAAAATAATAAAAGTCTTATTGTTAAACAGGCGTTACCCTACGTCAGAGCAGCGGGAGAGGATTGGCCTCTCGATATTGGTCGAGGAGAAATCGAAACCCATATTTTAAACATTGAATATGAATTAACGGATGGTTTAGTTCCTAAAGTCTATTTCTATGATGCGGATATGTATTGTATGGCCATGGAAGATTTGGATAACTATATTATAATGCGCTATGGTCTTTTAGATTATAATCAATATCCATATTTTGCAGATCAGATTAGTGACTTTTTAGTAAAAACTTTATTGCTTACATCAGATGTTGTGATGGGGCATAAGGAGAAGAAAGAAAATGTTAAGGCATTTATTAATCCGGAGCTATGTGAAATAACTGAAGACTTAGTATACACAGAGCCGTTCCATATTGGAGCAAGAAATGATATGGAAGAAGCGCTGGTAAAATTTCATAAGGAAGAAATCGTGGAGGATGAGGAATTAGCACGCGAAGTGGCAAAATTAAAATTCGATTTCATGAACAATGCACAGGCTCTGCTTCATGGTGATTTACATACGGGAAGTATCTTTGTGAATCCAGAATCGACTAAAGTTATAGATCCGGAATTTGCATTTTATGGGCCCATGGCTTATGACATAGGCGCTTTAATTGCTAACCTGATCATGAATTATATTTCGACAAAAGCCTCATTAGAAGAAGGCCAACTTCGTTCAAAACATGAGAAGTTTTTGCTAGATGCGATAAGAGATGTTGTTGACATGTTTAAATCAAAAGCGCTCGAACTTTGGGACGAGGTTGTAACGGATAAAATGGCAAAAACAAAAGGATTTAAAGAATATTACATTAATGACGTTCTTGTTAATTCAGCAGGTGTGGCTGGATGTGAAATGGTTCGTCGTACCGTTGGATTTGCTCATGTGAAAGATTTGGATGGTATTGCCAATGATGAAAAAAGGATCAAAGCAAAAAAAGAAAATTTACATTTGGCAAAAATACTTATTAAAAATAGAGCAGAAATTGTTACCGGCGAAGAATATCTTCGTTTGATTGAAAAATACTTATAGGAGATGATGAAATGATTACAACAGTTATTCCGGCAAAATTAAACGAAGATAAGACAAAGTTAGAGCTTATTGATCAAACCTTATTACCGAATGAAGAGGTGTTTTTATACTTAGATGAAAGAAAAAAAATATTTGAAGCAATTAAGATGTTACGTGTTCGTGGCGCTCCAGCAATTGGAGTCGCCGCAGCATTTGGCCTATATGTCTGTATGAATAAAATGGACACAAAGGACTTTGAAGCATTCAAGAAAGAATTTATGGAAACAAAAGAATACTTAGCAACAAGTCGGCCAACAGCAGTGAATTTATTCTGGGCTTTAGACCGTATGCAAGAGCGTTTTGAAAAAGAAGAAGCAAATGGTGTGACTATTGAGCAAATGAAAAAAGCTTTATTGGATGAAAGTGAAAAAGTATTTGAAGAAGATCAGGCAATGGGAAAAGCCATTGGAGAATATGGTTTAGAATTATTAAAGCCAAATATGGGACTTTTAACGCATTGTAATGCAGGTGGTATTGCAACCTCAGGCATTGGAACGGCTTTAGCACCAATGTATCTAGGACATGAAAAAGACTATAACTTTAAAGTATATGCTGATGAGACTAGACCTTTACTCCAAGGTTCAAGATTAACCGCTTATGAATTATATAAAGCCGGTATTGATGTTACAGTCATATGTGACAATATGGCATCCCTTGTAATGAAAGAAGGAAAAATTGATGCAGTACTCGTCGGTTGTGATCGTATTGCAGCCAATGGAGATGCGGCAAATAAAATAGGTACATCAGGAGTTGCAATCCTCGCCAAAGAATATGGAATTCCGATGTATATCCTTGGACCGACATCCACCATTGACATGAATACGGAAACAGGAAATGATATAGAAATTGAACTTCGTGATGAAGAAGAAATCGGGAATGGTTTTGGCCGAAGAACAGCTCCAAAAGAAGTTAAAGCCTACAATCCTGCATTTGATGTAACTGATGCAAAGTACATCACAGCTATTATAACAGAGAAGGGAATTGTTCGTCCACCTTACAAGGAGAACTTGAAGAAATTGTTTGAATAGGAGATGCCTATGAGTACGTATATGAATGAGATTAAGATCCGAAATGCTATTTGTGATGTGGGTCAAAAATTATATGATAAAGGTTTTGTTGCAGCAAATGATGGAAACATATCGGTTAAGCTGGATGAAAATACAATTCTTGTGACACCGACAGCTGTTTCAAAAGGTGGTATGAAAGCAGAAGAAATTGTAAAAATGACATTAGATGGAGAAATACTAAGTGCGAATGGAAAACCATCATCTGAAGTGAAGATGCACATTCAGGTTTATAAAACAAATCCAAGTATCCAAGCGGTTGTTCATGCTCATCCGCCAATAGCGACAGCATTTGCAGTAGCAAGAGTTCCCATGGAGACACCGATACTTGCAGAAGCAGTTGTTAATTTAGGGGTTGTACCGGTTTCGGATTTTGCCTTACCGGGAACAAATGAAGTACCTGAATCTATTAAGCCATACGTACAAGATTACAATGCAGTTTTACTGGCTAATCATGGCTTGCTTACATGGGGGCGGGATTTACGAGAAGCTTTTTTTCGAATGGAATCGGTAGAACATTATGGTAAAATCTTGCTTTATGTTAAACAAATTGGTGACCCAAGAGAATTTAATTGTACTGAGATAGATGCATTACTCGACATTCGTAAAAAGATTGGCGTCGAATCGGGCGGAGTACCGGCATGTAAACCTGCCTATGTAGAAAAATCAGATAAAAGTAGTAAAGAATATAGCGAAGTTGAGTTAATCGGAGCAATCACCAAAGAAGTGATAAAACAACTTAATGGGAGGTGAAAAAATGCAAATCAGTGAAAAAGAAATACAGCAACTGGTGAGTCAAATTGTCCAACAAACAATCAGGCAAGACAATCAATCCGAGGTTTTGGATAAACCGGCAGTAAAATCTGAATTGACAACCTTGTCAGAAGAACATCTAGGTGTTTTTGATAAAATGGAAGATGCTATTAATGCGGCAGAAAAAGCAAAACAGCAATATAGTCAATATACGATAAAAGACCGAGAACGCTTTATTGAGAGTATAAAAAAATGGACATTAAAAGAGAAGTATGATCTTTCAAAAAGAGTAGTTGAAGAAACGGGATTAGGAAACTATGAGGACAAAATAAAAAAACATGAATTAGCAGCACGCACCCCAGGAACAGAACTTCTAGAAACAAAAGCGCAAAGTGGTGATACCGGACTCGCAATTATTGAAGAAGCACCGTTTGGTGTGATCGGTGCAACAACGCCGGTTACAAACCCTTCGGAGACCGTTATTAGTAATGCTATTGGAATGTTAGCAGCAGGAAATACCGTTGTCTTTAATGTACATCCAAGTTCAAAAAATGTTTGTGCATATACGGTTACACAAATCAATCGTTTAATTGTCAACTTAGGCGGACCGGAAAATCTAGTCACTATGGTTAAAAATCCATCCATGGAATCCTTAAATGTGATGGCATCATGTCCAAAGGTGAATATGTTAGTAGGAACAGGTGGTCCGGGACTGGTAAAAGCCTTGTTAAAATCAGGAAAAAAGGCAATCGGTGCAGGAGCAGGAAATCCGCCGGTTGTTGTGGATGAAACTGCAAATATTCAAAAAGCAGCAAGGGATATTATCACCGGTCATTCGTTTGATAACAATATCGTATGTATTTTAGAAAAAGAAGTATTTGTTGTTGATCAGGTAGCTAATGAACTCATCGAATCAATGGTTCAAGAAGGTGCGTTTTTAATCAAAGGCGACACGATTGAATCCATGAAACAATTAATAACAGTCGAAGACCAAGACGGAGTGCATGTTCGTAAGGAATGGGTTGGAAAAGATCCATATAAGTATTTGGATGCCTTAAACATATCTTACACTCAAAAACCAAAGTGCATTATTTGTGAGACCGAATTTGAACATCCCTTTGTACAATTGGAATTACTCATGCCGATTTTACCAATAGTACGTGTTGAAAACTTTCATCAAGGAGTTGACTATGCAGTCAAAGCCGAACATGGCAATCGCCATACTGCTATCTGCCATTCGCAAAATATCGATAATATAACATATTATGCAAAAGCAATTAATACAACGATTTTTGTGAAGAATGCACCTTCCTTAGCCGGAATTGGTGTTGAGAGTGAATCGGTCGTTAGTTTTACGATTGCAGGGCCAACAGGTGAAGGAATTACAACATCAAAAGATTATACAAGGGCGCGACATTGTGTGCTTGTAGATGGGTTTAGGATTATATGAGTTATTCATCACGTAGTGGAAATGCATTGGGAATGTTAGAGGTCTGTGGATATGCAACCGCATTAATTGTCATTAGTGAAATGTATCAGCACATGGATATACAGGTTGTTGCAATTAACATTAATAAACCGGCTGTTGCTATTCTTGAAAAAATTCCTCTTCAAGCGCAAATAAAGTTTCGAGGGACTATTGACCAAGTTAAAGCAGCAATTGAGTTAGGCTATAATATCGCATTACGATACAATGAAAAAGAAGATATTATTCAGTCAGTTATTGCAAACCCGCATCCGGGAATTCAAAAATTAATTGAAAGTTCAAAATAGTTGAATGGAGGAAGTACTATGGGAAGTGCTATAGGATTTATAGAAACACGAGGACTCACAGCAGCCTTAGAGGCAGCAGACAATATGTTGAAAACAGCTCAAGTTGAATTAGTAGGAACGGAAAAAATCGGATCCGGATTAATCACGGTTATAGTGAAAGGAGAAGTAGGCGCGGTAAAAGCAGCTACGGAAGCGGGCGCTGATACGGCAAGCAGACTAGGTGAATTAGTAGCGGTTCATGTCATACCGAGACCTCACGACGATTTGATTAAAATTTTGCCTGTGCTGAAATAATTTATGGCGATCGGAATTATAGAGATTCAAAATCTTGTTAATGGGTATTTAGCAAGTGATCAAATAATGAAAATGGTTAATTGTAAGATTATTCATTGCAAAAAAGCATTGGGAGGTCGATTAATAACCGTTGTTTTTGAAGGAACTGTATCAGATTTAAGCATTGCAATTGACGAAATTAAAAATATGTATCAGGAAACAACGTTATTGAAAGTTGCTGAAGTCATAGCGAATCCACCAAAGGAATTAATGATGTATTTTGAAAAAGGAGTCTTTCAATGAGTGATAATGTAACGAAGAAATCAAATTCAGAAAAAAAATCAACGCAGGAGGTAAAAAAGATTATGGGAAATGCGATAGGTTTTATAGAGACACGAGGCCTCACGGCGGCCTTAGAAGCAGCAGATAATATGTTGAAATCGGCAGAAGTTGAACTTGTTGGAATGGAAAAAATTGGATCCGGATTAATTACCGTAACAATACAAGGTGATGTCGGTGCTGTTAAAGCAGCAACAGAAGCTGGTTCGGAAGCGGCGTCTCGATTGGGAGAATTGATTGCTGTTCATGTGATTCCACGTCCACATAACAACATGGCATCAATTTTACCAAAAATGTAAATGGTGATGAAACTCAACGAAAAGTATATAGCCTTAGTGACAACGCAAGTTCTTCGACAAATCACCGAAGAACAAGGATATCAATATGCCGTGCCCATTGGAATATCCAATCGGCACGTGCACTTAAAAAAGCAAGACGTGGAAATTTTGTTCGGTCAAGGCTATACACTAAATAAGTTAAAAGATCTCAAACAAACAGGTGAATATGCGTGTCGGGAAACAGTGGCACTCATGACAGAGTATCAAGGAAAAACCTTTCAAATCAGTAATGTTCGTATTCTTGGACCTGAGCGTGGGGCTACACAAGTCGAAATATCAGCAACGGATGCACGCCAGTTAAAAATAAATCCACCTGTTCGTAATTCCGGAAATCTAGACAATTCTGAATCGATTACCCTAATAGGACCCAAAGGTCGTGTGACAATTGAAAAAGGATGTATTATTGCAACGCGACATTTGCATCTTTCTATTGATGATGCGAAGCGGATGAATGTAAAATCCGGTGACGAAGTCTCCGTCATATTAGATGGAGAGAAAGCAGGACGGATGGATCATGTCAGTTGTAAAGTGCATGAAAACTATGTACTAGAGTTGCACATTGATACAGATGATGGAAATGCATTTCGGGTTCAAAGTGGTGACATAGCAAGAGTTTTATTGCCTTAGAATGTTAAAGAAAGAAGTGATACAATGCGCATTGGAAAAGTAATTGGAAATATTGTTTCGACCAAAAAACATCAAACCCTTGTTGGCTCTAAATTCATGCGAGTGGAATTAGAATCGAAAGAAACAATTATTGCAGTGGATCAAATCGGAGCAGGGATTGGAGATAAGGTTATAATTACCGAAGGGCATAATACGGTTTATGCCATGAATAACAATATTAAGCAGCCTATTGATGCCATTATTATAGGTATTGTTGATGAGTGATTATGAGAATGTAAGGTGGTGAACGCATTTGTTCAAGCAAGAAGGAGCTATTGGCATTTTAGAATATTCGACGATACCTCAAGGAATGAAAGTTCTCAATGATATTGTAAAGCGTGTCAAACTTACACATATACAGGCGAAGATTTTTCCGGGAGCAAAATACATGATTATGATGCAGGGAGAACACGGAAGTATTGAATATGCTATGGAGATAGGCATAGAGCAAGAAGGCCTCTTTGACATTGGATGGATGGGAAAAATACATTCCCTTATGGTGCCTGTATTTAATGAAGAGTTATATTCGCAAGACAGGGTGGAAAATGTTCTGATATTTCAACAAACAAGCCATGCAAAGGCCTTTGAGTTATGCAATGCGTTACTGCATAGTTTTGATTTAAGTGTTGTACAAATCAAGTATACAGAGGCGCTAGAAGGACAAGCAGTCGTTATTATGTCTGGTGGTGTGGCAGATATTCGTGGAGCAAAAGAATTTATTAAATGCGGAGAAATATTAACAAATGTTGAACCCTGGTTATTTGAAGAAGTTATGAGGTGATCAAATGGAAACAATTCGTATATTAGGCGTAGGTGATCCTGCAGTTTATACCTATCAAGAAAAAAAAGATACTCTTATTCGACCGATAGAAAAAGAGCTTGGTATTCATATTGATATAGATATATATTCTTTTGCTGATTATTATGGCAAACTTATGGATGCTTTTAAAGAAGAGGAATATGATATTGTCATGGTAGCTGGGCATTTATGGTTACCTTTTTTTGTAGAAGAAGGTTATCTATCGCCAGTACAGCAAGAAGAAAAGAATAATAGTTTAGAGGATGTTTTGCTGGCAATACAGAGAGAAATGTATTATCAAGGAAGACAATATTTATACCCATCTTTTTGTGACGGTCACATTCTTGTATATCGTAAGAATCGAGTCCAAAAAGAATTTAAAGAAAGCATCAGTATTTTAGAGATTATTGATTATTTAGAGAGACAAGAAGCAAACAATCAATTTGCCTTAAAAGCACATCCGTCAGAACTTTTTTTAGATACATTGCCTTATTTTCGGGCCTTAAATATTCAGCCCATTAATGAATTGGGCATGGTGACAGAAGATGAAGAAAAGATAGGTCGGCTTGTTGACCTTTATCAAAAGGCCATGAAATATAGTGAACCTAAGGTTAGAACGTTTGGGAATGATGAGATTTGCGAAAAACTTCAGTCAGATAAGGTTGATATGGCAGTTACTTGGGGAGGTCAACTTGGTGCTGTTATGAATGGGTCATGTATAAATCCTCATCAGATGGGCTTTGCTGCTTTAAAAGAATCTTGGAATGTTACGTGGTCATTTGGATTGAACGCAAAGAGCCAGCATAAGGAAATTGCAATAGAAGTCATGAAAAAGATCACACAAAAAGAAATTGATAAGCAAGTAGGACGAAAATGTGGAAATCCTACAAGAAAAAGCAATTTTATAGAAGACCAAGAAAACTACCCTTGGTATCCAATTGTAGAAAAAATGATTGAAGAAGCCAAGCCTTTGCCTAGTACAAAAGATTTACCACAAGCCATTAGCACCCTAACCAGTGTTCTTGAAAATCGACTTCATTCTGAAGGAGTGTGAAAGGATGCAGTTTAATTTACCAACAATCAATCTATTTGGAGAACAAGCAATTGAACAACTTTTAGGTGAAATACGAAAGAAAGGCTGGAAAAGTGCCTTTATCATCACAGATAAATATATGCGGAAAAGTCAAACATATGAAAGAATTATAGAAGTCTTTTCATTGGCAAAAATAAAATTTAAGGTTTTTGACAAAACAAAACCGGATCCAAGCATAGACTTAGTTGAAGAGGCCTGTCAATATATTTCAGGGGTTTCATGTGATTTTATATTAACATTAGGTGGTGGTTCTGCCCATGATCTAGGGAAAGGTGTTGCCCTCATGAGTCAGACACAAGAACCAATCAAGACCTTTGTAGGTGTTCATAAAATACACCATCAGGTGCTTCCGATTGTTGCAGTGAATACAACATCAGGTACAGGTTCAGAGGTGACCCGTTTTGCAATTATTTCGGATACACAAGAAAAAGTCAAGTTAGCCATAATCGACGATGCTTTAATTCCGGCTATATCAGTCAATGACACACAGACCTTGCTGTCTATGCCTCCATCTTTAACAGGTGCAACAGGTATGGATGCCCTAACACATGCAATTGAAGCCTATTTTTCCACAGATGCAAATGCCTTAACAGACGCATATGCCATAAAAGCAATGGAGCTTATAGGGCAGTATTTGCTAGAGGCATATAATGATGGGACAAATAAAAAAGCAAGAGAAGCTATGGCGCAAGCTCAATTTATGGCAGGTGTTGCTTTTTCAAATGCATCCTTAGGATATGTTCATGCTATAGCGCATCAATTGGGGGGACGATATCACCTTCCACACGGATTGTGTAATGCTGTTTTGTTGCCAATAGTCATTGATGGCTTGCTTAAAAAGGATAGAACAGTACGAATTCATTCAATTGGAAAAGCATTAAGAGCACCGGGGTCGAGCTATGGTCTAATCGGTAAAATTAAACAGATGAATGCAAAATTAAATATACCGGATGCATTATCAAAAATTGGTGTTCAAAAAGAAGATTTAAGTGATATTGCAACAAAAGCATTGGAAGATCCATGTCGAATAACGAGTCCGGTTCAATTTAACCATAATGAATTAGTAGAATTATTAGTGAAAGGGCTATAGGAGGTGTGGACATGAAGACAATAATTATTGGAGGGGTTGCGGCAGGCATGAGTGCTGCTAGTAAAATTCGTCGAATGCGTTATGATTCAGAAGTTGTTGTATATGAAAAAGGAGGCACACTTTCTTATGGAGCGTGTGGCTTACCCTATTATGTTGGCGATGAAATTGTTGATGAAAACAAAATGATCATACGTACAAAAGCTCAGTTTGAAAAAATGGGAATGGCAATTCATCTCTTTCATGAAGTATTAAGTGTAGATGAAAGAGAAAAACAAATTACAGTGAAGGATTTGACTACAGGAGCCATTTTTAGTGATACATATGATAAGTTGCTCATTGCTTCCGGAGCGAGTCCCATTCTCCCGGACTGGGAAGGGATTCATCATCCGGTAGTCAAGACCTTATCGACAATCGAGGATGGAAAAGCCATTAAAGCCATTATAAAAAATGATGATGTGCAAAATGTCATCATCATTGGTGCCGGATTTATAGGCGTTGAACTCGTAGAGGCTGCCTTGGGATTGAATAAAAAAGTCACCTTAATAGAATTTAAAAATCAAATCTTACCACATTTAGATAAAGAAATGGCCTTTGAATTAGAAACAGAGCTTAAAAAGCAAGGGGCAAATATCAGGTGTAATGAACGTGTAGAGAGTCTAGAAGCTATTAATACACGACAGACTTATGTCCATACGGATAAAAACCAATATATAGCAGATCTAGTTCTTGTATGTATCGGTGTGCGTCCCAATACAGGATTCTTGAAAAATACGGAGATTAAATGTGCGCGCAATGGTGCAGTAATCATTAATCCAGAGATGAAGACAAATGTTGAAGATGTATATGCTGCAGGCGATTGTGCAACGGTCTATCATCAGGTAAAAGATCATGGAGAAAACTATATTCCTCTTGGGACCAATGCCAACAAGCAAGGTAAAATGGCAGGTGCCATCATATGTGGTGAAAAAGCAGGATTTACCCAGGCACTAGGAACATCAATGATTAAAGTATGTGAGATGGAAGGAGCCAAAACAGGACTTTCCGAAACGGAAGCAATCATGGAAAATTTTGATTATAAGACGGTAACGGTTCAGGCCTTAAATCATGCTCCTTATTATCCTAATCCTCAACCGATTAAAATAAAGCTTGTCATTGATTCCAAGACGCGAAGAATCCTTGGAGCACAAGCGGTGGGATACTCAGGAACTGCACTTAGAATCAATACATTTGCATTGGCAATACATACTAGAATTCCAGTGGATGAAATGGGTTGGGTTGACTTTGGCTATGCCCCTCCATTTGCGGAGGTTTGGGATGCCATGCATATTGCATGTAATGCAATGAAATAGGAGGTATTATGAAAAAAATAATCTCGTGTTCAAAGGCGATTGAAACAATAAAAGATGGTAGCTGGATAGCCATTGGAGGGAACGTTCTCCACCGTTCTCCCATGGGACTTGTACGTGAGCTGGTGCGACAACAAAAGACATCCCTTAAAGTAGTTAAAACGGCAGGTGCCCATGATGTTGACGTATTAGTGCGTGGTGGCTGTGTTGAAAGCGTTGATGCAGGCTTTATTAGTTATGAAACAGAGTACGGATTGGCGACTTATTATCGTAAAGCGGTTGAAAACGGGTCAGTTCAAGCTAACGAACATGCCTGCTATACGGTTATTAGTGCTCTGAATGCTGGGAAAATCGGAGTACCCTTTATGCCGGTTCGGGGATTACAGATTAGTGATCTCATTGAGGCGAATCCATATTTTGATAAAGTGACTGATCCCTTTAGCGGTGAAGAGATTACGGTGGTTAAAGCGATTCGACCGGATGTTGCTATTATTCATGTGAATGCATGCGATGAAGAGGGAAACGCAATTATTGAAGGGCCTATGTTTGATGATATACTCATGTCAAGGGTAGCAAAACGTGTCATCCTATCAGCGGAGAAAATTATATCTAATGCCCAGATTCGCTTAAATCAAGAGAAAGTGTCGATTCCGGGATTTTTAGTTGAAGCGGTTGTGCTTATGCCCAAGGCAAGTGCACCGGGATCCTTGCCCGGCCACTATGAAGTTCAGGATAAGCTTCTTCGTGAATTTTTAGAGAAAAAAGATGCGACGAGTTTTGAAGCATATTTAGATAAGTATCAAGGACAAGATCAAGGCAAAGGCGGTGGATTTTCATGGCAATAAATACTAAAAATAAAGTGCATCCGGCAGATATTATGATAGTAACGATTGCACATTTGTTAAGAGATAAGGAAAAAGTCTTTCATGGTGTATCTTCTCAACTTCCCATGGTAGCCATACTATTGGCCAAGGCAATGCATGCCAAAGAATTGACCTACCTTAATATTCCGGGTGGTGTGAATCCCCAAAGCCAACGCTTATCTCCATATTCTTCCGCAGGATATGAACAATATACCCAATCTGAAGCGGTTTTTCCATTAGAAGAAATATTTGACTTATCCATGCGCGGTGAACTTGACGTCGCTTTTTTATCCGGAGTCCAGTTTGATATGCATGGCAATGTCAATGCGTCGGTTATTGGAGATTATCATAAACCTAAGGTTCGCTTACCGGGTGGAGCCGGGAGTGCGGTTCTAATCCCGACAGTCAAGCGTGCCCTTATATGGCGAAGTAAGCATGATCCAAGAACCTTTGTGGAGCGTGTTGATTTTGTAACGACGAAAGGAAATATCGATCGTATTATTACCCCCCTTGCCGTTTTTAAATATCAGGATGGACGGCTTCATTTAGATGCGATTAGCCCATTGACGACAATGGAAGAAGTGGTTAAGCAAACAGGATTTAGAGTGAATACTGCGAATGTATCAATTCTTCCGTTGCCGACAGCAGAAGAACTTCGGATAATTCAGAAGATTGATAAACACGGAGTGAGGTATAAGGAGTTTTAACATATTTCTAATCTAACCCTAATGAGCAAAGTATTGACAACATATACTTTGCTCATATATAATTACCTTACTGACAGGCTGTCAGTCGGTTAGAAAATATGTGCATATATGTAAGGAAGGTGTTAATTTGCGAACAGTAAAAGAAGCCAATGAACGAAAAAATGAAATATTAGATGTCGCTAAAGATTTGTTTATGAAGCAAGGATATAATCAAACCAATACTAATGAGATTGTTAAAGCAGTTGGCATTGCAAGAGGAACCCTATACTATCACTTTAAAAGTAAAGAAGAAATTATGGATGCAATTATTGTAAGGCAAGGTGATGAGCTCGTCAGAAGAGCGGAAAATATTGCCGACGACAAAATGCAATCAGTATTTGAACGGATTTTTAATATCATCATGTCCCTTAAAATAGAAGAGCAGGAACAAGAACTGGTGGCCCATATTCATCGACCGGAAAATGCATTGATGCATCAACGTATTGAAAAGATGATTGTTGAAAAAATCACACCGATACTTACTGAGGTTATTTTAGAAGGAATTGAAGAAGGTGTTTTTAAAACGGCTTATCCATATGAGTGTGTTGAGATGATTTTAATCTATGCAAATACAGCTTTTGACGAGGAAGATTCAGATCCTTCGAGTAGAGACTTGAGAAAAAAAGTGAATGGATTTATTTACAATTTAGAACGGCTATTAGGCTGCAAAAGTGGTAGCTTGGATTTTATAAGAAAAACATTTGAGGTGTAAAATGGATAAGAAACAAAATACCTTTAAACAATTTTTGTTTTTGTGGTCAGGACAGTTTATTTCTGCAATTGGAAGCGGGATGACATCTTTTGGTCTTGCGGCATATATTTTCATGCAGACAGGAAGAGTGTCTGATGTTGCTATGTTGACCTTGATAGCTTTTTTGCCGGGGCTCATCGTTAGCCCTATAGCCGGTATATTTGCAGATAAATATGACCGAAGATTATTAATGATTGTCGGAGACGGATTGTCGGTTAGTGGTTTATTACTTGTTTTCATCACTTTGTATTCCGGAGAACTTGTGATTTGGAAGTTAGCATTAGGTGTGGGTATCAGTTCAGTTTTTTCGGCTTTGATTGAGCCGGCATATAAATCGACAGTAACAGATTTACTAACAAAAGAACAGTATACGAAAGCTAGCGGAATGATTCAGATTGCCGGAGCTGCAAAATTTTTGATTTCACCCATGATAGTAGGGATTTTGCTCGTTAATAATCATATACTGTTTATTATCATTATTGATATGGTTACATTCCTTATCACTGTCCTTACAACAGCTATGGTTAGAAAATCTATTCCAAAGCACGGAAAAAAGACACAAGATGTTTCCTTGAATATAGTTCAAAATATAAGGGTTGGATGGGAGGCAATCACACGGAAAAAAGGGGTGTTGATTTTAGTATTAATGACCTCGGGAATTACTTTTTTTATTGGCATGATTCAAGTTTTACTTGGCCCTCTGATTCTCTCATTTTCAGATGCTAAAGCTTTAGGTATATGCCAGACCGTATCTGCCTTAGGAATGCTCTTTTCAAGTATTCTATTGGGACTAATTCATATTCGAAAACATCACGAAAAAATATTGTTTATAGCCTTAGCTCTATCCGGATTTTTTATGAGTCTCTATGGGGTAAGAGCAAATATGATCCTCATTACTATTGCAGGTTTTTTCTTTTTTGCAACATTACCTTTTATCAATGCGATGCTAGATTATTTGCTTCGAACGAGTATCGATAATGCGGTTCAAGGTAGGGCATGGGGACTTATTGGTCTCTTGTCTCAACTAGGTTATATTATAGCGTATTCGACAAGTGGATATTTGGCAGATGCCGTTTTTGAACCGATTATGCAGGAAAAAGGCCGTGGAATTGGCCTTGTCATCATTCTGTCCGGTCTTCTCTTGGTTCTTTTGTCAATACTTATTCAAGCACAACAGTCGATTCGTTTATTAGCGAAGGAAGGAGTAGAATTATGTATGGAAGAATCATAAGCCGAGATTTTATGAAGAGTAAATTTATTTCCTTTACGACCTTTTTATTTATCATGATCTCAGCTGTTCTGTTTTCTCTTGTCATTATTTTATTTAATAACTTAAGTGGTTCAATCGACGTATTGATGACAAATGCAAAAACACCGCATTTTATGCAAATGCATTCCGGAAAAATCGACATGACTCGATTAGAACGTTTTGCGAATGAGTCGGCTCTTGTTGAAAAGTTTCAAGTTATGAGGTTTGTGAACTTTGAAGTGGGAGATGCACATGTAAATGATCAGATCTTTGAAGGAGGACTCCAGGATAATGGGGTGGTCAAGCAAGGTGAATATTTTGATTTTCTCACAGATTTTGATGGAAAAGTCATTGTCCCCAAGCCGGGAGAAATATATGCGCCTATTAATTATATGAAGGATCAAAGCATACATGTCGGCGACCGGTTTGACTTATATGGTCAACAATTTATTGTGAAAGGATTCTTGAGAGATTCTCAAATGAATTCACCCTTATCTTCATCCAAAAGATTCTTAATACATGAAAGCGACTTCGAAAAGATTCAGCCTAAAGGCAAAACAGAGTATTTGATAGAGTTTCGATTAAAAGATATTCAAACAATAGGAGATTTTGAAGCAAATTACAATCGAATGGGATTAGAATCCAATGGTCCTACTCTAACCTATCCTTTGTTTGAAATGATTAACGGACTTTCTGATGGATTAATGATAGCCATCATACTCTTAATGAGTATACTCGTTGTATTCATCTCTTTTTTATGCATTCGATTTACACTTTTAGCTAGACTAGAAGATGAATATCGAGAAATTGGTGTTTTAAAAGCGGTCGGTCTTTACGATAAGGATATTATTAAATTATACATAGCAAAATATACTTTGATTGCTTTTGTTGGGTCCCTATCAGGATATAGTCTTTCCCTTTTTTTAAAAGAGATATTATTAGAAGATATTCGCTTATATATGGGCGTGCAAGATCAAAAAGGTATCGACGGGCTTTTAGGTATTCTTGGAGCTATGGTCATTGGATTGATTATTATAGCCTATGTCCATCATATCCTGAAGAAAATAAAAAAAGTTTCGGTAATGGAAGCCATTCGTTATGGTGACGTACAGGAACAGTCTCCGTCCTATCAGAAATTCTTGTTGAGTAAATCAAATCTTCTTACGAGCAATGCCTTCTTAGGCGTAAAAGATATTTTGGGGCGAAAAAAGATGTACTTTACATTGGTATCTGTTCTCTTATTATCGATATTTATAATGACCGTACCCATAAATCTATATCACACAATTGCTTCTGAGCACTTTATTTCTTATATGGGTGTGGGAGAATATGATATTCGTATAGACATTCAGCAAACAGATCAAATTTTGGAAAAAGTCCGTCAGCTTCAAAAAGAAATGGATGAGAATAAACAGGTTTTGAAGTATTCTGCTTTAACAACGAGAGCTTATTCAGTTGTAGCTTTGGATGGTCAAGAAGAAAAAATAAAAATAGAAATAGGTGATCACTCAGTTTTCCCGCTGACGTATGCTATGGGTACCATGCCGACAAAAGAGAATGAAATTGCTTTGTCGAGTATCCAAGCCGACGCCATGCAAAAAAGTATAGGAGATAAAATAAGTATTCTTAAAGATGGACAAGCAGTTGAACTCGTGATATCCGGGATTTATTCAGATATTACCAATGGCGGAAAAACAGCAAAGGCTGTTTTTAAAGATACGAATGAAGAAGTCATGTGGAGTGTCATTGGTATTCAAGTGGATGATCAAACAAAAATAGATGCTACCATTCGAGATTACACGAAACGTTTTCCTTATGCAAAGATTTCAGGCATAGATACCTATGTTCAAATGACTTTTGGAACAACGATACAATCCTTAAAAAAAGCTTCAGTAGTCGGGATTTTTGTAGCCATATTTATTATGCTTTTTGTAACCTCCCTTTTTGTTCGGATGTTGGTAGCTAAAGACAGACTATCGATTGCAATCATGAAATCCATTGGTTATCGCAACCAGGATATAAGAGGTCAGTATATGATCAAAACACTCTTAGTCGGCCTCTTTAGTACACTTATAGGAACTGCCATGTCCATACTTATAGGAGAAAAAGTAGCGGGTATGATGATTGCATCTTTTGGCGTAAGCTCTTTTGCATTTGATATTCATTGGGGCTTTATGTATATAGTATCGCCATTGTTTGTATTGGCAACGATTTCTCTGGCGACCCGATACAATACCCACAGTATAAAAACGATCAATATTGCACAGAGTATAAAGGAGTAAAAGATGAAGATAGTATATGGAAAAGGAATAAGCAAAAAATTTGGTGACAATGAGGAAAAAAGAACGATATTAGATGATGTCTCCATAGAAATTCATAAAGGTGAATTTGTAACCATTATGGGACCATCCGGTTCAGGGAAATCAACCTTAATGTATGCACTGAGCGGAATGGACTATGTTGATTCCGGGGATGTTTTTTTTGAGGAGCATGCTTTGACGAAGTTGAAAGAAGATACGTTGGCAGATTTAAGAAGAACGCGTATGGGATTTGTGTTTCAGCAGCCGACATTCCTAAAAAATCTAAATCTCTTGGATAACATTATTTTACCGGCAATGCGTGAGCGAAAACATGAAAAACAGTTGATTCTTGAAGACGCACATAGGCTGATGAAATCAACAGGGATTTCTGAACTGGGAATGCGCGATGTTACTCAAGTCTCTGGTGGGCAGCTACAAAGAGCAAGCATCTGCAGAGCTCTCATTAATAATCCAAGTGTTATCTTTGGCGATGAGCCGACAGGTGCTCTCAATTCAATGGCATCACAGGAAATTATGAAGATCTTACTCGACATTAATGCGAGTGGAACGACCATTGTTTTAGTCACCCATGACGTTAAAGTTGCCGCCATGTCCGAAAAAGTTTTTTTCTTAAGCGACGGTAAGATTATCAATACCATGGTATTATCAAAATTTGAAGAAGAAAAGATGGAAGAAAGAATACATAAAGTCTCAGAAGAAATGATTAAAATTGGAATATAAAATATTTGAAATTATATAAGGAGGACGTCTATATTGAAAGATAATTATATGATAACAACCCCAATGGAAGAAGAGGCGAACTATATTGGCAAGATGTTGCTTGAGTATAACTTAGAAGCGATACCGCTATCGCAAGAAAGGCCTTTTATCGACATTAATCGCTGCATAAAGAATGAAAAAGGAGATATTATTGGTGGAATTTTAGCCTGTTTAGCCCTATGGAATATTCTTAGTATTGAAACATTATGGGTAAAAAAAGAATATCGTAATCAAGGAATTGCAACAATACTATTAAGGAATGTTGAAGAAGAAGCTAAAAGTATGGGGTGTCAAATGATCTATTTAAGTACCTATGATTTTCAGGCACATGATTTTTATTTGAAAAACGGATATGAAATATTTGGCGCTTTAGACGAATGTCCAAAAGGACATAAACTATATCATTTATTTAAAAAATTATAGATACAAAGATTATTGACAGAGCCAAGATTCCAGAATATAATATGACTATAAGTCACATGACCAATAGTCATATTATAAAGGAGATGTTATCAATGGATTTTAATTATTTTACTTATTTATGTTTCGCTTGGGCTGCGTTAGGTATAATCACTCGTGTCCTCATGGTTGGATTTGGCGACAAATGGAATCGATGGGAAATGAATCACGCGTATTCAAAGAAAAAACCCAAATGGATTTACGGAGTTGCAATAATCGGAGTTATACTCGTGCTTCTAACATGGTACAAAGTCTTTACATTAAATGTAAAGGGAAGTTGGATTATTGCGACAATCTTGTCATTGACCCTTGTGAAAATATCCGCCTTATTGTTTAACTATGAAAAATTCAGAACATTTGCTGCAAACACTCTAAACAATCCAAAAAAGAAAATGCGACTTACGATTTCGGTACTATTGATGTCGATTGTATTCATTTTATTAGGGCTTTTTGTTTATTAAGTTACTCAAAGTAGGAGGAAACATATGCCAAAAGATACATTTTACAATTTGCCGGAAGAAAAACAAAGACGAATTCTTGAAGCTGCTAAAAAAGCTTTTTCTGAAAAGCATTATAAAGCTGTAACCATTGACTCTATTGTCGCTCTTGCCAATATACCAAAAGGAAGTTTTTATCAATATTTTGACAACAAAGATGACTTGTTCAAATATATGTTTAGTGACCTAGGTGTTGATAAGAAGAAAGAGCTCTTTGATGAACTCGAACAATCAAAACACCTAAAGTTTTCGGAACTTATTCTCCGAATGATTCAAAGAGCGAGTCGGTTTGAGACAAAAGATGCATCCATGCTTGAACTTAAAGAACGTTTTTTAAATGAAACTTCGCAAGACGTAAAAAAAGAAATCCTTTCAGATATGATTCCGGATACGATGGAACTGTTCGAAAAAATTATTAAGGTCTATATTCATAATAAAGACTTTAGAGAGGATATTGATGTAGATATTGTAGCATTTATTCTCACATCCGTGACCATGAATATTGATCAATATCCGCTTAGCGTTGAAGCCAATTACGGAGATGTTCTTATAAAAATCTGCAACGTATTAGAAAAAGGTCTTAGAAGTTGAATTATCAGCATAATATTATCTTGACACGAGCAAATGCATAATGTATTATGTATTTGCTCGTAATTATTGAGGAAAATGCCAGAAAAGGAAAATGATATGAAAGATTTTAGTGAAATGGAAGATTCAATGTTTGTTTTTGGATCATTATTTGTTATTGCCAATAAATTGAGTACGTTGTTAGACAGAGAATTAGAAGAATATGATGTAACGAGTAAACAGTGGTTTTTATCGACTATTGTTGACAGTTTTTTTGATGAACCACCGACGTTGAAAGAAGCTGCACAGATTATGGGAACATCATATCAAAACGTAAAGCAGATTGCTTTAAAGTTAGAGAATAAAAATCTTATGTATTTGGAAAAAGACAAGAGAGACGGAAGAGCTATACGTCTAACTTTAACGCCATATAGTCGAGAATTTTGGCATAAAACAAGCCCAAAAGGTATGGAATTTATGAAAAACACATTTAAAAATATTGACGATGAAGAATTGAAAATGGGACGCCGAATGATGCAGCAGCTCTTGTCAAATAGTATTGATTTGGAAGAACGATAAAAATGAATGCATTAACAATCTTAATGAAATCTAAAGATTTGTTAAATAATTACTAAACAATAATCATTTATACTTAGTTCAATGTGATAAAACCAGAGCGGGTTATTAAATTAAAAGTTAAGCAATAGAATAAAAGGAAAAAAGATGAAAAAGATAAGTGAAATATTTTCTCAATACAAGGGATTATCAAAATCTGCATATGTTCTCTTTCTAGGACGTATGATTACAAATATGGGCGCATTTATTTGGCCACTCTTGACATTAATATTAAAAGATAAAATGGGCTATACACCAACAATGATATCCTATATTTTCTTAATCGTTGGCTTTTTGTTTTTACCGGCAAATATTCTTGGGGGAAAATTAGCTGATCGATTTAATCGAAAGAGATTGATTATTACTTTTGATTGTATCTCCGTATTCTTTTTCATACTTTGTGCCTTTGTTGAGCCTGGAATATGGATGGTCATCTTCTTCATCATAGCAGGATTGTTTGCAAATATCGAAGGTCCTGCATTTGATGCTCTAGTTATCGACGTCGTTAAGCCAAAGGACCGTGAAAAAGTATATTCATTAATGTATTTAGGGCATAATCTGGGATATATGTTTGGAGCAGCAATTGGTGGATTGCTTTTTGCGAATCATCTGAGTCTTGCATTTGTGTTGGATGGGATAACAACCTTATCTTCGACAATACTCATTATTATGCTTGTACAAGGTGTTCAAAAGGTGGAGAGCGAGGAAGAAGAAAATGAATATGAAGAGGGAATACATGAGACGGAAAAGATTTCAAATATTTTAAAAAAACGTCCTTCTGTATTCGTTCAGCTCCTTATTTTTTTGATGGGAGCATTTGTATACAATCAGTGGACCTATACCCTACCTATGTACATGACAGACCTTTTTGGTGATGATTTAGGTTCCAAGTATTTTGGCTTTTTGTCAAGTTTTAATGCTTTTGTCGTCATTTTCTTTACACCGATTATCAC
Organism: Clostridiales bacterium UBA2432; assembly: GCA_002342805.1. Lineage (GTDB taxonomy): Bacteria > Bacillota > Clostridia > Lachnospirales > Vallitaleaceae > UBA1351. The sequence continues at coordinate 23,156 of DDQW01000080.1, read as the reverse complement.
CTTTATGAGTCAACGATTCAGAGAGATTCCTAAGATTTTTGTTGGTCAATTATGTATTGGACTTAGCTTTATTATTATTTGTAATCAACCAACATATAGTATATTCTTTGTGATGATGTTTATATTTACGATTGGAGAAATTGCCAATATGTTGGGCTCAGCACCTTTTATATCACGACGTGTTCCATCAACGCATAGAGGCCGGATACATAGTTATATGAATATAGCTTGGTTTTTAGGTGCGGCTATCGGGCGCGTCATTATTGGTTGGATATTAGAGGCGACAAATTATTCGGTTACATTTGTATCCATTGCATTGTTTGGAGTGGCTGGTGTAAGCTTAGTTGTATATAATTATTATTTGGATCGAAAAATATTTCCAAAATTATATTCAGCTACACCTGCTCAAAGGAAGGAAGTTCAAAATGGAACGGATTATTCTTACTAAATTATCAAAGCCAAGAACGCATAACATGATTATCCAAAGGGAACGATTACAAGAAAAATTGAATTGTATAATCGACATAAAATTAACCCTAATTATAGCGCCAGCTGGCTATGGGAAAACAACGGCAATATGTTCATGGTTAGATAATAAGCACATATTAGGAGATTATGTATGGGTGTCACTATCAGAAGGCGAAAACGAGCCGGTAAAATTTTGGACATATTTTTTCTTGGCAATCGAAAAAGTGCATTCTGGGCTTGCATCGAACTTACTTTCCTTATTGCTTTTAAATAATTATTGGAGTATCAATGATATCTTAGTTTTATTTATAAATCAAACCGTGGATTTTGCATTAGAATTTCTTATTATTCTTGATGATTTTCACCATATAAAGAATGCAGAGATTCAAGAGCAGTTCGATTTTTTAATTGAACACTTAAGTAAGAATATTCATGTCGTCGTAATATCCAGGACAATTCCTGAATTCTATACACCTCGAATCAATCTATCCTGTGAGACAATGCTGATTCAAAGTGAAGATCTTAAATTTTCTGAGGAGGAAATAGTAAGCTATTTCAGCCAATATATAGATGCAGATGTATCAATGCAAGATATTCTGGAAATAAATGAGAAAACAGAAGGATGGATAGGACTCTTTGCTCTTATGGCAGAAAAAATTCGCGAGGATACATGTGGAATAAAAACTTTATCGGACGAAAATAATGCAATATTTGAATATTTTGACAAGGAAATCATGAATGCCTTTACAGATGAGGAAAAAGATTTCTTGGTGAAGACCTCAGCGCTTGATACATTTAGTCCCCAAATGTGTATGGATATTCTCGAAATACCGGATGTAAAAGACATCCTTCAGAGTATTAACAAACATCAGTTGCTGACGTATTATTATGAAAATGGAAAGAGTGGCTATAGATATTGCTCTGTTTTTTCGGAATTTCTCAATGCACAATTTGATGAACAATATCCGAATTCGCGAAATCTACTATATATGAAAACAAGTGTATGGTGTGAAAACAAAGAGAAAATTCATGACGCGATAAATTATGCATTAAAAGCTGGTAATGTCAGTCGAACGCTTGATTTGCTGGAGAAAAATATGGAAACCATTTTGCAAGAAGGATCCTTGCAAGTAGTTGTCAGAACAATTGATCAATTACCGGAAGGTTCTGTAACAGAGTCTGTCTATCTTGCATTAATGTATTCACTGGCACAAATTATATGCGGAGATTTTGATGATTATGAAACCTGTTTAAAATTAAATAAAATTCATTTGGATACAGAAATTTTTGATGACTATCAAAATGAAGTTCTTTGCATACGTGCCATTTGTGCACATAATAAAGGTTTAATAGAAAAATCAATGCGTATTATTAGTCAGATAGATATGAATAAATTTAAAATTCAAATCATGAATGGATTGACGGAATTTTTTCAAGGAAATAATTATCGATTAATGGGCGATATGGATAAAGCTCTAGAGTGTTTTAATGCATCCTTGGAAAAAGCAAAAAAAGGTCTAAATATTCATCTACTAATTGCATCAATTAATGACTTAGCCTTTACAAATTTCCATTTAGGAAAGCTAGAAAAAGCCTTAAGATTATATAGTGAAGGCATTCACATTTTGAAAAATTATCCTAAGATCAAGACGAATGTAGTGAACATGTTATATTTAGGAATGGCAACTATAAAACTAGAAAAGAATAGGGTTAATCCTTCGCTAAATGATTTGATCAAGAGCTTAGAGATTAGTTCGCTTCGAAGTGATACCAATTTTATCATGCAGGGAAAATTCGTATATTCTAAAATCATGTTTACTAAAGGTGATCATAAACGATGTCTTGAACTCATTGACGAAGCATGCTCTATGGCAGTTAATAAACGCTTAAAACTCATATTATGTAGACGGATATCGGACATTGTTCGAATGTTAATACAGCTAGATCAAGAGGAACAGATTAACCGTTTGTTTAGTATTTTTGGAATTCATGTAGAAAATGTCTTGAATTTTCAAAATGAAGCAGGACATATTGCCATAGCAGATTATTGGATTCATCAAGGTAAAAATACAGAAGCACTCAAACTCCTAGAAAAACTTGCTTATGAAGCCGGGAAATCTAAGCGATTAATAAGTCTGCTTAATATTTTATTATTAAAAACACTTGCGTATAAAAACGAAGGGAAAAAAGAGAACGCTATTTCGACATTAAAAGAAGCGATAAAATTATCCTACGGAAAATCTATTTGTAACACTTTTTTGAACTATGGACAACCCATTGCCGAGATTTTTGCAATTATTAAGTTTAATAGTAAGGATAAAGAAGCAAATGTTTTGAGCCAATATTGCTATCAAATATTAAATGGTTATGGGCAACAAACAAATACATCTAAGACAATTTCGGAAAAGGATAACATATCTCTATTGACATCTAGAGAAAATGAAGTGCTGAAATATCTCTGTATGGGTTGCTCAAATCGTGAGATTATGGAGAAAATGTGCGTTTCGATTAATACGGTTAAGAAACATATACAAAATATTTATCAAAAACTCGAAGTTGAAAACAGGGCGCAGGCAATACAAGCTGTGGGACAGATAAAGAAAATCGGTTAAATTACCCCAAAGGATTATACTTTAGGGTGATGACTTTTATTGAATATGGTAATAACATAGAGTCGGTTGCTAATATTAGCAACCGACTCTATGTTATTACGAAAGGAAATTCAAATGAAAACACAAAGTATTAAAATCAAAATCGTTTCTTTACTTATTTTGCTTTTACTTTTTTCTATTTTAACGATGGGATTTATAGCGTATTATACTAATAATGTGATTCAGAACCAAAGTATGGAGCAAGCAACAAATGCAAAAGTGGAACAAGTCAAAAAAATGATCGAAGACCGAGAGTCGAATTTAGAAATAACTATCGAAGCATTGAATAAGAATTTAATTATGACTGCAAAGATGATTGAAAATAAAATTCGAAATATTGAAGCGGATGCCCTAAACCTTGAGCTGAAAATATTAACAACATATTTGGGAATTGATGAGATTCATGTAGTGGATGATAAAGGTGTATTAGCCTGGAGCAATAAAATGGAATTGATTGGCTATGACTATGCAGACTCAGAGCAATCAAAAGTTTTTTTAAAAGGATTAGAAGATAAGAATTTCCAACTTGTTCAAGAACCTACGCCAAGAGGAGCAGATCAAGTTTTATTTCAATATATTGGGGTGGCCAGACAAGACCAAAAAGGTGTTGTGCAAATTGGGATAGAGCCAACAGAATTACAAGAGTTAATTGAAAAGATTCATGTAAGTGGAATTGCAAAAGCAACTAGTGATGCGAATGTCAGTGTGGCGATATTAGATTTGGACGGTAACTTTATTAGTCATACAGATACAGAATTTATAGGAAAAAATATTGAGTCATATGAATTTGCAGATCAAATTATGGGAAAAGAAAATGGTGGTTTCACCTACATGATAGGAGATCACGAAAAGCGATTATCTTTTGAAAAGTATAGGGACTATTATATTATTGGATTTACCGAAACCCAAGGATATACCAATAATGTTAACTACATGTTAAAGATGATGCTTATAGCTTCGGCGATTATATTTTTATTAGCAGGCATCATTAGCTATAGAATTGCAGGAAGAATATCCAATCCAATTATGGTTCTATCTCAAATAATTGAAAGGTTATCTAATTATGATTTACAGTTTGATGAAACATCGGAAGCCATTAAGTATTTAAAGAGAAAAGATGAAATTGGTACAATTACAAAGGCGACGGCTAAAATGCAAAAGAATTTCATTGAACTGATTAAAAACATTTCATTCATATCACAACAAGTGGCTACATCATCACAAGAAGTTTCCTTGACTAGTCAACAGTCATCTACATCAGCAGAGGAAGTAGCAAGAACAATTGAAGAAATTGCAAATGGAGCTAGTGAACAAGCTAAAGATACAGAAAGAGCGGCGACAGAAGTCAATGAATTGGGTGGACTTATTAATCAGGAGCGCCATTATATTAAAAGCTTAAATAACTCTACCAAGCAAGTTAGAGAATCCAAAGATGAAGGTCTACAAGCTGTAGAACAGTTAGTGAAAAAATCAGAAGAAAATAATGCAATTGCGGCCGAAATTGCTGGAATTATTATAACAACCAATGAAGAAGCTGAAAAAATTCAACAAGCAAGTCAAATGATTAAGAGCATTGCTGACCAAACGAATCTTCTTGCTTTAAATGCAGCCATTGAAGCTGCAAGGGCTGGAGAAAGCGGTAGAGGGTTTTCTGTGGTAGCAGATGAAATAAGGCAACTTGCAGAGCAATCAGATTCGTTTGCAGAGCAAATTGTTTTTGTTATAAAAGAATTAAGTGCCAAAACACAAAAAGGTGTTGAACGCATGCAAGAAGCCGGTAAAATCGTTGAAGAGCAATCTCAAAATGTTGAAATAACCAACGAGAAGTTCATGCAAATTGCGGATGCGATTGATAAGATGAAAAAGATACTCGAAGAGATAGATGTATCTTCAGATGAGATGGAAAACAAAAAAAATAACATGATTAGCATCATTGAAAATTTATCATCCATATCCGAAGAAAATGCTGCAGGAACCGAAGAAACATCAGCATCGGTGGAAGAACAAACGGCTGCAATGGAACAAATCACATATGCGAGTGAAGAACTTGCAAAACTAGCAGAAGAAATGCATCTTAGTATTTCAAAATTTAAATATTGAGACAATGTGTGAAAAAAGAAGGGAATTAGGAAAACATGCGTATAGTACCAATTGAATACATACCCACAAATGCAATATTAGCAGATACCCTATATACATTGGATGGACGCATTCTTCTCAAAGAGGGGGCAACCTTAACTGCGCGTATCATTGAAAAAATCAACGCGAATAGCATATTTACGGTATATATTCACGATGAGCACTGTGACAATAAAATACAACATCTCATTGATCCACACTTACGACATCAAGGCATGATGCTAATTAAAGATATTTTTAATGCAGCTGGGTATAGAGACGCACAAGGTGAGTGGATGCCAAAATCTATATTTGAATACATGGATGCGCTAAACAAAATGGCAGACGATATACTTGATGAATTGAAAAATACAAAAGACGCGCAGTTGGAATCTCTGGATATAAAAAATGCGGAAAATTACTTGTTCAGCTCTGCTATTAATACGGCGATTTTGTCAGTGCTTATTGGATGGGAAGTCGGTTTAAATAGTGAAATGATACGCCAGCTTTTCATTGGTGCAATATTTCATGATATTGGAATGGCTTTGCTCGATCCTGCGGTGACTTATAAAAGAGGAGAATTAACCCGCGAAGAAAAAATTGCTGTTTTGATGCATCCAAAAAAAGGACATGCATATTTAAAAGTTCATACATTCTTCAGTGCATACGTTAAAGCCATTGCGCTTCAGCATCATGAATATTTAGATGGTACAGGCTATCCGAATAGAGTTAATACGGATTCGATTCATTTATTGTCTCAGATTGTGGGTATTGCAGATGTATATGATGCAATGACTTCAGACCGACCATATAGGAGAGCGTTAACAGCCATAGAAGCCATAGAATATATTATGGCAGGCGCAGGGAGGCGTTATGCGATGGACCTTGTTAATATTTTTGTGAAAAAAGTCAACCCGTATCCTAGAGGCTCACTTGTAAAACTTAGCACAGGCCAGATAGCAGTTGTGGACTATGTGCCAAAAGGATTTCCATTAAGACCAGATATTCGCATTATAAGAGGGGAAAAAGGGGATTATGAGTATGAGTCGTTAAGCCTGAGAGAAAATAATAATATTACAATTTCAGAACTATATTTTGGAACAGAGATATTGACAGAAACTTTTTCGGGTAGCCGATGAAATATTCAGATGATTCTATACATTATATGGTTATAAAGGAGCAGTATAATGAAAAATAATCGAGGTGAAAAAATCAGAAACATACGCTATAAAGATAGACTGGGAGTTCGAATCACTTTGTCCTTCTTGCTAATAATTATCTTATCTGTAGGTGTACTTTCAAACGTAATGTATCAACAAAGTTACGACCTACTAGTAAAAAATGTAGGGAAAAGAGCACTTAAAATCGCTGAAATCGCAATGGAAAAGATTGAAGTTGAGGAGTATGTTAAACTGAAGACTATTGAAGACGAAGACAGTGAAGCTTATCATAAGATGCGAGAAAATCTGAATACTATTAGACAATTAACGGGTACGAAATATCTATATACTATGCGTGAAGTCGAGGATGGAAAGTATATCTATGTGGTGGATGGGATGGAATTCGATGATGACGAAATTTCTCATATTGGCGATGTTGAAGACGAAGTTTTTCCAGGGCTTGTTCAAGCATTTGGAGGTGACGCTCATATCGCAAAGGATATTGATGTTTCAGAATGGGGAATACTTATTTCGTCAACATATCCTATAAAAGATGAAAATGGCCAAGTGGTTGGAATTATTGGTGTTGATTATGATGTAGAAGATGAATATATAGAATTCCAAAAATTTAAAACGAGACTTATTTTGTTATCATTAAGTATCTTTGTATTAATATCAGTATTGGGTATATTGTTATCAAATAAAATATCAAAGCCGATAGTGCACTTGGCTGAACTAGCACATTCTGTTGCGAAATTTGATTTGAATGTTCAGACGATTGGGGTCAATAGAAAAGATGAAATTGGACTCTTAAGTAATAGTTTTAGTGAAATGGTTGTCAATATCAGAAGCCTGGTTGAAAATATTGTGAAATCGACTGTGACATTGGGAAATACATCACAAGTAATGGCAAAATCATCAGAGATAGTTGGTTCATCAAGTGAAGAAATAGCAATATCAATTCAAGAAATTGCATCGGGCGCCTCGCATCAAGCAATGGAGACATATACAAGTTTAGAGATAACAAATAACTTATCTGCTGTAATAGAAGATATGTTGGATAAAATAAAATCTGCGGTTGATTCGGCAGAGGATATGAATGATAAGAATGCATTAGGCATTGAATCCATGTCAGATCTTACCCATAGTTTTAATACAGATATTCAAATAAGAACAACTGTTGGACGAGGAATAGAAACTTTGTCCGAAAAATCAAAATCTATAGGGGATATCGTTGAAACAATAGATGCTATCGCTGAACAAACAAATTTACTAGCACTAAATGCGGCTATTGAAGCTGCAAGAGCAGGAGAACATGGCAAAGGATTTTCAGTTGTAGCTGAGGAGGTTAGAAAGTTAGCTGAACAATCGTCGAATGCTACTAAAGAAATAAATGATACAGTAAATGAAATCATCCAAATTATTAACACGACGAATGAAACAATGAATGAGGCAAAAGCTTTCGCAAACCAATCAAATAATCACTTTGAACAAACAAAAGATGTATTTAATAAAATAAAAATATCAGCAGATAAAGTGGTTGAAGAAATTGGAAATTTATATGAAGACGTTAATTATATAAAAAAGGCAAAAGAAGATGTATTAACATCAATAGAGAAAATTTCCTCAGTAGCACAGCAATCAGCAGCGTCTACACAAGAAATCAGAGCATCGGCAGAGGAACAAACGGCATCCATGTTAGAGGTTACGAGCTCAAGTGAAGAGCTTTCTAAGTTATCTCAAGAATTACTTGGAGTAATAAGCAAGTTTGAAATTTAAAAAATGCTGAAATAATGTATAATATAACTAGAAATGATATTAGAATTGGAGGAAAATGATATGAGAATTGATGCATCAGGTCACTCAAATGAAGGCTTATTCAATCGAGTGAATAAAAAAGCAGAACAAGAAGATTCGGTTTTTTATGCCGGAAATACAATGATGAAGAATGGACTGATTGATGAACGGCGTGAGTTTGGACGCAATCAGGCACTTCAAGTCATTAAGGATATTTTTGCTGCAGACCAAAAAATTGATAACCATATTCTTTCCCACAAGGATAAAATCGAAAAGTTAAAAGCTCAAACTTCTGAGTTGACGGCAAATATTAAGGAGGTTGATGCACGACAGGCCAAACTTCTAGAAGAAAGTGGCATTCGTCCTGGGGATAAAGAGTATGAAGATTTAATGCTTCTTAATAAGCAGCGTATTTATAAAAAATATGGATTTGATGAAGAGGACATGAAACCCTTCTTTTCCGAAGATGAACTGAAGCAGTTAGAGGCTTTGAATATGGAAGGTCTGACAGATTTTCAAAAAGCATCAATGGAAAATCAAGAAGCTAGAGAATTTTATAGTAAACAGTTGAACGAAACTCAAAGAGCTATTGAGAATAGTTACAGAACAGTCGATTCGATTAAGCAACAACGATTAAAAACACATCCCATGGTTGATGCAAAAGAAGCAGCTGATAAAATTATTGCATTAACCGAAAAAAATATCAAAGGCATGTTGATTAACGATGGCATTGAAAAGATTGAAGAAGAGAAAAAAGAAAATCAAGAAAAGATTGAGAAAGCAAGAGAAGCTAAAGAAGAGGATGAAGAAATTGAGCTGGAAGATTTGGGAGAATCGGCATCTGTCAAGCGCAAAAATATACAAGGGAATATCCAGGATGCAGTTTTAGATGTAGATCAAGTTCAAGTCTCTATTGGAAAGATTATAGATGATATGCAATTAATGACAGAGGACTTAAAAGGACTTGTTGTGGATAAAAATTTATAATCGTGGATCAAATATTTAAAAGAGCAAAGGAGATAACCATGAAAAAAGATTCATTGTTTGTTGAAATAGGGATTTTTGTAGGAATAACCTATATCCTATCATGGTTACTCTGGATGCCGGCATTACTAAAAGTATATGGCGTTGACTTATTAATGCAAGAAGAGGTGTTAATAAAAATTGGTAATTTTATGCCTTCGATTCTGGGAATTGTTTTTATAGCATTCAATAGTTCTAGAGAAGGGGTTCTCAAATTATTCAAGCAGTTAATAAAGGTAAAGTTTTCAGTTGGCTGGTATCTTTTCTCACTACTTTTAATGCCATTTATTTTGGTTTCAGCATATTTTCTTGGCTTTGTCATCATGGACTTAGAATTTAATTCTATTTTATGGCCGATTCTATCTTCTAATATAGGGCAACTTATTCCGATGATCATCTATTTTATTGTTTTCCAAGGGCCTTTAGGAGAAGAACTAGGTTGGCGAGGCTATGTCCTTCCAAAATTACTGGAACAATACAATCTATTCAAAGCAAGTGTAATTATAGGAATTATATGGATGATATGGCATTTGCCTAAATTCTTTCTTACCAATTCGACGCAGTATAGTCTTACAGCTGCATATGGAATCTCGATGGCTTTAATCGGATATCTTCTTTATACGATTATGCTCTCTGTTTTGATTACTTTTTTATATTGTAGGACAGGAAAAAGCTTGTTCGCAGTAGTCTTGTTTCATGCAATGGCTAATTTTTCTCATGGTCTGATTACGATTTTAACAGAAGTTTCAGGTTCTGTGAGTCTACTTTTGATGATGCTAGTAGCAACTTCGATTGTTCTGTATGCGTTTTATTCTAAACGAGCATAAATTACCCCAAAGGATTACCCATTAGGGTGATGACATTAAATGAATATCGTTATAACATAAATTCGGT
>DDQW01000080.1:0-13026 GCA_002342805.1 Clostridiales bacterium UBA2432 | reverse complement strand
ACCGAATTTATGTTATAACGAAAGGAACAGAGACTAATGAAGGACAATGGAAAAAAAAGATATGTCGTTTTTTTGTTAAACAAAATTAAATGTTGTATGGAGATTGATTTTGTAAGAGAAATAACAGAAGTTATGGAAATACAACCTATACCCGAGAGTCCGGACTATATAGAAGGTGTAGCCAATATACGTGGCGAAGTCATACCGGTCATAAACTTGAAAAAACGATTGAATATTAGAGAAGAACAAGCGTCTAAACGTCTTCTTGTTATTAATGCAGATGTAAGTTTATTATCTTTTCTTGTTGATGAAGCGTCTCAGGTTATTGATATTAATAACAGTGACATTCAAGAACCAAATAAAATCATGAAATCTATGGATAATGCCTTTGTTGAAGGCATAGGAATCGTTAAAAATGAATTATACATCATTTTAAACAGTAATAAAATCTGCAGTTTATAGAAAAGAGGCAATTAAAATGAAAATGAAAACGAAATTATCAGTAATTTTTATCAGTTTATTTCTAGTCATATTTACAGCAAGTTCTTTGGTCGGATATTTTAACGCTAAAACGATTATGCAAAATAGCGTAAATACATATCTTAAAGGAGAAGCAGAACGAATTAGTCGAGACATAGACGAATGGTTAGATAAAAAATTAATGGCAGTAACAACAGTGGCAAATCTCGTTGAAGATGAAAACATACTAGAAAAAGTAATGAATGATCCAACAAATAATTCGTTTCTTCAAGCTACAGGATATGATGAAGGACTGATTCATTATTATATGGCGATGGAGGACAAAACATTTATATCAGGGAGTGGGTGGTTGCCACCGGACGATTATAATCCAACACAAAGACCTTGGTATCAAAAAGTCAAAGAGTATAATCAACCTATTTTTACAGAAGCTTATCTAGATCTAAATTCAGAAAAAATATCCGTATCAGCCGTAGCCCCCATAAATGGCAATGATGGCTCTTTTAGAGGAGCAGTTTCAACAGATATATACTTAGAAACATTAACTGAATTAATTATAAACACAAAATTTGCAAATAATGGATATGCTTTTCTGTTTGCTGAGGATGGTACAATGTTAGCGCATCCGGATGAAGAATTAGTTTATACAAACTTAAAAGATAGTGAAAAATTTGCAACGATGTATGAGAAAATTGTTGATGTAGAAGAAGGATTTGAAGAATATACAGATAAGAATATAAAAAAAATTATGGTATATAGTGAAGTGCCTTCGACGCAATGGAAGTTTGGAATTGTAATGGATAAAGATTTGGCGTTTCAACCATTAAAAACATTAATGGTTGAATATATGCTTATATTGCTTTTAGGAATTGTGGTAATTGTTTTAATTTCCATTATGACTTCGAAAAAAATCGCAAAGCCGATTATTGAACTATCAAAAATTATCGAAAAACTATCTTGCTATGATTTAGCATTAAATCAAGAAAAACAGATATTAAAAGGCTATTTTAATAGGAAAGATGAAATAGGCATGATAACTAAGGCCTTGTTTAAGATGCAACAGAATTTTACAGAGTTAATACAGAACATTTCGGTTTCTTCACAACAAGTTGCATCGTCATCTCAAGAACTTACAGCGACGAGCCATCAGTCCTCCGTTTCTACGGGTGAGATTGCACAAACAATCGAAGAAATAGCAAATGGAGCAAGTGAACAAGCGAAAGATACGGAGAATGTTGTTCAAGAAATAAATACCATGGGTCAACTTGTTTTAAAAGAAAAAAAGCATATTTTTGAATTGAGTCAGTCTACTGAAAAAGTGGAACAATGTAAAGATGAGGGTATGCAGGCGGTTCATCAACTTATAGAAAAGAGCAAAGAAAACAATAAAATTGTAGAAGAAATTTTAGAAATAGTGACGACTACAAATGACGAAGCAAAAAAAATTCAGAGTGCTAGTCAAATGATAAAAAATATTGCGGATCAAACTAATTTGTTGGCATTGAATGCAGCAATTGAAGCGGCTAGGGCAGGAGAAAGTGGTAGAGGATTTGCTGTGGTAGCGAATGAAATAAGACAACTTGCTGAACAATCGGATGCCTTTGCAGAGAAAATCATAAAAGTTATTGAGGCACTAAGTTCAAAAACACAGACAGGTGTTATAAAAATGCAGGAAGCCGGGAAAATAGTTACGGATCAAACGCAAAGTGTAAATACAACAGATGAAAAGTACAAACAAATTGCGAAGGCAGTGGAAGGTATGAAAACAATGCTAATAACCCTAGATACGTCATCAAAAGAAATGGAAGATAAAAAGAATACCATTATTCGAATTGTTGAAAATCTATCCTCTATAGCCGAAGAGAATGCTGCAGGGACTGAAGAAACGTCAGCTTCTGTTGAAGAACAAACAGCATCAATGGAACAAATTGCAAGTGCGAGTGAAGGATTGGCCAAATTAGCAGAGGATATGAATCAACATATAGCAACATTTAAATATTAGAAATGAGGATACCTATGAAAAATATAAAAACACGATTAATTTTGATTTTTACAATCGTTATCTTCCTCGTAACAGGTGGACTTGGTCTGGTTATAGTGAGTATAGTCAGTGAGAATTTGATAGAAGATGCGCATCACGAGTTGCAAACAATAGCAGTATCAGAAGCCAAGTACATTCGAGCCCGACGAGATGCTGAACTTATGTACGTAGAAGGCTTAGCGCAAAACACTATTATTCAGGATCATAAAATACCATTTAAAGAAAAAATTGATTTTTTAGAAAAAGAAGCTCAGAGATCTGGCTATCAGACTTTCCTACTTGTTGATATGAATGGAATAGGGCAGACCTTGAGTCAATTAAGCGAAAAGGTGGATATTAGTCATAGAGAGTATTTTAAAATAGCACTAGAGGGCAAAGCAAATGCGTCAGATGTCCTTTTTAACGAGTTAACAGGAGAGCCGGTAATAATCTATGCAACCCCTATTTACATGAACGGAAAACAAACAGGGGTCTTTTGTGGAATCCGAGATGGACTTGGGCTAAGTTACATCACGAGTGAAATTGTTTATGAAAAAACAGGATATGGCTATGCTCTTAATAATCAAGGAACGATGGTAGGTCACCCAGATATAGAGTTAGTTTTGAATCAGTTTAATCCTATAATAGAAGCCCAAGAAGATGAGAGTCTTCAAGCACTAGGTCAATTAATAGAAAAAAAGATTTTAATGCGAGAAGAAGGCAGTGGGGATTATTTCTTTGATGGGTCAGATCGAATCGTTGGTTTTGCTCCTGTGGAAGATAGTCCCTGGATAACAGTGGTTGCTGTTAATGCAGATGAAATACTAGAAGAAGTTAATGCAATGCGACTTCTATTAATCAGTTTGATTGTTGGAGCGGTCATATTTGGAGGCGCGGTGACATTTTTTGTTAGTGGCTCTATAGCTAAACCTATTATTTCTGTGACTGAAATTATAGACCGACAAGCAACATTAGATTTTTCGTTTGATAAAAATTCATCTGCAATGAAATATCTGGGACGAAAAGATGAAATAGGACGAATGATTCATTCTCTAAAGACAATGCAAGAAAATGTTGTGGATTTTATTAGCAAAACCTTTGAAGCAGCAATATTTGTTACAGAATCCTCAGAAGAATTAACAAAAGCATCGCAACAGGCGACGATTTCCTCAGAAGAAGTTGCAAGAACAATCGAAGAAATCGCTAATGGGGCTAACGATCAGGCAAAAGATACTGAGAATACAGCGCAAAGCGTTGAAGAAATGGGAATCGTGCTAGATCAAAATATTGAATGTTTAAAACGATTAAATAGAGCCACAGAAAAAATTGATGGACAAAAAGAAGAAGGCTTTAAAATATTAGAAGCGCTAATTAAAAAGACAAAACAAGTAAATGAATCAGCAACTCGAGTGTTTAATATTGTGGTAAATAATAATGAACATGCAGATAAAATTGAAAATTCAAGTGGAATGATTCAAAGCATTGCAGATCAGACAAATTTGTTAGCATTAAATGCAGCGATTGAGGCGGCAAGAGCTGGTGAGGCAGGGAAGGGATTCGCTGTTGTAGCAGACGAGATAAGAAAATTGGCTGAGGATTCAACACGTTTTACAGGTGAGATCAAACTCGTTATTGATGAATTAAAAAGCGAATCGCAATTGGCGGTAGCCACTATGGACGAAGTTAAATCCATTGTTCATGAGCAAAGCGAAAGTGTCAAAATGACGGAAACAAAGTTCGATGAAATTGCCGGAGCCACAGAACAAGTTCGAGAAGCAAGTATTGAATTGAATGCATCAGGCGATGTCATGACGCAGCATAAGATGAACATACTTGCATTGATTCAAAACCTGTCAGCTATATCGGAAGAGAATGCTGCAGGAACAGAGGAAGCTTCCGCATCAATGCAAGAACAAGCAGCAAAAATCGAGGAAATAGCTTATTCGGGTGAAAGCTTAACTACAGTAGCGGAAGAACTTAAGGAACTGGTTGAACAATTTAAAATCTAAAGTTAGATAGGTGTTGAATATGAAGTTGAGTAAGCGCATAGATGAAAAAAGTGCAAACAATCAAATAAAAAAATTGCAAAGAGAAAATGAAAAATTAAGAAAACTTTGTAAAGACTATCAATCCTTTTTAGAAGATACCAAGCAAGGGCTTTGGAACTGGGATGTAATTCGTGATTGTTATCGGATATCAACAAATGCACTCGAATCTTACAACCTAGATTTTAAGAATAATAAATTCACAATTCATCATTGGAAAAAGATTGTTCATCCGGAAGATCTCGATAAAGCTTTAGAAAACTTGAATAAAGTTCTAGAAGGAAAAGTGGATGCGTATGAAAATGTTTATAGAATTCAAACAAAGTGTGGAGAATATCGGTGGGTATTGAGCAAGGGAAAAGTAAAAAAAAATACTCAGGGAAAGATAATCAAACTCATCGGGACACACTCCGACATTACTGAAAAATTAATGATTGAAAAAAAATTATATAATGTCGCTTATTATGACTCGTTAACAAAACTGTCAAATAAAGAAAAACTATTCAAAGATTTCAATAATCTTATAAGAAGTCAATCAATCAATGCAAAAACAGATTTGGCCTTCTTCTTTATGGATATTGACAATTTTGGATATGTAAATAGTATCTTAGGATATAATGAAGGCAATAAAATCATTAAAAAATTCTCTGAATTTTTAACTGAAAGATATCCGGATCACCTAGTTTCTCGGGTGAGTGCAGATGAGTTTATCATCATTTATAAGTATACCGGAGATTTATTAGAGTTACGTGATGAGGTGGAAAAATTATCTCAAGAAATACGTGTATCAAATTTTATCGAATATCATGATATAAGAGTTTCTGTCAGTATTGGTGTGTCAATTTATAAAAAGCACGGAGAAAAATTTTATGACTTGCTAAAAAATGCCGACGTAGCCCTATATTGTGCAAAAAAGAAGGGTAAAGATCGATTTGAGTTTTATCAAGAACATATGGAATTAAAAGTGTTTAACTATGTTGAATTAGTTAACCAGATAAAAACAGGCATGAAAAAGAAAGAATTTGCAATGTATTATCAACCTATAGTAGAAGCAAACACAGGACATTTATCCGGATTCGAAGCGCTAATACGTTGGAAACAGTCAGATAAAGGGTTTATATCTCCGGAGACATTCATCCCCATTGCAGAAGAAACAGGCCTTATGTTTATGTTGGAAAAATGGATTATTGAAGAAGTTTTCAAGCAGATGAAAATATGGGGCGCAAAAAGAGAGATGTCTTTTTGGGTGTCAATCAACTTATCCTCACGTGGGTTGATTGAAAGTAATTTAGTAAAGTTTTTAGATGAAATGCTTATAAAATATGAAGTATGTTCAAACAACATTGAACTTGAAATGACAGAGACATCCATGCTAAAAGATATAGAACGCTCGTGTAGAATACTTGAAGAACTCGGAGATAGAGGGTTCAAGATTTCTTTAGATGATTTCGGAACAGGATATTCATCATTAAACTATTTAAAAGACCTTCCAATTATGAAGGTGAAATTAGATAAATGCTTTATTGATCTTATCGAAAAAAATGAAAAAGATCAATTTTTAGTAAAATCAATTATCGATCTATCCCATAGCTTTGATTTGAAAGTGATTGCAGAGGGCGTTGAAGATTCAGAACAAGCAAATTTGCTGAAACATATGCATTGCGATTATTTGCAAGGATATTATTATGGAAAGCCGGTACCTGCAAGAACAATAGAAGAACTAGAAGAAACTATTTAATAATAGCCTAAAGGTGGTGTACAGATGTATCATAAACCAACATACTGGAACAGAAAACTGTTAAACTTCCTCTGGGTGGGTGTTTTTGTTTCTTTTATTCTGCCAATAATCAACTATCTTTTTACGGATTTAACATTGCAAGATTATTTGTTTTATCGCATAGGTGTACCTTTAGGTTTTGAAATCATAATTATGTTAATCCTAGAATTTTTAAATCAATATAATTATCGGATGAATGATTACATCATTATTCTAAGTAGTATTGCTATAATAGTGGTCTTAAATATTGTGCATATGAGTGTGAATTATGTTGTGTTACCGCTTTTTTATGTGCCTGTTTTTATTGCAGTTTTTATGATCGGTTATAAAAAAATCATCTTTTCTTGTGTCATGTCGACCCTTTGTTTTTTGGCGCTGAACAGTCTACATTCTGCAATGAAATATGATTTTTCAGAAAGTATAACATTTGTTTTTATTCTTTCAAGTGCAGGTTATTTGAGTTTTGAACTTACCAGACGATATAAAGATATCTATGACGATTTACAAGTATCTATTTCAAATGAGCAAGATCTTTTTTACAAGAATATTTTCATGGAAAAGCTGTCAAAGATGGATTTGCCTACAAATCTTTACAATCATAAAACCTTTCATAACTATTTAGAAGAATTATTTCTTCAATTTCAAAAACAACCATTTGAGTTACATTTAGCTTTATTAGACTTAGACAATTTCAAACAAATTAATGATGTGTACGGTCATAGTAAGGGCGATGTGGTTATCAAGAGAATGGCTGATATAATTTTAGATAGCATCGATTCTCATGGCTTTGCTGCTCGTTATGGTGGAGAAGAATTTGCAATAATCTTTATTGAAAATAATAAAAAGCAGTGCCTTGAAATTTTGGAGAAAATTCGTCAAGAGCTTGAAGATCATAATTTTCATGAAATAAAAGGAACCAATGTCACGGTGAGTATTGGCTTTGCAAGTTGCAAAGCGTGTAGTTCAAAAGAAGCCTTATTTAAGTTAGCTGACAAATATTTATATAAAGCTAAAAATAATGGTAAAAATCAAGTCTATTCAATATAAATCATAAACATGAAAGGTGAATATAAAGAAAATGAATGAAAAACAATATGTAGTTTTTAAATTAGAACAAGAGTACTACGGTTTAGATATTATGCATGTGAAAGAAATTAGTGAATTTGAAAAATGTAATAAAATTCCCCATACACCTTCTTATATCGAAGGAATTTTGAACTATAGGGGGGTAGTCACTCCTCTCATCAACTTAAGAAAAAAATTTTGTATGCCGGTTAAAAAAAATGAGAGTGAAAGTCAAATTATTATTATTAACTTAGAGGATAAGCAATTAGGTTTTCTTGTTGATGAAGCGTTTCAAATACTAACAATTAATCAAAATCTAATTGAGCCTAGTCCTAAAATTCTAGAAACTAACTCCAATAAATTTATTGAAGGGGTTGCTAAAATGCAAGAGTGGATGGTTATATTACTGGATATAAAAAAAATACTCAGTGAAAATGAAAAGAAAACGATATTTGAAATACAATAAGGTCGTTCAATCGAATTAAATTTTGATAAAAATATTATAGAAGAGAGGGTGAATCATATGAAAAAAATATCTATGAGAATTATTTTAGCCGTTGTAGTACTTGTTATTATTGTCATTAGTGCATCGAGTTTCGCTATTTTTAATAATTTCAAAATATCATTAAGAAAAAATTCGGAGGAAAAAATATTAGCTTTAACGGAATCAGAAGCAGCAATAATTGAAGATGACCTTAAAAATATACAATTACTTACACAGAATTTGAAGACCTTGATTTTAACGACAATGGATTATGAAAATGTAAAAAATGATCCAAATTTAATGGATGCGTATGAAACAGATATTCAAGATACTATGTTAAAGATGACTAAAAATTTTAATAGTCCGAGTGGATGGGTAGTGTTTGATAGCGAATACATCGATGGTGGACATACGTTAGAGTTTAATGTTGATGATGAAGGAAATTATATTAGAAATACTGAGTATGATGTAAGAGAGGCGGGATATATTAATGATCCCTGGTATGCTAATGCAATAGCACTTGGTAGTTGGTGGACAATGCCGTATTATTGGGAAAAATGGGACCAAGACGTCATTACATACAGTGAGGTCTTAGAAATAGATGGAGAAAAGATTGGAACAGTAGGAGCTGAATTCTATTTTGATGACTTAAAAGAAGAAATTGCAGCTATTAAAATCTATGAGTTAGGATACATGACGTTAATGGATGAAAATTTTAACATACTCTATCATCCGGATGAATCAGTTCAAAACCTAAGGACTTATGAGAATGGAGACTTCGAAGAAATAGCTAATCAAATTCAAAATAATGAAAAGAAGACGGATATAATCAAATACAAATTTGATGGCGAAGAAAAACTATGGGTATACTACCGGTTATCAAATGGCTGGATACTGTCAGCGCATCCGGTAATTAATGAAATGTTTTCTCAATTAGAAGAAACTCAAGAAATAATAGTATTGATTAGTGGAATTAGTATATTAATGGCAATTATTATTTCATTTTTTATTGGAAAATCGATTTCAAAACCGATTATATTGCTTTCAAAGATTATTGAAAAATTATCAAAGTATGATCTAAGTTTTGATGAGAATAGTGAAGCCATTAAATACATGAAAAGAAAAGATGAAATTGGAACCATTACAAATGCACTGGCAAGAATGCAGAATAATTTTATTGAAATCATTAAAAATGTATCCCATGCATCACAGCAGGTTTCATCGTCATCAGAGGAACTAACGGCTACGAGTGGGCAAGTTTCTTTATCCTCAGAAGAAGTCGCCAAAACGATCGAAGAAATTGCCAGTGGTGCAACAGACCAAGCAAGAGAGACCACCGATGGCGCTCTCCAAATTAATGTCTTGGGTGAGATTATTGCTTCGGAGATTGAACTTGTCAAAATATTGAATGCTTCTGCAATAGAAGTCAATCGATTAAAAGAAGAAGGCTTTGTCGTATTAAAAGATCTGGAAGAAAAAACATCTGAAAATAATCATGCAGCAAAAGAAGTTCAAGACATTATCATGAATACAAATGAAAATGCGGATAAAATTGAATCCGCCAGTGACATGATTAAAGGTATCGCCGAGCAAACAAATTTACTAGCATTAAACGCATCCATCGAAGCTGCACGCGCGGGTGAAGCGGGAAAAGGCTTTGCTGTGGTCGCTGAAGAAATCAGGAAGTTAGCTGAAGAAACCAATCAGTTCGCCGGCGAAATATCAAACACTATTGCCAACTTAAGTAAAATGACAGAAAAAGGTGTAACTACAATGAATAAAGCTGGTAAAATAGTGGAAGCACAAATGCTGAGTCTAGGTAATACACAAAATAAGTTCGAAGGAATTTCCGAAGCAATCGAACAAGTGAAAAATGTTGCTCAAGAACTTAATGAATCTACTGCAAGAATGTTAGATAAGAAAACTGAAATCATAAATGTTATTGAAAATTTATCTGCGATATCAGAAGAAAATGCGGCGAGCACAGAAGAAGCTTCTGCTTCTGTTGAAGAGCAAACAGCATCCATTGTACAAATATCTGAAGCCAGTGAAGAATTATCAAAACTAGCAGAAGATATGCAAGAAAGTATTTCTAAATTTAAGGTTTGATTTTTTAGGAGGATGATTATGAAGATAGGTATAGGCGTCAATATACATGATGCTACTAATGAATTAAAGGAAAAAGTAGATATATTAAATTTAGAGAATCCACTATATCCTAGATATTTATACAATAATTGTAATAAGAAGGTAGATTTAGACTTTGCTGGTGATATCATTGTTGATGGTGCGTATATTGATTTGAATCCAGCAGTAGAAGAACCAGATATTAGGAAGATTGTAAAAATGAGGGTATTACAATCAATATCCTTTGCAGAAAGATACAGTGCTTCAGAGGTCATATTTCTATCAACGTATCTGCCCGAAATTCAAGTAGGTTTTTATGATAAAGGATGGATTGAAAATTCTACTTTGTTTTGGAAAGAGATATGTGAAGAAAAGAATAAAATTAGGATATCGATTTGTAATACGTTCGAACGGAATCCCAAGATGTTACTTGATTTAAGAGAAAACGTAAGTTGTGATAACTTTGGTTTAGCCTTAGACTTAGGGCATGCATTAGCATATTCTGAAATAGATTTATATGATTGGTATAGTATGGTAGAACAATATATTGAAACCGTTTATATACATAGTAATAATAAAAATGGAGATCAACATTTAGGGTTAAATGAAGGGCTCCTATTTCAAGATAGTGGATTTACAAAATTGAGAAAATATATAACGAGTAAAAATTTAATAATAAAAGTGTTCGATGGAGAAAAAATCAATGAAAGTATAAATTTGTTAAGAAAAATATAACAAGAACTTTCTATAAATTTTCACATTGTACACCATCCGACAACGCATCTCTATATTTTAAGTATATTTTAAAGGTTAATTATAGGATTAGTTTGTGGTAAAATAGTGATTAAAACATGATGAATACCCAGTCGTGAGGAGGCTAAAAAATGGAGAATAAGCATCACGCTCAGGAAACAATAGATCAATTCTGGAGAGTGTTTTTAGAACAGACAGGTAGACCAAAGAATACAAAATACCTGGAGGCATTTCATTTTGAACTGACGGAAAAAGGGGCCAATGAGTTGTTACGCCTGGTCCTGATGGGACAAAAAAAGGCTACTGCGAGCAGCTTGCGTCATTATGAAGTTACTGGGGAACGCATCCCTGAAGTAGGTGACTTAAGCATTGTCACCGATTGGGAAGGGACTCCAAAGTGTGTGATAGAAACCACAGCCATAACGATTCTTCCCTTTGAAGAGATTACATTTGAAATCTGTAAACGAGAGGGAGAGGACGACACATTGGAATCATGGCAGGAGGGGCATAGACGTTTCTACATCGATGATGGCAAAGAATTGGGTTATACATTCACGCAAGATATGCCAGTCGTCTTTGAGGATTTTAAAGTTGTGTATCAAGTGATGTCCAATTAGGGACAAAAAAAGAAACTCGGTTAAATTACCCCGAAGTATTATACTTTAGGGTGATGACAAAAATTGAAAATATGAATAATATAGAGTCGATTGCTAATATTAGTAGTCGACTTTATATTATTATCAAAGCATCTTGTAATTCATAAATCTAGAATGAAGCAGGATGGAATAATCGATTACCATAAAAACCGTTTTAGGCTATTGTTTTAATAAGTTTTGCTAGACTGTAGTGAACAATATATGGAGGTAAAGATGAAAATGTTTGAATTTGAAAAAAAAATGAACTTTGATAAAAAATACAGTCATATGAGGATGGGGCCTTGGTTTCAAAGTGTTTTAGCATTTGTTTGGGGAAGTGTAGGGTTTGTTTCTTTATATATCGCGTTAAAATATGTTCTTTTATATATTCCGGAAATAAAGTTATGGAGGCATTCAGCGGAAGTGTTTTATATTGGAAAAATTCCGTTTGCTAGCATTGATTTCTTGTATTTTTTTGTTGGATGGATATTATTTTCCTATGGTGCAATAAAATTGACATTAATAACTCGACAAAATCATAGTGTTTTTAATCAACAAAGTAATAAACCGGATTCTTTGTTAACTTATGGCTGTTATGGAAAAGTCAGACACCCTATGTACAGGATATTTATTGTTTTACAAGTTAGTATATTATTTTCAGTTCGATCATCTATAGGAATTATACTTTCATTATTAGTTATTATTTTTCAATACACAAATGCTTGGTTAGAAGAAAAAAAACAGCTACTTCCTATGTTTGGCAAAGAATATGAGTTATACACAGAGCAGGTTCAAAGGATGATTTTGCAAAGATATGAAATGGTTTTAATTTTAATGATGTTTGCCTTAAGTTGCATGGGATTCATATTTTAATCAAGCTTGGAGTCAGTAAGGAGAAATAAAATGATCATAAAAATTGCGACAGTAAATGAAAAAAAATATAAGGTAGTCAAACTATTAGGAAAAGGAAAAGGTGGTTATTCTTATTTAGCCGTTGATAAAAACCAACACTATGTTTTGAAACAGATACATCATGAAAAGTGTGATTATTATAACTTTGGAAACAAAATAGAGTCTGAAATAAAAGATTATCAGCAATTAGCTGAAATAGGAATTAAGCTACCCAAAATGCATGATGTGGACCTTAAACATGAACGAATATTAAAGGAATACATAGATGGAGAAACGATATATGATTTGATTTGTCAAAATAAAATGAAGGCGGAATACATGAATCAAGTTCATGATATGTGTTCATTGCTTTATACAGCAAATATTAATATAGACTACTTTCCTACGAATTTCGTTGTTCAGAATGATGAGGTGTTTTATATTGACTATGAATGTAATGCATATATGGACGAATGGAATTTTGAAAATTGGGGCATAAAATACTGGTCGATGACACCGGAATTTATTAAATATATGGAAGAACATTCCTGAGTAAGTAATCTAAAATTATAGTTTGAAAGAAAAGAGGGATTTGCTTGTTTAAGATTCAGAGATATCCGGTGTCAATAGGCGAACTCCAAAAATGGGTGAAATTCATTTGGCATTTTGAAGTTGATAATGCAATTGTAGCTCATAAATTATTGCCAATGGATAATATTGATATAATAATAAACCTGAATTATTCATCC
>DDQW01000045.1:492-8879 GCA_002342805.1 Clostridiales bacterium UBA2432 | reverse complement strand
TTAGTATCCTGTTAGAGCAACGCTTGTTGATTGGATGCGCACTGCCATTAGCAGTGCGCGAATGTGTTTATTGTCTCTCCATTTGTTGTTGTCCAAAGAACTTTCTCATGTTCTTTTGACCTGCATCAACCCATACATTATTGTGTACAATTCGATCCATCATGGCATCAGCATGGACATCACCACCAAGTCTTTCGTGCCAATCGACTTGTTGATATTGGGTACAAAAGATGGTTGAGGAACAGTCGTATCTACGCTCTATTAATTCATAGAGAAAATGTTGTTCTTCTACCGACAAGTCATCCATGAGCCATTCGTCTAAGATGAGTAGCTTGTAGCCTGCAAACTTTTTAAGAAGCTTGGTGATTCCTTGCTCTTTCAACGTTGCTTCATCTCTGAGGATTAATAAATCCGGGACACGAATATATCGTGTTCTGATACCGCTGATACAAGCTTGTTTGCCCATGGCACAGGCTAGATAAGTTTTACCTGAACCAGTAAATCCTTGGAATACAATACTTGAATTCGTATCAATGAACTGGCAAGTTGCTAGTGATAAGAGCTTTTCCTTATCTAGTCCTCTGTCAGGATAATAAATACTCGTTACTGCAGCATTTGGAATTCTGAACTTTGACATTCGAATAAGTCGCTTTACCTTTTTGTTATTCTTCGATTGATATAAGTGGTCAACTGCCATTTTTAAACGTTCTTCAAAGGTCATTGTTGAGTAGGATATATCTTTTGACTGAGCATCGATCGCATCAATGAAGTCTTCTAGGTTTAATTCTCTTAGTTTTCTACGAGTTTCATCATCTAGCATTGTCATTGTTGATCACCTCCACGTCGATAATATTCCGCCCCTCGAACATAACCTTGTTGTTTGTTCAGATGCGTTTTATCTTCTTTAAAGTATTCTTTCTTTTCAAGATATACTTTATCCTGATTGGAAGAAAGAATGGGCTTTAAATTTCTATAACGTGGTGATCGTAGTTTCTCTAATGCTATTTCGCAGGCAACTTCGAGGCGACCGTTGGTGTAGTCTTTACTTAATCGAAGAACAGACAGACATGAGTTGTATGCTTGCTCCTTTACACGGACACTATCGAAGATCCTTTCGATAACATCCAACGTATTTGGACCTATAGAACTAGCCCAGTTTTTAATTCTAGTATCATCCCATTCTACATGATGGAACTGATCAGGCATATGTTCATCTTTAGTAGCCCATTGATATTTCTTATAATCAGGAATTCGCTTATGACTGGCAATTCGTTCCTGCTTATAATAAATCTCGATGATGGACTCACTAGCTTTTATATCAACTTTTTTACCAACATAACGATATGGTGCTGAGTATCGGTTGGTTTTGAAAGCAACATGGCAATCGAGGTTAACTTTATGATTATAAATCCATTCAGAAACTTCATAAGATGTCATTGGTAATTCACGTAATCGAAGTCTTTCAACTTCATTGAATATCGATTTTCGACTTCCTTCACGTTTTTGAAAGGGAGCGCTGTTGAATTCATCAAGTTTATTAGCTAGAGCCACCTTTACCTCATCGATATTGTAAAAGGTTTTATTTCTTAACTTGGCAATAATAGCTGTAGCGATTTTACCTACAGTGCCTTCTACAGATGCCTTCTGCTTCGGTTTTCGAACGCCTGCAGGTATAATAGCAGTGTAATAATGATTACCAAAAGCTTCGTATTGTTCGTTTAGTATAATCTCTCCTTCACGAGGATGACTTACAACGCCCGTACGCAGGTTATCACAAGTAATGCGAACTGTAGAGCCACCAAAGAATTCAAACATCTTTACGTTACATTTGATCCATGTATTCTGCTTCATATCGAGACAAGGCTCAACATATGAATACTGGCTATAGGGCAGCGTTGCAACAAAAAGATATACAGTAATAAGTTCACCAGTGGTAGCATCAACAATTTTCATAGTCGGACCGCTCCAATCAACCTCACATACCATACCTGGTTTGTGCCGTAGATGGTTGGTTAAACTATTGGCTATGACGTGTTCTGAGTATCCTTCACAGAACTTTGTGTAACCAAAGGATAATTCACCATCAGCAACACAACTGTCCTTGTATTCACTCCATAAGAGCTTTAAAGTAACACCGGTTTTCTTGAGTTCACTATGAATGTAATTATAATCAGGCTTTTTGTATAAGGTATCTGTGACAAACTTGTTGGGGAAGAAGAGTTGATATACTTCTTCATCTGATTTGTCCTTGATGTCGTTGTACTTGATGTTTTTCTCAGTCGCTATTTTACAAACATCGCTGACTGAATGTGATGAGATTTTTCTGCTTCTGCTGATTTCGCGTTGTGACATGTTAGCTGCACGTAGTTCCAAGATTAATTTTACTTTGATTTTCTTGGCCATATGGTTGGCCTCCTTTCGATAGAATGTTGAGATTTTAATCTCATATTTATTCTATCGCAAGTGATGCTTTTGTGCGAATTGGTGATGCTTTTATGTGAATTCGATTTTTTTCAAAGGTGATGCTAACATGTGTACTGGTGATGTTCAAACGCGTATGGGTGCTGTCCTAAACGAGAAATAATCACTTAGAATTGAGGAACTTATGAATTGACAATGAATTAAAAAGGTAAGGTGGGTTAAATACAAATGATTAATAGCATGTTAAGAGAAGTTACAGCTAGCTATGACCTTTGTAGTCAGGCTGATGAGCACGTATATCATAATACAAAAGCGCTTTTAGAGTTATATAGTAAGGTATTGTGGCGGATTAAAGTATCTTTAGAAGAAATGGACCAAGAATGCCGAGAAAGTACCGATAAGAAGCTGACCGATTTGATTAATTCTATGGTGGATATTGAACCGAGAATCAATCAGAAACGTTTGAACTCAAGGTTACAAAGTATTGAAGAAAGCAAAAGTATTTTAGACTTTATCGATCTATCTATGAAACAGTTAAAAGCTTATCCGGATGAAGGCGAAAAATACTTTGAAATATTAGATTGTATATACATCCAACGGCGATTAAAGTCCGTTGAAAAGTTAGCAGAACATTATAATATTTCTAGATCGACCATGTATCGAGAGAAAAGTAAAGCAATAAAAATGTTCGGCGTTATTTTATGGGGATTTTTATTTGAAGAAGCAAGTCGTTAATGAAGTTAAATGAGAATGACATCCAAATGGGACGAAAATGAGACAAGATTGAGACGGATATGACACTGACACGAGATTTTATACCTGTTATACTTGCTATGATGGGATTAATAAACACTTAGCCCTTGATAATGATTCGCTGTGATGATTATCAAGGGCTATTTTTATGCCCAAATTTATGGCAATAAAATTAAATAGGACTCTGAATAATTCGGAGGAGGATTAAAGAAGGTCGCACGCATTAGCGTGGGGCCTTTTTTTGTTGCCGTTTTAGGAGGAGCCGGTATGACAACTGGATTTAGTGCACTAATAAGAGGCCCATAAATTTTCTGGTTTGAAAAGAGTAACTTACACATTCAAATCAGGAGGTTTATATGAGCAGAGAATATGATCAAAAAACAGGAAAAACAAAGTACTTTATACCCGTTGATGGGAAACCCTATGAAACGACCAAAGAGATCCACAATACTTTTTACAAGATGGAGTGGCATGAGCAATACGTAGAGAAACGATCTCAAAAAAAAGAATTATCTTTTGAAGGATTACAGGCGGCAGATTATCCCATTGAAGAAGTCTTAAGAGACAAGCAAACCCAGATAGATGAATTAGCAGTGACTAATGTACTTGTTGAGCAAATGCTTGAAGGCTTGGAACAACTTTCAGAAAAACATCGTTGGGTTTTACAAGAATTATTTCTTGATGGAAAAAGTGAAGTTGAACTATCTAAAGAGACAGGAATGGCTAGAACAACCATACAATCACAAAAATATTCTGCCTTGATACAGATGCGAAAAATCATGGAAGGAAAAAATAATTAAAAAACTTATACAAAAAGTTCGGCAGCCCCCCTATGAAAATTACCTTAATAAGTGAAGGGGGTTTTATCCCGAGTACTTTGACAAATAGTAAAGCCTTTTAAGAGTTTTACTTATATGCAATATTTTAGGTACGTTACCTTGTGACCGAGAGGGAAGCGACATAAGCGAATGCGCCAGGATGGCATGACCGGAGCGATAACATTCGGCTTTACATTATCTGTTGGTATGGATAATTCGCCAAGACCCACAAGGGAAAATTTGAACGATACTTCTGTCAAGTCCTAAGTATCCTATGGATGGCAGCCTGGCAAGATGATCAGGAGAATACACCTTTGCCTGGAAGCCGATGGCATGGGTTGATTCTATGAGATTAAGTACCACTAATCGCCTAAAGTATTTTACTAAAATCTAGCACTTAACAGTACACATGTGTGATGCAGTTTATCACTTCATGATAGATATGTGCTGTTGAGTGCATTAAAAAGAACTAAAGAAGGAGAAAATATGCATTCGATATTAAATAAAATTATTCGAGAAAAATGGGTTAAAGAAGATTCAACGGCAGTGTTTGTCATCAAAGACTGTATACTCATTCAAAATTTTACCGGTAAGAATTACACATACCGTGTAGTTAATTATGTAACTGGCCAACAAAAATATTTGTTCTATAGACGTCATAAACTTGGTGAGGACGATTCTAAGCGGGTCATGGAGACAATTAAAGCCTTACCCTTTTATAATATGAAGCAGGCAGCAAACGGAATGGAGATGATTGATTGTATCTTTCGAGAAATTTTTCCAAAGTATGGTTTTACTATTCGCCAAGAACAAGTGGATTTATCGAAACATATGTATGGGAGTATTCGTGATGGAAAAATTGCATTGAGTGACATAGCTGTTGGACTAGGTAAAACATATGCCTATCTTGTTGCGGCTCTTGTTCACCGAATCTTTTCTCAGAAAGGACGATTTCATGTTCAAAAACCCATGGTAATCACCACGTCAAGTATTGAACTACAAAGGTCGATTATCTATGATTATATACCCAAAATATCAAACATGCTCATGGAAAATGGCATTATTGTATCACCAATCACCTGTGTATTACGAAAAGGAAAAGAAAATTATCTGTGTGAAAAACGTTTAAAGCAATACTTTAATTCGCTAGATTCAAAACGCAAACGACCAAGTGAGTATCAAGCTTTAAAAAAACTGTTGGACAATGGACGCATTGATTTAGGCGATGTGAATGAGATTAGTGGCTATGACAAGCGTAAGATCTGTGTTCATGGAAGTGAATGCATGACGTGTACTCAGTTTAAGACATGTACATATCAACGCTTTATGAAACAGGCTCGCAAAAGTCATTACCATTTTCAAATTTGTAATCATAATTACTATTTAGCCGATCTTCGTAAACGTCGTCTAAATCAGCGGGGGCTCTTGCCGGATTATCAGTTGACCATTGTTGATGAAGCACATAAGTTATCAGATTCAGCTAGTCAAATATACGGAACGATACTTATTGAAAACACTATTCATCGCTTAATGAAAGGAATGGTTCAAAAAAGTAACATGGTCAAGGAGACAATTTCGACCAATCAGATGCTCTTTGATGCACTTAAAGAATCAATCCCTAACGAGGCATATAGCGATGAAACAGAAAAGTTTCCTGTGATCATGTCACCTATTATAAAGGCCATGATTAATAAGTTAATAAGCAACTTACAAACCATACAAAAGAAAATAGGTCCTTCCAATCGCCAAATCTCCTATGAGTTTTCAGAGGCCTTAAAGCATTTAAGAGTACTCCTCGTTCAAGATAATATATATTGGATGGAAAACCCTAGATCAAAAGGACAACGTACACTTGCATCCGTACCCAAAAACTTGAGTAAAGTCTTGGGCTATGATTTGTGGCAAGGCAATCATCCAATGATTTTAACCTCCGGAACCCTAGCCCTTGATATGGATTTCACCTATACAAAACGCCAATTAGGGATGGAAGGCTTAAGTGATTGGAAAATACAAGAGCTTACAAAAACATCTCCTTTTGATTTTCAAAAAAACTGTTTGTTGTACATAAATGGACAGATAGCCTATCCCAACATGGATAATCCGACCTATATTCAAGAAGTAAGTCAAGAAGTTATGCGATTAATCAAAGCGTCCAATGGCCACGCCTTGGTTTTATTTACATCTTATAAACCCCTACGGCTTGTATATCAAAAAGTAAGAGAAGAGCTTCAAGATTATGAACTTCTTGAGATGAGTCGTGGTAAAACGAAAATACTTAATCGCTTTAAGGAAAGCCAAAACGCCGTTTTATTTGCAACCGGAAGCATGTGGGAAGGTGTAAATATTCCGGGAGATCGCTTATCGCACTTAATTATTGTTAAGTTACCCTTTCCCATACCGGATCCAATCAGTGATTATGAAAGAGACCTTTTTCCGGACATGAAGGAATATCTAGATGAAGTTCTTGTTCCTAAAATGTTAATTAAACTTCGTCAAGGTGTAGGAAGATTAATCCGAAGTGAAAGCGACACCGGCGTTATTTCCATATTAGATGTTCGAGCAAGCGATAATGGTCGGTATTATCAAGATGTTCTACATGTCTTACCGAAATGTAGAAGAGCAGAGAACGTTAAAGAAATTCAAGTGTTTCTGAAGGAAAAAAAAGAAGCTTCTTATTTTGAATAAAGAAAGGGGAAATATGAAGAACGATCAAGTAGACAAAGTGTTATTGAATTTAGATGAGTATTGTGCCTATTTAGGGATAGGTAAAACGAAAGCGAGAGAATTGTTAAAAGACCCTAGGTGTACATATGTTATTCGGATTGGAAATAGACTGTATGCGAATAAAAGAAAGCTGGATAAATGGCTGGATATAAATTCCGGGAATTAACAAAATATTGAATGTTGAACCTAAAATGGTTTATAATAAAAGAGCAATGAGCATACAATCCATTTTAGGTTCCTGTATGAAAGGAGCTAATAATGGGTAAAGATTTAAATGGAAAAGAACTAGGGACTGGGATTAGCCAAAGAAAAGATGGGCGATATATTGGACGATTTACAAATAGATTTGGACGAAGACCTGAGGTGCAAAGCAGAAATTTAAAAGAGTTAAAGGTTCTTTTAAATGCAGCTATATATGAGGACTTGAATAAATTAAATCATGCAGATGATCATATGACCTTAGATGAGTGGTTTGAAAAATGGATGAAAAACTATAAAAATCAAACCATTTGTGCCAATACTAAACAGCATTACGTTACTATTTATGAGAAACATATCTCTCCCACCCTAGGCAACAAGAAAATGGTTAATATAACACAATTGAAAATTTTGGAAATCATGAATTATCTGGATTCAAAAGGATACCAGTATGAAACGCGTAATAAGATCAGAATTCTCATGTTGGATATGTTTGACAAGGCCATGATTAATGAAATTGTTTCTAAGAATCCGGCAAAAGGTATTAAAATGGAAACAAAGGAAAAAAGTGAACCTAAAGTATTAACGCCGGAAGATCAGGCAAGCTTTTTTGAGTGTAGCAAAGGATCCTTTTATGATAATTTATTTACAGTAGCCATCTCAACCGGTTTACGACCGGGTGAGCTTTGTGGACTGACCCTAGAAGATATTGATTTTGATGCGATGATTATTGATGTCAATAAAACCTTGATTTATCAAAAGTTTGAGGAGGATGAGAAAAAGGTATTTCACTTTGATCCACCAAAGACCAAATCAAGTAAACGTAAGGTCCCTATGAACCAACAATGTGCACTTGCATTAAAGAAGCAGATGATGCAAAGAAATGTCATAATGGGAAGGCGAACAGCCAAACCTATAAAAGGCTTTGAAAACCTTCTTTTCACGACGAGATTTGGAACGCCAATCAATTCTCAGACCTTTGGGGAAGCCGTCAAAAGAGTTATTGAGGAGATTAATACACTCCGTGATGAACTTGAATGGATGGACCACTTCTCACCCCACTGCTTTAGACATTCCTTTACAACTCGATGTTTTGAGGCTGGGATTAAGCCCAAAACAGTCCAAAAATATCTAGGCCATGCATCCTTGCAAATGACCATGGATTTATATACCCATGTATTATTTGAACATTCTCAGGAAGAAATGGTCAAATTAGAAAAAGTATTAGAAGGCACGATGGAGGTTTCTGAATCGATGGTGGATGGACAATTTAAGAAATTCATCCAAAAAGAAAAAGACGACAATTGTGTTTATCTTTTTCAGGCAACCTAAGGGATGAAAAATCGCCGTGGTGTCAAAATTGGTGTCAACTATGGGTTTTCTGGTGTCAAAAGGTGACAAAGCCAGTATTTACAAGGGATAAAATTTTTAAAATATTCATTTTTTACATTCTTATTATGTTTACCAAATGAC